>NZ_FMIC01000002.1:6663750-7269546 GCF_900091625.1 Micromonospora peucetia
GACGCGCTGCCCGAACCGCAGCACGACGCGGTGTGCGCGGCGCTGGGGCTCGCCGCGGGCACCGCCGGCGATCGGTACCTGCTGGGCGCTGGCGTGCTTTCGCTGTTGGCCGAAGCCGCCGCGCCGGACGGGCTGATCTGCGTGGTCGACGACTTCCAGTGGATCGACCAGGCATCGGCCGACGCATTGCTGTTCGCCGCCAGGCGGCTGGCGACCGAAAAGATCGCGATGCTGTTCGCCGTGCGCGGGGACGCTCCGGTCAAGGATGTGCCGCTGACGGTGGAGGTGCGTGGCCTGCCCGGAGCCGCCGCGGCCGAGATGCTGGAGTCCCGCGGCGCTGTGCAGCCCCGTGTGGCGCGGGAACTCGTCACGCTGACCCGCGCGAACCCGCTCGCGCTGGGCGAGATCGCCGCCCGCCTGACACCCGCGCAACTCGCCGGACGCGAACCGCTGCCCGACCCACTGCCCGGCGGGGCCCGGCTGTTCGGCGATCGGGTGGCTGCGTTGTCCGCCGCTGCCTGGCTGCTCGCTCTGGTCGCCGCCGTGGAGGCTGACCTCGACCTGGTCCTGCGCGCCACCGACCGGTTGTCCGCCGAGCGAACGGTACGGCCCGGAGAGAACACGGGGGCGTGGACCGGGCGGATGGCGCTGGCCGAGCTGGAGGAGTCCGGGCTGGCCGAGATCTCGGGCCCGCGCGTGCGCTTCCGTCATCCGCTCATCCGGTCGGCGGTGCACGAGGCGGCCACCCCGGCCAGGATCCGCCGGGTGCATGCCGTACTGGCGGAACTCACCGAGGGTGACCGTCGCGCCTGGCACCTGGCCGGAGCCGCCATGGGCCAGGACGAGCGGGCCGCCACCGAGTTGGTGACCGCCGCGGAGCTGGCGCGCGACCGCGGTGGGTACGGCACCGCTGCCGCCGCCCTGGCCCGGGCCGCCGAGCTGACCCCCGAGCCGCGCACCCGAGCCGCCCGCCTGAAGGACGCCGCCGTCGCGGCCTGGCTCGGTGGCCGCCCGGGACAGGCGGAGTCGCTGCTGGCCGAGGCCCGTGACCAGGCTGGCGCGGATGCCGGCCTCACCATGGAGATCGCCCAGCTCAGGGGCAGATTCGAGCTGAACTCCGGCAACGCCACCGAGGCCGTGCGGATCCTGGCCGCAGGCGACAGCCTGGAGATGCTGGCCGATGCCGCGGAGGCCGCCTCGTACGTCGGCGACACGGCGGCCATCATCGAGCTCGGGCGGAGGGCGGCAGCGCACCGCGAGGGATTCTTGCGGGACACGGTGGCCGGGATCGGCCTGACGCTGGATGGCGACGCTGCCGGGCCGGGTCTGCTGCGGCGGGCGCTGGCGCGCGTCGGCGAACTGGGGGAGGCGGCGGAGTACCTGTGGGCGGCGGCCGCGGCCAGCCAACTGGGCGAGTCGGATCTGGCGACCGAGATGGCCGAGCGGGCCGGACGGGTGGCCAGGGTGTCGGGGATGACCGGGCAACTGCCGGTCGTGCTGGAGTTCGTGGCGACGGCCGACCGCATCGCCGGGCGGCTGGCAAGCAGCCAGGCCATCTCCGAGGAGGGCCTGGAACTGGCCCGCGAGGCCGGCTACGAGAACACCGTGGCCGCACACCTGGCCAACCTGGCGGTCCTGGCGGCGCTGCGAGGCGAGGAGGAGACCTGCGAACGGCAGGCTCGCGAGGCGCTGGCCATCGCCATACCCCACCGGGTGGGTCTGCGGGCAGGCGTCGCCACGTACGCGCTGGCGCTGCTCGACCTGTGCCTGGGACGCTACGCGACGGCGCACGACCGCTTCACGGCCATCGCCGCAGCGGGACCGGGTGTCGGGCATCCCACCGTGGTGTGGCGGACGGCGCCGGATCGCGTCGAGGCCGCCGTGGGCGCGGGCGACGAGGTGGGTGCGCGGGCGGCGCTCGCGGCGTACGAGCGATGGTCGGCGCACGCCGCGACGCCCGAGTCGCGCGCCCTGCTGGCCCGTTGCCGGGGCTTGGCCGAGTCGTCCGAGGACGCCTTCGGCGAGGCGTTGCGGCTGCACACCAACCCGTTCGAGGCGGCCAGGACGGCTCTGCTGCTGGGTGAGCGCCTGCGCCGCGCGCAGCGGCCGGGCGACGCGCGGGCGCATCTGCGGATGGCGTGGGAGACGTTCGAGCGGGCAGGCGCGAGGCCCTGGGCGAGGCGCGCACAAGGTGAGCTGCGGGCGGCGGGCGAGAGCGGGCAGGCCCCGGGCTGGGCCGTGCTGGACGCGCTGACCCCGCAGGAGTTGCGCATCGCGGGCCTGGTCGCCGACGGGTTGTCGAGCAAGCAGATCGCCGCCCAACTGTTCCTGAGCCCCCGCACGGTCGAGTACCACCTGTACAAGATCTATCCGAAGCTGGGCATCGGCTCCCGCACGGAACTGGCGCGACTAGTAGTTCTACAGAAGGCACCCGCGACGGAAGAGGACATGCTCTGAGACATGACTGAGGTGAACATCTGGAGTGAAGAGTTCGGCGCCGTCACGGATGCGCCGATCCTGTTGATCATGGGGTCGATGTCGCAGGGCGTCCTGTGGCCGGACGAGTTCGTCGGCCGCCTTGTCGCTGGAGGCCGCCGCGTGATCCGGTACGACCACCGTGACACCGGCATGTCGGGCACGGTCGACTTCGCGGCGCAGCCGTACACGTGGGACGACATCAAGAACGACGTGTACCGCGTGCTGGACAACCACGGCCTGGAGAGCGCCCACCTGGTCTGCCACTCGGCCGGCGGGCTGCTCGGCCAGTTCATCGCGGTGGAGCGGCCGGAGCGGGTACGCTCGCTGACTGTCATCGGCTCCTCGCCGCTCGGCGGCGGCGAAGGTCAGGTGATCATGCGGGCTCTGCTGGGGCAGCCGCAGCCTGACGACAGCCTGCCCGAGCCGGCGCCGGAGTTCGTGGCCTTCTACCGGTCGCTGATGACCGCCGCACCGCCAGCGGACCGGCGCGCCCAGATCAACAGCATGATCGCCGAACAGCGCGTGCTGCACGGCACCGGGCTGCCGTTCGACGAGGACGCGGCGCGCCGGCTACAGGAACGAATCTACGATCGGGCCCGCGACCTGACGGCGGTAACCAACCACCGGCTGGCCGCAGCGGCCAACCCGGACTTCGAGCCGGCGGGCGTGCTGCACCAACTGAAGGCGCCCACGCTGGTCATCGAGGGCAGCCACGAGCCGGTCAAGCCGGGCCACGGCGCGATCATCGCCGAACAGATCCCGGGAGCGCGGCTGATGATCACGGCGGGCATGGGGCACACGCTGCCGCCGGAGGTGCACGAGGAACTGGCCGCCGCCATCCTCACGCACACAACCGAGTGATAGCTCATCCGACTGGACAGAACGGTGAACTGGTGGTGGGAGAGCGGAGCCGAACGAACGTCGCTCTGCCGTAGCAGCGGGCTACTGCTGGCGTGCCGTCACTCAGATGGCCGCTCGGCGGCCAGTGCATTTCGTTGTGTACACGCTCCCCGGCAACCCGCTTCGACGTCCTGTCGCACGGACGAGATCCGCGGCCTGATTGACGAATAGTGCGGTCGAATTGACCGGTCTGCCGTTCCTTGCCGGAAAGAGACGATGCAAGTGTTCGATTCTGTCCCAGCCGTTGAGGTAACTGACCTCGCCCAGCGTTTCGGCGCTGTACTCGCCGTCGACCGGGTCAGCTTGAGCATCCCATCGGGAATGTGCTACGGCATCGTCGGCCCGAACGGGGCCGGCAAGACCACCATGCTGACGGCCATGTGCGGGTTGCGGGAGCCGACCTCCGGCACGATCAGGATCGCCGGTCATGACCTGCGAACCGATCGGCAAGCCGCGCTCGCCCAGCTCGGAATCATGATGGACGGGCTGTCGCTACCCGAACGGCTGACCGCCACCGAGGTGCTGCGGTACAGCGCCGGGCTGCGTGGGCTGGATGACAGCTGGCGGGTCCGCGCCGAGGACCTGCTGGAGATCCTTGGCCTCGACGCTACTCCACGCGCGCTGATCGTGGAGTATTCCACCGGTATGCGCAAAAAGATCAATCTGGCGCTGGCGATGCTGCACCGCCCCCGGGTGCTGGTCCTCGACGAGCCGTTCGAGGCAATCGACCCGGTCTCGGCCCGCTCCATCGAACAGGTGCTCACACAGTACGTCGCCGCCGGCGGCACGGTGGTCATGTCGAGCCACATGATGGACTTCGTCGAACGCAACTGCCGCCGGGTGGCGTTGGTGGCCGGTGGCCGGGTGTTGGTCGAGGGGCCGGTAGACGAGGTGGCAGCGAACGGGACGCTCAACGAACGTTTCGTCGAGCTGGTCGGCGCCGATCCGGTCCGCCCGCTGAGGTGGCTGACATGACCCGAGCCCTGTTCGCGCTGAAGCTGCGCCTGCTCCGCAACGGCCCGCACAACGAGCGCGGATTCAGCCTGGTCACCGGTATGGCCCTGGCCGCGTTGGTGGTCATCGGCGCAGCAGTGGCCAACCGCGGACTGCTCCACGAAGGCTGGATCGCCGTGGCGCTCACCGGATGGGGAGGCATGTGGCTGTTCGGCCCTCTGACCCAGCCACGCCACGATCCGTCGGTCATCTCGCGCGACTGGTTACGCGGCTATCCGCTGCGGCCATGGCGCGCGGCTCGGGCTTTGTCCTGGACCGAGCTGCTGGGCGTCGGCCCGCTGGTCACGCTGACCTGTCTGTCGTCCCTGGTCGTGCTGGCCGCACCGGGCGGCCTGACGGCGGCCACGATCGGCGCGGTGGCGATGGTGGCACAGCTGTACCTGCTGGTCTGGGCGGGTAAGACGGTGGCGGCGATCGCGGCCTGGCTGTTGCAGACCCGGGCCGGGATGAGGCTGGCCGCCACCCAGACCGCCGTCATGCTCGCGCTGTCGTTCGCTGGCTGGGTGCCGATCGCGGCATGGTTGCTGCCCCGCCTCGGTCAGAGCGACACCACCCTGGTCCTCCCCACCTTCGGGCAGCTACCCGCGCCGATCATCGACGTGCTCGCCCTCCTGCCCACGGGATGGGGGTACCGCGCCGCGATCGCCGCCCGTGACAGCGCCGGGACGGAAGCGGTCGTCGTGCCGCTGATGGCCCTCCTGACCCTGGGTGCACTGCTGCACATGGGCTGGACCACCCTGACAGCGCGGGCCCTACGCCGCCCACCCCGCCTCGTGACGCCGCGACGCCCTCACGCACCGGGTCATGGGCTGTCGCTTCCGTTCACGACGCCGCAGGTGTCCGCTGTCGTCTCGCGAGAGCTGGTTACCTGGTCGCGGGATCCCGCGCGCGGTATGGAACTGCGTAGCGCCTGGCTGACCCCGCTGCTGATGGCGCTCATCATCGCGGTCACCGACTGGAGTTGGGCGCTGCCCCTCGTGGGTCCCGCGGCGGCGGTGTTCGGCGCGATGGTCGCGGTCAACACCTACGCCCTGGACGGCACGGCCCTGTGGCAGCTGCTCACCACACCGGGCGCCCTTCAGGCTGACGTACGCGGCCGGATGGCGGCATGGTTCTTGTTATTCGGCGTACCGTCGATCGTGCTGGCGGCCGTGTTGTGGGCCGTGACCCGCTCTCCACTGGGCGTCGTCGCCATCAGCGGCGCCATCGCCGCAGCCGCAGTGGCCTGCGCCGTGGCACCGCTGATCGCGCTCCTGATGCCGGCTGTCGGCACCGATGCCCGCGATCGCCGCTACCCTGGACAACGAGCAGGCGATCCGACCGGTGGACAAATGACGATCTTCCCCGTGGTCCTGCTGGGCGCCATTCTCCCCGGCATCATCGGCGCCACCACCGGGGGTCACTTGTGGGCGCCGGTGCTCGCGGCCCTCCTGCTAGCCGCGGTCAGCCTCTCCCTGACCCCCACCCTCACCGCGCGTCTGCTGCAGCGGCAAGGCGCCAGCCTGCTCGACGTGATGGTCTCCAGCGACGCTGCCCTGTTGCACCGCCCTGCAACGAGAGCACCCTAGTACTGCCCTGTTACAGAGGTTGAATCGTCAGGGTTAGAGCGAGACGGGCGATGCGCGAGGTGATGCGCGGCGACGCCGAGCCCGCCGCGCTGGCCGGCTTCCTGATCGCGCTGCGCGGCAAGGGAGAGACCGCCAACGAGATCAGCGGGCTGATCGAGGCAATCCTGTCCGAGGCCGTCGCGGTGCCGGTCGACCAAGATGCCGTCGACATCGTCGGCACCGGCGGCGACCAGGCACACATAGTCAACATCTCCACCATGGCCGCTCTCGTGGCCTGCGGAGCGGGCATCCCCGTCGTCAAGCACGGCGGCCGGGCCGTGTCGTCCAAATCCGGATCCGCCGACGTCCTCGCCGCCCTCGGCATCCCCCTGGACCTCACGCCCGACGCCGTCGCACGCTGCGTCCAGGAGGCCGGCATCGGCTACCTGTTCGCGCCCCGCTTCCACGCCGGACTGCACCACGCCGCACCGATCCGCCGCATTTTGGGAGTGCCCACTGTGATCAACTTCGTGGCGCCCCTGGTCAACCCGGCCCAGCCCAGGGCCGGCTGCATCGGCTGCGCCAACCTACCCCTCGCTCCGGTGCTGGCCCAGGTCCTCGCCGACCGGCGCAGCAGCGCCCTCGTGGTCCGTGGCCACGACGAGCTCGACGAAATCTCGACCGCCACCCCCACCCAAGTGTGGGTCGCGTCGGGCAAGACCGTGCGCGAGACCGTTCTCGACGCCGCCGACTTCGGCCTGCCCCGGTCTAAGGCCGGCGACCTGGCTGGCGGCGACGCCACCTACAACGCCAAGGTCGCCCATCGCGTCCTCGTCGGCGACCGCGGCCCCGTCCGCGACGCCGTGCTAGTCAACGCCGCCGCCGGGATCGCCGCCTACTGCGGCCTCGACGGCGACCTCACCGCGGCCATCGGCGCCGGCCTGGCGGAGGCCACCCGGTCGATCGACTCCGGCGCCGCGCGCTCGGCCCTCGACCGCTGGGTCACCGTCGCGCAGGCCGCCAGCACCACCGGCTAAACGTCGGAGCCCGGTCGGTGGTCGACCGCCGGGGCCGGGCTTCACCGTCCGCGGTAGCAACGGCCAGAACGCCTCCCCAATCACGATCCGTGAGGTCGTGTCGTCACACAACCTCAACCAAGGTGCCCGGTAATTACAGCTAGCGCGGGACCGCGACTGATGCCGCCGGCATCACCTTCTGCTCAGATGGCCAGGACATCCACCGCGCGCCGCGCGGCGCCGACAAACGGCGGGTGTAGCCGTGATCGGACGCGTAGGCACGGTGTAGACGTCCGGTTCGTGGCCCGCCGGCCGACCGCGGACCACACACTTAACCCAACACCGTGAGCAACACTCACGATGCGCTGGCCGTGGCGCTACGGAGCCCAGCGATCGGAAAGCCCGAGATCCGACTGCTAGCATCAGAAGCTCTTCGGCCTCACGTTCACGGCGTTTGCGGTGTGAGGTTGGGATGTTGGTTGTTTCAGGCGGCCGGGGGGTTGCCACTTCGTCCGCGCGAGCGGATGAAGTCCCCCGGTCGTTTCCACCGCTGGACAGTCGCGGGCAGGGGCAGCATGGAGATCCGGACCATCGGTGGTCAGCCGCATACCGACATCGCCGGGGCGGCCGAGTTCACACGTCGTTCCGAGGCGACGGTCCGGCTCAAGACCTCCCCCAAGCAGCGCGAGCGGGGCTCTGGTTGGCCTGCGCCGGTCACGCAAGACAAGAAGTCATGGTTTCCGATCGACGAGCTGAAGCGCGTCCGGGACATCCTCCTGCCACAGATCGTCGAGTCCGCCAGAGCACGCGTTTATCAGATCAAGCTTGATGGCGATCCTGAGGAACTGCTGCCCGCCGCCGAATTTCGGAAGATCCTCGATATCAGTCCAGGCGCATGGGACTTGTACGCGGGCCGCAGCAAAGCAGCATGGAAACGGCACGAAGACGGCTACCTGCCCTTGTTCGATCTCGAAGAACCGGCACCTACGGGGGGCATGACCCGCTACTGGAAGCGCCGCCGCATACAGGAGTGGATCAACGCCAGGGGCGGGAGTGTCCAGGACCCAAATAGGCCATCCGAATAAGTTTGGCAGCACAGCGCCTAACCCACCCCGCTGAATCGACCCACTGCCGACAACCTCCGGCTCAATCAGCGTCTCGGCCGCCCAGCACCGCATTTAGCCGGCGTTTCGAGCTTCAAGCATGGCGACGGCCTCCGTCGTCATCGACCGATGAACCGCTGCGCCGACGGAAACCTTGTCAGGGTGAGGTCAAGAACCATCACCGGCAGTGGAGGAGGCGCTCGCCGTGTCCCGCCCGGCGATGCTCCTCACTGCACCGATGCAGTTGAGGTTAGGTCAACTGCGCCACGGTGGCAGTGACCAAACCCATTCGAGCCGTAACACGAAAGCAGACTTGGTGGCATGGCACAGCCCAAATTTCTCGCTTCCACCAAGATGCGCGCCACATCCTTCCCGTCATCATTCACCCTCGCGCTAAGCCGGCGAGCGCTACAAATCTCGCTCATAATTGCTTAAGAACGAGCGATTCAAGTAGACATATAGCGATAGGCCATGTATGCTTATATACATGAGGGAGGGGCGGCAACCCCCGACCGAATGACCAACAATCCAACCTCACCGAAGGAAGCGCCGTGAGCGACACGATCAGCACCATTCCCCTGTCGGCCCGACACGCCTCTCTGGCGGATTTGACCGCCATCCTCAATCAGCAGCAGGGCCACAAGCTCGACATCGTGGCCGGTACCGGGATGCTGCGAGCCGAGGCGGGCCACTTGCGCATCACGGGGGCGGACCCGGTTCTCACCGATACCGGGGTCACCTCCGCCGATGGGCTGTACCTGCCCACCGAAATCGGCGACGCCGGGCTCGGCGAGAAGCTGGGCATCCCCACCTCCTACCTGCGCAAGACCCGCGCCCAGGCTCTGCACCTCTACGACACCAACGTCAACGGCTGGTTCGATCTCCAACACGGCAAGCGATACCTCGCGCGCTGCCTGTCCGACGGCAACGGCGGCGGCATCCTGCGCGCCTTCCTCAGCGACGGCTACAAGATCATCGATCACCTGGACGTGCTGATGTCCGTGCTGACCGGCATCCGCGAGTCCGGGCTACGGGTGAACCTCGCGTGCGACCTGAGCGAGCGGCGCATGGTCGTCCGGGTCCACTCCGAGGCAATCAGGTCGCTCGCCCCGACCCTGCTGCGCAACTACCGCAGCCCGTTCACCGGCGCGACCGGCGCGGACAACCCGACCGTCTTCGCTGGGCTCGTCTTCGCCAACAGCGAGACCGGTTCCGGCGCGATGACCCTCACCCCGCGTCTCGTCGTTGAGGTCTGCGACAACGGCGTGACCATCACCAAGGACGTCCTGCGTGCGGTTCACCTGGGCGCGAAGATGGACGAGGGCACGATCCGGTGGAGCAACGACACCCACGAGGCGAATCTCAGCCTCATCGGTAAGCAGGCCCGCGACGCCGTACGCCGCTTCCTCGATGTCCGCTACATCCGCCGCAAGATCGAGGAGATCGAGGAGAAGGCGGGCCGGCGCATCCCGGACCCCGACCACACCATCCGCGTCGTCGGGCAGCGGCTGCGCTTCACCGAGGACGAGCAGCGCCTGATCCTCAACCACTTCATCGACGGCGGGGACCGCACCGCCGGGGGCGTGCTGCACGCGGTCACCAGCGCCGCGCAGACCCTCAACGACCCCGATGCCGCGTTCGACATGGAGAACGTCGGCATCCGCGCCATGGAGATCGCTGCCACGCTCTGACCGTTGGTCGGGTGCCGCTGCCAGCGGCACCCGACCCGCAGCGGCCCGCACCCGCGACTTCCCGCCGGTGCACGCACGGTTCTCGCGTGCCATCCCGTGCCGATTTTCTTCCACGATGGAGCACCCATGCCCATGTTCATCGGGCTGCCTCACGGCGTATCACTGCCCCGAAACCTCGCAGAGCCCGACGCGCGACACCTCGTATCCGTACTCGCCCGCACCTTTCAATGGACCGGCCCCCTGTTCGGCCGCGCGGAAGTCGAGGCGTACCTACACGCCCAGGCAGACGACCCCGCAACCCTGCCCAGCCCCGCACTGACCGAAGAGAACTGGCAGCGCGTGCAGAAGACCGCCGCGTGGAAAGGCCTCGCCCTCGATGCCCGCCGCGCGATCGCCACAGCCGACGTCATCGGTCAAGCCCTCCGGCAGGCCGGCTGCTGCTGCACCCACTGCGACACCCCGATCTCCGGCCCACCAACCGCCAACTGGGGCCTGTGCCCCGTCTGCCTGAACCGCGCACACCTCGCCGACCTGCAGCTCATGCCTTGCCCCGCAGGCGACGGTGCCAGCAAACACCGCTGGGACGGCGGCACCTGCACCGACTGCACCATGCCGTCACCACCCAACCGCCCACACCTCACCGCCCTTGCCACAGCGGCCTGACTGACCAAAACCCGGTTCCTTGACAACTCCACAGCGACCCGCGCGTAGCCCACCACCGCTGCCCCTGGCAGCGGTCCCCTGAACCACCGGAGTGCGCTGGACGGCAACCCCAGACGCGCCCCGGCTCAACCAACACACCCACAACCCGAAGGGAGCACGAACCGTGCTCACGGAAACCGCACCCGCACCGCAGATCGACAACGAAACCCCCGGCGACTCCCCGGACGCCCTCGGTCTTCCCGAAGCAACCGAGGCAGCGACGCCCCACAGCGACGCCCGGTCGCAAGGCACCGGCGACGACCAGGACATGCCCGAACTGCCCGGCCGGCACTGCATGGTCGAGGTCGCCAACATCAAACCGAACCCGAGCAACGCCCGCGACGACGCGCAGGCCCTCCCCGGCATCGTGCAGAACCTGCACCAGGACGGCGTTCGCGGCCTGCTCTCGCCGCTGATCGTCACGCCGCTCGGGCTCGCCGACGAAGGCCCGTACCTCATCATCGACGGCGAACAGCGCTACTGGTCCGCCGTCGAGGCAGAGCAGAAGTGGATCTCTGTCATCGTCCGTGACGACCTGGTCGCCAACCGTCAACAGCTCATCAGCATGCTCCGGCAGGTCCACCGCACCGAACTCACCGCAGCCCAGCAAGCCCGAGGCATCCAGCAACTCGCCCTCGACGGCATGACCGACGACGACATCGCCCGCCACACCGGCTACCGGCCAGAGCAGATCAAGGCCGGGCAGCAACTCGCCACCCTCGACAAGCGGACCACCGAGCGCACGCACACCCTCGGGCTCGACCTCACCCAGGTCGCCGCGCTCGCAGAATTCGCCGACGAACCCGAATGCGTCGAAACGCTGCTGGACGAGGCCGAGAACGGGCCCTTCGCGTTCGCCCGAGCCGTCGAGCAATATCGCGGCACCCGGGCCGCCATCGCCGCAGAAGCCGCCCGCCGCGCCGAACTTGTCGCCGCCGGAATCACGCTGCTGTCCGAGCACCCCCGATACAACGACCCCAAGATCAAGGAGGTCAGCGACCTACGCGACGCCGAGGGCAACCACGTCGACCCCGAAGGGCACAACGGCTGCCCCGGCCACGCCGTCCGGCTTTTCCTCACCTACGACGACCGACTGACGGAAACCACTTACTGCACCGACTGGCGCGCGCACGGCCACGCCCTGCCCGCCTACGCCATGACCTCCACCCGCAGCGGTCCCATGACCGAACAGGAGAAGGCCGAACGGCGACTGGTCATCGAGAACAACAAGGCCATGGATGTCGCCAACACGGTCCGCCGTGAATGGCTGGCGACGTTCCTGACCGCCAAGACCCCACCGAAGGGAACCGCGAAGCTCATCGCGGAGATGCTGGCCGACTCCGGCTACATCCTCTCCACCTGGGTCAACGGCGGACGGAAGATGCTCGACGAACTCCTGTCACCGGGCAAGACCAAGCGACCCGGCACCAAACGCGTCCCCACGCGAGGTGTCAGCGACGGCCGCTACTCGGTCATCTCGCTCACGGCAATCGCCGCCGCCAACGAAAGCGGCATCACCCGCTCCTCCTGGCGGGCACCCGACCCGGCGGTCGCCAAGTGGTTGCAGTGGTGCGTCTCCAACGGCTTCCAAGTCGGCGCGGTCGAACAGCTCATCATCGACTCCGTCGCCAACCGCACCAAGCAGCGCAACGACCTCAACGTCGTCACGGCCCCTGAGCCCGACGAGCTGCTATCTGGGCTCGACACCGACACCGCCGACAACGAGATCGCGCGCCAGCCGGACGGGGAAACGCCCAGCCCCTCGGACGACACCGACGAACCTGCCGCTTCCGAGCCCGAAAGCCGTCTCGCCGCCTGATACAGCCGGTCGGGGGCCACATCAAGCCCCCGACCGGCACCCCCTCAACACTCGGACACGCCCTCCCCCTCATCTCGCGTCGAGGCCCTCAGCCCGTACAACGAAGGCCACCAGCCCTCTGATGGCAATTCCGAAACACCAGCAACGAACCTCATTCTTCGAAGCCACCGATCGGCTCAGCGCCGCTCGCCTACGCGCGGTGCCCAGATCCAGGGCGCATCGAGCGCCCGGCTCCGGACGAGGGGCGCTCACGCGCCGCCCCTCGCCTCCCCCGGCTCCCCACTCCCCCACCGTCCGCCCCGCACGGCACAACGAGCCCTCCCGGTCAGACCCACATGCCAGACAGCACCCGAACGGACCGTCATGCCCACCCAGAACCCGAACCCGCTCCCAGCACTCAGCACCCCCAAGAAACACCTGCACGTCGTCCAATACTCCGGAGGCATCGGAAGCTGGGCCGCCGCCCAACGCGTCGCCGCTCACCACGGCACCGACCGACTCGTCCTACTCTTCGCAGACGTCTTGACCGAAGATCCCGACCTGTATCGCTGGCTTGACGACAGCAGTGCACAACTCGGCGTACTCATCACCCGCGTCGCCGACGGCCGTACCCCCTGGCAGCTCTTCCACGACGTCCGCTACCTCGGCAACAGCCGCATAGCCCCCTGCTGAGTTATCTGCACCGGGCCGTCTCGTTGGCCTTGGTGCCAGCGATGATGACCAGGAGGGCGCTGCGTGGATTTGCGTATCTTGTTGATAGAGGGGCGCGGCACAGTCCCGCCGGTCGGTTCGGTGGTGGACACCTCCTTACTGCATCCGCCGTTCGTCGTACGTGATACGCGGGGAGCCGCGGTCGAGCCGGCGACTGGCTATCTCCGTGAACTCGCGCTGAGCGATTGCAGCCCGTTGACCTGCCGCAGTTACGCGTTCGGGTTGCTGCGGTGGTTCCGGCTGTTGTGGGCTCTGCAGATGGGCTGGCATGAGGCGACCGAGGCCGAGGTCGCAGTGTTGGTCGGCTGGCTCCGCTCGGCCAAGAATCCGCAGCGGCAGCGGTCGGATCCGGGTGCGCCGCCTGCCGGGTCAGTGAATCCGAAGACGGGCAAGTCGGCTCTGCAGGCGGGCTATGCGCCGTCGACGATCAACCACGCGCTATCGGTGGTCAGCGGGTTCTACCAGTTCCACGCTCGTCACGGTCGTGGCCCGGTGCGCAATCCCGTCCCGGTCTCAGCGGAACGACGCCGAGCGATGGCACACCGCAGCCCGTTGGAGACGCCGGCGAAGTTCGGGCGGGCGCGGCTGCGGCAGCGGGTTCCCGCCCCGCTGCCTCGCTCGATCCCGGATCGGTTGTGGGACGAACTGTTCGCGGCGCTGGACTGCGACCGTGACCGGGCGCTGCTCGAGTTCTTCGTCTCCAGCGGAGCGCGAGCCGCTGAGCTCCTCGGGTTGTTGCTAAAGGACCTCGACTGGGCCGGCCAGCGGATCTGGGTGGTCTCGAAGGGCACCCGAGCGCGACAGCTGGTGCCGGCTTCACCACAGGCGTTCCTCTACCTGGCGCGATACTTCGATGAGGCGGGTACGCCGACGGCCGGTGAGCGAATCTGGCGTACCCGCCGCGGTGAGGATCGGCCGTTGGCCTACTGGGCCCTGCGGCGGATCTTGCAGCGGGTCAACGCTCGGTTGGGCACCAACTGGACGCTGCATGATCTGCGGCATACCGCGGCGACGCGGATGGTCAACGGTGGCCGGCTGACGCTGCCGGAGGTGCAGGTAATCCTGCGGCACGCCGACATCCGGGTGACCGGCCGCTACCTGACCGCGCGGGTGGAAGATCTCGTCGACAAACTCGCCGAGCATTACAACCGGCCGCGGCCGGTGATGACGTACGCACCGGGTTACGACCCTGCCGACATCGCGGCGGTGTTCGGTGGCTAAGTCGGCGACCACGACTACGGGTCTGACCCGACGGCATCACCGGCACGGCCCGGTGCTGGAGGAGCTCGGTTTTGCGAGCCGATTCGTGCAGGGACGTATCCCGGCGCAGCCGGCGACAGCAGCGACAGCACCGCGTCCATTCGGTGACCTGGCTACGGCCTCGGTCGACCGGCTCAGGGAGGTCACCGCGGCGGCTTGGGACGGGCCGGCGAGGGACTGCGCGCAGCGCCGGACTCAGGTGACGGCGGCGCTGCAGTACCTGCAGACGTTCTCCGGCACGACGTGGCAACAGCGGTGGGACGCGAGCCCGTTGGGCGCCGGCACAGTCGCGGCGAGCAGTGTGATCTCCGGGATCGAGCCGAGCCAGACGATCAGTCCCGGCATCAAGATGCTGTTCTGCCTGCGGGTCATCCAGCCGTCGCTGATGGCGTTTCGGCGCAACAAGTTCCGCGACTATCCGGGCCAGTTCATCACCGCGCAGAAGGACGCTCTGCTGGAGAGGTACGCCGGACAGGTCGACGAGCACGATGCCCGATGGATCCATCGACGCAAAGCCTTGTTCGACGTGTGCTGCCTGCTCACCGTGCAAGGCGTCGCGCTCGCCGACGTCACCCCGGGCGCGTTGCTGCACTACACGCACGAGACCCGCCAGGTCCGCACGGTGCTACGCGACGGCAAGAAGGACGCGAACCAGTTCGCGGGTATCGGTGTGTGGAACGTGCTGCACCGAATGGGGCACTTCGCGGCCAGCACGCCAGCCACGATGCGGGCCGCGATGCTGCGCGGTCAGCTCAGTACCGCCGAACTCGTCGACCGGTACCCGATCGTCCACCAGGGCGTGCGACAGCTGCTGATCGACTACATCACCCGCCGCCGCGCGGAAACCGACTACGCCACGATCAACAACCTGGCCCGGTCACTGACACACCACTTCTGGGAAAAGATCGAGGACCTCAACCCCGGTCAGGCCGACCTGCGCATCGATCCGCAGACCTACGAGGTCTGGCGTGAACAGCTACGCACCCGCGACGACGGGCAGCCGCGCGGCAACGCCGACGACATCCTCATCGCGGTCCGCAGCTTCTACCTCGACCTGCACACCTGGGCCGCCGAAGAGCCGGATCGGTGGGCGCTGTGGATCGCGCCGTGCCCGGTCGCGCAGACCGAGTTCCGCGGCGGCGGCCAGCGCCGCCGCCGTATCGAGGAACGCTCCGCCGACCGCACCCGCGTGCGGCAGCCGCTGCTACCGGTGCTGGTGGCCCACGTCGAGCAGCGGCACCAGCACGCCAAAACCCTGCTGGAAAAAGCGACCGCGACGCCGGAAAACGGTGTCTTCACCGTGGCTGGCAAGACCTACCGGCGCTACCTGTCGACCGCCGACCGCAAACGCGCCCGGCACGAGCAACGGCCGGTCCGGGCGGTCGACGAGGCCACCTGCAAGGTCATCCACGTCAGCGCGCTGGAGGAAGCCACCTTCTGGGAGTGGGCGATCGTCGAGACGCTGCGGCACTCCGGCGTACGAATCGAGGAGCTGACCGAACTGTCGCATCTGAGTATCCGTCAGTACCAGCGGGCCAACGGCGAGGTCATCGCTTTGCTGGTGATCGCGCCGTCGAAGATGGACCGCGAACGCGTCATCCCGATGTCGGCTGAGCTGTTCCACGTGATCGCCCAGGTGGTGCGGCGGCTCACCCGCGACGGCCAGCCGATCGCCCAGCTGAGCCGGTTCGACGCCCACGACAAGCTGTGGAGCACTCCGCTGCCGTACTTGTTTCAGCGGCGGCGCGGCACGAGCATCCACGTCACCACCCCGGCCACGATCGGCCTGATGCTGCGCCGGCTGTGCGAGTCCATCGCCGAGCACCATCCGGCCTTCCGCGGGCTGCACATCACCCCGCACGACTTCCGGCGGATCTTCGCTACCGAACTGGTCAACAGCGGGCTGCCGATCCACATCGGCGCCGCCCTGCTGGGCCACCTCAACATCCAGACCACCCGCGGCTACGTCGCCGTGTTCGACGACGACGTGGTGCGCCACTACCAGCAGTATCTGCAGCAGCGGCGCGGCTATCGGCCCACCGAGGAGTATCGCGATGCCACCGTAACCGAGTGGGACGAGTTCCAGGAACACTTCGACAAACGCCGCGTCGAGCTCGGCTCCTGCGCCCGCCCGTATGGCACCCCGTGCCAACACGAACACGCCTGCATCCGCTGCCCGATGCTCAACGTGGACCCGAAGATGCTGGGCCGGCTCGCCGAGTTGGAGGAAGACCTTCTCGCCCGGCGCGCACGAGCAGAAGCCGAAGGCTGGCTCGGTGAGATCGAGGGTCTTGACCTCACTCTGCGGTTCCTGGCCGACAAACAGCAGCAAGCCGTCCGGCTGCAGAACATCGCCAGCACCGTCGGGCTCGGCATGCCGGGGCTACGGCCGCCAGTCTCCGAGGGGCATACATGATGACCGCGACGCCGGCATGACCGCGACGCCGGCCAGGGGTGCCGGGATCGCCGCGCTCGGCGCGTACGGGTTCGTCGCCGCCTTGTAGGCCGACGCGAACTTCGGCCGGATCCAGGCCGCCTATAGCGTGTTCGTCGCCGGCTCGCTTGCCTGGGCGATGCTTGTCGACAGGTTCCGGCCCGACCGCTACGACGTCATCGGCGCCGTCGACTGCCTGGGCGTCAAGGCGCCTTCCCGAGCAGCGCTGAACCTCGACCGACAGCGGGCACTCATCGACACCCTGATGACGGTGGAGCTGCTACGCGCGCCACGTGGGCGCAAGGGGTTCGACCCGGACACGGTGCGCATCAACTGGCGGTCGTAGCCGGGCCGATTCGGAGTGGGGCCTATGCAGCTTCCTTGCCCGCCAACCCCCGGCGTGTCAGCATCTGCGCATGGGCATCTTCGACTCCATCGCACGCGGCTTGGGTAGCCTCCGCCCAATGTCCGACGCGGAACTCGAAGACGAGCGCGAGGCGTTGCGACAGCGCTATGTGTCCAGCGACAATGTCGGCGAGGCGTCGAACCTCTACAACGAGCTGCACCGCTACGACGAAGAAATGACGCGCCGCGCCAACGAGGCCTACGAGCGCGACAACCCGGACGCAACCACCAGGCGCCGCGAACACGGCTGGTACCTGCCGAACGACGACTAGCCCGGGCGTGTTCAGACGGCGAGCGCCGCGCTGAGGCGCTTGTGCACTGATTCTGACGGTCCCGCTCGGCCCCACCCGGACGGCGCGGTCTGGCCCCGCCGCCGCCCGTCGGGCGGCTGGTGTGACGGTCTCATCTGGCCCCACCAGGCGGCTCATTTCCCGACTACCGAGTGTCACCGCGGCATGGGTAGCGAGCACGCGGATTGCGGCAGAAGCGGACGTGGGCGGGCACGCGTCGCCGTAAGCGTTCTCCGGCATCATGATTGCCGCCGACGTATCCACCCGACCCATGGACGACAGTCATCCCTGAGCGGATGCAGCGATGCTACGGAGTGCTCTCCCTTCGCATGGGTTCCACGCCGGCGGCCGGCACCGTCGCGATCACGTAATCCTCGGCCAGGTCCGGCTGCACGTCGACCATCGCATTCCTACCGACGTAGCGGACGACGAACGTGGTCTCGCGCAGCCACATCTCGTCGTAGTCGGCAAGACTCTCTGGCACCTCCACGAGTCGCACTTCGTCACCCGGCTTGAGCAGGGCATCTGCCGGAGCCTCATCGCGTTGGATGGCCGTGATCGCGTGGATGAGAGTCTTCAGCGGTTCGGTGTCCGCGCCGTAGTGAACCAGATGGCCTGCCTGGCCGAAGATGACATCTGCCTGGGACCTGCTCAAGTCGGCGAGCGCCTCGGCCGCACCGGCCGCCAGGGCCGGACTCCCCGACGTGTCGAGTTGCGCCGCCATCGCCAGGAGCAAGCGATCGATGACAAGTTCCCTAGTCTCCTCGTCCGTCACCCGGCGAGCCTATGACCCCGCCGACGGCACCGTTGTCGGCCAGCGCGTGCAGGGTCAACTCCGGTGTCATGCAGACAGCGAGTCCGTCGGCATCCGCTCATCGGCAGAAGCGGGCAGGTGACCGAGGTGGCGCTCGGCGTCTATCAACTACCCTGAGTGACGCCGCGCTTGAGATTCTGACCATGACGTGGGGCCAAGTCAGACCGTCCCCTCTTCCGCTGCCTCAGCCGCGGTGGAGCCAGAGGGAACCGTCACGGTGGGGCCACCTATGGCCGTCAGAATCACAGAACATCGCCGTGCTGCGGCGGCACCGTGACGTCCAGGACCACTGTCTCTCCGTCACCGTTCGGCTCGACGGCGACAGCGAAGTCGAAGAACGAGCAGCACTCGGTCTCGCGGGCGATCAAATCCCGCACCGTGGCATCCAACCCCGCCGGGCCGACCAGCTGCGGGCGCGCTCGCATCGCGCTGATCTGGTCCACCTCACGCGCCGAGGTAGCGAACAACTCATCGAACTCCGCCAGCCGCAACGGCTGCTCCGCCAGCGGCAGCGTGCAGGCGCCGGCCTCCTCGAACAGGGCGCCATCGGCGCCAGCCGTACGACGATAAGCCTGTACCTAGGTACCGGTTGCGACCCCTTCGACGTCCGCGATCACAGCAGGAGGAGGACCCGGATGAGTCTCGACTAGCCACCAATGCCACTCGATTAAGCATCACACCGGAACTAAATCCTCATCACCTGAGCGCCGCGCACCCACAGGGTGTGCGGCGCTTCCGCGTTCACAGGAAGGCTCGTCCTTGACAGCAAGTCAGGTAACGATCACACCAAAATCATGCGACACGGATCGTGTCTTCAGTTGCTTCCCCATCCAAGTGCAGATAAGCACCGTCACACTGAAAATCCGACCCTGCCGACGCTGGCTAGACGCCCACGCCGACCCCGCGACCACCACCCTGTATATCGGCCTCGACGCCTCAACCCGCGACCGCCGCCGCGCCCCCGCCATCGCCACCGGCTGGAACCCCTGGACCACCCGCTTCCCCCTACTCGACCCGCCGCACCTGACCAAGCAGGAACTGTTGGACTCGGCCCGGCAACTCGGCCTACGCCCACCACGGCTCTACGCCCTCGGCCTACCACACAACAACTGTGGAGGCGCATGCGTCCGCGCCGGCAAACACCACTGGGCACGACTACTACACGTCCTGCCCGACCACTACACCGCCGCCGAAGCAGCCGAAACTCAACTACGCGAAGAACTCGGCGACGTCGCCATCCTCACCGAACAACGCCACCGCCAACGCCACCGACTCCCCCTGACCGAGCTGCGCCGCCGCCTCGCCACCGGGCAGCGTCCGTGACCTTCGCCCACCACCGCCAGCCGGAAAGTTGACGGCTGGTGCCGACGCTGGCACCAGCATTCTCTGCGGCGCCACGGCAGCCCAGGCTTCGAGTTTGACCGATGAACGGTGGCGCCGGCCGCCGTCTCCGCCACGGGCTCACCGACCGCGCCAGGCGGGCCGCGATCTCTCCCGCTGTCCTCAGCCCAGATATTGCCTCGGCCCGCACTGGTCCAGACCGTTGCTCCCGCAGACAACGGCCGACACGGCCGCTCGCTACGCTCGCAACCAGCCGCGTCGGCCTGCCAGCTCCGTCGTCCGCCCTACGATGGATCGCCCGCCACCACCCGAGCAGGCCCGCCGCCCAGCGAACAACGCTTTGACGTTGACAAAACGCCTTCAAAAAGGGTATAGTAGTAGCTCTTCTGATGGAGACGGCGAACCTTCATCAGAAGCCCACACGGCGACCCCAAGGAGCAGCCATGCCGTTTAGACCCCTCACCGATTCCGAACGCGCAATGGCACGCCACCTACCGCTGTGTGGTCACTGGCAGTGCCACGCGACGCGACCCCAGGTACTCGACGAGCAGGCAGACGTGGTGATGGTTCGTGATTGCGCCGGCCAGTACCACCTGTTCCGCGATGGCACCGACCACGGTTTGATCCTCAAAGCCGACAAAGACCGCTGGTCGCTGACCCGCGAGCGTCACGCTCACATCGCCTCAGCCGAAGGCGAACGCTGGGAGCTCTGGGCTTGACCCGTTTCGACGGACAGGGTCAATGTGTTGATCTTAGTCAGGCTGCCTGGACGGCTGGTTGCAGGTGCGGGCCGGTGGCTTCGAAGGCGGCGGGGCTGAGGTAGCCCAGGGTCGAGTGCCGGCGGCGGGTGTTGTACCACCCTTCGATGTACTCAAATATGGCTTGGTGGGCGGCTTGATGGGTGGGCCATGGCTGGCGGTGCAGCAGTTCTGTCTTGATGGTGGCGAAGAACGATTCGGCGACCGCGTTGTCCCAGCACTGCCCGCGCCGTCCGACGGACAGGCGGATGCCGTGACGTTGCGCGAGGCGGGCGTGCTGGGCGCTGCTGTATTGGGCGCCGCGATCCGAGTGGAAGACCAGTCCAGACTTGGGTCGGCGCCGCACGAGGGCGTCGGTGAGAGCGGCGTCGATCAGGTCGGTTTTGAGGTGGTCGGCGATGGCCCAGCCGACGATGCGGCGTGAAGCCAGGTCGATAACGGTGGCCAGGTAGAGCCAGCCCTGCCAGGTGTTGATGTAGGTGATGTCCCCGCACCAGCGGGAATCGAGGGCGGCCGGATCGGTGGTGAAGTCACGCCTGACCAGGTCAGGGCGTCTGCTGGCGTTCGGGTCCGGGATCGTCGTGGCCCGCCACCGGCGAGGGCTCTTACCGGCCAGTTCAGCGGCGCGCATCAGCCGGGCGACGCGTTTACGGCCGTGCCGCATGCCGGCGTCGGCGAGGTCGGCGTGGATCCGTGGCGCCCCGTAGGTGCCCTTCGACCCCGCATGAACCTGGATGATCTTCTCGGTGAGCTGGGCATCAACGCGCCCACGGACGGACTGGACACCGGATGTGCGCTGGTAGTAGGCGGACCTGGAGACCTCGAGCAGCTCACACGCACGCTTGACGTTGTGTTTGCCGGCTCGCTCCGCCTCGATGAACGGGTGCACGTTCACCGGGTCTCCTTCGCGAAGAAAGCCGTCGCCCGCTTGAGGATGTCCACGTCCTCGCGCAACCTGCGGTTCTCCCGCCTCAACTGCGCGAGCTCGTCTCGTTCGCCGGTGGTCAGCCCGTCGGCGCGGACGCCGGTGTCGAGTTCGGCCTGCTTGACCCAGTCACGCACCGCGGTCTCGGTCAGGTCGAAATCCTGGCTGACCTGTCGAAGCGTGCGGTCACCGCGCTGGCACAACTCGACGATCTCGGCCTTGAACTCCGGCGTGAACGAACGCCGAGGCCGCGGCCGCTTCTTCCCCATGCTCTCCATGATGATGGACATCCTCCCGGAGACCCCAGGTCCCCTGATCTTGGATGTCCGTCAAAACGGGGCAGGCCCACTCGTCGCCGAGTCGGACCCTGTGTGCGCCGGTGGATGGGACGCGTTGCGACGTGAGTACGTGGCACGCCACTTGCCGAGCGGACGGGTGATGGCACGATGGGACACGCAGTACGGCCTGCTCGCCCGAGCCGCTCGCCGCTACCTTCGCGTTACCACCAGCAGCCCGCCACACCGGTGACGCCACCGGCGGGCGTCGCCGAATCTTGCGCCGTCAATGCTCGCAGCGCCGGGCCGCTGACGGACAGGGCAACGGCCGGGGGTTAGTTTGGCGAACTCCCCCCGGCCGCCTGGTGCCGACGCCACACAGGCCCCCAAAGGCCCATACGCCGAGCACGTGCCCGCCATCCTACGACAGCCCAATCATCGACCAACGAAGCAGTAAGCATGGTCAACGCTCGTCTCGAACGGCTCGCCCATCCCCTACAGCCGTCCCACCGACCGATACGGCATCATCGGCGCATGCCCACCCGCGATGCCCACAGCGGCAACCACGTAGGTCGCACCCAGGCTGCGGCGATGCTCGGCATCTCCGTCAGCCACCTGGACCGGCTCTACGGCGAACGGGCCACCAGCGGCTTCCCTGAGCGCGTCGACGGCACCAGATGGCGCACCGACGACATCGCCGCCTTCCAACTGCCCCGGGACAAGGCCCGACGCGCCGCCAGCGCCGCCGTGGACCGCAGCGGCGATCCCGACGAACTCGTCAACACCACCACCGTCGCGCACATGCTCGGCTATCAAAGCGTCGACTCCCTGCAAGGACGCAATCGGATCTGGCCACTCCTACTTGAGCGCGTCGACGACGAATCGCTCACTCCCACCGGCCGCAAGCGCCGCCGCTGGAGGCGCCGCACCGTATGGGACATCGCCGGCAGCCGCACCGGCCAAGGCGCGCCCCACACCGGTCGCCCCCGGGCCACTCCCCACGGCCACCCAGACCGCTCCGGCGACCCCGACGAACTCGTCGGCACCGTCGAGGCCGCCCGCGTGCTCGGCTACAACCACCCGACCGCCCTACCCGACGACGTACTTCGCCAGGCGGACGAAGACACCACCGGCCCGAAAGGCCGCCACCGCCGCAAGTGGAAGCGCGCGACGTTATGGGCGATCCTCGATGAATCAGAGCAGCGCCGATAGCTTCCCGCAGACTCGAAACCGGTACCCGCTCGCACTGCCCGCCGGTCGGTGGCGGGTCGCAGGCCCGGTCCTGACGGACCGGAAACCGGAAGCGGCCTCCGGCCGCACGCCGCGAGTTGGTCGGCGTAGCCGCCGGCATCCCACCATCAAGATCAAGATCCTGACGTCCGAACAGGACAGACACAGGTAGCCAGCAGACCTAAAACCGGGTATAGTAATAACTGTTCGGAGGGGACGGCGAACCCCCACCGCACACCACACACAAACCCCCAACCCAGGGAGAGCGCACATGCTCACCGCATCCACGATCCTGCTCGCAACCACCACCGCGTCATGCATCGCCCTTCTCATGCGCAACACGAAGCTTCGCGCAGACCTGGCCACCGCCCGCCACGAAGCCGACCACGACGCGCTGACCGGACTGCCGAACCGCCGCGCCCTGCTCCGGCACCTCAACACCCTGCTCGCAGACCCCGCCCGCCCGGTAGCCGTCGCCCTTCTCGACCTCAACCGCTTCAAAGAGATCAACGACGAACACGGCCACACCGCCGGGGACCTCGTGCTCTGCCAGGTAGCGAACACCCTGACAGCGCTCGACCTTTCGCGCGCGAAGGTCGGTCGAATGGGAGGCGATGAGTTCATGATCATCACCGACGACGGCATGCAGACCGCCCGGATCAACGCCAAGGCCGCCGCTCAGGCTCTCGACGCAGCGACGGTCGCCCTCGGGGAAACGAACTTCGGTTGTTACGCCAGTCTCGGGCTCGCCCTCGCGGACCACAACGAGGTGACCGCCGCCGACCTACTCAGCCGAGCAGACGCAGCCATGTACGCGGCCAAGCGACGCGGCGGAGGCGTCAAGGAGTGGCACCCCAACATCGGCGCGACCGTCACCACGAAGCGCCCTAAGCAGCGCCGCCGCTACCGGTAGCCGGCATCCGTTCGGATGGCCCGAAGCACTGAATAGGCCTCCGGCCACCCGGACGAAAAAGCCCTCAGCGGTCAAGCAACAGGTGTTCGAGCGGGACAGCGAACCCCGCTCGAACACCCCACCAAACCCCACAGCAGGAGTCCCCCATGACAGCACCAGCCGGCCCCACCATGCTCCTACCAACCCTGCCCGCCGACCAGCGCACACGGCACATCATTCACCTGCTCAACACTGCCCGACGCCGCATGGCACAGGCGCTCACCGTCCTGCACCTCTGCGAGCACGCCCCGACGTGGCCCACCACACGCATCAACAACACCGCCGCCGCCATCGAGCTGCGCGCCGCCACCGTCGCCCTGATCAAGTACGCCCGCCGCCACCGCTGCGACGCCTGCAACCCCGGCCGCATGCGCCACACCCTGCGCCTGGCCGCCCTCCTGCTCGACCTCTGGCAGAGCAGCAAACACCACGCGCAGCGACCCGACCTGTACTCCATCACGCTCGCCCACCGCGCCGAACGGCTCTTCGGCGATACCGCCGGATGGGTCACCACCGGCGACCACCGCCGCCTCCTCGGTCAAACCGACTGATCGACGCGCCGCCCGGCCGCCAACTCGGCGGCCGGGCCGCCGCACCGCGACGGCATCAACGCGCGTCGAGCACGCCGCCGCCGGCTACCGCTCCCGCCCCTCACCCCCACGACGAACGGAAGGCAGAACCTTGAGTCCCCTCAGCCGCGCCGATCGGATCACCATCGCTCACGTCTGCCAGGACTGGGCTCCCACCTATCACAACGGCCCGTTCAACTTCTCCACCGCTGAGACCGTTCGCTACCTCGCCGACGGCCACCTAGAAGCCCTCACCGACCGGCACGGCCGAGACACGATCTGGCGCGCAGTCGCCGCACACCTCGCCGCCCACCCCGACACCCTCACCGCGCCCCGCACCACCCAAGCGCTGCGCGATCAGCGCCGCGCCGAGCGCGCCGCCCGCGCCGCCGCATACCTGGACGCGGCCCGCGACCACCACCGCCGGGACCTGCCGTACGAAGCACTCGCCCTCATCGACCGCGCCGAGCTGCGCTCGCCCTCGTACGACAACTTCGACCGCTTCCGCGCCAGCGTGCACCGCAAGTTCCCCCCGTACGCCCCTACCAACCTGGACGGGACCGAACTGCGCTACCGCCGCACCCTGCCCCTGGCCAACCCCACAGCGCCCGTCGCCTTCCACGGCGCGCGAGAGCAGCAATGGGTCTACCCCGGTCGACAGGTCATCGTCGGTCCCTGGCCCACCCCGACCCCCGAGCAGTGCACCGCAGTGGAACAGGACGGACTCTGGCTGGACGAAGGAACCGCCCTCGTATGCGTCGGCTGCGGGCTGGACATGACCTGATCCGCACTCGCCTTCCGCTCAGCCGCCGGCCGCCGGGCCGGCGGCTGACGCCGTGTCGTCCACCAGGCCCCCGCGCAAAGAGTTGTCCGCCGCGCGGGGACGGCCGCGACGACGCGGCACCACCGCGCCGAGCTGCGCGACGCGCTCCCGCACCCCTGCCCCGTCCGCCATGCGCCGCAGCGCTCGCACCCTACTGACGTCCATTCCGGACAACTCAGCGGCCAACGCGTCATCACGCAGAACCGCCGCCAGGACCACCACCGCCAACTCATGCGCCGCCGTCGCGTCGCGGACCTCCCCGTCGAGCTTCGCCAGCACCTCAGCGCGCCGCTGCGCGACCTCAGCGACCGCCGCCCCGAACTGCGCGACCGCCCGCACCGCACGCCGCTCCACCTCTTGCCGCGCCCTCAGCGCGCGGACCGCATCATTCCCCGTTTGACTCGCCATGCAACGACCGTATCGACATTCCACGACCACCAACACATTCCCAGCCCATCAATCTGCCAATTCGTTCGACAGTAGCCGCAATTCCAGAACTCATTTGCCAACCACTCCCCACCTAGCCACACGTACACCTGCCTGCCCAAACACACTTATCATGATCATCTAGCCACCTTGGATGCGATACACCCTCTTGCATTCTCTGTAGCCGCTAATGGTGTTGATCTTCTACGGTTTCGGCATGTTGGCCATCACGCGTATCTCGCCGGGCAGCGGATACCGGTACGTGATGGAACAGGTCGCCGCCGGACGGCACGACCTGCGCGCCCCGACCAGCGATGACCCCACCGCCTACTACACCGACCCCACCGCGCGAGGCGAGAGTCCTGGGTGGTGGGCCGGTGACGGCGCCGCGGTGCTGGGCGTGAGCGGTTGGGTCACCGAGAGGCAGATGCGTCTGCTCATCGGTGAAGGCCGGCATCCGCGCGTCGGCCATCAGCTCGGGCAGCGGTGGCGCACCTACGCGCCGCAGACCGACGAGTACCGGGCTGCCGCCGCACAGCGGGCGCTGGACCTTCTCCCGCCGGATGCGACGGTCGAGCAGCGCGACAAGGCGTGGTACGACGCGATGACCGCCCCGGAACGCCGAGCCGTCTCCGGGTACGACGTCACCGTATCCCCGGTCAACAGCGTGTCGTTGCTGTGGGCCTTCGGGGATGACGACGTCAAACGCGACGTCATGGCCGCCCACCACGCCGGTGTCCGCGCGGTGCTCGCTCACCTTCAACGCCACGGCGCCTACGCCCGCGCCGGCGCCGGCGGTGTCCGGCAGCTCGACACCGCCGGCCTGGCGGCCATGGTCTTCGACCACCGCCTCAGCCGCGCACGCGACCCCCAACTGCACGCGCACATCGTCATCAGCGCCAAGGTCCTCGCCCACACCCACGACGCAGACCCCCAATGGCTGGCACTGGACGGCAAGGCCCTCTACCGCGCCGCGATCGGCGCCCGGATCGCCTACGAACGCGCGATCGAAGCCGAGCTAGGCAACCGCCGCGGCATCACCTTCGCACCCCGCCCCGACTCCGAGATCCGCGAAATCGTCGGCATCAGCGACGCGTCTCTGCGCCACTACGCCAAACGCCGTACCGCCATCACCGAACACCTCCAGCACACCCCGAACCCGCAACAGCGCACCTCGGACCGAGGATGGCGTGCGCGGGCGCAGCACGCCACCCTGCGGACCCGCCGACCACACAAGGGCGCCGAGTCCACGCACGAGGCGGTGCGGCGGTGGCTTGCCGAAGACCGCAAGGCTGGCCTCGACACCAATGGTCAGGTCGACCGTCTGCTCGCCGGCCACGCCCACGACAACACCGCCGACACCGCGGCCAGGGTGCTGCGCCGTGCCCGGCGGATCGCTGGGAGCGCCGCTGCCGTGGACGAGGCCGTGTTGCGGGCCGCCGCCGCCCAGCTCCGCGTTCCGCGCGCTCACTGGCCGCGCGTCCTCGACGCCGCCGTGCGCGCCGACGAACGCCTCGCGGTCGCCCGCGCCGTGCACACCCTCAGCCGCGAACGCGCCGTCTTCAGCCCCGACCACCTCGAACTCGCCATCGGCCGAACCCTCGGCATCACCCCGGGCCACTCCCCCACCGACGACTGGCGACGCGTGCAGCAGCTCGCCACCACAGCCGTCACCCAGCACGCCGCGGGCCTGCGCGTCCTCACACCTCCCGCGCTCCTGCAGTGGGGCCCCAACCTGCGACGCGCCAGCGACCAGCACAGCGAATACACCCGCCACCGCGACCTTCACCTGACCACCCGTAGCGTCCTGGCCGCCGAGCACCACGTCATCGCCTACGCACGCCGACGCGGCGCCCGACCCGCACCCACCCACGCCATCAACGCCGCCATCACCGAATCGAACCTGCGGGGCGAGAAGACCGACGTCCTACGGTTCATCGTCGGTGACGACCGCCGCGTCACCGGCGTCATCGGCCCTGCCGGCAGCGGCAAGACCCACCTGCAACGGGCCGTCGTCGCCGCCGCGGCCCGCGCGGGAGTACCCGTGCTCGGTCTCACCGTCGGCCAGGCCGCCGCGAACCTGCTCGCCGACGCCACCCGTCGACCCGGCGGCACGGCGCTGCGTACCGAGAACATCGCCCGGTGGCTGCACGCCCGACAGCGGCCACCCGCCGGCACCAGCGCCCGCGACTGGCAGTTCGCGCCAGGACAGTGGGTCATCATCGACGAGGCGTCCCAGGTCTCCAGCCACGACCTCGCCCGCCTCACCCTCCAACTCGACCGTGTGCGCGGGAAACTGATTCTCGTCGGCGACCCCCACCAGACCTCCGCCGTCGGCCCCGGCGGACTGCTGCGGTACCTCGCCACGCTCGGCATCACCCGCACCCTCGCCGACGTGCACCGCTTCCACCAGCCGTGGGAAGGGCCTGCCTCACTGCGGCTACGCCACGGCGACATCACCGTCCTGGCCGACTACGACCGACACCACCGCCTCATCGGCGGACACCGCGCCGACCTCGTCGACCAGATGCTCACCCGCTGGCTCGCCGACACCACCGCCGGGCGGCGCAGCCTGATCCTCGTCGACACCAACGACGAGGCATCCGACATCGCCCACCGCGCCCGCGCCATGCTCATCGCCGCCGGCCACGTTCAGCGCGGCCCATCGGTGCGCCTGGGCGACGACAACATCGCCAGCGTCGGCGACATCATCGTCACCCGACGCAACGACCGGCGCATCGCCGCTGGCCCTGACTACGTCACCAACCGCGACCAGTGGCGCATCAACGCCGTCGCCCGCGACGGCCAACTGCACGTCACCAACGTCGTCACGGGCACCACGACCGTGTTGCCGGCCGCCTACACCGCCCGGCACACCCACCTCGCATACGCCCAGACCGTCGACACCGTCCAAGGGCAAACCGTCGACACCGCCCGCGCGCTCATCGACGACAGCACCTCTTTGGAGCGCGTCTACGTCATGCTGACCCGCGCCCGAACGCTCAACGAGGCATACGTCGTCACCGACGACGAACCCCGCGAAGGCACCCCATTTGCGCCGCCCACCGCGGCCGTCGCCGTGCTCGCCGACATCATGCGCCGCACCGCACCCGAGCGCTCCGCCACCGAGACCGAACAGCAGCTCCTTGCAGACGTCGACGCCCTGCACGTCTGGACGCCGATCTACGACGACCTCGCCGCCCGCGCCCGCATCCCCGAATACCTCGCCATCGTCCGCCAACTACGAGGTCCCGCCGTCGCCGACCGTCTCGCCCGCGACCTCGCCCTGCCGGCGCTTATCACCCGACTCACCACCTACGCCGCCGCCGGACACGACCCCCGCGACGTCCTGAGCCGCGTCATCCGCGGCCGCGAGCTGGACAGCGCGGAAGACCTCGCCGCTGTCCTGTCCTGGCGCATCGACCGCCTGATGCAACGCGCCACCGCGGACCCGGCCGTCGCCGAGCGTCCTGAGCAGTGGGGCACCTACACCGATCGCCTGCCAGCCAACGTGACCGGCGACATCGGCGACGCGCTGCGCCAGGTCGCCGCGATCTGTGACCGCCGCACCGACGCACTCGGCCGGCTCGCCGCGCACGACCGGCCCGCCTGGACGGCAGCTCTCGGCGACCTACCCACCGACGACGCGGGCCGCCAGCAATGGCTCACCCGCGCGAAAGTCGTCGCCGCCTACCGCGACACCTACCAGTACACCGGCGAGCACCCCATCGGGCCCGAACCACACACCAGCGACATCAGCCGCTGGAACGCCTGGCACCGCGCCCGACTCGTCCTCGGCACCGCCACCCTCGCCGGACAACTCACCACCGCACCCGACACCGAACTCACCCGCCTCATCACCGCGCAGCAGACCGCCGACCGTGCCGCACCCACCTACGTCGGCGACGACCTCCGCGCCGCCTACCGCACCCTCACCGATGCCGAACACCAGCGCCACGACCTCACCCACCAGGTCGCCACCACCAACACCGCACACCAACAGGCGCGTACACAAGCTCAGCGGCTGCAACCGCGCTGGTGGCACCACGGCCCCGCACGCACCCGGCGCCTCACCGTCCAACGCGACGTGCTCACGTACGCCACCACCGCCGCCCACCAGATCAACCACCTCCAGCAGCAGCTCGTCCGCCTCGACCACCAGATCGCGGGCAGCACCCGCCGGGCCACGGCCCTCGACGGCCAGCACGCGACCTGGAAACGCTGGTACGACGGCGCCCTGCCCACGCGCTACGCCGGACTCGCCGCCGCCGCCGAACAAGCCCGCCGCGCCGCCAGCCGCAATACCGCCCTCGCTGACGCCGTCGCCGCCACCACCGCCCGCGTCACCGCCGTGCACGACACCCGTCCGGCACCCCAGAGCACACCTGTCCCCGCACAGCTGCGCGAACACGCACACGACGCACAGCAGCGCATCGCCGCTGAACATGAAACGGAGATCGACTGATGTTTCCCAGTGCGTTCGTCGACGAGTCCTTCTGGCAACCACAGGGCCGCCCCGGCGCCTACCTCATGTCCGCCGTCATCATCGACCAAGACGACGTCGCCCCCGCCCTCGCCGCCGCCAGCGCCGCCGCACGCGGCCAGCCCTACCACTCCAGCGAGCTCTACCACCGCGGACACGTCGGCATCATCGAAGACATGCTCGACGTCGCCGCCAACCACGCCGGCTGGTCCGCCGTCTCGCTACAAATCCCCCTCGACACCCGACCAGCCGAAACCCCCAACGACAGCACGCGCTCCATCCACCGCGTCCTCGGCGAACGCGAATACGCCCGACAGGCCAGCCTCGAACAACTCCTGCGCTACCTCAACACCCAACGCGTACGCGACGTCTACCTCGAAAGCCGCGCCAGCCACCGCGAATGGCAACAAGCACGCACCGAAAACCGCCGCATCCCCACCACCGACCGCAACGACGTCCGCACCTACCGACGGCTGCTCGAACAACACGCCATCAGCCACCGTGTACGCATAGTCCACATCAAAGACCACACCCACCCCGGACTTTGGCTCGCTGACGCCGTCGCCTGGTCCGTCGGCCGCGCCATCCGCACCAACGAGCCCCAATGGTTCAACCGCATCACCGACACAGCCACCATCATCGAAGCCACCACAGGCAAAGAACTCCACATTAACGAGAGAGGGGCCGCTCCACCAACCGGCGAACGCGACCCCCACAACCTGAGCCAACGCGCCCAGATCATGTCCTCACCAATAGCCTACCCGACAACCACACCACCCGACCACACCCCGAACATCTACACCACACTGCTACACCAAGCACAACAAGTACGCGACCAGCCGCCCCGCTAGCCCAGCAACTGTTGAACAACATGCAATTACTCACCGCCAGAGTCCAACAACTCCAAGAAACCGTCGAGAGACTGGCGCCCCAACCAAGAGCCGCCACGCAACCCCCGGAACACACCCCAAAACTCCCAGCGCAGATCTCCTCGTCACCGCAACAGCCTTCGAGCGCCGAGCCCGACCTTTCGTAGAAAGCGGAGCGAGGAAGTGTGCTCAACGCGCAAACCTGCTCGCCGTTGAGAAGTCCTGCATCATGCTCCAGCGTTCCCCGCGACGGCTACCGCCGTCCGGTTGGCCCAACGGACATCCCGCAAGCTATTGTGCACCCCGTGTTTGTAGACACGACTTGCCTCGAAAGGATGCCGTCATGGCCAAGCAGGTTATTCACAAGCTAGTTGACGACTTGGACGGTGGAGACGCTGTCGAGACCGTCAAGTTCTCACTCGACGGCGTTCAGTACGAGATCGATCTGTCGAGCACCAACGCCGAGAAACTGCGTGGCGCGTTCGCACCGTACGTCGCTCACGGCACGAAGGTAGGCCGCGGTGGCGTAGTCATCGGCGGGCGGGCCGTCCGCGGCCGGGCAGCTACCACCGCCGACCGCGAGCAGAACAAGGCAATCCGTGCCTGGGCAAAGAAAGCCGGCAAGGAAATCTCCGACCGAGGCCGGATCCCACAAGAAGTCGTCGACGAATACCATGCCAAGGCAGGCCGCTAGCCCTGTTTCACGTCACGACGTGGACGCCAGGCCAGCGTTCGGCGGGGCGGTGGCGGGCAAGTCGTTGCCGGGATCGCTCCGGGCTGATCCGACTCGGGTTGCGCCGCCACACTCCGTCGAGCAGATCGTCAAGGCCGTGCGGTGCACAGACCTCGATCTGGTCGTGCGCGTCGAGCTGGACGGCCACGGCGGCTGGTCAGTCGTGGCCTACAGGTCGGACAGCGATAGTCCTCATGGTTCGTCGAAGTAGCCTTCGACTTCTCCGAGTAGCAGCGGTACGTCGTACACCGACATGTCTGGCCTGGCCCGCGCGTATCGGACCCGGTGCCTCCACCGCTGGTGTTCGAACGCCATGTCCGCCTCGATCTCCACCACCGTTGTCGGCTCCACCTGCACGTACCGCAACGCCTCTGGCCGGTCCAGCTGCCCAGACCACGATGCCGGCAACGGCTGCGGCCACGGATGCACCACGGTGGCGCGGCGGTGTTGCAGAGGCCGCAGCGGCGACACAAGCAGTCCGAGTTCCTGCCGCTGGTCGGTGTGCAGCGGGTGAGTGCGGCCTGTGTATCGGAGCCGGCCCCACCGATCGAACCGACCCAGCAGCAGCGTTTCTAGGCTGTGGAGGCTGCCGGTCACCCCGGCGACGATTGCTTCCGTAGTGAGATGCCTCCGAAACTTCCACCAGCCGGAACGCCGTCCCGGCTGGTATCGGCTCCCGAGCCGCTTGGTCACGACCCCCTCGATGCCGGTCGCGACGGTCCATTCGGTCAGCCAGTCTGACACTTGCCCCATGTCCGTTGTCTGTGGCGTCAGCGTGAGCTGGGCGGGGGCGCCACCGAGCAGGCGCTCCAGTTGTGCCCGCCGGTCCGATAGGGGCAGGTCCAGGACCGGCCGACCGTCGGCGGCGGCTAGCAGGTCGAACAGCACGTAGTGGGCCGGGTGGTCGTTGACCATGCGTAGTAGACCGCGACCGGCGGTGACTCGCCGCTGAAGCAGCGCAAAGTTTGTCCGGCCGCGTTCCCAAACGATCAGCTCACCGTCCAGCACCACTCCGGGTGGGAGCGTTCGCACGGCCCGGGTGATGTCCGGAAAGTATGTGGTCAGGTTCCTGCCAGCACGCGACTGTAGGTAGACGCGGTCATCCTCGTGGAATGCGATGCACCTCCACCCATCCCACTTGGGTTCGTGGATTAGGTCGGTGCCTTCGGGTACAGCGTCGACTGGCGTGGCGAGCATCGGTGCGACGGGACGCCGTAGAGGCGGGTCTGTCGCACCGACCCGACGTTGCCCGAGGCTCACCGCCTTCCCGGGCTGTGAGTGTTTCTCATCGCCGCCCCCTCGCCCATCGTGCGGGAGGGCCACCGACGAGGGGTGTAAATCGACTAAGTGCGTGTTTGAGATGGGGTTGATCAGGTCCGGTTGAAGGTCAGGTCGAGGAAGATGTCGTTCGCGCCGGCGCCGCCGGCGATGGCGGCCGGCGATGAGTCGGACGGGATGATGGCCAGCAGGGGCGCGCCGCCGGCTAGGGCCGCGGCGGCGATGTAGGTAAGTGTGCGCATGGGGCCTCCCGTGGACGGCTTCGCGGTCATGCGACGCGGCGGATGCGGCGGACGGCGAGGTAGAGCAGCAGGGCGGCGACGGCGACGAAGATGCCGGTCTCGATGCCCTGGAACAGCCAGAATCGGGTTCCGGGCTGGTAGAGCTGCCAGTTGTAGGCGCCCGAGGTGATGCCGAGGTCGGCGCCGCACGCGGCTCCCGGTCCGGTGGCGTCGGGTGCGCAGGCGATCTGCGCGTTGGCCGTGATCATCTTGCCGGAGGCGTCGCGGATGCCGTAGGACAGGATCCAGTCGCCGGCGGCCGGGTTGGTCTGCTCGGTGGCGTCCTTGAGCGGGAAGGTCACGACGCGGGCGGGCAGGTAGTGTGGCCGGGCGAGTGTCGTCAGGGCGATGCGCAGCCCGAGGAACCCGACGAGCGTGGCGGACATCGCGGGCAGCACCTTGGGCCAGATGGTGCCGGCGAAGATGCCGAGCGTGACTGCGAAGATCGTGTAGCCGATCGGGGCCGTGCCCTGCATGTCGAAGAAGAAGATGTTGAAGCGGCCGTGCTGCCCGGCCTGGCTCATCGGGTTCAGCCACCACGAGACGCCCAGTCCGTAGACCAGCGAGGCGACGAGCGCGACGGCGCCGGCGACCCCGAACTTGACCAGTGCCCAGTGTCCCCGGCTGACGCCCTGGGTCCAGACCATGCGGTGGGTGCCCTGCTCGATCTCGCGGGCGACCAGCGGCGCACCCCAGAACAGTCCGACCAGCAGCGGCAGGACGAGGAAGAGCACACCGATCATGGTCATCACGCCGTACTGGCCGTTGAACTGGATGGACGCCTTGCCGCAGGTGTCGGCGTCGGCCGGGATCATCGAGGCGGTACCCAGCGCGCGGACGCAGTCGTCCAGGCCCAGGTCGGCGAAGGTGTGCCGCATGGCCAGACCAGTGGGGACCATGAACACGGCGAGGAGCGCGAGGCCGATCGCGGTGAACAGTGCTTGCTTGCGGTGCTGCCGCCAGGCGAGCCAGATCATGCCGGCACCTCCCACGCGGCGTGCGGCCGGGAGTCGCCCTCGCCGAGGTAGGCGAGGATGAGGTCTTCCAGAGTCACGTCGTACGCCTTCCATGCCGGATCTCGCAGCGCAGTGTTCGTGCGGACCAGCAGCGTGGACTGCCGATCGGTGTGCTCAGCCCGCACGACCTGCGCGACCCCGGCGGGCAGCGGGCCACCGTATCGAGGGCCGACCAGCTGCCGGTGCTCGGCGAGCAGGGCGCTGACGTCGCCGACGAGCTTCACCTGCGAGGCGTGCAGCACGATGAGGTAGTCGCAGGTACGTTCGAGGTCCGCCAGGATGTGCGAGGACAGCAGCACCGTGGTGCCCGTCTCGGCGACGACGCCCATCAGCGCTCGGAGGAACTCGCGCCGGGCCAGCGGGTCGATGCTGGCGACCGGCTCGTCGAGCAGAAGAAGCCGTGGGCGCTTGGCCATCGCCAGGGCGAGGGCGACCTGGGCCCGCTGACCGCCGGACAGCTTGCCGACCGGCTTGTCGCGCGGGATACCGATCTGCGCCAGCCGGCGGTGCGCCAGCGCCGTGTCGAAGCGCCGGTTCAGCTTGGCGCCCATGGTGAACAACTCGTCCGCCGTGAAGTCCCGGTACAGCGGCGTGTCTTGGGCCACGAAACCGACCTCGGACAGGACGGCGATGTCGTCGTACGGCGTCCGGCCGAAAACCCGTACGGCGCCGTCGTCCGGCCGCAGCAGACCGACCGCCAGGTGCAACAAGGTGCTCTTGCCTGCCCCGTTGGGACCGACCAGCGCGGCCACCCTCCCGGCCGGCAGGCGCAGCGAGCAGTCCCGCAGCGCCCAGGCTCTGCCATACGTCTTCCCAAGTCGGTCAGTCTCGAAGACGATGTCCATCCGTAACCCTTTCATCCTGCTGACACGGTTTGCAGGTTTCGGTTCTACGCGGACGCCGGTGTCAGGACGGTGCCGCCGGGTGACACCGTTCTGACACCCGCGCCGTGGCAGGGTAGGGATCATGCGCGTGCTGGTAGTCGAGGATTTCGAGGTGCTGGCCCGTACGGTGGGTGTCGGACTGCGTCGTGAGGGCATGGCGGTCGACGTGGTCCTCGACGGCGGCGCGGCCCTCGATCACCTGGCTGTGACCCGCTACGACGTGGTGGTGCTCGACCGCGACTTGCCGGGCGTGCCGGGTGACGAGGTGTGCCGGCGGATCGTGGGCGAGCACTCGGCGACCCGGGTGCTGATGCTGACCGCGGCCTCGTCGGTGAAACAGCGGGTCGACGGCCTGGGCCTCGGCGCCGACGACTACCTCGCCAAGCCCTTCGACTTCGCCGAGCTGGTCGCGCGGGTGCGGGCGCTCGGCCGGCGGCCGGGTACGGCCGTGCCACCGATCCTGGAGTACGGGGATCTCACGCTCGACCCCGGCCGCCGGGTCGCGACCCGCGACGGACGCCGGCTGGAGCTGAGCCCGAAGGAGTTCGCCGTCCTGGAATGCCTGCTCGCCGCGCACGGCCGGCTCGTGTCGGCGGAGGATCTGCTCGAACGGGTCTGGGACGAGGCGGCGGACCCGTTCACCACGGCGGTGAAGACCACCATCCGGCGGCTGCGGACCAAGCTAGGCGACCCTGCGCTCATCCACACCGTTCGCGAGGGCGGTTACCGGATCGGCGAACCGTGATGCGCGTCCGGATTCCCCGGCGGAGCCTGCACGTCCAGCTCACGCTGCTCTACGCCGTACCCTTCCTGATCTCCGGCGTCGTGCTGCTCGCGATCCCGCTGCTGGGCAACAACGAGGCCACCCCGGTGGGCCCGGTCGCGGACCCCGTCGGCGTCCCCAGCGACGGCGGTCACCTGGACCGGCAGTTCACCACCTCGGCGTGGGCCATAGCCGGCATGGTGGTGGTCTCCCTGCTGCTCGGCTGGTTCGTCGCCGGCCGGTTCCTGCGCCCTCTGCGCACCATCACCGCCACCGCCCGGGAGTTCTCCGCCAGCGACCTGCACCGCCGGCTCGGCCGGACCGGTATACACGACGAGTTCACCGACCTGGCCGAGACACTCGACGACCTGTTCCAGCGGTTGCAGGCCGCTTTCGAGTCGCAGCGGCACTTCGTCGCCAACGCCTCGCACGAACTGCGTACCCCGCTCACCGCCGAGCGGACGGTGCTCCAGGTGGCGCTCGCCGACCCGGACGCCACCGCCGAGACGCTGCGGGCGGCGTGCCACGAGGTCCTCGCGCTCAGCGACCAACAGGAACGCCTCATCGAGGCGCTGCTCACCCTGGCGCACGGCGAACAAGGCCTCCAAGTGCACACCCCACTCGACGTCGCCGGCACCGCCGCCGAGGTCCTCGCCGCCCGCCACCAGGACGCCGGCCGGCGAGGCATCCGGATGCACGCGGCCCTCGAACGGGCACCGGCGACCGGCGACCCCGACCTGATCGAGCGCCTGGTCGTCAACCTGGTCGACAACGCCGTGCGACACAACGCACCGGGCGGCTGGGTCGAAATCAGCACGACAACCACCGCGACCGGCGCCGCCCTCCGGGTCAGCAACTCCGGCCCGGTAGTGCCATCCGGCGAACTCGACGCGCTGTTCCAGCCGTTCCGCCAGGTCGGCAACCACCGGACCAGACACCCCGACGGACACGGACACGGACTCGGCCTGGCCATCGTCCGCGCGATCGCCGAGGCACACGGGGCGACCCTCGACGCCCAGGCCCGGCCCGCCGGTGGTCTCGACATCGAAATCGGGTTTCCCGGATAAATCAGCCCGAGGACGGATCCTACCCAACTCAGAATGCGAGCGGCTGGCTTCGTGTGGCTGGGGTGCCGTCAGGTGCGGCGGGGATGCCTCTTAGGCGGCGGCGTTGATTGCGCCGGCAGCTTGCTTTACCACATCGGACCACCACCACGGATGATCGTTTACGAGGAGGCATGGCGCCGAGGCAATCGCCGTCACGGGGCCGGACAACTGGATGCCGCGCTCGTGCAGCGCCTGCACGAAGACGTCGATGTTGTCTGGGGTTCTCCACTGGCTGGGGCCCCGGGTTGATTACCACCTGGTTACCGTAGCCATGAGCTGTGGAAAGGATCGCTGGTAGCCGCAGCATGTCGGGCTGATCGGTAGGCGCGAAGGTGGTCGACGCTGTACTGCGCGAGGTCGGTCACGAACTGGTCGACGTGCTGGTAGGTCATGCCGGGGTGGCAGGTGATTCGGCTGATTCTGCCGTCGGTCAGCAGGGTCCATCGAGCGGTGACGTCTGGTGGCGGTGTGGGCAGGACAACGGCTGGTGCGCCTGGGCGGCGCCAGTTCGGCCAGCCGATGTCGTGGAGTCGCTGTTCGGTGTAGGCGGCCAGGTCGATGCCGTACTGGACCCGTTCGCGGAGTCCCTGGCGGCCGAGGCGGGCGACGACATGCCAGAGCATGATGGTGGCCAGACCGCCGCGGGCGTCGATGAGGTCGCCGCTGCGGTTACTGCTTGTTAGGGCGGCTGTGGCGTGTCGGCGGCGAGTGACGAGGACGCCAGCCGGCACGGGTAGGCCGAGAACGCCGTTGCCGCTGATGCTGATGCTGTCGGCTCCGTCGGACAGGTCGAACGGTGGAGGGGCGTCGGTGAGGGCCAGCGGGATGCCGGTGCCTGCGGCGTCGCTGTGGACGTGCCGTCTGATGATGGCGAACTGGTCCAGGCGTCGGTGGATCTCTGCGACGTCATCCGCGGCGTCGGTCCAGGGTGTGCCGATGCTCGCCACGACGATGGCCGCCGGGCCGCGGTGGTGGGCGAGTTCGTGGGTGAGGTGGTGGTAGTTCATTTCGCCGGTCTCGGTCGTCTGGATGGCGATGGAGTGCAGTCCGAGGATCCGTGCCGCGTTCGGCACGCTGGGGTGCGCGGCGGCCGAGTGGTAGACGACTGCCGGGCCCAAGCGGATGCGTGCCAGGTGTAGGGCGCGCAGTGTGGCGTCGGCGGCGTTGTTGGTGACGCAGCCCCACCAGCGTTCGGGGGCGCGGAACAGCCCGGCGAAGAAGCTCACGGCTTCGCGTTCGAGGTCGTGGCAGTGGTTGAGGTGGGTGGGGTCGGAGTCGGTGTCGCCGCTGTTGTAGATCGCGAAATCGAGCAAGGGAGCAAGGGCGCGGAATCCGGTGGTGGCGGCGGTGCCGGTCAGGTCGGTTCGGCGTGCGGTGGTGAGTCGCTCGCACAGCGCGGCCAGCCGGGAGCCCAGGTCGGGATCAGGGTGAGCGGTGTGGGGCATCAGTGTTCCTTCGTTGGTCGGGGGATGCCGTGTCAGGGGTGCAGGCGTGAGGCCGCGGCGGCGGCTGCGGCGGGCAGCAGCGCGGCGAGCGCCAGGGCGATGCTGGGCCCGCAGGGCTGCCACAGGGCGGCGCAGAGTGCGGTGCCGCCTCCTCCGCCGGTGAAGATCGCGAGCATGAGCAGGCCGGTGGCGCCGCCTCGCTGCTGTGGGCTCACGTGGCGGGTGACTTCTGCGGTGAGCAGCATCTGCGCGGTCGCCGAGGTGGCGAACGCGGCCGTGGCTGCTGAGGCGACGCCGAGCGGCCTGGGATCGAGTGCGGCATAGCAGAGCGTGCCGGCGAGGAGCAGGCTGGCTGCCGACAGGACGTGCCGGGCGGGTAGCCGTCGGGCGGCGACGGCGGCACCTCGGGCCAGGCCGGCACCGACTGCGGCGCCGGGCAGCAGGAGCAGCCCGATGTCCATCGTGCTGTAGCCGAGCGTGGTCAACAGGTGGGGTGCGGCGTAGAGAACGGCGAACAACCCTGCGTAGACGCCCGCGCCAGCGAGCGCCGCGCGCCGAAACCATGGGGCCGCCAGCACGCCGTCGACGACGAACCTGTCTGTGCGGCGGCGGCTGCGGATGGCGAGGGCCAGCGCGGCAGCTGCGGTGGCTGCCGCGGACGCCGCGATGGTGAGAGCACTGGTGTGCTGAGCAGCGGTCTGGGCGGTCAGGAGAGGTCCGGCTGCCACAGCGGCGAGTAGTCCTGCCCCGGGCCAGTCCAGCGATTGCCGCTGGCGTCGAGGGGTGGTCAGGGGCCAGCAGAGCGGGATCGCGGCGATGGACAGCACGGGCAAAGCCAGGGCCACGCGCCAGGACCAGGCTGCCGCGAGTGCGCCGGCCAGCGGCGCGGTAGCGCCGAAGGCAGCCAGGCACGCGCCGAAGCGGGCCAACGCCGTAGGGCGTTGTGATGCGGGTAGGCGGGCTGCCGTTGCGAGGCTGGTGGCTTTGACCGCGCCGGATCCCACTGCCAGCAAGATGCGGCCCGTAACGGCGACGGCCAGGTTGGGAGCCACGACACAGGCCAGTGTTCCGGCGGTAAGCAGGGTGACGGCGATCAGAAGGACCGGTCGGTCACCCCACAGGTCGATCATGCGCCCACCAGTGACGGCGCCGACGCCGATGCCCACGGCGTAAGCGGTGAGCAGCCATGCCAGAGCTGGGCCGCTGGCGTGCAAATGCCGGGCGGCGTCCGGGAGCGCGACGGCCGCGGCGCTGACGCCGTAGACCGCAGGCCCGTACAACAGGCCCAACCGCCACCCCGCCCCTGCGGTGATGCGTCCGGCGATGACTCGGGCCGGCTTCGGGCTCGACAGTGTTACCTGTGTGGTCATCGGATTCTCACTTCCGTAGCCACCGCTTAAGCGGGGGCCTGCATGGAGGCGGCGCCTTGGACAAGCGCCCCAACCAGCAATTCGGCCGGTACGGCACCGCTTACGGCCGAGGCCGGCGTGACGAGGACGCTGGGGCCGCGGACGGTGCTGACGCACGGGGCGGCGTGTTGGGCCCTGCGGCTGGTCATCGCGTGTTCCCTCCCGTGGCAGGGGTGTCGTTGGGGTGGCTGCGGGTGGCCACCACTCGCAGCACCTTCGTGAGGGCGTCTCTTGGTGGCATCCCTGGAGCGGCGAACAGTTCCGCCTGCTGTAGGTGGACGCGGTGTTGCAGCTCGCGTGCCAGTTCCACGCCGGCTTGTGTGGGTCGGACGACGATTCGTCTGCGGTCACGCTCGTGCAGTTGGCGACGCACAAGGTCGCGCTCGACAAGGTCGCGGAGCACTTTGGTGAGGGTGGCTTTGGCGATGCCGACTTCCACGGTGATGGCGCGGGTTTCGATGACGCGGTGGGTGCAGATGAGCACCAGCACGTCGTAGCTGGTCCAGGTGAGGTCGGCCTCGCGCAGCACGGTGCGTTCCAGCAGGGCGCGGACGCTGTTCGCGGTGCGGCACAGCTGTGCCACCGCGTCGGGACGCGGTGGTGCGACGGGGCGGGTGTTGACCGGTGGGCGGTAGACACCGGCGGTCTGCCGGCGGTGGCTGTGGTTCATCGCGGCCTGCACAGGTGTCGTGGTCGGCGCAGGGTGTTGCGGTCGCGGCGCTGGCCCTTGCCGCCGGCACGGTCGGCCGGTGGCGGCGGTTGTGGTGTGGGCATGCGCGGGTGCCCGCTCTGATCGGTGCGCATCTTCACCCCCGTGATTGGTGCGCTATCGATGTGCTGTTGAAGGCCCGGGTTTAGCTGCTGTCGCCGAGTGGGGCGCCGCGTTCACGCATGAACGGCACCGGGTCGGTGGAGTTGGCGTTGCTGACGTCGCAGCGCGACTGGTCGCAGACCGCCTGGTGGGTTTCGAAGTGCAGGTGTGGGCCGGAGGAGTGGCCGCTGGTGCCGACCAGGCCGATGGGCTGGCCCGCCTGGACGGTGTCGCCGTCGCGGACGTCGGGGCGGCGGACCATGTGGCAGTAACGGGTGCCGTAGCCGCCGGCGTGCACGAGGTCGACGTACCAGCCGCATCCCCGGGTGCTCGGGCTGCCGTCGATGTCGCAGTTGCCGGTGCTCGGGTCGCAGCCGGACCACACCACCTCACCGGCGCTGGCCGCACGGATGACGGTGTTGCGGGGCACGCTGAGGTCCACGCCGGCGTGCAGCCGGCCAGCGCGCGGCCCGTAGCCGCTGCCCACTTTCGCGCGCAACGGCACGGTCCAGCCCGACGCCGCCACGTTCGGTGCGCTGCCGCAGGAGGCGAGACTCGCCCCGGGCAGCTCGCCGATCGCGTTGACGCCGACCACGGCCGCGACAACCTGCTCGGCGTCCTGCTCAAACTCGCCGTAGCGGTCGGGGAACGCCGAGACCTGTACCCGCTGCGCGGCAACGGTGAGCGGTATCTTCTCCCAGCCGTCGATGCGCAGCAGCTTGTCGTAGAACTTGGCGCTGGCGTAGACGGGATCGAGGATCTGCGCGGGAGTGCCCCATCCTTGGCTGGGCCGCTGCTGAAACAGGCCAAGGGAGTCACGGTCGCCGCCGCGCAGGTTACGCAGACTGGACTCGACCATCGCCGTCGCTACCGCGATGACCCAACCTCGGGCAGGTATCCCCCGCTGCTGACCGACCGCGATGATCGTGGCCGCGTTGGTGACCTGCTCACTGGTCCACCGGCCGACTCCGCCATGAGCACCGGCACTGCTCGCGGTCTGCGCCGCTGTGGGGCCGCAGGCCGCCGCCGGCGCCTCGGTGATCACCGACGCCACCGGCAGCACGCACAGCAGCAGCGCGGCCACCACCGCTACGACGAGCCCGGCCCGGCCCCGGCTCATCGGCGGTTACCCGAGTTCCTGCCGACGGTGGCCACCAGCCACCGCTGGTCGTCGCGCACGCACACCACGCGGATCACGCCTGCGTCCGTGCCGACGTCGACCTCCGCCCGGGTGTCGCTGGCGGACACGACACGGGCGGGCGCGGTGATGCGGGTGGCGGGCACGTTGGCCGGGTCGACGGTGTCGAGCAGGTCCGCGTAGGCCGGCACCGCGTAGGGTCGCAGTTCAGCGCGCCACCGGGCGGCCGGCACTGCGGGGCGGGCCCAAAGTCCGACGAAGCGGGCCGCCGCGGTCGCGGCAGCCTGATCGGCAGCGGCGGAGCGGGTGGGCAGCACCCCGTCCGGGTCCGCCGCCAGTCCCGATGGCGGCTGACCGGCTGAGATGCTGGTAGCCGGCGCCGCTGGGGCCTGGTACGTCGGGTTCGCGCATCCGCCGGTCAGCAGCACGGCCGCCGCCAGGGCCTGGGCGGTGAGGTGGTCGCGGGTCATGTCGGCTCCGCGGGCTCAGCGTCCGGGGCGGGCGCCGGGCCGAGCGCGGTGTTGACGCACTGTCCGAGCACACGTAGTTGGTGGTGCACGTCGACCAGCGCGGCGCGGCGCTGCGCCGAGAGTTGCCCGGCGGAGGCGTCAACGAAGTCGTTGATATCGATGTGCAGGTAGGTGAGGCTGGTGATGATCGCGGTGAGGCGAGCGTCGCGTGACATCGCGTCTACTCCTCGATGTCGCGGTGGTAGTCGCCGTCGAGGTAGCCGTCGCTGGCCCAGTCCAGCTCGGTGTTGCGTCGTGTCTGCTGGTCGATGTCCGTCCACTGCGGCTTCTCCTCGGGGTTGCGGCTGTTGCCGTATGCCTCGTTGGGGTCTTCACGCAGGCCGGTGATGAAGTCGTCGAGGGTGTCGACCCCGACGCGCAGCCCTGCCAGGGCAGCCTCGAAGCGCTGCCAGTCCCACACGTTGGTGATCTCGGCGGGATGTGTCATCGGCTGGTCTCTCCTTCCTGGGCTACCGCCGCGGCGGGCGCCGGGCGTGCGTCGATGTCGGCGCGCACGGCGTCTTCGGCCGGTGTCGGCCACGGCTGCGACCAGACGGCGTCCGGGCTGGGTTCGCTGTGCTGGCCGTAGCGGCAGCGGGTGTAGTCCCACTGCTGCCAGCGGGTGCGTGCGCGGTGCAGCGCCTCGTGCCAGCGCAGCGGCGCGTCAGGGTCAGCTGTGGTCGAGTAGGCGTGGTGCCACGACACCGCCAGGGCGGTCAGTTCCTCCACCAGCGGCGGGTGTGCCGGCCAGCAGGCTCCGAAGTCCTGGGCCAGCCCGTAGCGGTCGGACAGCCAGCGGGTCCACGCGATGAGCCACGCCCACAGCTCCCGGGCGCGGTCGCGGTCCAGCTCCCGCCAGCAGTGCCGTGCCGGCACGAAGCCAGTCGGTGAGTCGAGGGCGTCGACGCGCTCGGACAGCGTCACGTGGGCCTCGGCGAGTTGTTCCACCGAGCCGCGCAGCGTGTCGATCAGCGCGGCGAGTTCGGCGGTGGCGCGTTCCTGCGGTGACGCCTGCTCAGGGATGTGGAACAGGAAGGTGCGGTCCGGCATCAGCTGGCCCTCCTCAACCGTGCGTTGAAGGCGTCCTGCGCGGTGTGGAATCGGTCGGCGTCCGGGCGTTCCCACCACGCCTGCTGCACCACCTCGACCGGTGGCATGTTGCCCAGCAGCACCAGGGCGTGCCCGGTCGGCAGGGTGCGCAGTTCCGCCAGGTCGACCAGGTGCTCGCGGCGGGTGTTCTCCTGCACGCTCGCCTTCCCGCCACCCCAGGACGCGGACGAGGACAGTTCCTGTACCTGCCCGAGGAGGGCTTGGGCGTCTTTGAGGGCGTTGACGTCCTGCGTGCCGCCCATCACGAAGCGGGCGTTCGCGCCGTCTCGGAGGGCTTGGCCGCCGTCGCGGCCCCAGCGTTCTTCGAGTTGATGGGTGTTCTGGCAGGCGATCGACAGGGCGATACCGGAGCCGCCGCCCTCGGACGCCAGCGCCGGTAGTGAGGGCAGCGGCGCGATGTTGGTGATCTCGTCGCCAACCAAATACAGGCAGGGCTCGACCCGGCCGCCCGGGGATACGAACGAGCGTTGCAGGGTGCGGTAGATGATGTCCTCAGCGATGGCGGCGAACAGCGGCGCGGTCAACGCCTGACCGCTGCGGGTGCCAACCAGGTAGAGGGTGCCGGACTCATCCAGCCACTGCTCGGGGTCGAACTGCTGCCCGCGAGGCGGTGAGCAGGCGTGCAGGATACGGGGGTTGCTGAACGCATCAAGCGCGCCGAACACCACCGACTGGATGGCGTCACGGCTACGGCCGGAGGACTCGCGGTGGAAGGCGAGGCGATCGGCCCACACCGTCTGCCCGTGGTGGCGCAGGATCCGCTCGGCGCGCGGCACGCTCGGGTTGGCCGCCCAGCTCGCCACCTCGGTCATGGTGGCGTGCTCGTCGAGGGCGGCGGCGTGCAGCAGCCCACGGATGATCGCCGCCGCCTGGTCCTGGAAGTATTGACCGTTGTCGACGTTGCCCTTGAGCCCGGCACCAGCGGCGAAGCCCTTGGCGCGCAGTGCCGCGATGTCCGGGTCGTCCGCGCCGTCGATCGGTGACCAGCGCAGCCGAGGCACCCCCGGCACCTGGCCCTGCGGTTCGAAGATCCACGTCGGACCGAGCGCGGCACGCAGGTCGTAGGTGACGGAGGCGACGTCGAGGCGGGTGGAAGTGGTGATGACCGCGCCGCGAGCGTCGGCGACCCTCGGGATGATGTAGCGGGACGTCTTGTTCGCGAACCGGGCCGCTCCGGCGAGCAGCTCGGTGTACTCGTTGGCGAGATAGAGCGGTTCGCCAGTGAGGGCGTGCCGGCCGAGTAGCCGGGCCACTTCGAGGGGATCGCTGCGGCGGCGCTCCTTGACCGTCACCATGCCGGCAGAGTCCGTGTCGCGGATCGTCAGGCCAGGTCGCAGCACGTCAACGCGACGCAGCACCGCTTCGGCGGTCACCACCCGGTCCAGGTCCTTGCGGCCGGCGAACCCACGCCGCCGCGCCCACCGGCGAGCCACCCACAGCGCCGGCACACCGACCCCGGCGAGAGCAGCGATGAACAGGACGATCCACAGCCCGTACAGCAGCGGGCCCGGCGGCAGGTCCTGGCGGGCTGCGCCCGGCCACGCCTGCTCGGGGTCGCCTGGCGCGGTGACGAACCGGGCGGCGATGCCGGGCATGTCGGCCGGTGAGCTGTCTGGCCACGCGGCGTGGGTGAGTAACCCGCCCACCTGCCCGGCCAGCCACAAGGTGACCGTCCCGGTCAGGACGAGCAGGACGGCGATGCCGGCCAGGGTCAGTCGGGCGAGGATGTCGGCGCGGGCCACCCCACGGCGGGGCAGCCGATGCCCGGGAGACATCAGCGAGCCGGCCATCACCGCACCGCCTCGGCCTCGTCCGGCTCCCCCGGCGAGGCGGTCGCTGCGCGGGGGGTCTGCCGCATCCGACTGTCGGTGTCGACCATCTGCCGCTCGATGGCGGAGAGCTGGTGCTTGACGACGTAGGAGCGCAGCCCCACCTTCCACAGCCCGACACCACGACGTAGGTGCAGCAGCAGGTTCGTCTCCACGTCGGTGGTGCCCAGGAACTCGCGGGCCGCGTCCAGGGAGCCGGGCGCCTGCCTGTAGGACACCCGCACACCGGTGTCCTCGATCAGGCCCCGGGCGATACGGACCTGCTCGGAGTCGGCGGCGCCGCTGGCGGCGAGGTCGGAGAATCGGTGGAACGCGAGGATGTTGGCCGTGCCGAGGGCTCGGGCGAGCTTCAGCTGTTCGCGCATTCGCCGCATGAGCCCGAGGTGGCGGCTGACGAGGGCGAACTCGTCGTAGAGGCAGACGCGGGTCGGGGCGTCCGGGCGGGTCAGCTCCGTCTCCAGCCACGACTGGGCGCAGGTCATCGCCATCGCCGTCATCTGGTCCGAGGCGCGCACCGCCCGCAGGTCCAGGATCGCGCCCGGCTGGTCGAAGTCGATTGTCAGCGTCGACGCGGCCGGGGCGTCGAAGATCCCGCCGAGCGCGCCGGTGATCAGCCGCTCCAACGCCAGGCGCACGCGGCGGCTGTCGGCGGTGAACTGGTCGACGTCGTAGTGCACGCCGGCCAGCCGGTGCGCCCACCGCGGCGGGTCGCCCATCGCGGCGAGGACCCGCGACAGCGTCGGAACATCCATCCGGTCCGGGCTGGTGCCGTCATCGGCGCGGGTCACCGCGTCGAGGGCGTATTCGACCAGGGACCGTTCGGCCTCACCGAGCAGGCCGCCGAGCTGGATCTCCAGCAGCCCTTCCAGCAGCAGCAGTCGGCGGGCCCGCTGGAGCTGCAACCACTCCGCCTCACCCTGCCCCGGCAGCCGGCGGATCCCCGCCAGAGGGTTCATCACCACCCCCGACCCCGGGCCGACGCGCACCGGGCGGATGCCGGCGGCGGTGGCGAGGGTGTCGTACTCGCCCTTGACGTCGACGATGTAGAACCGCACCCCGAACGGCACACCACGAAACGCGATGGTCTTGAGCAGCGACGACTTCGCCGACCCGATCTCCCCGGTCACCACCATGTTTGGGGCGCTCAGCACGCCCGCCCGGTACAGCTCGTGGATGCCGAAGACAAACCCGGCGCGGGAGTACACCTCCTGCCCGATCAGCGGCCCGTCCACCCCCAACCCCGGGTCCGCGACGAACGGGTACACGCTGCACAACTGCGCGCTCGTGGTCACCAGCGGCGGAAGCCGCAGCCGCCAATACACCCGCCCCGCCGCCCGCCCGAACGCGCCACGCCCATCCACAGACGGCGGACCCAGCAGCCGATCCGACAGCCGCCGCACCGCCCGCTGCTCCCGCACCAGATCCGCCTGCGCTGCCGCGAGGTCACGGCGGGCAGTCGAGTCGGCGAGGCGCTGCGACCACGACCCTTCCCGGCGCACCCGAGGCGCGGCACTCCCTTTTCCACGTGCGGTCATGCGAACCACCCCCGCATCGGCTTGAGCCCACGCGCCAGCGGCAACGCCCCGGCCCCGAACGCCTGGTCCTGCTCGCCGTAGAGCACGACCGCGTGGCAGCCGCAGCGGCCCAGCACCCGCCGCATCGCACGCACGTCGTGGCGCAGCTGCTCGGGACTGTCGGCGGTCACGGTGACCAGCACCGCGTACCGATAGCGCACGTGCCCCGCGGCCTGCTCCCGGTCGACCTGCTCGACCGCGCGGGCCTCCTCGTCCTCGCGGGCGGTGCGCACCAGCCGCATTCGCCGCTTGGTCACCTCGTCCCCGGCACGGGCGACCTTGTCCCGCCGCGTCGCCAACTGCGCCAACTGCGCCGGCACCGGCTCCGCCACCACCGTCACCGCGCGCCGCCCGACCGTGCGGGTGAACAGCGGCGTCATCCACGTCATCGGCACCGCCTGCCGCGGCATCTCATACACCCACAGCGTCTGCGAGAACCCCGAGTCGTGCCGATACGCCGACCAGCCCACCGTCTCCGCCGCCACCGGCCCGCCCGCGTACGGCGCCACCTGCGCCTCGACGTCCTCCGGGTCGAACTGCCCGCGCAGCACCGCCGCATACTCACGCGGCGTCAACCAGCCACCAGCGTCGATACCGGCCTCACGCACCGCCGCCTGCACACCGGTCAGCTTGTCCAGCACCACCGCGGCGATAGCGGCGTCCGTGCCGCCCGCGTCCGCAACTTCCCCCGACAGCTTCCGCACATCGAACACCGCCGTGAGGAACACGTCGTGGCGTTGGGTGCCCGGCCCCGCCGCCGCAGTCAGCTCCGCCAGCGACCGAAACGCCCGCGTGCCCGTGTCCACCGCCTGACCGAGGTAACGCTGCGCCCGGTTCCCGACGTCCGGCACCGCCCGCGCCGTCACCGCCCACCGCACCAGGCCGCTGTCGGCGTACTCGGTGCCCAGCAGGTTCAACACGTCCGCCCACGAGGCGAGGCGCTGCTGCTGCACCGCCGTGTCCGCCAAGACCAGGTTGCTGCCCGCGCACGATAACGTCGCGGTCACCGTGCCCTCCCGACGGTGATGCAGCAGCCCCACCTCCGTCAGCCCGTCGGCAGCCACCGCCGCCAACCACTGATAGCCCGCCGCCGGCCCCGGCAGATGCAGATGCGCGGTACCCGGGTTCGCCGCCCACACCGCCCCCCGGTAACGGTCCTGCCCCGCCGCCCGCTGCACCAACGCGCCCACGACGATCGGCGTCCACTCGGTGACCCGCCTACCCCGGATCCGCAGCAGCCCCACGGTCAGCAGCAGCACCGCCGCCGCGAGCATCCCGGCAGCAGCGCCCTGCCGGCCCACCGCCAGAAGGTTCGCGGCAATGACCAGACAGATCACTCCGGCAACCGCCGTGCCGATCTGCCCCCACGAGAACCCCAGCATCGACCCCCGCGTCGAGCGCGGCGGAAACTGGAACTGAGTCACAACCTCCCCCTCTCCACTGATCTAGACCGGCACGATCGGAACCTCGGCAGCACCACCAGCGGCAACGCCCTGCCCACCGCTCCGGCCCGCCGCACCGCCACTGGCCCTGCCCTCGTCCTCGGGCGGCAGCGGGTCACCGCCAGAACTCGGCGGTCCCGCGCTCACGCCCGGCGGGGCAGAAGCCCCGCCGCCCACGCCAGCACCACCAGGGCTGGACAGCGGCGCGCTGCCAGCGGGTACACCGGCGCCCGAACCGCCCGACGTAATCGCCTGGTCTTGGGACGCCGCTTCCCCATTGGCCCGTCCGAGGGTCTCGCTGTCGTCCGCGGGCTGCGACAGCGGACTCCCGCTAAGGCTCGGCGATCCTGCGCTCGGACCCGACGGGGCAGCAGCCCCGCCGCCCACACCGGTGCTGCCGGGGGCATCATCGCCCGAGCCGGCCGACGCGGACGCCTGTTTCTGAGCTTCCTGCGGTGTCACCGGCAGGGCACCTTGCTCGCCGGTGGCGTCACCCGGCATGGTGAGTTGCCCGCGCGTCACGTCACCCTGGGCGGTGCGGAAATCCCGCTGCACCCCGGCAGCCTCGTCGGCGTTTTCACCCCCAGCGTCCTGCTCGCCGCCCGTAGAACTTGCGGGCTGACCGAACTGGTCGCTGTCGCCCCTGCCGCGCAGTGCCTCCACCTCATCCGGCAGCCCCGCCAGCGCACCAGCCGGGCCGGTGGGAGACGCCGGGATGGTGGGGATAGCGTCGGCGTTGCCCTGCATCAGCGACGCCGCATCCAGGTCGCCCCCACCGTCCGACGGGTCGGCTAGACGCCGCGACGCGGCGTCGAGCCCGACCGCCCCGGCTGCCGAGGTCAGGAACCCTCGGGCGTCGACATCGGCGAGATAGCCGTCCCACATGCTCGTCAACCGCAGCAGAATCCACGGCGCGAGAACCATCAACACGATGATGAACAGACCCCGCAGCACGTTGACCACGTTGTCGCTCTCATAGGTAGTGCGGGTGCCGTAGATCCACAACGCCGCGATAAAGAACTTCGACGCCGCCAGCGCGTTGCAGGTCCAGAACCACTTCCGACCCCACGCGCGGGTTTCAGTCATGACCTGCCCGGTCATCGCCATCGCTCCGAACAACGCCGCCCCTGCGGCCAGCAACGAGCGAAACACCAGCATCACGAACACCACCACCAGGCCGAACACGCCGACCACCGCGACAACGAAGGCCAACAGAACCGTGCCCGTGTCCGCAGTCAACGCGTTCAAGGCGTCGACCCACATACTCGGCTGCCACTCCCGCTGCTGGTTACGGGCGATCAGCGCCAGCGTCGCCTCATCCCAAGCCGCCATCAGCAGATACGCGATGCCGCCGGCGAACGCGATGCCGAACATCGCCCGGACCAACCCGCCCAGGCTCGACAGCGGTCCCGGCCCGCTCACCCGCAGCCCGTTGATCGCCGTGGAGATCACGAAGACGATCAGCACCATCACGATCAGCACGCCGGAGATGTCGTTGTAGACGCCGTAAAACGGCTCATCAACCACCGTCGACGACTGCGTAAACACGACCTCGGCGAGCTTGCCCAACGCCCACGCGAACCCCGCCACCGCGATATCGGCCAGGCCCTCGAACCCCGTGCGCGCCGCTTCCTTCACCTGGGCGCCGACCTTGCAGGACACGTCCAACGGCCCGCACTCCGACGACGCCTTCAGCGACGACGACGCCACCAACACCGACCGTAGCGCGCGGCAACGCTCGGCCTTCGCCGTCCACCGCGACGCGTTCGGTACGTCCTGCGCTGCTTTCGCGTCCAGCCGCTCGCAGCGCACCGGCTGCTCACCGACGGTCGGCAGCCGCTCGTCGAGCACCGACGGCGTGCCGTCCGGCGGCGGGGACTGCACCGTCACCGCCACCGCGTCGCAGTGCTCCTGCTCGATGGTGCTGGCTGCCGCGCTGCACACGGTCGTCCAACTCTTCCCTGCCTGCCACCGGGCCCACGGCAGGCACCAAGCAACCTGCGGCTGTGTCAACGGCTCGGCGCCGGTGCCGGGCCGAGTGTCAACCGGCGGGGCCGGGCACGCCGGGCCTGACGATGACGGCGACGGCGTTGGTGCCGCTGCGGCGGACGCGGGGAAAACCAACGCGACCGTCGTCGACGACACCACCGCGAGCAGCAGACGCAGCACCACGGGCAGGGCAGCCATCGCTCACACCGTCCCCGGCGCCCACGACCGCACGCCGAGCACATCGACCAAGGGCTGCATGTCCCTCGGCCCGCCGTCACGGCGGGTGCCACGCTGATCCGGCGGCGGCACCGGCACCGCACGCTCCGCACCCACCAGACGCCACCGGCCCTGCACCCACCGCACCGTCGCCGACTGCACGTACCATCCGCCCGCCAACCCGGCGCCCGGGTCTCCTGGATTGCCGGTGTTGCCGCTCAGGGTGCAGACGAGCATCCGCACCGCCACGTCGCGGTCCTCGGGCACGACCACGTCGAGGTCCATGTCGGGCACCCACACCCGCACAACGACCGTCTGCGCAATCGTCGGCTCGTCGGCCGGCGGCCCAACGAGGGGCTGCACCGCTGGTGCGGCGCCCTTGGCGGCGATCAGCTCCACCAGGGCCTGCCGGCTCGTCACGTCCCGTGTACCGGCCGCCGCCAGCACCTGAGTGAAGGCCGCTGCCGCGTCCGCGCCACCGCGCGGTGTGGCAGGGAAACCGACCGGCACCCCGGACTGCATCCGCTCGACGTACCGGGCAGCCACCTGCTGCTGCCGAACGCTCGCGCGCCCGATAGCGAACACCGCCGCGCCAATGACCATCACCCCGACCAGTACCGCCACGAGGGCACCTGGCCGGTGGCCGGTGCTCGGCTTGAACTCCGCTCGACTCATCGCCGCCCCCGGTCAGATTTCGCTGAGCAGGAACGCGATGATCGACGTAGCCGACCCGACCACAATCGCCACCAGACCGGCCTTCCACATCATCGACTTGCCACGGTCGCTGATGATGTGCGCGCCGAAGATCGGCCCAATCCCGAACGCGATCGCCCCCGCCGCCAACCCCGCCACCGCCGAGATGACCCCGAGGAACAGAGCAGCGTTCGCGAGCTTGTAGAACAGATCCGAGCGCGGCACTGCCGCCGGGTCCGGGCTGATCCGGCTGAAGTCGAAGCCGCCACCCGACGGTTCGGGCGTCGGCGTAGGTGTCGGCGCCAGAAGCGCCACCACGCCAGGGGCACGCACCGTCATGACAGCCGCAAGCTGATGCAACACGATTACTTCTCCCCGTTCGGGGCCGACCTTGGGCCGTTGGCAGCCACAGGGTCAGCCGGACATCTGTCAACAACTGCCGCGGCGACCTCGGTCAATGCCGACCGTGTGGCCTTCGTCAACACCCGCGGGTCCAGTGGATCCGGGTGCACGAGCGTCGGGTCGTATGGCACGCGTACCAGCACCGCTGCAGATTGGCGCGCCAGCTGCTCTACCGCTCGCACCTCACGCGCCACGGACGGCGACGTCGCCATGACGACCACCACGGCCCGGTCAGGCACCTGCGTCAGTCCCGCGGTGCGCATGTGTGCCAACAGCCGCAAGGTGTGCTGCACCGAGTCCACCGTCGCCCGCGACACCAACACCGGAACCGTCGCCCAACTCAACGCCCGCCACGTCGACGCGCTGTGCGCCGTCGGCAAATCCAGCAACGCCAACTGGAACACCGCGCGCAGATGAGCGACCACCCCGAACAGCTCCGGCCACGTCGGCGGTCGCCGCTTCGACGACAGTTTGCTTTCCCCCACCAGCACCCGCAGGCCCGTCGGACCAACCTGCGTCAGCCGCTCCGCTACGCTGCCGGCCGCCAGATCCGCGCCAGCCGTCACCGCGTCCCACACCGTCGATGAGCTACGGCGGACCACTCGGTGCTCCAGACCGCCCCACGCCCGCAACGTGGCGTCAACCGCGACCACCGGATCAGGCACCGCAAGCGCCAGGAGACCACCCAGCGCAGCGGTCAACGCAGACCGCCCCACCCCGCCGTCCGCCGACGACACGCAGACCAGTGGGCATCTTTCGCTCAGCAGCGCCGCCCGCCACCACAGTGACTCCACCCGCCTGCCCGCACCGAACTCGCGGGGGATTCCCCGCCTCGCCGCCGCATCCGCACGGCGACGCCATTGCAAGGTCAACGCCTGAACCCGGGCGGCAATCTCTTCAGGGGTAGGCGCCGGCGGAAAGGTCCTCTGCCCCACCGCCGGCTCCCCCAGCCCGCCACCGCGCTCACCCAAAGGCACGCCAGCGGTGGCCTGTTCGGGCTGCCCGTCTGATGGATCTTGCACGTCCGCCTCCCGAAGGCTTGCCGTACAGCACTAGCCGCCGCCCACATCGAGGCGGCCGGTCCCCCGTTGCTGTCACGACCTGGACGCTGACCAAACGAAGCAGGCCCACAGAGTCCAGCGCAAACGCTCCAACGCCGACCTCCCACAAACCGAGAAGCCACCTCACCGGCAGCGGCCCGATCCGCTACGCTCACCCAGCGCACTTCACCTGATGTGAAGTGCACTTCATGAGAGATACTGCGAGCTAAGCACGGACTACACAGCGAGGTCAACTAAAGTTCTGAGTTGCAGCTACAAGTGGTTGAAGTTGGGAGGCTCCATGGAGGACAGACCAGCCGACCAGACCGAGGCCGCAACCTCCGAGCTCATCCAAAGCAGACTCCGCGCCCTCTTCGCCGCCAGCCCGCCGGGCAGGGCGCCATACACAGAACACGAAGTCGCAGTCGCACTCACCAAAGCCGGCCACAAGATCACCGCGAACGGTATCCGCCACCTACTTAAGGCACCACGAATCAACCCCAAGGCCTCGACCGTCCGCGGCCTTGCAAAGTTCTTCAACGTGCCGGTCGGCTATCTCCTCGGCGACAGCAAACAGCCCGAGGATCCCAATCCAAGAGTCCGCGTGATGACACGATCCATCACAAAACTCTCACCCGCCGCTCAAGACGGCCTCCAAGTGATCATCGACAACCTGCTCCGAGTCGAAGAGGACGCGCGCGGCGGCGAAAGCAGGATCGACACGCAACGGCCCGACCCCGATCGCCGACAGGAAAGCACGGACCAGTAAGGCTTTTCCCTGGATATTGCCGGTGCGAATGCCTACACCAGACAGCCCCCCGTTACCTTTTTGATTGTCCCCAGTCGGGGACCCTCGGTCGCCCGGCCCGGTATGACTTACTTCCCCTGTCGTGTGGATGATCCGGGGGGTGTTGTCGCCGGGTCGGGTGGCGTCGGCGGACCGCTGATAGGGACACGGCCACCCGTGTTGGGGTAGGTCTCTTCGTAACGTGGCTGCCGGCAGTCCGACGCCTGACCAGCGGCCGGGGCCACGAGAGGATGCGTGGAGGCGGGTGTGGTGCACGACGGTTACGGCGTCTACCTCGGGTTGGACGTCGGCAAAGAAGGCCATCACGCGGTCGGGTTGGGCCCGGACGGCAAGCGGCTGCACGACGCGCCGTTGCCGAATACCGAGGCCCGGCTGCGGCAGCTGTTCGACAAACTCGCCCGTCACGGCACGGTGTTGGTGGTGGTCGACCAGCCGGCCTCGATCGGCGCCTTGCCGGTCGCGGTGGCTCGGGCGTGTGGGCATCAGGTGGCCTATCTGCCAGGGCTGGCGATGCGTCGGATCGCTGACCTGCACCCGGGTTCGGCGAAGACTGACGCTCGTGACGCCTATGTCATCGCTGACGCGGCCCGCACCCTGCCGCACACGCTGCGGCGGGTCGACATCGGCGACGAGACCTTGGCCGAGTTGGAAGTCCTGGTGGGCTTCGACGACGACCTTGCTGGCGAAGCCACTCGAGTGTCGAACCGTATCCGGGGCCTGCTGACGCAGATCCACCCCGCCCTGGAACGGGTCCTCGGCCCGAAAGTGCATCACAAGGCGACCCTGGAGCTGCTGTCGCGCTGCGGCGGTCCGGTCGGGTTACGCAAGGCCGGCCGCCGCAAACTGATGTCCATCGCCGGGCCTCACGCACCACGCATGGGTGAGCGCCTCGTCGAGCAGGTCATGATCGCCCTCGACGAGCAAACCGTCACCGTCCCCGGCACCCAAGCTGCGGAGACGATCCTGCCCCGCCTCGCCGACAGCCTCCGCGACGTCCTACGACAACGCGACCAAATCGCCGACCAGGTCGAGAGGATGCTTGATGCGCACCCTCTTGCCCCGGTCCTGACCTCGATGCCCGGCATCGGCGTCAGGACCGCAGCCCGGATCCTGCTCGAAGTCGGCGACGGCACCGCCTTCGCCACCCCCGGGCACCTCGCCGCCTACGCCGGCCTCGCCCCGGTAACCCGACGATCCGGCAGCAGCATCCGCGGCGAACACCCACCGCGAGGCGGCAACAAAAACCTCAAACGCGCGTTCTTCCTCGCCGCGTTCGCGTCCCTCGCCGACCCCGTCAGCAGGGCCTACTACGACCGCAAACGCGCCGAAGGCAAACGCCACAACGCCGCACTCATCTGCCTCGCCCGACGCCGCTGCGACGTCCTCTACGCCATGCTCCGCGACAAGATCCCCTACCAACCCCGCCCCACCACACCCATCGTCGCTTGACGAAACCCATAGGGACACCCCCCCGTTACCTTTTTGATCGTCCCCAGCCGGGGACCCTCGGTCGCCCGGCCCGGTATGACTTCCTGCCCCTGTCGTTTGGATGATCCGGGGGGTGTTGTCGCCGGGTCGGGTGGCGTCGGCGGACCGCTGATAGGGACACGGCCACCCGTGTTGGGGTAGGTCTCTTCGTAACGTGGCTGCCGGCAGTCCGACGCCTGACCAGCGGCCGGGGCCACGAGAGGATGCGTGGAGGCGGGTGTGGTGCACGACGGTTACGGCGTCTACCTCGGGTTGGACGTCGGCAAAGAAGGCCATCACGCGGTCGGGTTGGGCCCGGACGGCAAGCGGCTGCACGACGCGCCGCTGCCGAATACCGAGGCCCGGCTGCGGCAACTGTTCGACAAACTCGCCCGTCACGGCACGGTGTTGGTGGTGGTCGACCAGCCGGCCTCGATCGGCGCCTTGCCGGTCGCGGTCGCTCGGGCGGCCGGGCATCAGGTGGCCTATCTGCCAGGGCTGGCGATGCGTCGGATCGCTGACCTGCACCCGGGTTCGGCGAAGACTGACGCGCGTGACGCCTATGTCATCGCTGACGCGGCCCGCACCCTGCCGCACACGCTGCGGCGGGTCGACATCGGCGACGAGACCTTGGCCGAGTTGGAAGTCCTGGTGGGCTTCGACGACGACCTCGCCGGCGAAGCCACCCGAGTGTCGAACCGTATCCGGGGCCTGCTGACGCAGATCCACCCCGCCCTGGAACGGGTCCTCGGCCCGAAAGTGCATCACAAGGCGACCCTGGAGCTGCTGTCGCGCTGCGGCGGTCCGGTCGGGTTACGCAAGGCCGGCCGCCGCAAACTGATGTCCATCGCCGGGCCTCACGCACCACGCATGGGTGAGCGCCTCGTCGAGCAGGTCATGATCGCCCTCGACGAGCAAACCGTCACCGTCCCCGGCACCCAAGCTGCGGAGACGATCCTGCCCCGCCTCGCCGACAGCCTCCGCGACGTCCTACGACAACGCGACCAAATCGCCGACCAGGTCGAGAGGATGCTTGATGCGCACCCTCTTGCCCCGGTCCTGACCTCGATGCCCGGCATCGGCGTCAGGACCGCAGCCCGGATCCTGCTCGAAGTCGGCGACGGCACCGCCTTCGCCACCCCCGGGCACCTCGCCGCCTACGCCGGCCTCGCCCCGGTAACCCGACGATCCGGCAGCAGCATCCGCGGCGAACACCCACCCCGAGGCGGCAACAAAAACCTCAAACGCGCGTTCTTCCTCGCCGCGTTCGCGTCCCTCGCCGACCCCGTCAGCCGGGCCTACTACGACCGCAAACGCGCCGAAGGCAAACGCCACAACGCCGCACTCATCTGCCTCGCCCGACGCCGCTGCGACGTCCTCTACGCCATGCTCCGCGACAAGATCCCCTACCAACCCCGCCCCACCACACCCATCGTCGCTTGACGAAACCCATAGGGACACCCCCCCGAGGCGGCCGAGTTGGCGAGCCTGGACTTGACCATGCTCCTCGTCACGACCGAGTGACGCAGCAAATCCGCCGTGCGAGAACTACTCACCCAACAAGGCATCATCACCGTAGAAATTGGCTCGCTACATCTACTACGAACGCCTCCACACCGCTTGCCCGACATTTCCGGGGCCGGTAGTCGGCCGCCGATCGAGGAAGAGAGACGTGATTACACCAGCTTTTCGGAACAACTCGGACGCCACACTGAGCTGATCACCCATCAACCGCCACATTGGATGGGGCGTAAGTCCCGTACGACCCGAGCCGACACCACCGACGCAACACTCGCCACCGACACCCTGCTCACGCACCCCGCTAGGCTGAACTCAGCACCTCATCGCCTAGGTCCGGAAGGGACGATCTTGCAGGACCTAGTGAATGAAAACTGCCCTGTTGATCTCTAGAGCTGCAGGTCAGCAAGTCTGCTCCCCGCGCACGCGGGGGTGATCCCTACCTGACGTTCCTCCGGCAGCAAGGGCAAGCCTGCTCCCCGCGCACGCGGGGGTGATCCCGACTGCGCTGCTGATGCTGGCCAACCCGACCGACTGCTCCCCGCGCACGCGGGGGTGATCCCACCTCTGCGACGGGCAAGGCGCTGGCGCTCACCTGCTCCCCGCGCACGCGGGGGTGATCCGGTCGGTAGCTCGGCCGGGGAGCACGACGACGACTGCTCCCCGCGCACGCGGGGGTGATCCCACGATTTGCGCGTGGCTGGCCTGGCAGAACCACTGCTCCCCGCGCACGCGGGGGTGATCCGTCTGCGGACCGCGCTGCGGGCATCAGCGACGACTGCTCCCCGCGCACGCGGGGGTGATCCGGCGATCAGGTAGACGTACCCGCCTTCCCTGGTCTGCTCCCCGCGCACGCGGGGGTGATCCGATCGGGGGCGGGTGTGGCTATCGGCGAGGGCTCTGCTCCCCGCGCACGCGGGGGTGATCCGCCGACGAGATACCGCTGGTCGCCGACGCCCTCCTGCTCCCCGCGCACGCGGGGGTGATCCCCAGTTCGTCCAGAGGCTCTGCCTTGATCGCGACTGCTCCCCGCGCACGCGGGGGTGATCCCGGCGGTAAGCGTGTCCATCCAGCCGACAAGAGCTGCTCCCCGCGCACGCGGGGGTGATCCGTCCGTCACGGCTCACTCCAGGGACAGCTCGACCTGCTCCCCGCGCACGCGGGGGTGATCCGGGTCGAGCGGAGACGTCGCCGACGTGGAGGATCTGCTCCCCGCGCACGCGGGGGTGATCCGAGGAAGAGATGGATGCGAAGCAGTTCGCCGCGCTGCTCCCCGCGCACGCGGGGGTGATCCCTACTGACTTCCGTAGTTACTGACTTACTGAGCCTGCTCCCCGCGCACGCGGGGGTGATCCCCAGTGGAGCCCGCCGTGACCCTTCGGCAACTCCTGCTCCCCGCGCACGCGGGGGTGATCCTCCCCTGAAAGGTGGCCGCCTGGTCGATCTTGACTGCTCCCCGCGCACGCGGGGGTGATCCGGAGCGGAACCGCAATGCTTGCCAACAGGGTAGCTGCTCCCCGCGCACGCGGGGGTGATCCCGGCTTCGATGGGTTGAGCAAGATCCTCACCGGCTGCTCCCCGCGCACGCGGGGGTGATCCCGCTGAGACGGCGGCCGGCGACCGCAGCGGAATCTGCTCCCCGCGCACGCGGGGGTGATCCCTTGAAGCGGGTCGCCGACCAGGCCGACAAGACCTGCTCCCCGCGCACGCGGGGGTGATCCGGACCCGTACGCCAGCTGGGCCTGCCCCGTTTTGACGGACATCCAAGATCAGGGGACCTGGGGTCTCCGGGAGGATGTCCATCATCATGGAGAGCATGGGGAAGAAGCGGCCGCGGCCTCGGCGTTCGTTCACGCCGGAGTTCAAGGCCGAGATCGTCGAGTTGTGCCAGCGCGGTGACCGCACGCTTCGACAGGTCAGCCAGGATTTCGACCTGACCGAGACCGCGGTGCGTGACTGGGTCAAGCAGGCCGAACTCGACACCGGCGTCCGCGCCGACGGGCTGACCACCGGCGAACGAGACGAGCTCGCGCAGTTGAGGCGGGAGAACCGCAGGTTGCGCGAGGACGTGGACATCCTCAAGCGGGCGACGGCTTTCTTCGCGAAGGAGACCCGGTGAACGTGCACCCGTTCATCGAGGCGGAGCGAGCCGGCAAACACAACGTCAAGCGTGCGTGTGAGCTGCTCGAGGTCTCCAGGTCCGCCTACTACCAGCGCACATCCGGTGTCCAGTCCGTCCGTGGGCGCGTTGATGCCCAGCTCACCGAGAAGATCATCCAGGTTCATGCGGGGTCGAAGGGCACCTACGGGGCGCCACGGATCCACGCCGACCTCGCCGACGCCGGCATGCGGCACGGCCGTAAACGCGTCGCCCGGCTGATGCGCGCCGCTGAACTGGCCGGTAAGAGCCCTCGCCGGTGGCGGGCCACGACGATCCCGGACCCGAACGCCAGCAGACGCCCTGACCTGGTCAGGCGTGACTTCACCACCGATCCGGCCGCCCTCGATTCCCGCTGGTGCGGGGACATCACCTACATCAACACCTGGCAGGGCTGGCTCTACCTGGCCACCGTTATCGACCTGGCTTCACGCCGCATCGTCGGCTGGGCCATCGCCGACCACCTCAAAACCGACCTGATCGACGCCGCTCTCACCGACGCCCTCGTGCGGCGCCGACCCACGTCTGGACTGGTCTTCCACTCGGATCGCGGCGCCCAATACAGCAGCGCCCAGCACGCCCGCCTCGCGCAACGTCACGGCATCCGCCTGTCCGTCGGACGGCGCGGGCAGTGCTGGGACAACGCGGTCGCCGAATCGTTCTTCTCCACCATCAAGACAGAACTGCTGCACCGCCAGCCATGGCCCACCCATCAAGCCGCCCACCAAGCCATATTCGAGTACATCGAAGGGTGGTACAACACCCGCCGCCGGCACTCGACCCTGGGCTACCTCAGCCCCGCCGCCTTCGAAGCCACCGGCCCGCACCTGCAACCAGCCGTCCAGGCAGCCTGACTAAGATCAACACATTGACCCTGTCCGTCGAAACGGGTCAAGCCCAAGCATCCTGCCCAAGACCACCTGCTCCCCGCGCACGCGGGGGTGATCCGGTCCTCCGGCCGGACTCGGCAGGCAAGGACGACTGCTCCCCGCGCACGCGGGGGTGATCCGCCCTCGACGCCGTCCGCTGGCCCGCCGCCCAGCTGCTCCCCGCGCACGCGGGGGTGATCCCGGCATCGGCGCCCGGGTGCGGGAGGACTGGGTCTGCTCCCCGCGCACGCGGGGGTGATCCCGATGTCCGCAACGTGTTCTACGCCGGCAAGGCCTGCTCCCCGCGCACGCGGGGGTGATCCGGTGCGGGTGCCGTCATCGCTGCTGCGCCGTCCCTGCTCCCCGCGCACGCGGGGGTGATCCGTCGGACATGAAGAAGGGGCCGGCAGTGGGAGTCTGCTCCCCGCGCACGCGGGGGTGATCCGGACTGATCAAGGTTTTGGTCGGCTACCGGCTCCTGCTCCCCGCGCACGCGGGGGTGATCCCACCGAGGCCGCGCCAGTAGCCGGCGTGGGCGACTGCTCCCCGCGCACGCGGGGGTGATCCCGGGGATGACCAGCTCCGCCAGCTCATCCTGGCCTGCTCCCCGCGCACGCGGGGGTGATCCCTACGCCAGCGGCGGCGCGGTCTACGTCAACGCCTGCTCCCCGCGCACGCGGGGGTGATCCGTGCCTGCTCGACTGCTACGTCAGCGGTAATAGCTGCTCCCCGCGCACGCGGGGGTGATCCCGGCGAGTCTCCGCCCTTGACGATCCAGCGCATCTGCTCCCCGCGCACGCGGGGGTGATCCCGCCTGCCGCATTGCCGGCACCGCCCTCACCGGCTGCTCCCCGCGCACGCGGGGGTGATCCACCGCTTTCCTCTGTCGCTTGTCGTACCACACCCTGCTCCCCGCGCACGCGGGGGTGATCCCACGCTCAGCGGTACATTGACTCACTTAACTGACTGCTCCCCGCGCACGCGGGGGTGATCCCCGCGGGGTGACGACGGCCGGCTGGATGATGGGCTGCTCCCCGCGCACGCGGGGGTGATCCGGGGGACAGAGGGGCCGAAGGCCCCATTACCCCCTGCTCCCCGCGCACGCGGGGGTGATCCTGATCGCCGTCAAGTTCGACCGGCCGTGCTCGGCTGCTCCCCGCGCACGCGGGGGTGATCCCGGCATCGTCTGGGCGGTCCGCCGGATCACCGCCTGCTCCCCGCGCACGCGTGTCAACGGCCAATCAGATCTCCCCGTAGGCGGCCAGTAGTTTTCCCCGCTGGCGGCCATGGTTTCTCCCCAGTGGCGGCCAGATAGTTCCCCGCCTGTGGGGTGGTGCTGGGGTCAGTGCAAGGCTTTGACGCCCTGTCCGGCGGTGGCTTGGTTGAACCGGTAGCTGTCACCCTGGGTCACGACGACGTGGGCGTGGTGCAGGAGTCGGTCGACGGTGGCGGTGGCCAGGGTCTTGGGCATGATCTCGTCGAAACCGGACGGGTGCAGGTTCGAGCTGACCGCGAGGCTGCGGCGTTCGTAGGCGGCGTCGACGAGGCGGTAGAACCCTTCGGCGGCGTCCGGGGAGACCGGTAGCAGGCCGATGTCGTCGATGATGATCAGGTCGGTGCGGATCAGTCTGGCCATGGCTCGGGCGACGGAGTCGTCGGGGCGGTGGCGGCGGACCATGACGCCGAGGTCTTCGATGGTGAACCAGGCGACGGTCATGCCGGCCTCGACGGCGGCTTGGCCGAGGGCTTCGCAGAAGTGGCTCTTGCCGGTGCCGGACGGGCCGCAGATGGACAGGTTCTCCTTGCGCTGCACCCATTCCAGGCTGCGCAGGGCGTCCTGGGTCGGCCGCGGGATCGAGGAGGCCTGCTCGTCCCAGTCGCCGAAGGTTTTGCCGGCGGGGAACGCGGCGCGTTTGCGCCGGGTGCGCAGGTTGGCCTGGTCCCGGCCGGCTGCCTCCTCCGCGAGGAGGACCCGCACGACTTCGGCCGGGTCCCAGCGTTGCGCTTTCGCGGTGGGGATGAGGTCGGCCATGGCCCGGCGCAGGTGCGGCAGTTTCAGCCGGCGGGTGAGCTCGATCGCTTCGGTCAGCGGGTCACCGGCTGCGCCGGTGACCCGCAACGGGGTGATGGTCACTGTTCTCCAGTCGTCGTGCCGAAGGTTGACCAGGCAGAGGTGCCTGGTTGCAGGCTGTGGGTTTCGCTGGCCCGAGTGGGTGGGGTGTCGTCGTCGCGTTGGTGGGCCAGGATGCGGATCAGGTCGTTGTCGGCGAACCTGCCCGCCAAAGCGGCGGTGCCGAGGGCCCGGTCGACGTGGTCGACGCCGTGCAGCTTCGCGAGAGCGACGGCTTCGGCCATCTTGCGGCGCACCCCGCGGACCCCGGCGGCTGCGGCCTCGACCAGCCACGCGGCGGCGCCGGGGCCGAGAGCCAGGAACGCGGCCTCGTCGGCGGTGCGGGCCCGCGGCACCCGATCGGCGGTGTCGGACTGGCGTGATCGGGGCGGGTAGTGCTCGTCGAGGATCGACGGGCGGCCCGGCTGGGCCCGCTGGTGGCGGGCGACCTCGGCCGGCCCGTCCTCGCTGACGGCGGTGACGATGAGTTCGTCGCCGTGGAACCGGGCCCAGACCCGGGTGTCGACCAGGTGGTGCGGGACCGAGTAGCGGACTCCGTCGACGGAGATGGTGCAGTCCCAGTTCACTCGGCGGGTGGTGCCGAACGCGACGGTGAACGGCTGCGCCGGCAGCGGATGCAGCCGGTCGCGTTCGTCCAGGAGGGCTTCGGCCGGGCGGCGTCGGGTGTCGCGGTGGATGCGGGCGTTGACCTCGTCGGTGAAGTCGCGGCAGGCCGCCTCCAGTTCCGCGAACGTGCGGTACTGGCCGAGCAGGTTCGCGCTGGTCGGGACCAGGTCCGCCTTGGCGATCTTCACGGTGTTCTCGGCGCCGCCCTTGGACTGCGGGTCCGCCGGCACGCAAGTGCGGATCGTCATCCCGTAATGCCGGGCCACCTGCACGATCTCCGGATTACGCACGGCGATGTCCGCGACGTGCTCCACCGTGATCGTCTTCTCGTTGTCGGTCAACACATAGGCCGGCACCCCACCCAGGCGCCGCAGGGTGGCATCCAGGCAGGCCACGACCGTCGGCAGGGTCTTGTCCAGCACCGGGATCACGACCCGGAACCGGGACCAGGGCAGCCACGCGCACCACAACGTGGTCCGCCGGCCGCCGATGCGTGGGCCTTCGCCCCAGTCGAACTGAAGCCACAAACCGGGCTCGGGGATCCACGGGCGGAACACCCGTCGCTGCCCGGCCTGCCAGGACTTCTTCACCGCCGCGACCGCCCGGCGGGTGGTGCGCTCTCCGCCGGCGAAGCCCATCGTGGTGATCCGCCGGTGCACCACATCGGCGCGGACCCGGCCACCCGAGCGGGCCACCAACTCCTCGATCTTGTCCATGAACTCGTCGATCGGCCGAGCCCGCTGGGTCCGCTCCTCGGGGCTGCGTCCCTCGGCCCGCAACTTCACATACCGGGCCACGGTGTGGTGATCACACCCGGCCAGCTCGGCCGCCGCACGGTAACTACCCGTGAGGTCGTATGCCTCCAAAATTTCCACGATCTCCCTGCCGCGTTTCACGCCGCCGACCCTCGCCGACCAGCGTCTCGTCATGATCAGCGGGGAGGTATCTGGCCGTCCACGGGGAGAACCCTGGCCATCAGCGGGGCGGTAAATGGCCGCCTATGGGGATCTTTCACTGGCCGCCGACACACGCGGGGGTGATCCCATGGCACCACCCAGCAAGGGGCTCCGGGGAAGCTGCTCCCCGCGCACGCGGGGGTGATCCCTGCACCACCTGCATCTGCAACCCCTGCATGGACTGCTCCCCGCGCACGCGGGGGTGATCCGCGGTGGCTGGAGGCGTACGAGCGGGACGAGAGCTGCTCCCCGCGCACGCGGGGGTGATCCGAAACCCAAGCCGGTCAAGAAGGCGGCTGGGCGCTGCTCCCCGCGCACGCGGGGGTGATCCGTCGGCGCGGGCGAGGAAGTCGTTGGCGATGGCCTGCTCCCCGCGCACGCGGGGGTGATCCCGATGACCGACACGAGCGGTGACATGTCGAACGCTGCTCCCCGCGCACGCGGGGGTGATCCCACACCGACCGATCGCACGGACTCGGCCGCCTCCTGCTCCCCGCGCACGCGGGGGTGATCCGTCGGAGGTCCGTACGGCCATCGCGTCGCAGCACTGCTCCCCGCGCACGCGGGGGTGATCCCGACGTCACGCCCTGGTCGACGAACCGGGCGTACTGCTCCCCGCGCACGCGGGGGTGATCCCGTGTGGGAAGGCGCGGTCCGGAGCAGCAAGACCTGCTCCCCGCGCACGCGGGGGTGATCCCTGGGTCGCCCACTGCAACATGGCGTTCGTGCGCTGCTCCCCGCGCACGCGGGGGTGATCCTGATGGTCAACGAGCTCGCCGGTGCAGGCGGACCTGCTCCCCGCGCACGCGGGGGTGATCCTCAACGACCCGGGTGCCAGACGAGGCAGCTCCCCTGCTCCCCGCGCACGCGGGGGTGATCCCTGGTGGAGGACCACGGCAATCTGCTGGCCTACCTGCTCCCCGCGCACGCGGGGGTGATCCCGCGGCGAGCAGCTCGTCGGCGTCCTTCTCCAACTGCTCCCCGCGCACGCGGGGGTGATCCCATGCGCCGCGCCCACTCCATCTGCCAGTGGTACTGCTCCCCGCGCACGCGGGGGTGATCCAGACCCGACCGGCAACGCCGTCCTCGTCACCCTCTGCTCCCCGCGCACGCGGGGGTGATCCCGAATCCGGCGACACGGTCCTTGCCGTCGGGGGCTGCTCCCCGCGCACGCGGGGGTGATCCCATCCGTGCCGTACGGGGTCAGGCGCGGCTTGACTGCTCCCCGCGCACGCGGGGGTGATCCCGTCCTGAGCGAGACGCTCACCCTCGCCCGGACCTGCTCCCCGCGCACGCGGGGGTGATCCCTCGAGTTCGAGTTCTTCCTCGCCGACCGGTTGCTGCTCCCCGCGCACGCGGGGGTGATCCGGGCGCCGCGGCCGGCGAGATCGGCAGGGTGCTCTGCTCCCCGCGCACGCGGGGGTGATCCCGAGGCGCAGGGGCCGATCAACGACCAGGGCTGCTGCTCCCCGCGCACGCGGGGGTGATCCCGCCTTCCACTTCTTGCGGGGCATCGCCCGCAGCCTGCTCCCCGCGCACGCGGGGGTGATCCCAGGCAACATGCCGCTATCCCGGTTGCGCGTTGCTGCTCCCCGCGCACGCGGGGGTGATCCGAACCCGCCAACGGCAGCCGCCGCGCCAGCGAGCTGCTCCCCGCGCACGCGGGGGTGATCCCGCCTTGTTGGTCTTCTCGCCGTCGGCGACGTACTGCTCCCCGCGCACGCGGGGGTGATCCCCCCGATGGTGTACGGCGAGGGCGAGACGTGGACTGCTCCCCGCGCACGCGGGGGTGATCCCGCCGCCGGCTCGACGCCGAGCACCACGCTGCTCTGCTCCCCGCGCACGCGGGGGTGATCCGGTGCGCGCCTCGCGGACGTTGCACGAGCGGCACTGCTCCCCGCGCACGCGGGGGTGATCCTCGGGTCTTTGCCCGGGCGCGCGGCGACTCCGTCTGCTCCCCGCGCACGCGGGGGTGATCCACGATCGCCCCGTTGCAGGAGCCGGTCGAGGTCGCCTGCTCCCCGCGCACGCGGGGGTGATCCCTGGGCCGGCGACGCCACCGCCGAGTACGCCGTCTGCTCCCCGCGCACGCGGGGGTGATCCCTTCGGGTGACGCTCCATGGGTGTCACCCCCCGCTGCTCCCCGCGCACGCGGGGGTGATCCCTCTTCACTCGCGCATCGCCTTGCGCGTCATGACTGCTCCCCGCGCACGCGGGGGTGATCCGTAGAGCTGGGTGTTGGCGGCGGTCTTCACCGTCTGCTCCCCGCGCACGCGGGGGTGATCCTCGCGGGACGCGACCGAGCCGTCACCGTAGATCCTGCTCCCCGCGCACGCGGGGGTGATCCTGCCCTGGTACGCCTCGGGCTTGCCCTGCTTGTCTGCTCCCCGCGCACGCGGGGGTGATCCCGCGCTGCTCGTGCACCGCGTGCCTTCTGCTGCCTGCTCCCCGCGCACGCGGGGGTGATCCCACGTCGTGTGTGGATAATGCCAGTTATCCACACTGCTCCCCGCGCACGCGGGGGTGATCCCACCTGGGCAAAGCTCCTGGGGGTGTGACGGTGCTGCTCCCCGCGCACGCGGGGGTGATCCCATCAATCTCCCGTGGCCGGCCCCCGGCCGGCCCTGCTCCCCGCGCACGCGGGGGTGATCCCGTTGAACAGTTCTTCCGTGGCTAGTCCGGTTGCTGCTCCCCGCGCACGCGGGGGTGATCCTGTCCACCTAAGTTGATCGCCGGCCGCCCACGCCTGCTCCCCGCGCACGCGGGGGTGATCCCCGCCGTCTTTGCCCGCTGATCCGGTCCGCAGACTGCTCCCCGCGCACGCGGGGGTGATCCCTGGCGGCGGGCCTCCAGCACGATCGTCTGTCCCTGCTCCCCGCGCACGCGGGGGTGATCCCCGCTCGTACTCGTCGCCGAGCGCGCCGGCGTACTGCTCCCCGCGCACGCGGGGGTGATCCCCCCGGGTGGCCTGCCTCGACCCGGGCCTGTCCCTGCTCCCCGCGCACGCGGGGGTGATCCCAAGGCCGAGGCGGTGTGGCCGATTGCCGAACTCTGCTCCCCGCGCACGCGGGGGTGATCCCGCGGCCACGGACACCGTGAGGACGCTCAGCGACTGCTCCCCGCGCACGCGGGGGTGATCCCAGGGCCACGCCGGCCGCGTCGCGGGCAATCGGCTGCTCCCCGCGCACGCGGGGGTGATCCGGTCACGGCGCGCGAAGTCACCGCCGACCAGCTCTGCTCCCCGCGCACGCGGGGGTGATCCCGCGGGACCAGCGACGCTCGCCAAGATGCGGACCTGCTCCCCGCGCACGCGGGGGTGATCCCTCCCCGCGGACACGAGGCCACCGAAGAACCACCTGCTCCCCGCGCACGCGGGGGTGATCCCACCGCGCCGGCGATGCCCATGAAGTTCTCGGCCTGCTCCCCGCGCACGCGGGGGTGATCCGTACGAGGAGACGGGCAGCGTCAAGGCCGCGAACTGCTCCCCGCGCACGCGGGGGTGATCCCACGTTCACGGCCGTGAGGCCGGAGAAGTGACTCTGCTCCCCGCGCACGCGGGGGTGATCCCGGGCAGGTCAACGTCGTCAGGCCACACGGTCACTGCTCCCCGCGCACGCGGGGGTGATCCCCCCGAGGTCACGTCGACACACCGACCAACGGTCTGCTCCCCGCGCACGCGGGGGTGATCCGGTGGCGCACGACCCGGGCGCGGCCCGCCCGGCCTGCTCCCCGCGCACGCGGGGGTGATCCAGAGGCGGAGACGGTCTACATGTACGCCCAGGCCTGCTCCCCGCGCACGCGGGGGTGATCCGCCACAGACCGGCTGCCGCGAGCAGGGCCGCCCCTGCTCCCCGCGCACGCGGGGGTGATCCCTCGCGGCGATCCGGACTGGCGTCCGCAACCAACTGCTCCCCGCGCACGCGGGGGTGATCCCGGTCAACATGTGCCGCGACCGGCCCCATTGGACTGCTCCCCGCGCACGCGGGGGTGATCCCGGAGGAGCGCGCAAGGGCGGCGGAGCAGGAGCCTGCTCCCCGCGCACGCGGGGGTGATCCTGGGCGATCCGGCAGGCTGCGGAATGAGTTCCGCTGCTCCCCGCGCACGCGGGGGTGATCCCACGATGGCCGCCGAGGCCGGCAAGATCCAGATCTGCTCCCCGCGCACGCGGGGGTGATCCGTCGAGATCGCGGTGGTGCGGGGCACGGCCCTCCTGCTCCCCGCGCACGCGGGGGTGATCCCACGCTGCGCACCCAGCGGCCGCCGGTCTTGGCCTGCTCCCCGCGCACGCGGGGGTGATCCGTTGTTCGGCCGGTGAGCGGCTGGACTAACGACCTGCTCCCCGCGCACGCGGGGGTGATCCTCGCGCAGAATGAAGATGAGATTCCGCACCGGGCTGCTCCCCGCGCACGCGGGGGTGATCCGGCCGGTGCCGACGCCCGGGCCCGGCGGTACCCCTGCTCCCCGCGCACGCGGGGGTGATCCCTCGGCCTGGCCGGCCTTGTCGAGGCCGTTGACCTGCTCCCCGCGCACGCGGGGGTGATCCACGCGGCAGCCCACGCCTCGCGGTTGCGCAGTCGCTGCTCCCCGCGCACGCGGGGGTGATCCGCCGGCCACCGCCAGATACTGCGCTGCCTCGTCCTGCTCCCCGCGCACGCGGGGGTGATCCCCGGCCCGCCCAGTAGGCCCGGCCGACGTCAACCTGCTCCCCGCGCACGCGGGGGTGATCCCATGATGTCGCGAAACGCCTGAATAGCCGGGGACTGCTCCCCGCGCACGCGGGGGTGATCCCGCGATTGCCGGGCTGTGGAATCGGACCGTGGGCTGCTCCCCGCGCACGCGGGGGTGATCCCGACAACGTCAACGCCCGTAAGCTGCGGAAACTCTGCTCCCCGCGCACGCGGGGGTGATCCGTCCAGGGCGAGACGCTTCGTTCGATCCGCTCTCTGCTCCCCGCGCACGCGGGGGTGATCCGCAGACCGGCCGGCGCCACTTCGAGGCCCCCGACTGCTCCCCGCGCACGCGGGGGTGATCCGTCGTTAGGGAATCGCCCAGCCGCGCCGTAGTGCTGCTCCCCGCGCACGCGGGGGTGATCCGACCTCGGCGGCCCCGGCCGCCACGAAGAGCACCTGCTCCCCGCGCACGCGGGGGTGATCCTGTTGTTGTCGACGATGACCGGGGTGCCGTTGGCTGCTCCCCGCGCACGCGGGGGTGATCCCGTGCTGCCGCCAATGCCGGTCACATCCGTGTACTGCTCCCCGCGCACGCGGGGGTGATCCCGACTCGGTGATCGTGGGGCGGGCGGCGTCTGGCTGCTCCCCGCGCACGCGGGGGTGATCCGTCGGCCAAGTAGCGGGTGCATCCGGGCTTGTGCTGCTCCCCGCGCACGCGGGGGTGATCCGGTCACCCACCGGCGCGGCGCCGCCAAGCTGGCCTGCTCCCCGCGCACGCGGGGGTGATCCGTCCAAGACCCCGCCCGAGGCGGCGCGCCACGACTGCTCCCCGCGCACGCGGGGGTGATCCCGCAACAGGGGCAGACGCCCGTAGCGGATGCCTCTGCTCCCCGCGCACGCGGGGGTGATCCGTTCTCCCCCGGTCTGATCCCGGTCCCGACACACTGCTCCCCGCGCACGCGGGGGTGATCCCGAAGCCGTCTTCTCGCTGTTGGTCGCCCTTCACTGCTCCCCGCGCACGCGGGGGTGATCCCGGTCTACATCTACCGCGACCGGCCCCATTGGACTGCTCCCCGCGCACGCGGGGTGATCCCAGGTGGCGGGCCGCAGTGCACGGCGTCAGTGCTGGGCCGGCTGCGGAAGAACTCCCGGTCCCAGGCGGCCTGGACCTGGGGCCGACGGGCAGGCAGACGCAGTGTCTGCAGGTCGTCAGCGAGCAGGCCGTAGTCCTATCCAGCCGATTGATCGGTCTTCATGATCAGATTCCGCACCAGCACGGGGCATGATCACATCTCATCTAACAGGAGACGCTATAGAAATCAACTACTTCTTTTTCCTTCGCTTTGCGTGGGGATCGTCGGCACTCCGTCGCTGGCTTCTGGGACCCGGCGGCCAAACCTGCGGCGTTTGGAGGCTTTGCTCCACCCGGAGGACAGCGCAGGGTTGTACGACTTCCGTTCTGTCGGCCGGCGCATCAACGTGACCCCGTCAAAATCTACGGGTTCCCAGTGGTGGTCGTGCACCTTGAAGGAAAGCCGCTGCTCGCCCGGCTGTTGATAGACGAGCAGCGCCCGGCCCGGTCCGGCCATTTCGAGGACCTTGGCCCAGAGTCGGCTACGGATCCGACTGCTTATGTATCCCACGTATACCCCGGCGGAGATCTCCAGTAGCCACTGCGTCAGGTGCCCTCGAAGCCCTTCGGGGCACGCAGTGAGGATGATGACGGTCATCAGAAGTCCACGTCTCCGCTGTAGTTCCGGCCACCGGCCAGCTCGAAACCGCCTTCGTCCCAGAGGCGTACGGTGTCGTTGCCGGCTTGCTCGTCGACCTCTTCCTCGTCGATCGGCCCGGCAGATCCGTCGGTAAGCAGCAGACTTCGGATGTCACGGGCGCAGCGGCCGAGGAGTGCGCCGTCGTGCACCCGGTCGCGCACGGCCCGGCGTGTGTCAGCGCCGATGTCAGTCGACTCGCTGGCCGCGATCTCGAAGGCAACCGGGATGGTGATCTCGGCCTTGTAGAGGTCGGCGATGTCGTAGACGAATGATCGTTCGTGGCCGGTGTGGACAAAGCCGAGTCCGGGTGAGGCCCCGAGGGCGACGATGACCGCGTGCACTATCCCGTAGAGGCAGGCATGAGCCGCTGACAGCGCCTGATTGACCGGGTCGCTGCCGGAAAAGTCGTCCGGGTCGTACTCACGGTTGTTCCAGGCCACACCGGTCCGCAGGGCGTGCTCGCGGTAGGAGCGGCGTACCCTCGCACCCTCCTTGCCACGCAACTGCTGCATGGTGAGGTTGGTGGTGTCCTCGCCGGGGAACCGCATCCGGTACATCGCTCGCGCGACCTGGAGCCGTCGGTCGCGGTGCGACACGGCGGCGGCCTGGGCTACGAGGAGTCGGCTCGACCGGGCGAGGGTACGACCGTGCGCGTAGTAGCGGACGCCGTGCTCGCCGACCCAGACGACGGTGGCGCCGTTGTCGGCGATCAGCATCATCGCCTGCTGCGTGATGCTGGTGCCCGGCCCGAGCATCAGGGCACCGAGGGTAGCCGCCGGAATGTGCACGATTCCCTTCTCGTCGGTGGCCGTGATCGCGTTGCTGTCTCGATGGATGACGCAGCGTTCGAGGTAGACGAAGCTGATCCGATCCTGCGCACGGCTGAGATCCGGCAACTCGGCCGGCGGCACGCCGGGGATCTTCACGGGGCGACCTCGGCGGGGGCGAGGGTCAGCAACCCACAGCCGTATGCGCGGGCGTGCCCGATGCCCCGGGTGAGTACGCCCCGGAACAGGGTCGGGTCGTTGACTTCGAGAACGCCGTCGTAGGTGGCCGTGACCAGGGTGACCGGGCGTTGACCGTGGTTGCGGGTGAAGCGGTGGACCTGGCGGTTGTAGGTGACGAGGTTGAGTTCCCCGTCGGCCTGCCGGACGACGGTGAACCCGTTGCGTTCCGTGCGCCTGGTCAACCATTCGACCTGTTGAACGGGGGTGACATGACCGTACCGCTGGGTCGTCGGGGTGTCCTGGTTCCGGCGTCCGGTCCGGGTGGGATTCGCGGTGAGCCGGAAGGCCCATCGCTGGCCCTTGTCGAGGGATTCGAGCAGTCGAGCGTACGGTCGGGTTTCCCAGGTTTCGGCGCTGCTCGGCCAGCCGGCCTGCTCGACCATGTGGGTCAGGTCGGGTGCGGTCGGGCTGACGACGTAGAGCATGACCTTCCGGTCCCGTCCCTGGTCAAGGCGCCACAGGGTACGGGCGTCGTCGCGGGTGTGGTCCTCGAGGCGGGGGAAGCCGGACAGGACAGCGGCGTGCATTGCCTGCGGTGAGGCGAGCAGTTTGCGCGCGTCCCGTCGGGCCGGATTCACGAGGAATCGGGTGAGGTACATCGTCATCCCTTACAGCGCCGCAAGCGGATCGTGGTAGGCCGGCGCATGGGCGCCGGGGGCTGCGGTGGCAACCGGAGGACGACCGTCGGGGTTCGGCACGACGACCCGGGTCCGGATGACCGCCCGCCACGCGTACTGCCGGTGGGCAGGGTCGAAGCTGATCGGCTGGTCCGGCAGAGTTTCGGTGACTTCCGCCCCGGGTGGCGCGTCGCTGAGCACCTCTAGCGGAACGGTCATTTCACCGCGCTCACGGAGGCGTTTCGATGCCTGCCACGGCCAGTCGCCGAGCACCTCGGCGACTGTGCCGGAGTGGACGCCGAGGGAGATCGGTGCCACCGGAGGGCAGGAGCGGCGGCCGAGATAGAGCGGGAAGTGCGGCCGGCGTACCGCTTCGTGCAGCCCGTCGAGCAGCGTCTGGTCACCGCCGATCGCGGCGAGGAACACCGCGTCGGAGAGGTAGTAACGGTGGGTCAGCGGCATGCTGTCGCGGCCGTCGAGGGTGCGCGCGACCTGGAAGTCGCGCAGTATCTGGCCGGGCTGGTCGATCCGAACCCCGAAGTCGAGGCGGAGCAGTTCGGTAAGGGGGTCGGTACGCCGCAGTCCCCGGGCTGCGGCCAGCATCCCGATGACTCCGCTCTTGGTGGGGGCGACCTCGGTGTGCCGCTGGGTGAAGCGGCTGGTCGCGCCCCAGGACTGGAGCGGACCGGCCAGCCGCAGCAGCAGGACGTTCATGCCGGCGTACCGAGACGGTCGGCGACCGCCGCCCCGACAGCGTCGACCAGTCCGGGCAGCGGCAGCACCTCGCCGAGGGGTGCCAGGGTTGCGGTACGGCTGCCGACGTGGGTGACCCAGGCGGCGACAGCAGGGTCGCCATACGCCTGCTCGACCTCGGTCGTGTGCGCGGCGAGCTTCTCGGCGGCGGCGGTGACCACGCCGGACCGGTCGCCGAACTGCCTCTCCCGGACAGGCTCCTCGAAGGCCCCGACCAGGTTGATCGACTGGGTGTCGCGCAGCCGCACCATGACCGCGTCGGGGCGAGTGCCGTTGGCGAAGGTGTTCCGCTTGCCGGACGGCATGCTGGTGGTAAAGGCGAGCAGGAACGCCTCCACGGCCTGTCGGGTGGCGGCGAGGTCGCCGAGGGTGTCGTGCAGCCGGTCGACGTCGACGGTGGCGTACCGGTAGAGGGTGGAGGAGTTGAACTCGATCGTGCCGATCATGCCGGCACCGGTTTCCTGGTTGTCGTGCTTACGGTCGTCGACTGCGGTGTAGTAGTCGAATTCGTTGTCGACGGCGTGCACGCTGAGGGCGTGGGCGACCTGGACGGCCGCATCGACGTTCAGGTCGGGCACCTCGGCGACCATCCGGCCGAACATGGCGATGTCGATGGAATGGTCGGTGTCGGCCAGCTTCTGGAGCTGCTTGGCGTCGAGCTTCGCACCGGTCCGCTCGGCCTCGATCGCGGCCCGCGCCAGGTTCTCCTGCTGGCGGTGGCTGAGGAAGAGGAGATAGCCGGACTCGACATCGGTGCCTTGCCCCGGCTCCTTGCCCTTCTTCGCCGCCGCCTCCTTCTTGGCTGCTGCTTCCTTCTTCACCAGGCCGGCGGCCTTGAGGACCTCTGCCGCCAGGACGGAGGCCTTGTCCTTCAGCTCGGGGTCGAGGTCGGCGATCCGGGCGGCGACGGCTTCCCCGACACGCTTGGTGCGCTCGCCGAGCTGGGCGTCGTCGAGAGAGTCGGCGAACGCCAGCCGCACCGCCCGCTTCCACGCCTGGGACGAGACCCGGGCCCGGCGGACCCCGCCATAGGTGGCGGTCTTGGGGGAGCCGGAGTCGTCCCTGTTGACGTTGCTCGGCGGCAGGGTGTGCAGGATGTGGACGTCCAGGATGGTCCGGGTCATGGTCACTCCTCGGTGGCGGTCTGGTTGGGTGCCGGGTCGGTGGCGTTGGCCTCGTGGCGGTCCTTGGGATCGGGCTGGCGGTAGAAGTCGCGGCCCCACCGGCCGCGAACTTGGGCCGGCCCCCACGGCTTCTGCAGAGCAACCAGATCCTCGGCGAGCACCCCGTAGTCGAGGGGTATCCGCTTGTCCCGCAGGAGCCGGACCAGGCTGCGCAGGTGGGTGGTGGCGGAGGGGTACGTGGTAGCGGTGCCGAGGGCGGCGAAGCGACGGTGTACGGCCTCGGCGCTGGCGGACTGCCGGGCCAGCAGGCTGACCGCCGCACCCAGGCCGATGCCGTCCTGATGCATGGGAAGATCGCGGATCGACTGCTGGTGCACCGCGTACAGGGTGAGCACGGTGTGCATGGCCTGTTCGGTGTGGGTCACGGTGTCGTCGCTGAGCCACCCCTGGTCGAGGTGGTCCTCCGTCACCCGGGTCTGTTCCAGGATCGTGAAGTCGGCGGCAGGTTCCCGGCCGACCGCGCGACGCAGCCGGGCCAGGACGGCCACGGCGGAGCTGGATTCCCTCAGGTAGCCGTCCTGCAATCCCGCGACCTTCGCGGCGACGTACCCGCCGAAGGGGCCTCGGCGACGGGCATGGCGGACGGTGGGGCTGTCGTTGTCGGCGGGGACTGTAACGGTCACGCCGGCACCTCCTGGGAAGCGGACGGGGTGGCGAGGGTGGTGGCAAGCGGCAGCGCCCGGCGCATGGCGTCGCGAAAGAACCTGTCGGCCAGTGGGCTGCTGAGGTGCTTTTTCTTTTCCGAATCCACGTAGCGGCCGGCCCAAGCCTGCGGTCCGGACCACTCGACCAGGTTGCTGCCGAGGCTCCAGACGCATCGCCTCACCTGCGTCTGCCACTGGATGCGGGCCTGCGTCGGGTCGTCGGCCGGGCCGAGGCCGGCCAGCCACTGCCGGAACAGGACGTCCAGTTCGGCGTAGGCGAGTTCGGCGGCCCGGTCCGCGGCAATGGCCGGGGGGTCTTCGGACCTGTCCCCGTACCCGCCACCGGCCCGGCAGAGGTTGGCGGCGAGCCCGCGCAGGACCTTGACGGCGGCCTCGGCGTCGGCCGCGCCGTCGACGATGGTGGTGGTGAGCGGACCGGCCGGGTCGAATGCCTGCACGGTCATGGTCAGCCCGTCGTGGTAGATCTCGTCCACCACCGACATGTTGTTGCCGTAGACGACGCCGACCGCGCGGGTGGTGACCCGGTATCGATCGTCGATCAGCCCTTTGATCCGCAGCCGGGCCAGCCACTGGCTGACCGCCGGTGGGCGCCGGGCCGGAGCGTCGGCACCCGGTTTCTCGGCACGCGCCGGCAACAGCCGGTCCAGCCCGCGCCAGAGGGCCCGGGTGTGGTCATGCAGGCCGGGCAGGTAGACGACGGGGAGCCCGAGCTTTTTCTCCTGGTTGGGGCTACGCCGCCAGCCGCTCATCGGTTCCTGGCGGTGCAGATTCGTCCAGGCGATCCGGTCACCGTTGGCGATCATGGCGCCGGTGATGCCGGTCTGGTCGCCGAAGAGCCGGATCCGCCGGGACTGCCAGGTGTAGAGGTTGAGCACGCCGTGTGGACCCCGCTCCCGCTCGCCCTCCTCGGCCGGGCCATGCGGGTCGCGTTCCCAGACCGGGGAGTCACGCTCGGGATCCTGCTGGAGATAGGCGCTGTCGAGGGGGACGAGGTTGAGCAGCAGGGTCTCGCGAAGCGTCCGGCCTTCGAGGTAGATCAGGCCCAGGGAGCCACCGGACGCGGGGCCGATGGGGTAGCCCTTGCCGCCGCTGACCCGGTCGTCGCCGACCGCCCCGGACTTGATGCCGGAGGTGTCGTACGCCTGGCAGTGCACCAGCCACACGGCGGCCTCCGCCAGGGTCAGCCGTTCCAGGCCGGGTCCCAGCCGGGTGGTCAGGTATGGCGCGTTGTTCGGCACGTCGGCGATGAACCGTTGCAGGCCGAACACGTCGTTCTGCTTCTGCGTGCGCAGGCCGGCGACCTGATAGAACGGCGTGACCGGGTGTAGCAGGTCGAAGCGGTCCCGGTATTCGTCGAGGTAGCTGGCGATGTCGCCGGCCGGCAGGCCGGGCTGCCGCCACAGATCCTGCCAGGCGCGTTCGTCCTCGGGGCCGCCGACTGCGCGGTGCAGGACGGCGAGCAGGAGTCTTAAGATCGCGGACGTCTGCGTCGGCAGGTCACCGGCGACGGCTCGCAGCTCCGCCGCCTGGGCGAACAACTCGGGGAGGGAAGTCAGGCGACGGCGGCCGGCCAGGTCGAGCACCGGGATCCAGGGTTGCCCGATCAGGGAAAAGGAGGGCGTAGGTTCCGACATGAGCATTCTCCGTCGCGTTGACCAGCAGAGACGGGATAGACGAAGTTTTCACTACGAATAGCTCGACCGAGGGACTCTAACCGTTCCCGCCTTACAGCGGGGTGATCCGTTTTCGCTACGGATATTCGCCGTGCTCCCTGCGTATGCAGGGTTTCGGCAGGTCAGCGCGGCGGCAGTGACGCCCACCCGCGCCGAACCGGCCTGCTTCGCCGGCTCTTGTCCGGTATCGGACAGTCGGCGGCTGATCACTCACCGGCCGACCTTCTCGACCCGTAGACCGCTGTCCTGGTCGTAGGTCAGGCCGAAGTCGGTGAGCCGACTTCGGCCCTGTTCGTCGAGGTCAAGGATCAATTCCCCGCCGAGAAGCCGGTCCTTCTCCCAGGCCGGGAACGTGTTCCGCTGCTCCAGTTCGGCGATGACCCGATCGATGCCCCCGTTGACGGTTACCGCTCGCGGCAGTGGCAGGGCACAGCGCAGCATGGTGCGAGCCACCGTTCGAGGTGCCTCGAAGTCGATCGGCACCTCGACGTCACCGCCCCGGTCGAGCCACGGCGGGGTCACCAGCTTTTCGCCTCGGCGTATCAGGATCAGCACCTCCAGCGCCTCGGCCCCGTCGTCACGGACGTGGGCCCGCCCACGCCGCTCGTTGCCGTTCGCGGCCTCGCTGTCGCCCACGCTGGAGTCGAGCCAGCTCACCAGGCTCGCCCCCGGCGCCCGGACCGGCCCGACCCGGAAGGTGTCCGCCCGTTTGCGCGCCGCCTCGGCGCGGTCGTCGGCCTGGATCGCCGCCTCGGCCAGTGCTGCCTGCCACGACGGCGGACCCACCGGCCCGGTGCCGTACGCGGTCTGCACCAGGGGGGCGATGTCCTGCGGCAGGCCCAGTGCCCGGCCGCCGTCGAGATGCGGCAGCAGGACGGCGGCGGCCCGGAGCAGGGCGTGGTGCTGATACACCCTGGCCGACCCGGGGACCGGGGTGGGCGGGACCGTCGTCCAGTCGGCGCCGGTCACCAAACAGCGGGGCTGTGCCAACCCGGCGGGGCGGCCGGAACGCCGGTGCCGGTGCAGGCGTCCGAGTCGTTGCAAGATCAGGTCCACCGGTGCCAGGTCGGTCACCAGCAGGTCGAAGTCGATGTCCAGGGACTGCTCGGCGACCTGGCTGGCGACGACGACGTGGCAGGTGGGCCGGGTCCGTCCCAGCTTCGCGAGATGCTCGGGCGGACCGAAGGTGTCCCGTAGCCAGGTGTCCTTGGCGGCCCGATCAGCGGCCATGAAGCGGGAATGCGCCACGCTGACCGGGATTCCCGGACCAAGTTGCCTCCGCAACTCGTCGGCGGTTTCCAGCACGCGGGCGACGGTGTTGCGGATGACCAGGACACATCCGCCGTCGGCGAGGTCGGTCCGGAGTCGGTCGGCGAGGACGGCCAGGTCGTCGTCCGTGCGTTCCAGCCGTACGTCGAAGCTCCGGCCGGACGCCTCGCACCCGGCCACGGCCGGCACCCGGTCCACGCCCGAGACGCTGAGCAGCGGATACCGTTGCTCGTCGCGGAGCACCTGATACTCGTCGGCGATTTCGCCGCCCCCCACACCGGACCGATGCCGGCGGCGTACACCTCGGCGGGGGCCGAGCCGGCCGATGTCGTACGCCCGCATCATGTCCGCCCGCCGACGAGCCGGGAGGGTCGCGGAGAGAATGACCACCGGTACGCCGTGCGCGCCCAGCCACTCCAGGGCCCGGTCGAGATACTGGCTCATGTAGACGTCGTAGGCGTGGGCCTCATCGATGACAACCACCTTGCCGGCCAGACCAAGATGCCGCAATGCCACGTGACGGGCCTGCAACGCGGCGAAGAGCAACTGGTCGACGGTGCCGACCACGAAGCTCGACAGCATCTTCCGCTTACGCCCGGCCAGCCAGCCGTGCGCGGCGGTGGCCGTGCCACCCTCGTCCACCCCGATGGCGCTGGGCAGCACACCGCGATAGAGGCGAGAGTGTTCGTCGTTGAGAATCGCCTTGCCGTGAGCCACCGCCGCATCCCGGGCACCCCGGCCGCGGTCAGCGTCCGGCAGCCGGCTCAACCAGCCAAGCACCCGGCTGAACATCGCGTCACTCGTCGCCCTGGTGGGCAGCGCCACAAAGCACCCGCCCGCCCCGGTACGTGCGGCGATGATCTCCACGGCCGCGAGGGCAGCCTCGGTCTTCCCCTCGCCCATCGGCGCCTCGACGATCAGCAGCCCCGGCAGCGGCATGATGCGGGCCTGCTCCACCACCGCCGCCTGCACCGGGTACGGCTGGGACCCGGCCGGCATCTCGAACCGCCGGGAGAAGAAGGTTGCCACGTCAAGGTTGACGGTGTCGACGGCCTGCCACGGGGTGGGCAGATCCAACTCCTCCCACGCCTGCTCAAGCCGATCGGGAGCATCCTCCTGCCGGAAGCCGTACGGGAAGAACTGCTCATTGCTGGCGATCCAGTCGGCGACGATGACGATCGCGGTTAGCAGCACCTGTACCGGCTGCGGCAGAATCACCTCCCGCCACGCGGCCAGCCGGTCAGCGGCGGCAACGCGACGGGTCATCCAACCGAGTAGTTCGTCCTGCACGCCGGGCCAGATCCCGCCCACACCGAGCAGGTACGGCCGATCGCGGATCTGCAACAGATCGGCGTCGGTCGGCGGGACCCCGTGGTGACCGCCGACCACCACCGTGTACGTCTCGGCATGCGCCCGGTCCCAGCCGTGCCGGGCGGTCAGCCAGTCGGTGAGAACGACCTGCCCGGCCGCCCCGTGCGGTGCAAGCAGACGGCTCGCCTCGACCTGACGGTCGAAGGTGAAACCGTGGTCCCGCATCGTCTTCCGTAAAGGCTCGACCTGCCAGGTAAAAGCGGGTGTGGCCTTTCCGATGTCGTGAATGCCGGCGAGCCAACGCACCAGGATGCGCCCGTCGTCAAAGCCGCCGGGAAGCGGCCCGGCGATGTGCTGCCGCACCGTGGCCGGCAGCCAGACGTCCCACAAGAGCCCGGCCACATCGGAGCTGTCAGCGAAGTGCCGGAACAGCGGCAGCCAGACCAACCCTCGGTCGCGGTTCGTTTTACCCCAGACGAGACGCGCAGTCTCGCTAAGGCCACCCCAATCGGTCACGCCAGACAGAAAACCAGAGGGGTGTGACAATACGAACCACCTCAGCATCTACCGTGAAATGGTGTTCGCACCACCCGTAGAGGTCCTACGGGCGATCCGCTGCCCCCAACCTCACGTCTACGTCCAATGCGCGTTACGCGCGTGCAATTCACGAACCCCAGGAGCATGACCGACCGATAGGCTGACCCGAGCGGACAGCACCAACCCCCGCGCGATCCACACGATCGGTGATCTTGGGAGCCAAAGTGAACAAAAACCAGAAAGTTGATCTATAGCGCCACAGGTCAGAAAGCCTGCTCCCCGCGCACGCGGGGGTGATCCAAGGGATAAGAAAAAGGCCCCCGAAAGCTCGGGCTGCTCCCCGCGCACGCGGGGGTGATCCCGAGGCGCAGGATGGCGTCATCACCTTTTCGTTCTGCTCCCCGCGCACGCGGGGGTGATCCCTTGACCTCGTGCTGGTCGTCGCTGCCCCACTTCTGCTCCCCGCGCACGCGGGGGTGATCCGGTGGAGCAGGTGATCGACCGCTATGACGCTGCCTGCTCCCCGCGCACGCGGGGGTGATCCGGCGCAGCGGGAGAACTGGAAGGCACGCAAGCGCTGCTCCCCGCGCACGCGGGGGTGATCCGGTGGGCCGCTCGAAGGCGAAACCAACGACCAGCTGCTCCCCGCGCACGCGGGGGTGATCCATGAGGTGGGCGACCTGCGCGCGGTTGAAGGTCCTGCTCCCCGCGCACGCGGGGGTGATCCCTCGAAGCCGGGCGACACCCTGTCGGAGCACGTCTGCTCCCCGCGCACGCGGGGGTGATCCCCGCTCGCGGGCGGATCGGCCATGGCCGGCCTGCTGCTCCCCGCGCACGCGGGGGTGATCCCCGCCGCCTGCATTTCCGCCTCGGTGCTGGCGTCTGCTCCCCGCGCACGCGGGGGTGATCCGGCACAGTCATCATCGACCGCACCAGCCGGTACCTGCTCCCCGCGCACGCGGGGGTGATCCACGTCCGTAGTCGGCGATGCTGGTCGAATCCTCCTGCTCCCCGCGCACGCGGGGGTGATCCCCCGGGTGAGGGCCTGTCGATGTACACCCCGGTCTGCTCCCCGCGCACGCGGGGGTGATCCGGCGTGGGGACACGACATCACGGGCGTGTGGAACTGCTCCCCGCGCACGCGGGGGTGATCCCTGTAGTGGGTACCTAAGGGACGTCTCGTAACTGGGTGAAGGCGTTGCCTGGGACGGGGTCGGCGGTCAGCCGGCGAGGATGATGTTGTGGAGGTTGGCGATGCCGGAAGCGGCGTCGGCCAATGTGTGGGCGGCGCGGCGGTAGTCGCGCAGGATCTTGAAGCACTTCATCCTGGCCAGGGCGTGTTCGACCCCCGCTCGGACGGTGCGGTGTTCGACGTTGAGGGCTTCCTTCCAGGTCGGCAGCGAGCTGCCGTCGGCGGGCTTGCGGTACGGCATGATCACCTCGGGGTTACCTCGGTAGCCGCCGTCGGCCATCACCGGCCGCCCGTTCAGCTTCTGGTCGATGTCTGAGGTGCGGTAGACGATCGTGTCGTTGCGGTTGCCCGGCTGCGGATCGCCAACGGCGATGACCAGGCGGGTGCTGGCGTCGATGGCGACCTGCAGGTTCGTCGAGTAGCGGTAGTTCTTGCTGCGGGCGGCCAGGCGGTGATCGCGGGTGGGGATCAGGGTGCCGTCGACGATGGCGATCTGTTCGACCGGCCGTTTACGCACTGGTGCCAGGGCCAGTAGCGGCGCGAGGGTGTCGATGACCCGGTGCGCCGCGGAGTGCGACACCCCGAACAGCGGGCCGATCTGCCGCATCGTCAGGTTCGTACGCCAGTAGGCGGCCACCAGCAACACCCGATCCGGGAGGTCGAGGGCCCACTGCCGGCCCGGCCGGCCGTCGGCGATGCCGTCACCGCCGCGCTCGGCGACCAGCCGGACCAGCCTGCGGAACTGGGCGGGCTGCAACCCGGTGAACGGAAAGACCCACTCCGGACGGGCTGCCGAGATCACCTGCACCCCACCATGATCCACGATGGACGCGAGACCCAGTTACGAGACGTCCCTTAGGCAGGCTGACAAGCCCCTGCTCCCCGCGCACGCGGGGGTGATCCCCGGCTGGCGCAGATCGAGCGCCGCCGGCAGGACTGCTCCCCGCGCACGCGGGGGTGATCCCTCGCGGGACGCCCTGGCGGAGGTGCGGTCGCTCTGCTCCCCGCGCACGCGGGGGTGATCCCCGGAGTGGTCGTGTCGGCCCCCTCGCCGACCGCTGCTCCCCGCGCACGCGGGGGTGATCCCGGGGGGCCCGCCGTGGTCTACCGCGCCAACCCCTGCTCCCCGCGCACGCGGGGGTGATCCTGTCAATGACGGTCGATTCGGGCTGAAACCCTCCTGCTCCCCGCGCACGCGGGGGTGATCCCTCGCGGGGCTGGTGGGTCAGGTGCTGTCCACCCTGCTCCCCGCGCACGCGGGGGTGATCCGTCGGGGTGTGTGGCGACGTGAACGGGTGCGGTCTGCTCCCCGCGCACGCGGGGGTGATCCGGTCAGGCCGAGCTTGACGGCGATCTCGGAGACCTGCTCCCCGCGCACGCGGGGGTGATCCGTACCCGCAGCCCGTCGACGAGCTGCTGCCGAACTGCTCCCCGCGCACGCGGGGGTGATCCGTGGGCACGTGCCCTCAACCACCGCATCGTTCTCTGCTCCCCGCGCACGCGGGGGTGATCCCAGCGACAAGACCCGCCGACCCACCGGCCGCACCTGCTCCCCGCGCACGCGGGGGTGATCCCTGGTGGAGGACCACGGCAATCTGCTGGCCTACCTGCTCCCCGCGCACGCGGGGGTGATCCGGCCGTCCGGGCGGCCGTCGAGGACGGCATTTTCTGCTCCCCGCGCACGCGGGGGTGATCCCGCCGTGAGTGTGCCGATCCCCCTGGCGGTGGCCTGCTCCCCGCGCACGCGGGGGTGATCCCGAGATCACGGCCTGCCGCTCCGCCCGCAGGCCCTGCTCCCCGCGCACGCGGGGGTGATCCGCCGTCCCGCTTGTGCCAGATACGGCCGTTGTACTGCTCCCCGCGCACGCGGGGGTGATCCCGTCATCAACCCGCTTGTGCGGCTGGGTGGTGACTGCTCCCCGCGCACGCGGGGGTGATCCCGCGTCGAAGGCCCCGTTCAGGGTCGGCCCGGCCTGCTCCCCGCGCACGCGGGGGTGATCCCATGCCGCCACTGGGGGCGTCGGGCGCGCTCGCCTGCTCCCCGCGCACGCGGGGGTGATCCGGCCGTCCGGGCGGCCGTCGAGGACGGCATTTTCTGCTCCCCGCGCACGCGGGGGTGATCCCGCCGTGAGTGTGCCGATCCCCCTGGCGGTGGCCTGCTCCCCGCGCACGCGGGGGTGATCCCCGGACGCCCCGCACGCCGTGAAGACGCCGGTGCTGCTCCCCGCGCACGCGGGGGTGATCCCTCGTCGGCGCGCTCCTTGGCCCGCGTGATGCCCTGCTCCCCGCGCACGCGGGGGTGATCCCGAGATCACGGCCTGCCGCTCCGCCCGCAGGCCCTGCTCCCCGCGCACGCGGGGGTGATCCGCCGTCCCGCTTGTGCCAGATACGGCCGTTGTACTGCTCCCCGCGCACGCGGGGGTGATCCCGTCATCAACCCGCTTGTGCGGCTGGGTGGTGACTGCTCCCCGCGCACGCGGGGGTGATCCCGCGTCGAAGGCCCCGTTCAGGGTCGGCTCGGCCTGCTCCCCGCGCACGCGGGGGTGATCCCATGCCGCCACTGGGGGCGTCGGGCGCGCTCGCCTGCTCCCCGCGCACGCGGGGGTGATCCCGGCACCACCCACCCCACCGGACGGTCGTGGGAACTGCTCCCCGCGCGCGGGGGGGTGATCCGACGCCATCCGTCCGGCCGCATGGGAGCAACAACTGCTCCCCGCGCACGCGGGGGTGATCCCACCCTCTGCGTCAACCCGTGGCACCTGGAGCCCTGCTCCCCGCGCACGCGGGGGTGATCCGCAGGGACACGCGCGGATGGCTGAGCGGTTCGTCTGCTCCCCGCGCACGCGGGGGGTGATCCGTCGGCTATCCGCTGGTCGCGGGGACTTCGGGCCTGCTCCCCGCGCACGCGGGGGTGATCCCACCGAGGCGGGTCGCAAGAACATGGCCATGCTCTGCTCCCCGCGCACGAGGGGGTGATCCCTGTTCAGGCCCGGCCCGGTGTATGCCCGCTACCTGCTCCCCGCGCACGCGGGGGTGATCCCTCCCGCCGACGCCCCGCCGTGTCGTGGTCCTGCTGCTCCCCGCGCACGCGGGGGTGATCCCTCGCGTTGGATGTTGCGCCACAGATCGAAGTCCTGCTCCCCGCGCACGCGGGGGTGATCCCGCCCACGGGTTGGCCTGCGGATGCCGTTCCCCCTGCTCCCCGCGCACGCGGGGGTGATCCGGCCTGCAAGGAATCCAGCAGCCCGGCCGGTGACTGCTCCCCGCGCACTCGGGGGTGATCCCACACCAACCACGTTCACATATCCGCCTACCAATTACTCTCCGCGCCCGCCACAACCGTCCGCCGCCGGCAGGAGTAGCCAGGTGCGCTGGGATCTCCCCGGTATCAGACCTTCGCATGCAGCGACAGGATCGCCTTGTGGAACCTGTCCAGGCGACGGGCATGCTTGGGCCCGATGCGCGGCACTCACCCTCCCGACAGCAGGGCATTCTCCATGAGTTCGGCTGCTCTTCGTTCGGCGTCCGGAAGGACGTGGGTGTAGACCATTCTGGTCATCCGACCCTCGGCGTGACCGAGCCGATGTTGCATCACGTGCTCAGGCACGCCCCCATCCGCCCCGGCGGTAGCCGACGTGTGACGCGCATCGTGCAAAGCAATCACAGGCAGGCCTGCCGCCCGGCACGCGAGCTCCCACTTGTCGGTGAAGTACTTCGGGTAGTACGGCTTGCCATCCTCCCGGCAGAAGACGTAGCCCAGATCCTGATAGGCAATGCCCGCCGCAGCCTTCTCGGCCAACTGTGCTTCGTGATGAGCTTCGAGAACCGCGACAACGAGGCCTCCGATCGCGATGGGTCGCGTACTCCTGCCCTTCGGGCTCTTCTCCACCACGCCCGCGCTCGTCGTCGTCCGTTGCCAGTCCACGAACAGAACTCCACGCGCAAGGTCAAGCCTCGCCCATTTCAAGCCGGCCAGCTCACCGCGCCGCATGCCCAGTACGACAGCGAGCACCCAGGCCGCGTGAAGTCGATGCGTCACGTGGAACTTCAGGAAGACGGCGGCTTGTGGTGCCGTCCACACACCTTTGCGGCCCATCGTCGGCCGCTGAACCTTCTTGGGCTGACGCACACCTTCGATGCTGATACCGAGGTCCTTGAGGGCCTTCATGAGGACCCGATGGACAATGCGGACGGTCGTGGCCGACAGCGGTCCGCCTTTCTTGTTGCCCGAGCGGAGCAGCGTCTTGTAGAACTCGTGGATGACGCGCTTGTCCAAGGCGTAGAGCTGCCGAGAGCCGATGTGTGGATTGACGTAGCACCGGATGAGGTCACGGTAGTTGCACAGCGTGGTTTCTTCGACGTCGAGTTCACGTTCGTCCAGCCAGCCCTGCAGTTCAGCGGCGACGCTGCCGTCGGCGGCCAGGCCTGCATGCCCGAAGGACTGCAGCGCGGCCTTCTCGGCAGCCGCTGCGGCTTTCTGACTGGGGAAACCTCGGCGCTTCTGCTGGCGCCGTTTCCCGTCCTGCCCTGCCGGCAGATCGATGACGTAGTACCAGGCCGTCTTCTTACTCGCGAGACGGTAGCTGCTGACGGTCATGAGGACACCCCCGTGGTCACGACGTGAGACCTACGGTTCAACCGTAGCGATCACTGTGACCACGTCCGTGACCACAAGATCATCGATGATCTTGTGGGTGCCCTGCTCAATACCCGTCGGGACGGCCGGATTCGAACCGACGACCCCTTGACCCCCAGTCAAGTGCGCTACCAAGCTGCGCCACGTCCCGATACTCCCGCGCGAATCTCCCCGCGGCAGCCGGTACAGCTTAGCGCAGGATCTTCACGCCGTCCGCACTGCCCCTCCCGGGGCCGGTAACGCATCGTCCATCCCACTACCCCTACGGCGTCCTAGGAGGATAGGGAAGTTGGCGGGGCGGCAAAAAGCCGGGTGGGAGCACGCTCCCACCCGGCTTTTTGAACGAGCGGGTCAGCCGTGCGCCTTGCCCCGGCCGCCCGGGCCGAGCTTCTTGCGGGGGCGTACGGAGATCTCGATCGGGCTGCCCTCGAAGCCGAACTCCTCGCGCAGCTTGCGCTCGACGAACCGCTGGTAGCCCGCGTCCAGCGGAGCGGTGGTGAACAGCACGAAGCGCGGCGGGGCAACGCCCGCCTGGGTGGCGAAGAGAATCTTCGGCGCCCGTCCGCCACGCACCGGGTGCGGGGTGGCCTGCACCAGCGCGGTCAGCCACGCGTTGAGCTGCGCGGTCGGCACCCGGGTCTCCCAGCTGGCCAGCGCCTTGCGCAGCGCCGGCGCGAGCTTGTCGACCGCCCGGCCGGTCTGCGCCGACAGGTTGAGCCGGATCGCCCACGGGATCCGCCGCAGCTCGCGATCGATCTCCTTGTCCAGGTAGTACCGACGGTCGGCGTCGACCAGGTCCCACTTGTTGAAGGCGATCACCAGCGCCCGACCGGTCTCGGTGACCATGGACAGGATCCGCTGGTCCTGCTCGCTGATCGGCTCGCTGGAGTCCAGCAGCACCACGGCGACCTCGGCGGCCTCGATCGCCCCGGCGGTCCGCAGGCTGGCGTAGTACTCGGTGCCGCTGGCCTGGCCGACCCGCTTGCGCAGGCCCGCCGTGTCGACCAGCTGCCAGGTCTCCCCGCCGATCGCGACCAGGCTGTCGACCGGGTCGACTGTGGTGCCGGCGACCGCGTCGACGACCGCCCGTTCCTCTCCCGAGAAGCGGTTGAGCAGGCTGGACTTGCCAACGTTCGGCCGGCCGACGAGGGCCACCCGGCGCGGGCCGCGCGGGCGGTTCTCGACGATCTTCGGGGCCTCCGGCATCGCGCTCATGATGGCGTCGAGCAGGTCACCGGAACCGCGCCCGTGCAGCGCCGACACCGGGAACGGCTCACCCAGACCCAGCGACCACAGCGAGGTGGCCTCCATCTCGATGGCGGTGTTGTCGGCCTTGTTCGCGACCAGGATGACCGGCTTGGCGCTGCGGCGCAGCATCCGTACGGCCGCCTCGTCCACGTCCGTCGAGCCGACCATCGCGTCGACCACGAACAGCACCACGTCGGCGGTGACGACCGCCGTCTCGGCCTGCGCCGCGATCGCGGCCGCCCGATCCTTGGCGTCGGGCTCCCATCCGCCGGTGTCCACCACGGTGAACTGCCGGCCGCCCCACTGCGCGTCGTACGGGACGCGGTCCCGGGTGACGCCGGGGACGTCCTCGACGACCGCCTGGCGGCGACCGATGATCCGGTTGACCAGGGTCGACTTGCCCACGTTGGGGCGGCCGACCACAGCCACGACCGGCTGCGGACCGGTCGGCTCCTCGTTGGCGGCGTCCGGCTCCCGCAACTCGACCCACCCGTCGATGTCGGTCATGCCACTCCCCGATCGGTCAGCAGGTCGCGCAGCCGCGCGACGACCTCGTCGATGCCCAGCTCGGTGGTGTCCAGCACCACGGCGTCGGCGGCCTGGGCCAGCGGATGGGCCTTGCGGGTCGAGTCGAGCCGGTCCCGCCGGGCCAGGTCGGCCGCGGTTGTCGCCACGTCGGTGGCGTCCTCGGCGCTGCGCCGGGCGGCCCGGGCCGCCTCGGAGGCGGTGAGGTAGACCTTCAGGTCTGCGTCCGGGGCCACCACGGACCCGATGTCGCGGCCCTCGACCACGATCCGGCCCGCATCGGCGATGATCTCGCGCTGCCGGGTGACCAGCAGCACACGCACCGCCGGCACGGCGGCCACGGCGGAGACCGCTCCGGTCACCTCCGGCCCGCGGATCTCCGCGTCGACGGTCACGCCGTCGGCGGTCACGCCGTACCCCTTCGGGTCGGTGCCGATACGCAGGTCCACCTCGCCGGCGACCTTGGCCACCGAGCCGGCGTCGGCCAGGTCGATCCCCGAGCGCAGCACCGCCCAGGTGATGGCCCGGTACATGGCGCCGGTGTCGAGATAGCGGGCACCGAGGCCGACGGCGAGCCGCCGGGAGACGGTGGACTTACCTGAACCGGACGGCCCGTCCACAGCGACCACACATCGCCCGGCCCGTTCGTTTTCCTCCACCGTTGTCCTCCTCAGCCCGTACCTCACGACACGCCCAACGCGTCCCGCAAGCGGTTGTCCAAACGCTCTCAATGATGCCCGGGCGTCGCGCGGAAGGCGCCACCGGCGCCGGGCCGCCACGGAGCCTACCGGCAGCCGTACCCCGAACCCGGGGGTCAGTCACCCACGGCCTTGAACAGGGCGGCGACCTCCGCGTTGGTCAGCCGCCGCGTCCGCCCCGCGCGCAGGTCGCCCAGCCGGATCGGCCCGATCGCGGTACGCACCAGCCGGCTCACCGGGTGGCCGACCTCACCGAGCAGCCGGCGGACGATGTGCTTGCGCCCCTCGTGCAGGCTCAGCTCCACCTGGGCGCTGCGTCCCAGCGTGTCCACCACCCGGAAGGAGTCGACCTTCGCCGGGCCGTCCTCCAGCTCCACGCCGGCCATCAGCTTCTTGCCGAGGTTACGCGGGATCGGCCCGGACACCTCGCACAGGTACGTCTTCTGCACCCCGTACGACGGGTGCATCAGCTTGTGCGCGAGGGTGCCGTCGTTGCTGAGCAGCAGCAGGCCCTCGCTGTCCGCGTCGAGCCGCCCGATGTGGTAGACGCGCTGCTCCACCCGGTTGCCGAGGAAGTCCGCGAGTGCGGTGCGCCCCTTCTCGTCGGCCATCGTGGAGACCACCCCACGGGGCTTGTTCATGGCCAGGTACACCAGTCGGGTGTCGGCGACGAGGCGCTCGCCGTCGACGTGGATCACGGCGGTGGCGGGGTCGACCTTGTCGCCGAGGTGGGCGACCCGGCCGTCGACGGTGACCCGGCGGCGGAAGATCAGGTCCTCGCAGGCGCGCCGGGAGCCCACGCCGGCGGCGGCCAGCACCTTCTGCAGGCGCTCAGCCCCCTCGTAGGCGGGCGCGTCGGGGCGGGGCGTGCGGTCATCGCGTGGCATCGGCAAGCTCTTCTACGTCGTCGGGAAGGAACGGGGCCAGCGGCGGGAGGTCGTCGACGCTGTTCAGCCCGAGCTTCTCCAGGAACATCGTGGTGGTCCGGTAGAGGAACGCCCCGCTGTCCGGTTCGGTGCCGCACTCCTCGACCAACCCGCGGGAGACCAGGGTACGGATCACCCCGTCGCAGTTGACACCCCGGATGGCGGAGATCCGCGACCGGGTGACGGGCTGCTTGTAGGCGACCACGGCCAGTGTCTCCAGCGCGGCCTGGGTCAGTCGCACCGACTGCCCGTCCAATACGAACCGTTCCACGTAGGTGGCGTATTCCGGCCGGGTGTAGAGACGCCAGCCACCCGCCGCCCGGCGCAGCTCGAAGCCGTGCCCGGCGGCCGTGTAGCCCGCGGCGATCTCGTCCAGCATCGGCCCGATCCGCTCGGGGGACTGCTCCAGCACCTGGGCGAGCGTCAGCTCGCTGACCGGCTCGTCCACCACCAGCAGGATCGCCTCCAACGCCCCACGCAGCTCGGCGTCGTCGAGCTCCGGCGCCGGCTCGGGCGTCGCCCGCCGCCGCCCCGTCGGCCCCTTCGCCGGTACGCCCCCCGTCGGCCCCTTTCCCGCCGGTACGCCTCCAGCGCCGCGCTCCCCTTCGGCCCCCTCCGGCCCCGCTGCCCCCGCCTGGCCTGCTGGCTCCGCCGGCTGCCCCTCGGTCTCGGTCGGCTCCTCCGACCCCGCCGGCTCCTTCGGCTGACCCGAGGCCGCGGTCGGCTTCTCCGGCCCTACCGGCTCCTCCGACTGACCCGCGGTCGCGGTCGGCTCCTCCGGCCCCGCCGGCTGACCCGCGGTCACTGTCGCGAATCCCGAGCCCACCTCCACCTCGAACGCGGCCCCGGCCCCCTCGAAGCCCGCGCCCAGCTCCGCCGCGTGTGCGATGTCGGGGTCTCCGGCGATCTTGGTAGGTTCTGGCCCCTCTAGGGGCTCGGAGCTACCAAGATCGCCGGTGTCGGGGGTGTCGGGAGCGACGGAGGGAGGCGTGGGGCGCTGCCAGGGTGGTACCCAGGCAGCGGCCTGGTCGGCCAGGGAGTCCCGACGTTCGTCGCTGCTCATCCCGCTCGCTCCTCCGTCGTCGCCGCCCCGCTTTCGCCCGCCACCACACCCGGCGCCGCACCGCTGTCCTCCGCCGCCGCACCCGACGTCGGATCCGGGCGCGGGCCGGAGCCCGGCGGCTCCGACGGGGGCGAGGCCGACTCGGACGGGGTGCCCGCGTACTCGTCGATGTGCAGGTCGGGGCCGCTGTCGGCGGGACCGGTCCAGCGTACGGTCAACTCCTCCAGCGCCTGCTCCTGGACGAAGGCGACCAGGCCCTCCCGGTAGAGCTCCAGCAGCGCCAGGAACCGGGCCACCACCTCCAGGGTGGCCTCACAGTCGGCGCAGAGCAGCGAGAAGGTGGCCGTGCCGGCCCGGCGCAGCCGCTCGCTGAGGATGGCCGCGTGCTCCCGGACACTGACCCGGACCATGTGCACGTGGGCGATGGACACCTCGGGCACCGGCCTCGGCGTCATCGCCCTGATCGCCAGCTTCAGCAGCCGCTCGGGGCCGATGCCGAGCACCAGGTCGGGCAGCGCGTCGGCGTACCGTGCCTCCAGGGTCACCGCCCGGGGGTAGCGCCGGCCGCCGACCTCCTCCAGCGCGGCGATGTGCGCCGCCGCCTCCTTGTACGCCTTGTACTGCAACAGCCGGGCGAAGAGCAGGTCCCGCGCCTCCAACAGGGCGAGGTCCTCCTCGTCCTCGACCTCGGCGGCGGGCAGCAACCGGGCCGCCTTCAGGTCGAGCAGGGTCGCGGCGATGAGCAGGAACTCGCTGGCCTCGTCCAGGTCCCACTGGTCGCCCATCGCGCGGATGTACGCGATGAACTCGTCGGTGACCCGGTGCAGCGCCACCTCGGTGACGTCGAGCTTGTGTTTGCCGATCAGTTGGAGCAGCAGGTCGAACGGGCCGGTGAAGTTCGCCAGCCGGACGGTGAACCCGCCGCTTCCCGTCGCCCCGGGCACACCCGCCGGGTCTGTCGGCACCTCGGCGGCGGCCTCGGCGGCCCGCACGGGCGGCTGCTCCGGCGTCGTCGGAGGGTCGAGGGGTGGCGCGGTCACCGGAAGACCGTAGTCCACGTCCCGCCCGGCACGGCGCGAAGGTGCATCCCGGCCTACCGCTCGGCCTGGGCGGCGATCACCTCGCGGGCCAGCTGGCGGTAGTTGCGGGCGCCCGACGAGGCCGGGTCGAGCGTGGTGATCGGGGCACCGGCGACCGTGGACTCGGGGAACTTGACGGTCTTGGTGATCACCGTCTGGTAGACCTTGTCGCCGAACGCCTCCACCACCCGCTGGAGCACCTGACGGCAGTGGGTGGTGCGGCTGTCGTACATGGTGGCGAGGATGCCCTCGAGCTCCAGGTCGAAGTTGAGCCGCTCGCGCACCTTGTCGATCGTGTCCAACAACAGGGCCACACCGCGCAGGCTGAAGAACTCGCACTCCAGCGGGATGAGCACGCCGTGCGCCACGGTCAGCGCGTTGATCGCCAGCAGGCCCAGCGAGGGCTGGCAGTCGATCAGGATGTAGTCGTATTCCTTTCGGACCGACCGGAGCACGCGGGCCAGGGCCATCTCCCGGGCGACCTCGTTGACCAGCTGGATCTCGGCCGCGGAGAGGTCGATGTTGGCCGGCAGCAGGTGCAGCCCCGCCACGTCGGTCTTGATCAGGACGTCCTCGGCGGTGACGTCGTCCTGCATGAGCAGGTTGTAGACCGACAGGTCGAGGTTGTGCGGGTTGACCCCCAGCCCGACCGAGAGGGCGCCCTGCGGGTCGAAGTCGACCAGCAGCACCTTGCGGCCGTACTCGGCCAGCGCGGCGCCCAGGTTGATGGTCGTGGTGGTCTTGCCCACGCCACCCTTCTGGTTGGCCATCGCGATGATCCGCGCCGGGCCGTGCCGGTCGGTCGGCATCGGCTCGGGAATCGGCTTACGCATCGTGTATGCCGCTGGATCCGCCGGACCGAGACCCGCCCCGAGCGTGGCCTGCTGCTCGCGGAGTTCCGTCGTCCAGGTCTCGGCACGGTCACCATTGCCCGCCATGTGCTCGTTGCCCCCTCCCGACGACCACCCGGCGTCGGAGCCGTCCGACGTCCCTCGCGGCGCCGCTGCGCACCCCGGTCTGCATCACCATCGCCCCAGGAGGTCCGCGCCGATGCCGACTGTACGCCACCGGCCGGCGGCCCGGTCGCACCCGCTCGGCGTGTCGCCGCCCCCGCCGAGCAGGCCAGCCGCCGGTGACGTCCACGGCGGACCACCCCGGGCACCGACTCCGCCGCCGGCGGCCACCCCGGCGGTCCGGCCCGCGCTCAGCCGCGTGCCCGGGGGTGGGCGGTGGCGTACACCTCACGCAGCCGCTCGACCGTCACCAGGGTGTAGACCTGGGTGGTGGTCACCGAGGCGTGGCCCAGCAGTTCCTGCACCACCCGCACGTCCGCGCCGCCGTCGAGCAGGTGGGTGGCGTAGGAGTGACGCAGGGTGTGCGGGGAGACCGCCTCCGGCCCGTCCACCGGCAGCCCGGCCCGCTGGGCGGCGCGACGCAGGATGGTCCAGGCGCCCTGCCGGGACAGCGCACCGCCGCGGGCGTTGAGGAAGACCGCCGGGGTGCCCCGGCCGGCGGCGGCCAGCCCGGGCCGGGCCCGGACCAGCCAGGCCCGCACCGCCTCGATCGCGTACCCGCCGATCGGGACCAGCCGGTTGCGGCCCCCCTTGCCGCGCAGCAGCACGGCACCCTCGTCGACGTCCAGGTCGTCCACTGCGGCACCGACCGCCTCGGAGATCCGCGCCCCGGTGCCGTACAGAAACTCCAACAGCGCCCGGTCACGCAGCGCGAGCGACGCACCCTCGCCGGCAGCGGTCACCGCGCCGGCGGTCTCCAGCAGCCGCACCACGGCGTCGACCGGCAGTGCGCGGGGCAGCCTGCGCGGCGGGGTGGGTGGGCGGACGTCCCGGCTCGGGTCGGCGCCGGTCAGCCCCTCGCGCAGCGCGAACCGGTGCAGCCCGCGTACCGCGCTGGCGGCCCGCGCGGCGGAGGAGACCGCGAGCGGCGGGTGCTCGTCGTCGCCGGCGCGCAGCCGGGCCAGGTGCGCCTCGACCTGCCCGGGGCCGACGGCGGCCAACTCCGGCACACCGGCCGCCGCCAGAGTGTCCAGGTAGCGCTCCAGATCCCGCCGGTACGACGACAGCGTGTTCGCCGACAGTCCCCGTTCGACGGTGAGGTGGTCGAGGTAGCCGCGCACGGCACGGCGCAGGGCCGGCGCGGGCTCCGCGCCCGCGCCGGCTCCGTCCGGTGTGCCGGTCAGCCCGCCACCCCTCAGGCCAGCGCGTCGGCCAGCGCGAGGGTCGCCATGCCGTGCGCCTCGCCGACCGGGCCGTAGGTGACCTGGCCGTCGTGGGTGTTGAGGCCCAGTGCCAGCGCCGGGTCGCGACGCAGCGCCTCGCGCCAGCCGTGGTTGGCCAGCTCCAGCGCGTACGGCAGGGTGACGTTGGTCAGCGCGTAGGTGCTGGTGTGCGGCACCGCGCCCGGCATGTTCGCCACGCAGTAGAAGATCGATTCGTGCACCTGGTAGGTCGGCTCGGCGTGCGTGGTGGGACGTGAGTCCTCGAAGCAGCCGCCCTGGTCGATGGAGATGTCGACCAGCACGCTGCCCGGCTTCATCCGGGAGACCATCTCGTTGGAGATCAGGGTCGGGGCCTTCGCGCCGGGCACCAGCACCGCGCCGATGACCAGGTCCGCGTCCAGCACGGCCCGCTCGATCTCGTACGCGTTGGAGGCCACCGTCTGCAGGTGGCCGCGGTAGATGGCGTCGGCCTGGCGCAACCGGGCCACGTTCTTGTCCAGCAGCAGCACCTCGGCCTGCAGGCCGAGCGCGATCGCGGCGGCGTTCATGCCGGAGACACCGGCGCCGATGACCACCGTCTTCGCGGCGTACACACCGGAGACGCCGCCCATCAGGATGCCGCGCCCGCCGCCCTGCCGCTGGAGGTGGTAGGCGCCCACCTGCGGGGCGAGCCGACCGGCCACCTCGGACATCGGGGCGAGCAGCGGCAGCGACCGGTCGGGCAGCTCGACGGTCTCGTACGCGATGCCGGTGACCTTGCGGTCGACCAGCGCGTCGGTGCACACCTTCGAGGCGGCCAGGTGCAGGTAGGTGAAGAGCACCTGCCCCTCGCGCATGCGGTGGTACTCCTCGGCGATCGGCTCCTTGACCTTGAGCACCAGCTCGGCGGTTTCCCACACCTCGTCGGCGGTGGCCAGGATCTTGGCCCCGGCGGCGGCGAACTCGTCGTCGCTGATGCTGGACCCGACCCCGGCGCCGGACTCGACGAAGACCTGATGACCACCGCGGACGAACTCGTTGACGCCCGCCGGCGTGATCGCCACGCGGTACTCGTGGTTCTTGACCTCGCGGGGGATTCCGACCTTCACGATGCAGACACCTCTCTTCGGGGCTGCGCTCCCCCGACTGCGCGGCGCCACGGCGGCCCCTTTGCCGCCGCGGTCCACCGGTCCCGCCGGCGGCAGTCTAGGCGCGCCGCCGCCCCCGTTGAGGCAGCACAGTGACATCCGGTGCCCGTGCACGCTGACGATGTGTCAGGTGTCAACCAGGGCCGCCGGAGGGACGTCACCTCAGCCGTCAGGACAGTGTTCATCCATTATCGTCCCACTCTTCGGGTGCCGCTGCGGACAGGAGGCCGGTGGATCACTAGGGTGTCGCCTCATGACCACTCCTCCTTACCAGCCCGGATACCCGTCGGGCGTCTCCGACAAGAGCAAGATCGTTGCGGGTCTCCTCGGCATCCTGCTCGGCACCTTCGGTGCCGGCCGGTTCTACACAGGTCACACCAAGCTCGGTGTCCTGCAGCTCGTGGTGAGCCTGGTGACCTGCGGCGCCGGCGGGCTCTGGGGCCTCATCGACGGCATCCTGATCCTGGTCAACGGCGGCACCGACGCGCAGGGACGCCCGCTGCGCGACTGATACCGACAACCGATGACCAAGGGGCCGTGCGGCGAACCGCACGGCCCCTTCCGTCGTACCCCCGTCGGCGGGCCGCCGGAGGATGGCCCGGTGGCTCGCCGACGGCTCGCTCAGCGCGGCAGCGGCGCGTCGGCCCGGCGCAGCGCCGACCAGCCGGTGTCGCGGGCCCGGGCGGCGGCGAGCAGCCCGGCCACGCAGGAGGCGTTGGTGATCTCGCCCGCGAGGACCATGCCGACCGCCTCGTCCAGGTCGACCCGGACCACCTGGAGGTCGGCCTCCTCCTCGCGCCGCTCGTGCCGCCGCTCCGCCGGCACGTCCGCCAGGTCCCGGGCCAGGAACACCCGGACCAGCTCGTTGGTGAAGCCCGGCGAGCTGTGCAGGTCCACCAGGACGTCGAGCCGCCCGGCGGTCAGGTCGACCTCCTCACCCAGCTCCCGCACGGCGGCGGCGGCCAGGTCCTCGCCGGAGACGTCGGTCAGCCCGGCGGGCAGCTCCCACAGATGCCGCCCGACCGGATGCCGGTACTGGCGGATCAGCACCACCTGACCGGCCGCGTCGAGCGCCACCACGGCGACCGCGCCGACGTGCCGGACGAAGTCACGGACCCCCGTCCCGCCGCCCGGCATGGTCACCTCCTCGCTGACCACGTCGAAGACCGGGCCCCGGTAGCGCTCGGTGCGCGACCGCACCTCGTAGCGGTGCTCGACGGCGCTCACGACGCCCCTCCACTCCGCGTGCCGGCGTCGCGAGGCGCCCCGCCGCGCTGCCCGATGGTTCGCCCGCTCACGAGGCCGACGCCGCCTTCGCGGCGGCGCCGCCGTTGCGGGCGGCCTTCTTCGCCGCCGCGGTCTCGACCGCGTCCAGGTCGACCGGGAGCTGGTCGGCTTCCGAGTAGGCCACCGCCGCCTTCACGAAGGAGGCGAACAGCGGGTGCGGCCGGGTCGGCCGGCTCTTCAGCTCCGGGTGCGCCTGGGTGGCGACGAAGAACGGGTGCAGGCTGCGGTCCAACTCGACGAACTCGACCAGCCGCCCGTCCGGCGAGGTGCCGGAGATGTGCAGGCCCGCCTTGGTCAGCGCGTCGCGGTAGGCGTTGTTCACCTCGTACCGGTGCCGGTGCCGCTCGCTGACCTCGGTACTGCCGTACGCCTCGGCGACCAGCGAGCCCTCGGTGAGTGCCGCCGGGTACGCGCCCAGCCGCATGGTGCCGCCCAGGTCGCCCCTGCCGGCGACGATGTCCTCCTGGTCGGCCATGGTGGCGATGACCGGGTGCGCGGCCTCCTCGTCGAACTCCAGCGAGTTGGCGCCCTCCAGACCGGCCAGGTGCCGGGCCACCTCGATGGTCATGCACTGTAGGCCGAGGCAGAGGCCGAGCAGCGGGATGCCGTTCTCCCGGGCGTACCGGGCGGTGCCGATCTTGCCCTCGATGCCGCGCACCCCGAAGCCACCCGGGATCACGATGCCGTCCACGCCGGCCAGGGCGGCTGCCGCGCCGGCCGGGGTGACGCACTCGTCGCTGGGCACCCAGCGCAGCTGCACCCGGGCCCGGTGGCCGAAGCCGGCGGCCCGGATCGCCTCGCTCACCGACAGGTACGCGTCGGGCAGGTCGACGTACTTGCCGACCACGGCGACGGTGACGGTGTGCCGGGGCTGGTGCACCCGGTCCAGCAGGTCGTCCCAGCTGGCCCAGTCGACGTCGCGGAAGGAGAGGCCGAGCCGGCGCACCACGTACGCGTCGAGGCCCTCCCGGTGCAGCACCTTCGGGATGTTGTAGATGCTCGGCGCGTCCGGGGCGGCGACGACCGCCTCCCGGTCCACGTCGCAGTAGAGCGAGAGCTTCTCCTTGAGCTTCTCCGGGATCTCCCGGTCGCAGCGCAGCACGATCGCGTCCGGCTGGATGCCGATGTTGCGCAGCTGCGCCACCGAGTGCTGGGTCGGCTTCGTCTTCAGCTCGCCCGACGGCGCCAGGTACGGCACCAGCGAGACGTGCAGGTAGAAGCAGTTGTCCCGGCCAAGGTCGTGACGGACCTGGCGGATCGCCTCCAGGAACGGCAGCGACTCGATGTCGCCGACGGTGCCGCCGACCTCGGTGATCACCACGTCCGGCACCTGGCCGTCGTCGTCCGGGTCGGCCATCGCCAGGACCCGTGACTTGATCTCGTTGGTGATGTGCGGGATGACCTGGACCGTGTCGCCCAGGTACTCGCCGCGCCGCTCCTTGGCGATCACGTCCGAGTAGATCTGGCCGGTGGTGACGTTCGCCTTGCCGGAGAGCGCCCGGTCCAGGAACCGCTCGTAGTGCCCGACGTCGAGATCCGTCTCGGCGCCGTCCTCGGTCACGAAGACCTCGCCGTGCTGGAACGGGTTCATCGTCCCCGGGTCGACGTTGAGGTAGGGGTCGAGCTTCTGCATCACCACGCGCAGTCCGCGCGCGGTGAGCAGGTTGCCGAGGCTGGAGGCGGTGAGGCCCTTACCCAGCGAGGAGGCGACTCCCCCGGTGACGAAAATGTGCCTGGTCGTCCGTGCTGATGGGGCCAAGGCCTGCTCCCGTGTCGTCCGTCGCGGTCGTGCAGACCGCCGTGACGATCAGCAAAGTGATCACGCGATCCACGGGATTCCACGCTAACACCTCACCCACCCCCTCCGCCGGGCGCACCCGGACCGGACGGCGGGGTGTCCCGCCCCGAATCAGGAGGCTGTGACCTCGGTCGATGACCGGCCGGCCGGCGCGCGCTCCCCGGCGTCGGTCCCGGCCGTCGGCCCGTCCGCCCCGCGGCCCGTCCCCGGGGCGCGCGGGGCCGGGGGCGCCGGCGCGGCGGACGGCTGCGCACCCGGGTTCGGCGTACGGGCGACGTCCTCCCCCGCGCCGGCCGGTGCCGGCCGGTCCGGTCCGTCGCCGTCCGGTCCCCCGCCGGTGTCGCCGTCCGACCCGCCGCCCGACCCGCCGGGCCCCTCGTCGCGCTGACGGCCCGCGTCGGGCAGCGTGCGGTCCGTGGAGTGGTCGAGCACCCGCAGCGCGGCCAGCGCCGCCATCGGCACCACCAGGGCGGCTGCCGCACCGGCGACGTCCAGGGCGTCGCCGGCCAGCACCCCGCCGATCACTGCGGCGACGGCGGTGCCGGCCATCGCCGCCCGCATCGCCGGGTAGATGCCGAACAGCCGCTTCAGCCCGCCCCATGGCTGGAGCAGGGCAAACCAGACCAGCAGCGCGCCGGCCAGGGCCAGCACGGTCAGCGGGCTGTTGACCAGGGTCTCGAAGTTCGCCGTGCTGGAACGGTGCACGGTGAGCCCGCCGGTGCCGTCGCCGACGGCGGCCAGGAACCGGCCGAGGCTGCCCCGCTCGGCGGCAGGCCGACGCACGTCGAGCACCGCGAAGCCGATGGTCAACGCGAGCCCCGCCATGGCCGCCCAGGCCAGCCGGCTGACCGTCAGCCAGCCACCGGCACTGATCGCCGCGGCGACGCTCAGCCCGGCGGTCAGGGCGATCGCGCCGATCGGATCGGCTCCCAGGTACGGACTGCCGACGACCAGCACGGCGGCGCCACCGACGGCCACCATCACGGGTGGCCGCCAGGACCGGCGGACCCGCTGGGCCAGCCACCCCGCGCTCAGCAGCGCGCCGGCCAGGAACACCCCGAGCCCGACGGTGCCCAGCCCGGCGTACCGGCCGCCTTCCAGGGCGGAGTAGCCGACCACCCCGTTGAGCTGGAGGCGGGCGCCGGTGAGCACGTCCATTCCCACGGTCAGCGTGGTCAGGCCGGCCACCGCGCCGAGCGGGCCGAGGGTGCTCGCGTATCCCGGCGTGAGCCGGACCACCGCGGTGGCGGCGGCCAGCAGCAGCACGGTCACCCCGGCGAAGTACACGCCGGCGTGCTCCCCCCGCCACCAGGGCACGACATCGGCGAGCAGGGCGGCCGGTACGGCGAGGGCCGCCGCGACGAGCAGCAACTCCACGACCGCCACCACCCGCCGCGACACCGGCTCCGGGCCGTACGGGCCGGCGTGCCGGCGGGCCCGGCGCAGCAGCGGCAGCACCGCAACGGCCAGCAGCACCTGGGCGCCGGCCAGCAGAGTGAAGAACCAGTCGGCCACCCGGCGCTGGGCGGCCGCCTCCTGGTCGGCGTCCGCGGGCTCGGCGATCGCGGCGGCGAGGTCCGCCGGCCGGCCGCCGACCGACTCGGCCGGCCGGCCGAGGAAGAGCCGCTCCGGCATCGGCCGGCCCAGCGCGGTGAGCGCGGTCGGCGCGAGGTCGACCAGTTGCAGGTAGCCCTCCCGACCGGTGCTGGTCGAGGTGAGCCACCCGCGTTCCCAGCCCGGCCCGTCGGCCACGGCGACGTGCAGCCGGGACGGGGAGTCGGTGTCGGACACCCCGGCGACGAGCACCAGCGATCGGGGCGGCCGGGCGGCCAGCACCCGGGCCAGGCGGGTGTCCGCCTCGCGCGCGTGCGCGGCCCGGGCCGCCGGGTCCTCGCCGGCCACCGTGCCGAGGTCGACGATGCTCAGCACGCAGGAGCCGAGCAGCTTGGCCGGGTCCGCGGGGAGCGCCGGCGCGTACCGGTCGACGCGGCCGAACGGCCGGGCGGCGGCCACGGCCGCACCGGGCCCGACCGCCACCGAGCAGCGCACCGACTCCGCCAGCGCGCCGGGCACCGTGCCCCAGGGCAGCCGCTCCTGGTTGTGCAGGACGACGCTCTCCTGGTCGGGCAGGTTCGCGCCGATGCCGTCGGGCTGCTCCACCGTAACCTGGGCCGGCGGACAGGCCCCGGCCTGCCGGCTGCCGTTCCAGGCGGCGTAGCTGCCGGCGCCGAGGGTCAGCCAGCCGTCCACCGGGCAGGTCGGCCGGTGCGCGGAACGGACCGACAGGGAGCCGATCGAGCCATCCTGGGCCATCCGCCACAACGTCGGCGTGGTCTGCGGGTCGACGTCCTCCCAGCGCAGCCCGGCCACCCCGACCAGCACCACGAAGTCAGCGGTACGCTCGGGCGGCGCCTCCCGTTCGGGACGGGCGGCCAGCGCGGTGATGCCCAGCACCACCACGACCAGGGTCAGCAGGATCGGGGCGATTCTGCGCCGCATCACCGGCGTCCCGTCGACGGGGCGTCGGCGCCGGGAGCGGCCGGTCCGGCGCCGTCCGGGGCCAGCTCGGCGTAGAGCGCCGCCAGTTGGGCGAGAGTGTCCGCCTCGGTGGGCCAGGTGGCGGCCCGCTCGGCACCGCGCCGCCCCAGCCCGCTCCGCCCGGCCTCGTCGTCGAGCAGGGCGCGCACGGCCGCGTCGACTGCCTCCACGTCCCCCGGCGGCACCAGCACCGCGGCGTCGCCGACCAGCTCCGGCAGGCCGCCGACCGCGGTCGTCACCAGTGGTACGCCGGCCCGCATCGCCTCCTGCGCGAAGAGCTGACGGGCCTCCCAGTCGCTCGTCACCACCGCCAGGTCGGCTCCGGCGAGCAGGTCCGCCACGTCGGTGCGGTGCCCGAGCAGGGTCACCGGGGCCCGGGCGGCGGAGATCCGGGCCGCCAGCGGCAGGTAGGCGGGGCCGCTGCCGGCGATCACCACGACCGGTGCCGGTGTCCGGGTACGCCACCGGGCGGCCGCGTCGATCAGCACGTCGTACCGCTTCTGCGGGTGCAGCCGGCCGACGGACAGGATCAGCGGCTGGTCCGGCCCGACGCCGAACTCGGCGCGGACGGCGACGCGGCGGCGGCGCGGCGCGGGCAGTGCCGGCGCCGCGACCGGGGCGAGGCGGGCATCCGTCGCGCCCAGTGCGGCGGCCCGCTCGACCAGGTCGGCGGAGGCGCCGAGCGCCACCCGGGCACTCCGGGCGACGACCCGCTCGACGAGACGGGACACGCTGCCGCGCAGGCCGCCCGCGAGTACCGCGTTGTGCCAGGTGACCACGAGCGGGGCCGCCGGGCGGGCGAGCACGGCGACCAGCCCGGCGCGCAGACCGTGGGCGTGCAGCACGTCGACCGGTTCGGCGGCGAGCGCCCGGCGCAGCGCGGTGACCGCGCGGGCGTCGGCCGGGGTCGGGCTGGCCGGGATCTCCACCGGCACGAAGCGGGCGCCCACGCCGGTGAAGTCGAACTGTTCCTGTGTCGCGGCGGGCCCGCAGACCAGCACGGAGGCGCCCGCGGCGGTCAGGCCCTCGGCCAGCGACCGGACGTGCTGCCCGACGCCGCCGGTGCTCGAGGCGAGCAGCAGGGCCACCGTGCCGTGCCAGTCGGGAACCGGTGTCGGTTGCGTCACCGCGACCACCCCCGCTCGCCGGTCGCCGTCGGCCGGTCACCCGTCCTGCACCCGCTCACCGGGACACCGTCTCCTTCCCGCCACCCCGTTCCGGGGGGATGTCACCCTCGCCCGTCGCGTCGGCGGAGGCCGCCGGCCCACGCCGGCCCACCCTGCCCAGCCGCCGGAGCACCCCGGCGAGCAGCGGCGTCACGTCCCGCCGGTCGACCAGCCAGACGACGGCGAGGAACACGACGCCGACCAAGACTCCGGACAGCATGCCCTGCACGAGTGCGCCGAGTGTCGTCGGGGTGCCGCCGGCAGCCGTGTCCAGCAAACGGGCGACAGCCGTTCCGGCGAGCGCGGCCAGGGCGCCGGCGAGCAGTCCGGCGGCGCCAGCCCGGGCCGCGCCGGCGAGCGCGGAACGCCCGGCCGCGCGCCGTACGGCGACGAGCAGCAGCCCGCCGAGCAGCACCATCCCGACCGAGTTGGCCAGGCCCACCGCGAGCACCCGGTCCCGCAGCGGGAGCAGAGCGCCCAGGACGAGGGCGGTGGCCGGCACCGCCAGGAACCCGACGGCGGTGGCGACGGTGGCCACCCGGGTCTCGCCCCGGGCGTAGAGGGCCCGGCTCAGTAGCGCGTAGAGCCCGTATCCGAGCAGGCCCGGCGCGAACCCGGCGATCGCCCCGGCAGCCGCGTCCGCCGCGGACGGCGCGAAGAAGAGGTGACCGACGGGGATGGCGGTCCCGGCCAGCGCGGCGGCGCCCAGGCAGCTGAACAGCAGCACGCCGCGCACGGCCGGCGCCAGGGTGCTCCGGTAGCCGTCCTCGTCGCCGGCGGCGTGGGCCGCCGCCAGCGTCGGGTACGCGGCGACGGCCAGCGGCACCGCCAGCACTGCCCACGGCAGCAGGTAGACGGTCTGGGCCAGGTTGTAGACGCCCGGGCTGTCTGCGGCGCCGTAGGTGACCTGGTTGAGGCTCACCATCAGGGCGACCTGCTGGGCGGTGACGGTCACCGCGCCGGCCACCACCAGCCCACCCACGCGGGCGCGGGCGTCGGCGGGGAACCCGAACCCCGGCCGTGCCCTCAGCCGCAGCCGGCGGACCGGAACCAGCAGCGACAGGGAGAGCACGACCACGCCCAGCGTGGTGCCGACGGAGAGCAGCAGTTCCCCGCCGACGCTCACGTCCGCGACCGTGGCCAGCGGCCCCTCGACCGCGGTGAAGACCAGGTAGACCACGATGACGGTGAGGCTGGACAGCAGCGGCGCGAGGACCGGCCAGGCGAACCGCCGGTGTGCCTGGAGCACCCCGGTGAGGACGATGCCCACCCCGTACAGCGGTAGTTGCGGAGCGAAGATCCGCAACATCCGCTCGCCGCTGTCCTGCTGGGCGGCGGTCAGTCCGTCGCCCAGCAGCGCGACCGCCGGCCCGGCGAGCAGGGCCACCAGCACGGCGAGGGGCACCAGGAGGCTCACCGTCCAGGTGAGCAGCGCGCCCGTGGTGCGGGCCACCGCCGCCCGGTCACCCGCCGCTACGGGACCGGCCAGCAGCGGTACGACCAGGCTCGCCAGCGCGCCACCGGCGACGATCTCGAAGATGAAGTTCGGCACCGCGTTCGCGACCACGTAGGTGCCGCCGAGGTCGGTCGGCGCGAGCGTCCAGGTGAAGACGGCGGTGCGGCCGAAGCCGGCGAGCCGGCTGACCACGGTGAGGACGGCGATGAGCGCGGCCGCTCCGGCGACACGGCCGGCGCCGGCGAGGGGTGCCGGGGTCGTCACGTCAGTCGGCGCGACGGCCCAGCGCGTCGAGCTCGCGCAGCCCCGGGGTGCGCTGGATGACCTGGGTGAAGCTGACCTTCTCGCTGGCCGCGGTGAGGCCGGCGAGCACGGCGAGCAGTCCTGCCCGCCCGAGGGGCCCGGTACGGGCGGCGAGCGCCACGCCGAGCAGCGCGCCGAGCGCGTTCGCCCCGCTGTCGCCGAGCATCACGTCCTCGTCGAGGTCGGCGGGGAGCAGCCCGGCGGCGGCGCCGACGGCACCGGCGGCGATCCCGCCGTGCGGGCCGCTGGTCAGCGGGGCACCGAGCAGGATGCCGGACTTCAGCGCCCGGCCGGGACGCAGGTCGAGCAGGTTGAGCAGGTTCGCGGTGCCGGCGATGACACCGGCGCCGAGCAGCACGTCGACACCCCGGCCGAACGGGCCCTGTCGTTGGCGGCGCCGGTGCCCGGCGACCCGGGGGTCGGCGGCGAGCAGCGCGGCGGCACCGAGGCCGGCGGCTCCCACCCCGACGACCTTGACCAGCCCGGCGGTGACCCGTCCCTCGCGCAGCGCGGCCAGGTGCCCGGCGAAGCCCTTGGCCGCCTTCTGCTCCGGCCGTGCACCGACCACGTCGTCGTAGAGCCCGACCGCCCCGGCGCCCACCCCGGCGACCAGGGCAGCGGCGCCCGACGGGCCGCTGGAGGCGCCGAACGCGCCCGCCCCGGCGGCACCGGCCGCGAGGGCGGGGCCGGCGGCCAGGGTCAGCGTGCGGCCACGGAAGTTGGTCCGGTCGAGCGCGGGCCCGGCCGGTGAGGTGCGCACCTCGCGCAGTGCGTACCGGGCGGCGGCGGCGCCCGCGCCGGCGATCAGTAGTCGACCGAGCAGGCTCACGCGGTCACCGCCCGTCGTACGTCGGTGAGGCGGGATCCGGACACCGGGGTACGTCGTCGCATCACTGGGGCATTCTAGGCAGCAGGGTGGCGTTGTCGGCGATGCCGTACTGCCCGGCCTTCTTCACGGTCACCTGCTCCACCAACGCGAGGGCGGTGACGAGCTGGCCCTGGACGGTGTTGGCGTTGTCGACGGTGGAGATGCTCTGCACCAGCACGGGGTCGCTCCGGACGGCGGCCACCACATTGCCGCCGGCCGACCCGTTGCCGCCGACGACGATCGTCCCGGCCCGGTCGAACTGCTCGGCGACCTTGAGCACCGACTCGTCCTTCTTCGCCGAGTCCTTGTCCACGTACGGCTGTCCGCTGACCAGGACGACGGCCTCCGCCGACGCGGTGACCGGCTTCTCGGTGGTCAGGTAGTTGGCGTTGATGTAGGCGGCGAGCACCGCCCGCCGGTCGGCCTCGCTGACCGGGGTGGCGCCGGGCGCCCGGTCGAGCAGCACGCTGGCCAGCAGCGCGCTGGACGTCTCCACCCCGTTGCTGTTACTCGGCAGGTCGGTGGTCGGCGCGCCGGTGGGGCGCGCGGCGGTGACCGCCAACTCCAGCAGGTTGTTGTTGTTGTCCGGTTCGATGAACTTGTCCTGGAGGTCGACGCGGCTCACCTGGGCCCCGGCGAGCTGGAGCATCTTGACCACGGCCTCGGTGTGGTCGCGCCCGACGGGCAGGCTGACCACCACCACCCGCTTGCCGGTCAGCGTGCCCGGCAGGACGACCTCGGCCATCTGGGCCGCGAAGTCCTCCTCGAGCTCCAGTTCCTTCTGCATGCTCTGGACCGCCTGGCGCATCTGCTGGTTGTCCTTGCGCAGCCCGTTGACGGTCTCCTTGAGCGAGTCGGCCACCGGGCCGTTCAGGGCGGCGGTGCCGACCACCAGACCGATCGCCAACGCGAGGAAGACCGCGGTCAGGGACACCACGTGGTACCGGAAGTTGATCACACCTGCAGCCTCTTGATCGGTCGGACGCTAGAAAAGCTGTTCAAGCTGGAACACGAAATTGTTCCACCACTCGGAGACCACGCCCAAATAGGCCTTGCCGACGGTGGAGACCGCCACGGCCGAGGCCATCGCCGCGATCGCGGAGAGCACCAGCAGCAGCAGCGACGACCCGGAGATGTTCTGTCGGTAGAGCCGGCTCACACCCTTGGCGTCGACCAGCTTGCCGCCGACCTTGAGCCGGGTCAGGAACGTGGAGGCCATTCCGCCGCGGCCCTTGTCGAGGAACTCGACCAGGGTGGCGTGGGTGCCGACGGCCACCAGCAGCGAGGCGCCCTTCTCGTCGGCCAGCAGCATGGCCAGGTCCTCGCTGGTCGCCGCCGCCGGGAAGGTCACCGCCGGTACGCCGAGGCCGTTGACCCGGGCCAGGCCGGGCGCCCGGCCGTCCGGGTAGGCGTGCACGATCACCTCGGCGCCGCAGCGCAGCACGTCGTCGGTGACCGAATCCATGTCCCCGATGATCACGTCCGGCGTGTAGCCGGCCTCCACCAGCGCGTCCGCGCCGCCGTCGACGCCGATCAGGACCGGCTTGTACTCGCGGATGTAGGGACGTAGCACGTCCAGGTCGGCCTTGTAGTCGTAGCCGCGCACCACGATCAGGCAGTGCCGCCCCTGCATCGCGGTCTGGATATCGGGCACGCCGACCCCGTCGAGGAGCAGGTCGCGCTCCTGGCGGAGGTAGTCCATCGTGTTGGCGGCGAACGCCTCCAACTGGACCGAGAGCCCCTCCCGGGCGTCGGCCATCGACTTGGCCACCGACTCGGCGTCCTGGAGGCTGCCGTGCGCCACCGGCTCGTCGCCGACGAAGACGGTGTTGCCCTCGATCCGGACGGTGTCGCCCTCCCGGACCCGTTCGAAGACCGCCTCCCCCAGGTCGTCCAGGAGCGGGATACCAGCCGCGACCAGCACCTCCGGCCCCAGGTTCGGGTAGCGGCCGGAGACCGACGGCTTCGCGTTGAGCACGGCGCCGACACCGACGGCGACGAGCGAGTCGGCGGCGACCCGGTCGAGGTCGACATGGTCGATGACCGCGATGTCACCGGGGCGAAGCCGGCCGACCAGGCGTTTTGTCCGGCGATCGAGGCGCGCGGTGCCGAGGATCCTGCCCGGTTCCGTGTTCCGGGTCCGGCGCAACGTGGGTAGACGCATCGTGACCATCCTGGCATGTGAGGCAGGCAAATCCGTCGCGACATGCCTGAGCAGGGCTGACTACCCAGAGAAGCACACTAGCGCGCAGGCCGGTGTGCCGGTGCTCACAATCGCCGACCTCACGGGCGCCTCTCCCGGGTCGCCACGGCGAGAAGCTCCTCAGCGTGCGCGATACCCAGGTCGGAGTCGGGCAAACCCGCGAGCATCCGGGCCAGCTCCCGGGCCCGCTCGGTGTCCTCCACCACCCGGACCCCGCTCGTGGTGACCGCCCCGCTCGTGTCCTTCGCCACCACCAGATGCCGGTCGGCGAACGCGGCCACCTGCGGCAGGTGGGTGACGACCAGCACCTGATGGCTGCGGGCCAGCCTCGCCAGCCGCCGGCCGATCTCCACCGCGGCCTGGCCGCCGACCCCGGCGTCGACCTCGTCGAAGACCAGCGTGGGTGGCCCACCCGAGCCGGCGAAGACCACCTCGATGGCGAGCATCACCCGGGACAGTTCCCCGCCGGAGGCGCCGCGCTGCAACGGCAGTGAGGGTGCGCCCGGATGGGCCAGCAGGCGCAGCTCGACCTCGTCGCCGCCGTCCGGGCCGACACCGACCTCGGTGCCGTTGACCGGCAGGGTCGGCTCGGCGCGGCCGGCCGCGCGGGGCAGCACCGCCACCTCGATCCGGGCGTGCGGCATGGCCAGCCCGGCCAGCTCGACGGTGACCTGCTCGGCGAAGCGGGTCGCCGCCTCCTGCCGCGACCCCGACACCCGGCCGGCCAGATCGGCCACCTCGCCGGCCAGCCGGGCTGCCTCCCGGTCCAGCTCGTCCAGGAGATCGTCGGAGGTGTCCAGGTCGGCCAGCCGGGTGCGGGCCCGCTCGGCCCAGGCGATCACCCCGTCGACGTCGTCGGCGTACTTGCGGGTGAGCGCCCGCAGCGCCGCCCGCCGCTCGTAGACCGTCTGCAACCGGGCCGGGTCGGCGTCCAGCGCCGCGAGGTAGGCCGACAGCTCGGCGGAGACGTCCGTGACGAGGGTCGCCGCCTCCTCCAACCGCCCCGCCAGCTCGCCCAGCGCCGGGTCCGTGCCGGCCTGCGCCTCCAGGGTGCGGCGGGCGGTGCCGAGCAGCGCCGCGGCGTCCGGCGTCTCGTCGGTCGCCTCCACACCGCCGGCCACGCACTGCTGGGCCACCTGCGCCGCGGTACGCAGCCCCTCGGCGTGCTCCAGCCGCTGCGCCTCCGCTTTCAGCTCGGCGTCCTCGCCGGGCTGCGGGTCGACCCGGGTGATCTCGTCGAGGCCGAGCCGCAGCAGGTCCGCCTCCTGGTTGCGCTCGCGGGCGTTGCGCCGCCGGTCGGTCAGGTCGTCGGCCACCGCGCGCCAGCGGGCGTACGTCTCGCGCAGCGCGTCGAGAAGCTTCTCGTGTTCGGGGCCGGCAAACCGGTCCAGCGCGGCCCGCTGCTCGGCCGGCCGCAGCAGCCGCAGCTGGTCGGACTGGCCGTGCACGGCCACCGCCTGCTCGCCCACCTCGCCGAGCATCGACACCGGCATGCTCCGCCCGCCCAGATGTGCCCGGGAGCGGCCCTCCACCGTGACGGTGCGGCTCAGCAACACCGAACCGTCCTCGTCGGGCTCACCGCCCGCGTCGATGATCCGCGCGTGCACGGTGGCGGCGACGCGGCCGTCGAGCCGCAGCCGGCCCTCGACCACCGCCCGGCCCGGCTGGGCGCGGACCCGCCCGGCGTCGGCACGCCCCCCGAAGAGCAGGCCGAGGCCGGTGACCACCATGGTCTTGCCCGCACCGGTCTCGCCGGTGATGACGTTCATGCCACCGGTCAACGGCAGCGTGGTGTCCTCGATGACGCCCAGTCCGGTGATGCGCAGCTCTTCCAGCACAGCAACCGACAGTAGACGCGGGCCCCGACAGTTGACCAGCCGGCGTGGGCGCGCCGGTGCGTCCGCCCGCCGACACTCCGGCCGGGGCGAACCGGACGCGGCCGGTCGGCGCCGGCCCGGCCGGGGGTCACCGGCGGTTGCCGCGCCAGCCGTGCACGGGCAGGTCGAACTTCGCCACCAGCCGGTCGGTGAACGGACGGTCCCGCAGCCGCACGACGCGCACTGGCAACGCGCCACGCCGCACGGTGACCCGGGCCCCGGGTGGCAGGTCGTAGACCCGCCGGCCGTCGCAGGACAGCACCGCGAGGGTGGTGAACGGGTCGACGGTGATGGCGAACGTGGACGTGGGCGCGGTGACCAGCGGCCGGCTGAACAGCGCGTGGGCGCTGATCGGCACCAGCAGCAGGGCCTCCACCTCCGGCCAGACCACCGGGCCGCCGCCGGAGAACGCGTACGCCGTCGAGCCGGTGGGGGTCGCGCAGACCACCCCGTCGCAGCCGTACCGGGACAGCGGGCGGCCGTCCACGTCGACGAGCAGCTCCAGCATCTGGGCGCGCTCGCCCTTCTCGACGCTGATCTCGTTGAGGGCCCAGGACTCGATGGTCGGCCCGCCGTCGAACTCGGCGGTCACGTCGAGGGTGAGCCGTTCGTCGACGGTGTAGTTGCGCCCGACCACGTCGCGTACCGCGCTGTCCAGGTCGTCGATCTCCGCCTCGGCGAGGAAACCGACCTTGCCGAGGTTGATGCCGATCAGCGGCACCTTCGCCGGTCGGGCCAGCTCGGCCGCGCGCAGGAAGGTGCCGTCCCCGCCGAGCGCGAAGACGATCTCCGCGCCCTCGGCCGCCTTCAGGCCGGTCACCGGGACCACTCCGGGCAGGTCGAGGTCGTCGGCCTCCTCGGCGACGACCCGCACCTCGAAGCCGGCCGCGATGAGATCGGCGGCGACGGCGCGGGCGTGCTCGGTGCTGCGCCGGCGGCCGGTGTGCGTCACCAGCAGGGCGGTACGGCTCACCGGGACGGCCGTCCCGTCGCGCCCGCCCGGCTGTCGCGTGGCACACCCACGACCCCGGGGCTCGCCAGCTCGCTCACCCGGCCACCTCCTCCGTCGCCGCGTCCGGCCGGTCGGCGGACGGCACCGGGCCACCCGGCCCGGCGGCGACCACCGCCCGCACCCGCTCCGGGTCGGCCGGCGGTGCGCCCCGGCGTAACCATACGAAGAACTCGACGTTGCCGCTCGGCCCCGGCAGCGGGCTCGCGGCCACGTCGGCCAGGCCGAGGTCGAGCCGGGCCGCCGCGGCGGCCACGTCGAGCACCGCCTCCGCCCGCAGCAGCGGGTCGCGAACCACCCCGCCGGCGCCGACCCGCTCCTTGCCGACCTCGAACTGCGGCTTCACCATCAGCGCCAGGTCACCGTCGGGCCGGGTGCAGCCGGCCAGCGCCGGCAGCACCAGCCGCAGCGAGATGAACGACAGGTCGGCGACCGTGAGGTCGACCGGTCCGTCGATGACCTCCGGCGTCAGCGTACGGACGTTGGTGCGTTCGAAGACCCGCACCCGGGGGTCGTTGCGCAGCGGCCAGGCGAGCTGTCCGTAGCCGACGTCGACCGCGACGACCTCCGCCGCGTCGGCGCGCAGCAGCACGTCGGTGAAGCCGCCGGTGGAGGCGCCCGCATCCAGGCACCGCCGACCGGCCACCGTCAGCCCGCTCGGGGCGAATGCGGCCAGCGCGCCGGCCAGCTTGTGCCCGCCCCGGGAGACGTACTCGGAACCGGGGTCCTCGCCGGTGACCAGGAGCGGGTCGGCCGGGTCGACCATCGCGGCGGGCTTGCGGGCCAGCACCCCGCGCAGCTGGACCCGGCCGGCCTCCACCAGCGCGGCGGCCTGTTCCCGGGACCGGGCCAGCCCGCGGCGGACGAGTTCGGCGTCCAGCCGGTTACGACGTGCCATGCGTGGTTCTTCTCCGGTCGGTCAGGCCTGGTCGATGGTGGCGAGGGTTTCCCGCAGCGTCTCGTACGCCGCCTCGTACTGCGCGATCTGGTCGGCCGGGGCGAGCGTCGCGGCGTTGGCCATCGCCCGCACGGCGGCGTCCACGGCGGGATGCCGGTCCTCGCCGACGTCCTCGACAGGCTCGGGGATCGACGGCGGAGCGGAGGGCGACGCCGGCCGGGCCGGTGCTCCCTGCGCCGCCGCCGGTCGCACGGCGGCGCCGGGCGGCGGACCGGGGCGGTAGGGGCCGGTCGCGGAGCCCTGGCCGGCACCGGGCAGGCCGGGGCGGGCGCCGGGCGGCGGGCCGGGACGGAAGGGGCCGGTCACGACCTTCTCCCAGCCGGGGCCGGGCAGGTCACGCCTCGCCCTCCGGCGGCGGCTTGCGGGCCGGCGCCTTCTTCGCCGGCCGCACCGGCGCCGCGTCGCCGCCCTCGGCCGGGGCGAGGGCGGACGGCGTCCGCTTGGCCACCGCTTTCTTGGCGACGGCCTTCTTGGCCAGTGCCTTCTTCGCGACGGTCGGCCGCGCGACCGGAGCGACCGGGGCCGGGGCCGCCGAGGTGGGTACGGCCGGCTCCGCGGCCCCCGGGGCGGCCGACGTTCCGGCACCGGCGGGCACCGGGCGTGACGGCTCGGCCGTGCTGGCGGGCGCGGGAGTGCCGAGGGTCGATCTGGTGTCCCGGAGTTGGCGCTCCAGCCCGTGTACCCGTCGGGTCAGCTCGGCGACCTCGTCGGCGGTGGCGAGCCCCACCGCGCCGAGAGCCCGGTCCACCTCGAACCGGACCAGCTTGGTCAGCGCCTCACGGTTGGCCGCGCCGGTGGAGACCAGTTCCTCGGCGAGAGTCTGCAACTGGGCGGCGGTCGCCCCGCCCGAGCCGACGAGCCGGCGAACCGCGTCCTGGGCCTTCTTCCGGGGCGCCTCCGTCAGGCCCATGGCCAGCTCGAGATAGGCGCGCCACGCGTCCTGCATGCCTCATTCCTTCCGCGGGGCGGGGGTGTGCAGGTGTCACGCTACCGGGCGCCCGGCGACGCCCTGTGCGGTACGGTGCCGGGGACGGCGTGGCGAGCGGCGAGGGGGCGATCGTGGCCAGCGTGGACGAGTGCCGGCAGGCGTTGCGTGATCTGGCAGCCCGGCTGGACCACAACGCGGACACCGTGCGGGAGAAGGTCGACTTCGACCGGACGCTGGCCTGCCGGATCACCGACCTGGAGACCGCCTTTCACGGTCGGCTCTCCGGCGGCCGCCTGGTCGACCTGACCGACGGCGACGATCCGAAAGCCAAGATCGCACTGAGCACCAGCAGCGACGACCTGCTCGCGCTGGTCCGCGGCGAGCTCGACGTCACCCGCGCGGTCACGTCCCGGCGGGTGTCGATCAAGGCGAACCCGCTCGACCTGATGAAGCTGCGCAAGCTGCTCTGAGGTTCGCCGGCCGAGGATGCCGGCGGGCGGTCAGCCGGACAGGCCGAGCTCGGCCAGCGCCTTCTCCGCCTCGGCCGACCCGGAACGGATCCGCGCCGGCTGCGCTGCCCAGGCGGCCCCGCAGAGCGCCGCCAGGGCGTCCAGTGTGCGGCCCGCCCCGGACAGCTCCAGCGTGTCGTCCCGCGAGGCCACCGACCATCCGCCGGCGTCCGCCGGGCCCGGGACCCGCACCACGGCCGCCGGGTCGAAGAGCCCCGCCAGATCCATCGAGACGTACGTCGGCCTGCGGTGTGGCGGGGCGGCGAGCAGTTCGGCCGCGTCGCTCACGCCGGTGAGCACCAGCAGGCTGTCCAGCCCGGCCCGACGGGCGCCCTCGATGTCGGTGTCCAGCCGGTCGCCGACCAGCAACGTCCGGCCCTCCCCGGCGCGGCGGGCCGCCGTGGTGAACAGTGCCGGCTCGGGTTTGCCGACGACCATGTCGGGATCCCGCCCGAGCGCGGTCCGCAGCACGGCGACCAGGGCACCGTTGCCCGGCAGCGGTCCCCGCCCGCTGGGCAGCGCCGGGTCTGCGTTGGTGGCGACCCAGGTCGCGCCGCCCCGTACGGCCACCGACGCCTCGGCCAGATCCGCCCAGCAGACCTGCGGACCGAACCCCTGCACCACCGCGACCGGCGACTCGTCGGCCCGGGACACCGGGGTCAGCCCCACCGCACGCAGCTCGGCCCGCAGCGCCTCCGTACCGACGACCAGCACCGCGGCGCCGGCGGGAAGCCGGTCACGGAGCAACTCGGCGGCGGCTGCCGCAGAGGTGAGCACCTCCTCGGGCCGGGCGGGCACGCCCATCCCGGTGAGCAGGTCGGCCACCTCGCTGGAGCGGCGCGAGGCGTTGTTGGTCGCGTACGCCACCGACCGGCCCTCGGCGTGCAGCCGGCCGACCGCCTCGACCGCACCGGGGACCGGCCGGTCGATCAGGTAGATCACGCCGTCCAGGTCGAACACGACCAGGGCGTACCCGTCGACCAGCCGTTCCCCGGCACCTGTCGTCATCGCTGCGCGGTGTCCGACCCGCCGGTGACCGTGGGCTTGTCGCCACCGTCGCCGGCCGCGGTGTCGTCGCCGGCTGGCCCTGCGACGACGGCAGGCGCCTCGTCCTCCACCAGGTCGTCGTCGGCCAGGTCGTCGTCGGCAGCCTCGTCCGCCGGCACCGTGTCCTCGTCCTGCCGCTCGTCGCCGTCCGCCGAGTCGTCCCGCCGATCGTCGGCGTCCTCTTCGGTCGGCTCCGCGTCGCCGCCGAGGTCGGCGTCCGGTCGGGCCGGCACCGCGCCCGGGGCACCGGGCCCGGAGGCGATCTCCTCGGCGGACTCCTCGTCCTCCTCGTCGCCCTCGATCACCACACCGTCGAGCTCCAGCAGCCGCTCGGCGGCGTCGGTCTCACCCTCGGTGTCGACGTCGGACGCCCGGGAGAACCACTCACGGGCCTCGTCGCGACGACCGACCGCGAGCAACGCGTCGGCGTACGCGTACCGCAGCCGGGCCGTCCACGGATCGGCCGTCTCGCTGGTCAGCTCGGGGACCTGGAGCATGGCCACGGCGGCGTCCTTCTGGCCCAGGTCGCCGCGCGCCCCGGCCGCCACGATCAGCAGTTCGGTCGCCACGGCCTGGTCCAGCTTCTCCCGGTCCGCGCCACGGAACAGGTCGATCGCCCGCTCCGGCCGGCCCAGCGCCCGCTCGCAGTCCGCGAGCACCGCCAGGTGGCTCTGCAACCCGCTCATCCGGTGGTACGTACGCAACTCCGCGATCGCGGTCTGCCACTCTCCCGCGTGGTACGCGGCCAGACCCACCGCCTCGCGGACGGCGGCGATCCGGGACGCCAGCCGACGGGCTGCCAGCGCGTGCGCCAGCGCCTCGGCCGGGTCCTCGTCGATCAGCTGACCCGTCGCCACCAGGTGCCGGGCGACCGTCTCGGCGACCGGCTTCGCCAGCGACAACAGCTCGGCCCGGACGTCCTTGTCGAGGTCGGTCGCGACGATCTCGTCGGGCAGCGCGGGGGCCGCCGTACGCTCCCCCTCCGCCTCCGGACGCTCCCGCCGGTCGTCGCGACGCTCTCCGCCACGGAAGCCGCCGTCACGACGGTCATCCTGGCGCTCTCCGCCACGGTAGCCACCCTCGCGGTCACCGCCCCGGAAACCGCCCTGGCGATCGCCGCCCTCGCGGCGCTCTCCACCACGGAAGCCACCCGGACGGTCGCCGCCCTCACGACGCTCGCCACCGCGGAAGCCACCTTCGCGCGGCGGACCCGAACGGAAACCGCCCTCACGACGCTCGCCACCACGGAAGCCGCCCTCGCGGTCACCGCCCCGGAAACCGCCCTGGCGATCGCCGCCCTCGCGGCGCTCTCCACCACGGAAGCCACCCGGACGGTCGCCGCCCTCACGACGCTCGCCACCGCGGAAGCCACCCTCGCGCGGCGGACCCGAACGGAAACCACCCTCACGACGCTCGCCACCACGGAAGCCACCCTCGCGGTCACCACCCTCGCGACGCTCTCCACCACGGAAGCCACCCGGACGGTCACCGCCCTCACGACGGTCACCGCCACGGAAGCCACCTTCACGCGGCGGACCCGAACGGAAACCGCCCTCACGACGCTCACCGCCACGGAAACCACCCTGGCGGTCACCACCCTCGCGACGCTCACCGCCACGGAAACCGCCCTCGCGGTCACCACCACGGAAGCCACCCGGACGGTCACCGCCCTCACGACGGTCACCACCGCGGAAACCACCCTCGCGCGGCGGACCCGAACGGAAACCACCCTCACGACGCTCACCGCCACGGAAACCACCCTCGCGGTCACCACCACGGAAGCCACCCGGACGGTCACCGCCCTCACGACGGTCACCACCACGGAAACCACCCTCGCGGTCGCCACCTTCACGACGGTCACCACCACGGAAACCACCCTCGCGGTCGCCACCTTCACGACGGTCACCACCACGGAAACCACCCTCGCGCGGCGGACCCGAACGGAAACCACCCTCACGACGCTCACCGCCACGGAAACCGCCCTCGCGGTCACCACCACGGAAGCCACCCGGACGGTCACCGCCCTCACGACGGTCACCACCACGGAAACCACCCTCGCGCGGCGGACCCGAACGGAAACCACCCTCACGACGCTCACCACCGCGGAAACCACCCTCGCGGTCACCACCACGGAAGCCACCCGGACGGTCACCGCCCTCACGACGGTCACCACCACGGTAGCCGCCGGAACGCTCGTCACCGTCTCGGCGGAAGCCACCTTCGCGGCGGTCGCCGCCTCGGGAACCCTCGCGGTCGCCGCGGAAGCCGCCTGGGCGATCGCCGGTGTCGCGGCGGGGGGCGCCGCCATCGCGGGAATCGCCATCGCGTGGACCGGACCGGAAGCCTCCCTCGCGGCGGTCGCCGCCGCGGAAGCCGCCGTCACGGCGGTCGCCGCCGGCGGGCCCGCCTCGCTGGCCGCCCCGGTCATCCCGGTACGGGGGCCGGTCGTCGCGGCGCGGCGCTCCCTCGCGTCCGCCCGAACGGTCTTCGTAGCGACGGGGACGATCTCCGCCCTGCGATTCTGAACTCACAGGTACATCCTTCCTCATTGCGTCACCAACGACGCTACGCAGTCGAGGGCCGACCCGGATGGGGCGGCCCTCGACTGGAAAAGTTGTCCGGCGGTGTCCTACTCTCCCACACCCTCCCGAGTGCAGTACCATCGGCGCTGGAGGGCTTAGCTTCCGGGTTCGGAATGTTACCGGGCGTTTCCCCTCCGCCATGACCGCCGTAACTCTATCGACATATCAAACAACACCACACACACGCGTGGGTTTGTTGTTCGTTTGCCAAGAGTTGCACAGTGGACGCGTAGCAGCTTAGTAGTCAAGTCCTCGGCCTATTAGTACCGGTCAACTGAACCCGTTACCGGGCTTACATTTCCGGCCTATCAACCCAGTCGTCTAGCTGGGGGCCTTACCCCCACAAAGTGGGGTGGGATACCTCATCTTGAAGCAAGCTTCCCGCTTAGATGCTTTCAGCGGTTATCCCTTCCGAACGTAGCTAACCAGCCGTGCCCCTGGCGGGACAACTGGCACACCAGAGGTTCGTCCGTCCCGGTCCTCTCGTACTAGGGACAGCCCTTCTCAAGTATCCTACGCGCACGGCGGATAGGGACCGAACTGTCTCACGACGTTCTAAACCCAGCTCGCGTACCGCTTTAATGGGCGAACAGCCCAACCCTTGGGACCTGCTACAGCCCCAGGATGCGACGAGCCGACATCGAGGTGCCAAACCATCCCGTCGATATGGACTCTTGGGGAAGATCAGCCTGTTATCCCCGGGGTACCTTTTATCCGTTGAGCGACACCGCTTCCACTCGCAAGTGCCGGATCACTAGTCCCGACTTTCGTCCCTGCTCGACCTGTCAGTCTCACAGTCAAGCTCCCTTGTGTACTTGCACTCAACACCTGATTGCCAACCAGGCTGAGGGAACCTTTGGGCGCCTCCGTTACCCTTTAGGAGGCAACCGCCCCAGTTAAACTACCCACCAGACACTGTCCCTGAACCGGATAACGGTCCGAAGTTAGATACCCAAATCAACCAGAGTGGTATTTCAAGATTGCCTCCACCCATACTGGCGTATGGACTTCACCGGCTCCCACCTATCCTACACAAGCTAATTCGAATACCAATGTCAAGCTATAGTAAAGGTCCCGGGGTCTTTCCGTCCTGCCGCGCGTAACGAGCATCTTTACTCGTAATGCAATTTCGCCGGGCCTGTGGTTGAGACAGTGGGGAAGTCGTTACGCCATTCGTGCAGGTCGGAACTTACCCGACAAGGAATTTCGCTACCTTAGGATGGTTATAGTTACCACCGCCGTTTACTGGCGCTTAAGTTCTCCGCTTCGCCCCGAAGAGCTAACAGGTCCCCTTAACGTTCCAGCACCGGGCAGGCGTCAGTCCATATACATCGAATTACTTCTTCGCATGGACCTGTGTTTTTAGTAAACAGTCGCTTCCCCCTGCTCTCTGCGGCCATACAACGCTCCACCCGCATGGGGCTTCACGTCTCCGGCCCCCCTTCTCCCTAAGTTACGGGGGCAATTTGCCGAGTTCCTTAACCACAGTTCGCCCGATCGCCTCGGTATTCTCTACCTGACCACCTGTGTCGGTTTGGGGTACGGGCCGCTAAGAACTCGCTAGAGGCTTTTCTCGGCAGCATAGGATCACTGACTTCACCTGAATCGGCTCGGCATCACGTCTCAGCCTTCATGCACCACGGATTTGCCTATGGTACGGCCTACACGCTTACCCCGGCACAACCACCGGCCGGGCTCAGCTACCTTCCTGCGTCACCCCATCGCTTGACTACTACCCGCCAGGTTCCCACGCTCCCCAAACATTGACCCGAAGGTCGCCGCCGGTTCGGATGGTTAGCACAACGAGATTCATCAGGGACGCTCTTTCGCGGGTACGGGAATATCAACCCGTTGTCCATCGACTACGCCTCTCGGCCTCGCCTTAGGTCCCGACTCACCCAGGGCGGATTAGCCTGGCCCTGGAACCCTTGGTCATCCGGCGGAAGGGTTTCTCACCCTTCTTTCGCTACTCATGCCTGCATTCTCACTCGTGCCGCGTCCACAACTGGGTCACCCCGCTGCTTCACTCGCGGCACGACGCTCCCCTACCCATCCACACACCTGCACAAGGAATCAAGTCCAAGCGAGGATAAAATGTGAATGCCACAGCTTCGGCGGTGTGCTTGAGCCCCGCTACATTGTCGGCGCGGAACCACTTGACCAGTGAGCTATTACGCACTCTTTAAAGGGTGGCTGCTTCTAAGCCAACCTCCTGGTTGTCTATGCGACCCCACATCCTTTTCCACTTAGCACACGCTTAGGGGCCTTAGCTGGTGATCTGGGCTGTTTCCCTCTCGACTACGAAGCTTATCCCCCGCAGTCTCACTGCCGCGCTCTCACTTACCGGCATTCGGAGTTTGGCTGATTTCGGTAAGCTTGTGGGCCCCCTAGACCATCCAGTGCTCTACCTCCGGCAAGAAACACGCGACGCTGCACCTAAATGCATTTCGGGGAGAACCAGCTATCACGGAGTTTGATTGGCCTTTCACCCCTAACCACAGGTCATCCCCCAACTTTTCAACGTTGGTGGGTTCGGCCCTCCACGCGGTCTTACCCGCGCTTCAGCCTGCCCATGGCTAGATCACTCCGCTTCGGGTCTAGGACACGCGACTGAATCGCCCTATTCAGACTCGCTTTCGCTACGGCTCCCCCACACGGGTTAACCTCGCCACATGCCACTAACTCGCAGGCTCATTCTTCAAAAGGCACGCCGTCACCCCGCAAGGCTCCGACGGATTGTAGGCGAACGGTTTCAGGTACTATTTCACTCCCCTCCCGGGGTACTTTTCACCATTCCCTCACGGTACTTGTCCGCTATCGGTCACCAGGAAGTATTTAGGCTTACCAGGTGGTCCTGGCAGATTCACGGCAGATTACAGGGGTCCGCCGCTACTCGGGAATACCCACAGAAGGTCAGCAACTTTCACCTACCGGACTTTCACCGTCTACGGTCAGCCATTCCAGACTGTTCGACTAGCCACTAACTTTGTAACTTCTCGAACAAGTGTCAGCTCGTTCAGCAGGGTCCCACAACCCCGACCACGCAACCCCTGACAGGTATCACACGCAGCCGGTTTAGCCTCGATCCGCTTTCGCTCGCCACTACTCACGGAATCACTAAATTGTTTTCTCTTCCTACGGGTACTGAGATGTTTCACTTCCCCGCGTTCCCTCCACACACCCTATGTGTTCAGGTGTGGGTGACTGGACATGACTCCAGCCAGGTTTCCCCATTCGGACACCCTGGGATCACAGCTTGGTTGACAGCTCCCCCAGGCCTATCGCGGCCTCCCACGTCCTTCATCGGCTCCTGGTGCCAAGGCATTCACCGTTCGCCCTTGACAACTTGACCACAAAGATGCTCGCGTCCACTGTGCAATTCTCAACAAACGACCAACCCACAACCAGATCCACCCCACACCAGCACCACCACAGTGATCGGTATGCGAGGCCAGGTCATGCCTGGCAGCCCGACGAGCTCACGCTCGCCAACGGCTCCGAAAGAAACAACCACCGGTTGTTCTTTCAGGACCCAACAGGGTGCTCTACATCCTCCCTCAGCCGCACCAGAACAATCCGTTCCCACCACCCCAAAAGGCAGCTGTACTAGGTTGCCCCGGCCGTTGCCGAAGAAAAACTCGCCAGTGTCTCCGCCATCGAGCACCCCACCACCACATGCGGGCAGTGCGGGCTCCTTACCGACTTTCGTCGGAAGGTGCTCCTTAGAAAGGAGGTGATCCAGCCGCACCTTCCGGTACGGCTACCTTGTTACGACTTCGTCCCAATCGCCAGCCCCACCTTCGACGGCTCCCTCCCTTACGGGTTGGGCCACCGGCTTCGGGTGTTGCCGACTTTCGTGACGTGACGGGCGGTGTGTACAAGGCCCGGGAACGTATTCACCGCAGCGTTGCTGATCTGCGATTACTAGCGACTCCGACTTCACGGGGTCGAGTTGCAGACCCCGATCCGAACTGAGACCGGCTTTTTGGGATTCGCTCCACCTCACGGTATCGCAGCCCATTGTACCGGCCATTGTAGCATGCGTGAAGCCCTGGACATAAGGGGCATGATGACTTGACGTCATCCCCACCTTCCTCCGAGTTGACCCCGGCAGTCTTCGATGAGTCCCCGCCATAACGCGCTGGCAACATCGAACGAGGGTTGCGCTCGTTGCGGGACTTAACCCAACATCTCACGACACGAGCTGACGACAGCCATGCACCACCTGTGACCGCCCCCGAAGGACCTCACATCTCTGCGAGTTTTGCGGCCATGTCAAACCCAGGTAAGGTTCTTCGCGTTGCATCGAATTAATCCGCATGCTCCGCCGCTTGTGCGGGCCCCCGTCAATTCCTTTGAGTTTTAGCCTTGCGGCCGTACTCCCCAGGCGGGGCGCTTAATGCGTTAGCTGCGGCACAGGGAACCGGAGAGGCCCCCCACACCTAGCGCCCAACGTTTACAGCGTGGACTACCAGGGTATCTAATCCTGTTCGCTCCCCACGCTTTCGCTCCTCAGCGTCAGTTTCGGCCCAGAGACCCGCCTTCGCCACCGGTGTTCCTCCTGATATCTGCGCATTTCACCGCTACACCAGGAATTCCAGTCTCCCCTACCGAACTCTAGCCTGCCCGTATCGACTGCAGGCCCGCAGTTGAGCTGCGGGTTTTCACAGTCGACGCGACAAGCCGCCTACGAGCTCTTTACGCCCAATAAATCCGGACAACGCTCGCACCCTACGTCTTACCGCGGCTGCTGGCACGTAGTTGGCCGGTGCTTCTTCTGCAGGTACCGTCACTTACGCTTCGTCCCTGCTGAAAGAGGTTTACAACCCGAAGGCCGTCATCCCTCACGCGGCGTCGCTGCATCAGGCTTCCGCCCATTGTGCAATATTCCCCACTGCTGCCTCCCGTAGGAGTCTGGGCCGTGTCTCAGTCCCAGTGTGGCCGGTCGCCCTCTCAGGCCGGCTACCCGTCGTCGCCTTGGTAGGCCATCACCCCACCAACAAGCTGATAGGCCGCGAGCCCATCCCAGGCCGAAAAACTTTCCACCAAACACCATGCGGTATAAGGTCATATTCGGTATTAGCCCCCGTTTCCGAGGGTTATCCCAAAGCCTAGGGCAGGTTGCTCACGTGTTACTCACCCGTTCGCCGCTCGAGTACCCCGAAGGGCCTTTCCGCTCGACTTGCATGTGTTAAGCACGCCGCCAGCGTTCGTCCTGAGCCAGGATCAAACTCTCCAACAAAAACTTGTTGAAAAACTGTCCCGGCAACAAACAAATGTTGCCAAAGGAATCCAAGACCAGCCAAACCGAAGCCTGACCAATCCCGGGGTATAAATCATTTTGGCACTGGCTTATCAAGCACCCTGTTGAGTTCTCAAAGAACAACCACACACCGCCCAGAAACCCCACACCGTGGAGCACCCGACCCGGGGCATTTCGTTCGCATCCCCGCCGCTCTCGCGCCGGGCACTTTTACTACGCTACCCGGTGATTTCCGCCGAGTCAAACCGCTCTGTAGCGATCCGCACCACTTCAACCCTATTTCCGGGCGCCACCTGACAACGGCTCTCGCCGTTCCCGACAGTGGCTTCCGGCAGGCCGGCCGCTCTGCGATTTCCCGCGAGCTCGCCCGGTTCCCTACCGGCGATGAACCATACCCGGTCGGCTCCGCCTCGCCAAATCCGCCTCGCGGCAGACTCGGGGCACCGCCCGGCCCGGGTACCGGAAAGTGCAACTCTCCGGCCCCGAAGCTCAATCCTGCGCCCGGCCGCCGGTGCTTTCGCCCCGATTCGTCCGTTCCGCGCTGGCAGAGAGAAAGTTACGCCCCCGGCGGATTGATCGTCAAATCCGCCGGGGGCGTCCCGCGTCACATCCGCGACGTACGACTATCCGCGCAGCTCGACCCCGGCGAACGACCGCTTGCCGCGACGCAGCACCAGGTACCGGCCGTGCAGCAGCTCGTCGAGGCCCACCGTGGCGTCAGTCTCGGTGACCCGGGTGTTGTTCACGTAGGCGCCGCCCTCGGCGATCACCCGGCGCGCCTCCTTGAGGCTCGGCACCAACCCGGAGTCGCGTAGCAGCCCGGCGACGTCGGGCAGCTCGTCGACGTGGACGAGGCCGGCCTCAGCCAGCGCGGCCCGCAGCGTCGCCGGCGCGAGGTCGTCCAGCGAGCCACGGCCGAAGAGCGCCTGGCTCGCGGCGACCACCTGCGCCATCTCCCGCTCGCCGTGCACCAGGGTGGTCAGCTCCTCGGCGAGCGCCCGCTGTGCCGCCCGGGCCGCCGGCCGCTCGGCGGTCTCCTTCTCCAGCGCCTCCAGTTCCTCGCGGGAACGGAAGCTGAAGTAACGCAGGTAGCGACCCACGTCCCGGTCGTCCACGTTGACCCAGAACTGGTAGAACGCGTACGGGCTGGTCATCTCGGGGTCGAGCCAGATGGCGCCGCCCTCGGTCTTGCCGAACTTCGTCCCGTCGGACTTCGTCACCAACGGCGTGGTGAACGCCTGCACCGGGCCGGCGCCGCGCCGGCGGATGTAGTCGACGCCGGCGGTGATGTTGCCCCACTGGTCCGAGCCGCCGAACTGGAGCTGGCATCCGTGCCGGCGGTGCAGCTCGAAGAAGTCGTTCGCCTGGAGCAGCTGGTAGCTGAACTCGGTGAAGCTGATGCCGCTCTCCAGCCGCGCCCTGACCACCTCCCGCGCCAGCATCTTGTTGACCGGGAAGTGCTTGCCGACGTCACGGAGGAACTCGACCACCGACATCTCGCCGGTCCAGTCCAGGTTGTTGACCAGTCGCGCCGCGTTCTCGCCCTCGTACGAGACGAAGGGGGCGAGCTGGTCGCGGATCCGGGCCACCCAGCCGGCGACCACCTCGGGCGGGTTGAGGGACCGCTCGGCGCTCTCCTTCGGGTCGCCGATCTGCCCGGTGGCGCCGCCGACGAGCAGCAGCGGCCGGTGCCCGGCGAGCTGGAGCCGACGGGCCGTGGCGACCTGCATGAGGTGGCCGACGTGCAGGCTCGGCGCGGTCGGGTCGAAGCCCACGTAGTAGGCGGCGGAACCGCCGTCGAGCAGCGTACGCAGCTCGTCGAGGCCGGTGGAGTCCTGGATCAGGCCCCGCCACCGCAGGTCGTCGGTCAGGGAGTCCCGCCCGGGAGGCGGGGGGCTGCTGTCGGTCACGGTCACCGATTCTCCCCCATGACCGGGGACGGACCGTACCGGGTTTGCCGGGTGGGCCGCGGCGTAGGCTGGCCGCGCCCTGATCGAGGAGGAGAACGCCGTGGAGATGCCGGATCTGACGGGCGGCTTCGTCGCCCTGCTCGGCCTCAAGCTGGACGAGGTCGACGGGAACCGTGTGGTGATCCGCTGGCAGGTCCGCCCTGAGCTGCACCAACCGTTCGGGATCCAGCACGGCGGCGTGTACTGCTCGGTGGTCGAGACGGCCGCCAGCATCGGCGGTTCGCTGTGGCTGGGCGATCGGGGGCGCGTCGTGGGCGTGTCGAACCAGACCGACTTCCTCCGGGCGGTCCACGACGGCGAGCTGAGCGCCGTGGGCACCCCCGTGCACCGGGGACGCAGCCAGCAGCTCTGGCAGGTGGAGATCACCGACGCCGACGACCGGCTCGTGGCCCGCGGCCAGGTCCGGCTGCAGAACCTCTACCCGGCCTGACCGCGCCGCGGCGACGCGGCCCGCGGCGGGGGCACGACGGACAGCCGCTCGTCCGCGTGGCTCAGCCCCGGGCCTCGTCCAGCACGGCCTCGGCGTCGGGGGTCGACTCGGCCCGTCGGCGCAGCCGCACTCCGGTGATCGCGCGGTGGTCGATGCGGGTCACTTCCAGCTCCCAGCCGTCCACCGTGACGCTCTCCCCCGCGACGGTGGGGATGTGGCCGAGGCAGGTGAGCACCAGACCCGCGATGGTGGTGTAGTCGCCGCCCGGACGGCCCGGCAGCTCGACCCCGAGATCGACCAGGTCGTGCACGGGGAACGTGCCGGGAAGCGACATCGCGCCGTCCGGCTCGGTGCGCACGGAGCGCACGTCCCGGTCGGTCTCGTCGTAGATCTCCCCGACGATCTCCTCCAGGATGTCCTCCAGGGTGACGATCCCGTCGACGGCGCCACGCTCGTCGACCACCAGGGCGATGTGCTGGCGTTCGGCCTTGAACTGCCGCAGCGCGTCCACCACGGGCAGGGAGTCCGGCAGCAGCATCGGTGGTCGGGCGCACTCGTCGACCGGCCGGTCGTCGGGCACCCCGACCAGGTCACGCAGGTGGATCACCCCGACCGCGTCGTCGAGCCCGCCGTGCCGGACCACCGGCGCCCGGGAGTGGCCGGTGGCGGCCAGCAGCAGCCGCGCGGCCTCCGCCGTGGTGCCGCTGTCGAGCGTGAAGACCTGCAACCGGGGTACGAGCACCGCCCGCAGCTGCCGGTCGGCGATCTCCACGGCACCGGCGATGATGGTCCGCTGCTCCTTGGTGAAGCCGTGGTTGCCGGCGACGATGTCACGCAGCTCGTCCGGGCCGATCTCGTCGGGCTCGTGCTTGGGGTTCAGCCCGACCAGACGTACCACCAGGTCGCTGGTGGCGCCGAGGGCCCAGACGGCCGGGCGGGTCGCGGAGGCCAGCAGATCGAGCGGGCGGGCCACCAGCAGCGCCCACCGCTCCGCGGCCTGCATGGCGATCCGTTTCGGGGCCAGCTCCCCGAAGACCAGGGTGACGAAGGTCAACGCGAGGGTGACCAGCACGATCGCGAGGGTCTCGGCGGCGCCGCCGAACGCGCTGAGCAGCGGTACGAGAGGCTTGGCCAGCGACACGGCCGCCGCCGCCGACGCCAGGAAGCCGGCGAGGGTGATCCCGATCTGGATGGTGGCCAGGAAACGGTTCGGATCCTTGGCGAGACGGGCCAGCACCCGGCCGGCGCGGCTGACGCGTTCCAGCCGTTGGATCTGGCTGTCCCGCAGTGAGACCAGCGCCATCTCGCTGCCGGCGAAGACCGCGTTGAGGATGACCAGGACACCGACCAGGGCCAGTTGGGTCCAGATGCTCTGCACGCCTGGCTCTCCTCACGCGGGACCGGTGCCCGCCGGCACGACGGGCACCGCCGGCCGAAGGTCACGGCCGGCGTAGGCCAGTCTGTGCCCGCCGGGCCGGCCGGTGAATCCTCATCCGGTGCCCGAAGTGATCAGGTCCGCGCGGCGGCCGGCCCGGCGGGCAGGTCGAGGGCGTACGAGCGGCCCTCGGGGCGGAAGCCCAGCCGGTGGTAGTACGGGGCGACCATGCCGGGTGGGGTGACGACCCGGCGGAAGCCCCGGTCGGTGAAGAGGCTGCTGCGCCGGTAGACGAACTCGCCCGGGGTGAAGTCCCGGAACCGCCGGGTGACGTAGTCGAGGTCGACCTGTGCCACGCCGTCCGCCGCGGCGTGCGACAACACCACGCCGACCACCTCGTCGGCGCGGACGACCAGGAACGCCGTACGTTCGGCGACGGTGCCGGGGGGCCAGCGGAAGCCGGGGTTGAACCGGGCGATGTCGGCGGCGTGCACCCGCAGCGTGTGGGCCAGGAACTGGTCGTCGACCCCGACCTCGACCACCTGGTAGGTGGCCTCGTCGTGGCGGGTGGCGAGCATGGTCCGCAGGTACCAGACGTTGATCACGGCGAGCACGACGTTCAGCCCGACCATCGGCCAGACCTGCACGGCGGCGTTGTAACCGATCAGGATCAGACAGCCGACCAGGTTCAGGGCACGCAGCCGGAGGATGCGCGTCTGCAGCAGCGACCAGACCAGCAGCGCCGAGCCGGTCCAGCCGATCAGTTCCAGCCAGTTCACCCCGCGAGAGTAGTGGTCGCGCGGATGCGGTGGCCGGGTGGGCGCCGCGGTCGGGCCCGGCATGCCCGGTCACCTGCGGATGGGTCAGTCGCCGGCGAACTCCAGCACCCACTCCTGCACCTCGGCGCCCCGGCCGTTGGCGTACCCCTTGTCCTCGCCGGTGACGACGAAGCCGCACTTGCGCAGCACCGCGAGCGAGGCCCGGTTGTCCTTGGCGGCGCGGGCGCGCACGGGTCGCTGGGGCAGCTCGCGCAGCAGCGTGGCGAGCGCCGCCGTGGCGTGCCCCCGGCCCCAGCGGCGCGGGTCGATCCAGTAGCTGACCTCCGTCTGCTCGTCGGCGGGAAAGGCGACCACGTGGCCGACGACCTCGTCGTCGACGACCACCGTGCGGGCGACGATCCGCTCGTCGGCGCGCACGCGGCGCCAGTGGTCGTCGAACCGCCCCCGGTCGGCCGGGTCCGCCGGCCCGAAGGCGGCCATCCAGTTGGCCTCCGCGTCCTGCTCATGGGCGAAGAAGAAGGGCAGGTCGTCGTCGCGTACGGGGCGCAGGCGCAGCTCGGCGGTCACGGGCCCGAGGATAGGGCCGGCCACCGACAACCACGCTCGCCAGAGGGCCGGAGGTCCTGTTCACGGTGGTCCTCCGGCTCTGCCCGGCGCCGGTCCCGCCCGGCAGAGTGGTGGTCGAAAGCGAGAAGCGAGCTGGGAGGCCCCGATGCGCGCCACGGTTGTCACCGCGTTCGACCGTCCGCTGGAGATCCTCGACGTGCCCGTGCCGCAGCCCGGTCCCGGCCAGTTGCTGGTCCGGATCGAGGCCAGCGGACTGTGCCACACCGACATCCACGCCGCCCGCGGCGACTGGCCGGTCAAACCGAACCCGCCCTTCGTCCCGGGCCACGAGGGGGTCGGCATCGTCGAGCGGGTGGGCGCCGGGGTCACCGAGCACGCCGTCGGCGACCGGGTCGCGCTGCCGTGGCTCGGCTGGGCCTGCGGCACCTGCGACTACTGCGTCACCGGTTGGGAGACGCTGTGCGAGTCGCAGCGCAACACGGGCTACGCCATCGACGGCGCGCACGCCGAGTACGCGGTCGGGTCGGCCCGCTACGCCGTACGGGTGCCCGAGGGCGTCGACCCGGTGGAGGCGGCTCCGTTGACCTGCGCGGGTGTCACCACGTACAAGGCGGTCAAGGTCGCCGGGGTACGGCCGGGCGACCGGGTGGCGATCTTCGGCATCGGCGGCCTCGGTCACCTCGCCCAGCAGTACGCCCAGCTGCACGGCGGTGAGACGGTGGCCGTCGACGTCACCGACGAGAAGCTGGCACTGGCCGCCTCCCTCGGCGCCGCGCACACGGTCGACGCGGCCCGGGTCGACCCGGTCGAGGCGATCACCGCGCTCGGCGGGGTGGACGTGGCCGTCGTGCTGGCCGCGAGCCCGACCGTGATCGCGCAGGCCCACGGTTGCCTGCGCCGCGGCGGCCGGCTGGTGCTGGTCTCGCTGCCGAAGGAGAACGCGATGACCCTGCCGGTCTTCGAGACCGTACTCAAGGGGATCACTGTGATCGGCTCGATCGTCGGCACCCGGGCGGACCTGGCGGAGGTGTTCCGGCTGCACGCGGCCGGCCGTACCCGGGTGATCCACGAGGTGCGCAAGCTCGATGAGATCAACGATGCCATCGAGGACGTGCTCGCCGGCCGGGTCGCCGCCCGCCTGGTGCTCCAGCCCTGACCCCGCGGCCCGGCCGCCGTTGCCGCGGCGGCCGGGTCGACGGTTCCGACCGGCGCGGACCCCGGCGGCGGGCCGGCCCGGGTGGTCTCTGCCGACGACGGCGCGGGCCGGGCTGGTCCGCCGGCGGGCGGGGCGCCCACCGGTTAGCCGTAGAGGTCGAGCAGCCGGCCCCGGGCCGCGTGCAACCGGTCCACCACGACGCTCATGAAGCGGGTGGTGAGCTGCCGGCCGAGCGCGTCGTCGGACTCCATCAGCCGGCGCACCCCCTCCGCGGTGAACTCCACCGCCGTGCTGCGTTGCGCGGCCACCGCCCCGAACTGCCAGCGGTACGGCGGGAACAGCCACGACCAGCCCAGCACCCCGCCCGGGCCGATCGTCTCGATCTCCACGTCGCCCCGGCCGGGCACCTCGAAGTCGAGCGTCACCCGACCGGTGCGGACCAGCCAGAAGCGCTCGGCCGGCCGGTCGGCCCGGAACAGCCGGTGCCCGGGGTGCCAGACCACCGGCCGGGCGTGGCCGGCCAGCCGGGGCAGCCACGGCTCCGGCAGCCCGGCCAGGAACGGATGTGCGCGTAGCACGTCCACGGTGGTCATGCGGTGCCCCTTTCGTCGGGCGGGGCCGGCGGTGGCCGGGTGCCCGCGACGGGTCGTCCCGTCCCATCCCACCGCACGACGGAGTCGGGCGGCAGGGCCGTTGGTCCCGGGCCGCGCGGGCGGAACTCCCCTGGCGGGTTCGCACCCGGCGCGGCGAGGGTGAAACCGGGACGGTGCGCCGCGACGGCGCCACGGCATGGCGGAGGGTGATGTGGGACAGTCCGGAGAACGGCGGCCACGGGGACGTACCGGTGCCTGCTGACATCTCGACCAGGCCGGTGACCGGGCTCAGCTCGGCACAGGCCGCCACCCGGCTGCGCGCGGACGGGCCGAACGCGGCCGTCGCGCCGGCCCGCCGGCACCTGGGCGGCCGGGTCCTGCACCAACTCACCGACCCGCTGGTGGCGTTGCTGCTGGCCGCCGCCGTGGTCACCACCGTGCTGCGCGACTACCCGGACACCGCGGTGATCGTGCTGGTGGTGCTGGTGAACACCGCCATCGGGGTGGTGCAGGAGGTCCGCGCCGACCGGGCGATCGCCGCGTTGGACCAGCTCGCCGCGCCCACTGCCCGGGTCGTCCGGGACGGCCGGGACGTCGTCCTGCCCGCCGCCGAGATCGTCCGTGGTGACCTGGTCCGGGTCGAGGCCGGCGACGTGGTCCCCGCCGATCTGCTGCTCGCCGAGGCGGCCCGGCTGAGTGTCGACGAGTCGGCGCTGACCGGCGAGTCGGTGCCGGTGACCCGGGCCGTCGGCGAGGAGGCCAGCGCGGGGACGGTGGTCACCACCGGACGGGCCACCGGCACGGTGGTACGCACCGGCGCCGCGAGCGCACTCGGCCGGATCACCGCCCTGGTGGCGTCCACCCGGCCCGCCGCCACCCCGTTGCAGCGTCGACTCACGGGGCTCGGCCGGGTGCTCGGTCTCGCGGCGGTGCTGCTCTCCGGTCTGGTCTTCGTCATCGGCGTCGTCGGCGGGCGGCCGGTGGTCGACATGGCGGTCACCGCGGTGAGCCTGGTGGTGGCGGCCGTGCCCGAGTCACTGCCAGCGGTCGTCACCCTCGCCCTCGCCCTCGGCGCCCGCCGGATGGCCGGGGCACGGGCCATCCCCCGCCGGCTGCACGCGGTCGAGACGCTCGGCTCCGTCACCGTCATCGCCTCGGACAAGACCGGCACGCTCACCGAGGGCCGGATGGCGGTGCAGCACGCCGTCACCGGCGACGGCTCCCGCTACGGCGTCACCGGCAGCGGCTACGCGCCGCACGGTGCCGTACACCGGCGGGGTACGCCGGTGGCCGTACCGGACGACCTGCGCCGGCTGGCGCGGGCCGGACTGCTCTGCAACGACGCGACCCTGGCGCCGCCCACCGACGAGCGGCCGGGCTGGGCCGCCGTCGGCGATCCGCTGGAGGCGGCGCTGGTCGCCTTCGCCGCCCGGTGCGGGCTTGACCCGGAACGCACCCGGGCGGCGTGGCCGCGGGTGGCCGAGCACCCCTTCGACCAGGAACTGCGCCGGATGACCACCGTGCACCGCTGCTGCGACCGGCGGTACCTGGTGGTGTGCAAGGGCGCGCCGGAGAACGTGCTGGCCGCCCCACTGGTCGACGCCTCCGCCGAGGAGATCGCCGAGCTGACCTCCGCCGCGCACCGGCTGGCCGCCGAAGGGCTGCGGGTGCTGGCGATCGCGTCCGCCGTGGTGGACGCCCCGCCGGCCGACCCCGCCCGGCCGGCCGGGCTGCGACCTGTGGGGCTGGTCGCCGTCGGCGACCCGCTGCGCCCGGGCGCGGCCGACATCGCGGGCAGCTTCGACGACGCCGGGGTCCGGCTGGTGCTGATCACCGGCGACCATCCCGCGACCGCCGCGGCGATCGGTGGCCAGTTGGGGCTCTGGCGCGAGGGCGACCCGGTGGTACGCGGGGACGACGGCGACCCGGCGCGGGCGGACCCGCAGGCGCGGGTGTTCGCACGGACCCAGCCGGAGCAGAAGCTCGACATCATCGCCGGCCTGCAGTCGCGGGGGCACGTGGTGGCGATGACCGGCGACGGGGTGAACGACGCTCCGGCGCTGCGCCGGGCCGACATCGGGGTGGCGATGGGCGGCGGCACGGAGGTCGCCCGGCAGGCCGCCGACCTGGTGCTCGTCGACGACGACCTGTCGACGGTGGCCGCCGCGATCGGCGAGGGCCGCCGCATCTACGACAACATCCGGCGGTTCCTGCGCTACGCGCTCTCCGGCGGCGTCGCCGAGATCGCGGTGATGCTGCTCGGCCCGTTGTTCGGGCTGGCCGTGCCGCTGCTGCCGGCGCAGATCCTCTGGGTCAACCTGCTCACCCACGGCGTGCCGGGGGTGGCGCTGGGCGCGGAGCCGGCGGAGCCGGGCACGCTGCGCCGGGCGCCCCGCTCACCGTCCGAGTCGGTGCTCGGGGCCGGTCTGGGTCGGGACGTGCTGGTCACCGGCGGCCTGATCGCCGCCGTGGTGCTCGGCGCCGGCGTGCTCGCCGCGCACTGGGACCGGCCCTGGCAGTCGGTGGTCTTCGTGGTGCTCGGCCTGGCGCAGCTCGGGGTGGCGCTCGCGGTCCGCGCGCCACGACCGCACGGTACCCGGCGCGGCAACCACGCACTGCCGGTAGCGGTGGCAGTCTCCGCGCTGCTCCAGGTCGCCGGGGTGCTGCTGCCCCCGCTGCGGGAGTTGCTCGGCACCCAGCCGCTCGACGCGGTGGAACTGCTGGCCTGCGCCGCCGTCAGCGTGTTGCCCGGGTTGGTGCTGCGGCTGGCCCGCCGCCCGGCCGGCCGGGCCACCCAGGCGGACGAGGCCGCACCGGACAGGGCCCCGCAGGACGGGCCCGCCGCCACGGACGGGGCCACGCCCGACGCTCTGGCCGGGGCCCGCCCACCCGCTCAGCGCGCGCCGTCATCGGTCGGCCCGGCCGATGGCCAGGGGCCCGTGATCCGGGACCAAGGTCCCGGTGCGCGGGACGACCTCCTCTGACCGGTAGCGTGCGGATGGAGCAGGATGAAGGTGGACGAAGGAGGAGTCAATGACCATCAACACCGGTGCCCCCGTCATGGTGGGTGTGGACGGTTCGGCCGCCGCACTGGACGCGGTCCGGGTGGCGGCGCGGGAGGCTGCGGAGCGGCAGCGTCCGCTGCGGGTCGTACACGCCTTCATCTGGCCGCTGACGCGCGCCCCGCTCGGCGCCGCGGCGGGCGCCCCGGCCGGCGCCGGCCTGCGCAACCAGGCCGAGCGGTACGTGGCCGAGGCGATCACCGCGGCCACCAAGGTCGCCCCGGACGTGCCGGTGACCGGTGTGGTGATCGACGGCGCGGCGACCCCCGTCCTGCTCGGGGAGTCCCAGGACGCCGCCCTGCTGGTGCTCGGCAACCGCGGCCTGGGCGGCTTCGCGGGGCTGCTGCTCGGCTCGGTCACCGTGCAGGTCTCCGCCCACGCGCAGGTCCCCGTCCTCGTGGTGCGCGGCGAGCAGCGCACCGAGGGCCCGGTCGTGGTGGGCGTCGACGGCTCCGAGTGCTCCCTCGAGGCCGTCGCGTTCGCCTTCGACGAGGCGAGCCGCCGGGGTGCCCCGCTGGTCGCGGTGCAGGCCTGGCTCTATCCCACGCCGGTCGGCCCGGGTGACATCCTGCCCCTGGTGTACGACCTGGACGCCCTCGCCGCCGACGAGGAGCGGGTGCTCGTCGAGTCCCTCGCCGGCTTCGCCGAGCGCTACCCCGACGTGCCGGTGCAGCACCGGCTGGTCCGTGGTTCCCCGGGCGGGGTACTGGTCGAGGAGTCGAAGAGGGCCCAGTTGGTGGTCGTCGGGGCGCGCGGCCGGGGCGCGCTGGGCGGGCTGCTGCTCGGCTCGGTCAGCCACGCGGTGCTGCACCACGCGCACTGTCCGCTGGTGATCGTGCGGACCCCGAAGGGTGCCGCGAGGTCCTGACCCGGTCACCACCGCGACGCCGTCGTGCCGGCCACTCCCCCCGGCCGGCACGACGGCGTCCGGGTAAATGCCGGTGAGTCGGCGGTGGCACGTCGACAATGACCTGATCGACCTGGGAGGACTCATGAACCGACCCGTGGTGGTGGGTGTGGACGGATCGGCGGCGAGCCTGGTGGCGGCGGAGCACGCCGCACGGGCCGCCGTGCTGCGGTCGCGTCCGCTGCACCTGGTGCACGGCTACCTGCATCCGCTCGGTTACGGCGTGCCCATCAACCCGTACGACGTGGGGTTGCCGGCGCCGACCGAGGAGGCGCAGAAGATGTTGGAGACGACGGCCGCTGACCTCGTCGGGCGCTGTCCGGGGCTGACCGTCGAGGTGCGCCAGGTGGCCGGCGGGCCGGGTGCGACGCTGGTCGCGGAGTCCCGGCAGGCCGAGTTGGTGGTGGTGGGCAGCCGGGGGCTGGGCGGCTTCGCCGGGTTGCTGCTCGGCTCGGTCGGCACGCAGGTGGCCGCCCACGCGCACTGCCCGGTGCTGGTGGTGCGCCCCGCCGAGGAGCCGATCCCGGTCGCCGGGCCGGTGCTGGTCGGCGTGGACGGGTCGGAGTCCGCCGAGCTGGCGGTCGGGTACGCCGCCGACGAGGCGGCCCGCCGTGGCGACGGGCTGGTGCTGGTGCACGTCCAGCCGCCGGACGGGGACCGCCGGGTGCCGGACGAGGTGACGGAGACTCAGGCCGCCGCGCACGCGGAGTCCGCCGAGCTGCTGGCCACCGCCGCGGCGGCGGTCCGTGGCAGCCACCCGGGGCTGGTCGTCGAGGGGCGGTTGCTGCGGGCACCGAAGGCCGAGCAGGCGCTTGTCGAGGCCAGCGGGGACGCGGCGCTGGTGGTGGTCGGTTCCCGGGGCCGGGGCGGGTTCACCGGGCTGCTGCTCGGCTCGGTCAGCCAGGCCCTGGTGCAGCACGCGCGCTGCCCGGTGCTGGTCGCCCACCCGTACGGTCACGCCCGCTGACGTGCCCCGACCCGCCGGCCCCGAGCGGGGTCGGCGGGTCGGCGGCGGTCAGTGGCCCCGGCCGCCGAGGAGTTCCTCGAAGCTGGTGGTGAGGGCGAACGGGTCGGCGGGGCCGACGGACGGCGGACGGCGGTGGATCTGCTCGGCCAGCTCACCCCCGGCGCGGACGATCCGCGCCCGCAGCGCGCCGTCGGCGGCGCCGGCGGACCAGTCCTCCGGCGCGGCGAAGACCGCGGTGGGCACCACGACCGCGCGCAGGTAGGCGAACATCGGGCGGACGGCGTGCTCCAACGCCAGCGAGTGCCGGGCCGTTCCGCCGGTGGCGCCGGCCAGCACCGGCCGGTCCGCCAGCGCGCCGGATTCGACCAGGTCGAAGAACGACTTGAACAGCCCGTTGTACGAGGCGTGGAAGATCGGCGTGACGGTGATCAGCCCGTCCGCTCCGGTGACCGTGTCGAGCACCTCCCGCAGTGCGGGCGACGGGAAACCGGTCAGCAGGTGGTTGACGATGTCGTGGGCGTGCTCGCGCAGCTCGACGGGGCGTACGTCGACGTCGTCGCCGCGCCGGGCCAGCTCGTCGCGGGTGGCCGTGGCGAGCTGGTCGGCGAGCAGCCGGGTCGACGAGGGCTGCCCCAGCCCGGCCGACACCACGGCGAGGGTGCGGCGGGTCATCAGCCCTCCTCCGTCCCGGCACGGTCCGCCGCGTCCCGGGCGACGGCGTCCCGGTTCGCGGTGTCGCGGGCGGCGGCGTGCAGGGACTCGTGGGTGGGGGCGGTCGGCACGTGCGCCGGACGCAGCGACTCGAACTCCTTGCGCAGCACCGGGACGACCTCCTCGCCGAGCAGGTCGAGCTGCTCCAGCACGGTCTTCAGCGGCAGGCCGGCGTGGTCCATGAGGAACAGTTGGCGCTGGTAGTCGCCGACGTAGTCGCGGAAGCCCAGCGTGCGGTCGATGACCTGCTGCGGGCTGCCCACGGTCAGCGGGGTCTGCGCGGTGAACTCCTCCAGCGACGGGCCGTGGCCGTAGACCGGCGCGTTGTCGAAGTAGGGCCGGAACTCCCGGACCGCGTCCTGCGAGTTGCGCCGCATGAACACCTGCCCGCCGAGGCCCACGATGGCCTGGTCGGCGGAGCCGTGACCGTAGTGGGCGTACCGCTGCCGGTAGAGCGCGACCATCCGCTGGGTGTGCTCGCTGGGCCAGAAGATGTGGTTGGCGAAGAAGCCGTCGCCGTAGTAGGCGGCCTGCTCGGCGATCTCAGGGCTGCGGATCGAGCCGTGCCAGACGAACGGCGGCACGCCGTCGAGCGGACGCGGCGTCGACGTGAACGACTGCAGCGGGGTGCGGAAGCGGCCCTTCCAGTCGACGACGTCCTCACGCCAGAGCCGGCGCAGCAGGTCGTAGTTCTCGATGGCGAGGGGGATACCGTTGCGGATGTCCTGGCCGAACCACGGGTAGACCGGCCCGGTGTTGCCGCGTCCCATCATCAGGTCCACCCGGCCGTCGGCGAGGTGCTGGAGCATCGCGTAGTCCTCGGCGATCTTCACCGGGTCGTTGGTGGTGATCAGCGTGGTGGAGGTGGAGAGCAGCAGGCGCTCGGTGCGGGCGGCGATCCAGCCCAGCATGGTGGTCGGCGACGACGGCACGAACGGCGGGTTGTGGTGCTCGCCGGTGGCGAAGACGTCCAGGCCGACCTCCTCGGCCTTGAGCGCGATGGTGACCATCGCCTTGATCCGCTCATGCTCGGTCGGCTCGCGACCGGTGGTCGGGTCGACCGTGACGTCGCCGACGGTGAAGACTCCGAACTGCATGACCAGCTCCTCGCGTTGTCCCGGCCGGGGCCGCTGCGGCTCCCGGACGCACGGCACAACATATTTGACGAGTCAACTATTCCATGGCCGGTGGCGCCACCAGTGGCCGCCGTCACCCCCACCACCGACCCGCAGGACGACGGAGCTGACCTGCGATCGGTTGACGCCAGCGGAGTTCCGGCAAATGATCGAGTTCATGAAGATGATCATGAGGGATCGTTGCCCGGCGGACCTCGACCGCTGTGTCGAGGCGCTCGCCGTCGTACACCACACCGACGGTTACCCGCTGAACTGGCCGGTCGACCCGCACGGCTGGCTGAGTCCCGCCGGGCTGCTGCACGCCTGGATCGCCGAGGACCCCGGGGGAACCCTCGCCGGCCACCTGGCTGTCGACCGGGTCACGGGCCCCTGCCCGATGGAGGCGGTCACCGTCTCGACCTCCGCGGATCCGCCGACGAGCCGACCGGCCGCCGAGGTCAGCCGGCTCTTCGTCGTGCCCGCGTACCGCCGGCAGGCCGTCGGTCGGCGCCTGTTGAAACAGGCGCAACAGTGGGCCGGGTCCCGGGGGCTGGCCCTGATCCTGGAGGTCGTCGACGACGGAAGATCCGGCGCGGTCGCCACGTACGAGGCCACCGGCTGGCAGCTCAACCACCTCAGCCAGGCGGACTGGACCGGTCCCGGCGGCGAGCCCGTCCGGCTGCGTCACTACCGGTATCCGTCCCAGGACGACAGCGGCGTCACGACCGCCGACGGGGAACGTGCCGGCGGTATGCGCTGACGGTCGGGTCGCCTGCGATCCAGAACCGCCACGGCACGTCGTGCGCAGCGGCCACCCCGACCCTCGGGCCAGCGGAGATGACTGCCGGCGAGACCGGGCGCGTGGGTGGCGTCAGCAGGAGTGGCCCCTTGCCGTCGATGACCGAAGTGCCGTTGGCTTCGGCGGTGACCCCCAGCGCGACCACCAACCGAGCTGGCCCCCGCGCAAGGTCGCGGTCAGCTATCTCCCCACGACGCTTGCGGGCTACGTCCAGTCCGTCAACGACCTCGCCCGCGCGCAGCAGGACTGCCGCTGCCTCCCCCGCACGGCCCAGAACGATGTTCAAGCACCAGTGAACACCGAACACGAAGTAGGTGTAAGCGTGCCCGGACGGCCCGAACATGACCTTGGTCCTGGGCGTGGGCCCCCGGTGGGCATGTGAGGCGGGGTCTTCCCCGGTGCCGGCGTACGCCTCGACCTCTGTCAGCCTGATCCGGACGCCCTCCGCCGAGATCTCCCAGCCGAGCAGCGTCTGCGCCGTCTTGGGTACCTCTGCCGCTGGAGCACGAAGCCAGGAGTAGTCCACCAGTCCAGGAAACGCCGGAAGCTGGCGATCGACAACCGGACAGCGATGATGCCGCCGGACGGACTAGTCCCCGCCACCACCTGCATCGCCGCCAGCGCCTCCGTCTGGCGGAGGGTGAAGCGGGTAATCGCCGGCCTCGTCGCCGGGCCGGGAGACTCGCGGCTTCAACAGATGGATCACCATGAGCACCAGGAGGATTAGCGAGACCGCGACAACGAAAACAAGCCCCACCATCTCAATCACCGACGCCACGAAACGAATCTACGATCGCCCGGGGGTGGAGTCCAGGCGACGACCATTACGCCCCACCCACCCGACAGACGAGCGGTTCGCATCCAGCTCGCAAGAGGTTGACGGACGGCGGGGAGCGGTGTGAGTTGTCGAGAGGTATTTCCGCTGCCGCCGCTGCCGCCGGCACCCGGCGTGCGGGACGGCCACGATCCGGAGCGGCTGACCGCACGGGAGATCTTGGTACGCAACGGCCCCTCCAGGGGCCACCCCCTACCAAGATCTCCCGTCATCCCACAAAACGGAACGGCCTTCCCGAAATGCGGACGCTGAGCCTCCCCATTGCTCGAGCCTCGTCCACCGGGCGACGATTCCAGCCCTCGGGCCAGTGACCCTGCCGGATCTTGCCCAGCGCGCTGTGCAGCGGCCGGTCAACTCGCTCGCGCAGATCCTCAGACAGGTGGAGTAGACGCATCCGCCCACACCGTCGACCAGCGGTCGGCGGCTACCGACACACCCCTGTCGCTTCAACAAAGCATTGACAACGGCTCGTTGATGCGCTGGGATGGGGGCATGACCGAAGCCTTCACCGCACCCGACGCCAGTCGTTCCCGGGCCCACCGCACCTACGCGGCGCTACACCGGATCGCCGAGCGGCACGCCGACACCGAGACCCGGCGCCGCCGACACACCAACCCCTACCTGCCGGACTCCTTTGAGGCGATCGCGCTGGTCACCGCGCTCGCCGCCGGTGGAGCCGAGCTCGAGCCCGGCGAGGAACCCGCCGACGAGGCGGACCTCATCGCTGCGCTCACCCTCGTCCCACATCTGCGCGCCGAGGTCGACACGATGGAGGCGGGGCTGCTCACGCTGGCCCGGGGGCGTGGCCTGACCTGGCAGCAGATCGCGTACGGGCTCGGGCTCGGCAGCGCGCAGGCCGCCAAACAGCGCTTCGAACGGCTCTCGGCCCGCACCGCCGCCACCGACTGACGCCGCCGATGGGCCAGACTGTGCGCGGGAGCGGTGCCGAGGAGGACGCGATGACCCGCGAGGAGATGCTGTCGTACTGCCTGGAAAAGCCGGGGGCCTGGCTGGACCAGCCGTGGGAGGGCGACGAGGTGGTCAAGGTCGGCAGCCGGATCTTCGCCTTCCTCGGCTCCTCCGACGGCGACGACCCGAGCGTCGGCGTCAAGTGCGGCCCGAGCCGGGAGGTGGCCGACGAGTGGCTGCACCGGCATCCGGACGACGCGCGGCCGTCGCCGTACATCGGGCGATCCGGCTGGAACCGGCTGCGCCTGGCCGGCGGGATCGACGAGGAGGAGCTGATCGAGGCCGTCGACGGGTCGTACGACGCGGTGGTGGCGAAGTTGCCGAAGCGGGAGCGCCCGGCGGGCTGAGTCCCGCGCGGCGCCGGCGGCGCCGCGCGGGACTCGGCAGGCTCAGCGAGGCACGACCACCTCGGCGGCCCACTCCCGCCAGCCGACGAGCTGGTCGGCGGCGGTGGCGAGCTGGTCGGCCACCGGGCCCGGGCCGGTCGAGCCGGGCGTCGTCCTGGCGGCGAGCGCCGACCGGACCGAGAGCACATCCCGCACCGACGGGTCGAGGTGCTCGCTGACGGCCGACAGGTCGGCGTCGGAGACCTCGTCCAGCGCACAGTCCCGGGCCACGCAGAGCGCCACCAGCCGGCCGGTGATCTCGTGTGCGTCACGGAACGGCACGTTCCGACGGACCAGCCAGTCCGCGACCTCGGTGGCGAGGGAATAGCCGACCGGCGCGGCGGCGACCAGGCGGTCGGCCCGTACGGTCATCGTGGAGATCATCCCCGCCAGGGCCGGCAGCAGCAGCTCCAGGGTGTCGACCGCGTCGAAGGCCGGCTCCTTGTCCTCCTGCATGTCCCGGTCGTAGGACATCGGCAGGCCCTTGAGCATGGTGAGCACGCTCACCAGCCCGCCGACGAGCCGGCCGGACTTGCCCCGGGCCAGCTCGGCGATGTCCGCGTTCTTCTTCTGCGGCATGATCGACGAACCGGTCGCGAAGGAGTCGTCCAGCTCCACCCAGCCGAACTCGTGCGACGTCCAGAGCACCACCTCCTCGCCGAGGCGGGACAGGTGCACCCCGATCATCGCCGTCACGAACAGGAACTCGGCGACGAAGTCCCGGTCGGCGACGGCGTCCATCGAGTTGGCGAAGGACGTACGGAAGCCCAGTTCCTTGGCGACGGCCACCGGGTCCAGCGGCAGGCCGGAACCGGCGAGCGCGCCCGCACCGAGCGGACTGACCGCCGTCCGGTGATCCCAGTCGCGCAGCCGCTCCAGGTCCCGCAGCATCGGCTGCACGTGGGCCAGCAGCCAGTGCCCGAAGGTGACCGGCTGGGCGTGCTGGAGGTGCGTCATGCCGGGCGCGGCGGTCTCCACGTGCCGCTCGGCCTGCTCGACCAGTGCCTCGGCCAGCTCGACCAGCCGACCGGCCACGCCCCGGGCGTGGTCACGCAGGTAGAGCCGCAGGTCGGTGGCGACCTGGTCGTTACGCGACCGGCCGGCACGCAGCTTCCCGCCCAGGCTGCCGAGGCGCTCCAGCAGACCGCGCTCCAGGGCGGTGTGCACGTCCTCGTCGTCGATGGTCGGGCGGAACTGCCCGGAGGCACAGGCCGCCTCCAGGTCGTCCAGGGCGGCGAGGATCCGGCCCAGCTCCTCAGGGTCGAGCAGGCCGGCTCCGGCGAGCACCCGGGCGTGCGCCCGGGAACCCGCGATGTCGTACGGGGCCAGCCGCCAGTCGAACTGCACGCTCACCGACAGTCGGGCCAGCGCCTCGGCGGGGCCGCCGGCGAACCGGCCGCCCCACAGGCTGGTGCGGTTGGTGGCGGCGCTGTTCTCGGTCAGGCTCTTGTCGTCCACGCCGTCCATTGTCGTTGCCATGCTCAGAAGCCTCCCAGCCGGGCGTCCCGCGCGGCGGCCATCTTGCTCGGCAGGCCCCAGAGCTGCACGAAGCCCTTCGCCTGGGACTGGTCGAAGGTGTCCCCCGTGTCGTAGGTGGCCAGGCCGAAGTCGTAGAGACTCGCCTCGGAGCGCCGCCCGGTGACGGTGGCCCGGCCGCCGTGCAGGGCCAGCCGCACCTCGCCGGTGACGTGCCGCTGCGCGTCGTCGATGAACGCGTCCAGCGAGTACTTCAGCGGGGAGAACCAGAGGCCGTCGTAGACCAGCTCGCCCCAGCGCTGGTCGACGCCGCGCTTGAACCGGGCCAGGTCCCGCTCCACGGTCACCGCCTCCAGCTCCTGGTGGGCGGTGATCAGCGCGATCGCGCCCGGCGCCTCGTACACCTCGCGGCTCTTGATGCCGACGAGGCGGTCCTCGACCATGTCGAGCCGGCCGACGCCCTGGGCGCCCGCACGCCGGTTGAGCTCCAGGATCGCCTGGTACGGGGTGACGGTCTCGCCGTCGATCGCCACCGGCACGCCGGCGTCGAAGGTGATCACGACCTCGTCGGCGTCGCGCTCCTGCGCCGGATCGGAGGTGTACGAGTACAGGTCCTCGACGGGGCCGTTCCAGATGTCCTCCAGGAAGCCCGTCTCGACTGCACGGCCCCACAGGTTCTGGTCGATGGAGTACGGCGACTTCGCCGACACGTCGATCGGCAGCCCCTTCTCCTCGGCGAAGGCGATCGCCTTGTCCCGGGTCCAGGCGAAGTCCCGAGCCGGCGCGACGATCCTCAGGTCGGGCGCGAGCGCGGCCAGGCCAACCTCGAAACGGACCTGGTCGTTGCCCTTGCCGGTGCAGCCGTGCGACACGATGGTGCCGCCGTGCTTGCGGGCCGCGGCCACCAGGTGCTTGACGATCAGCGGCCGGGACAGCGCGGACACCAACGGATAGCGGTCCATGTAGAGCGCGTTCGCGCGGATGGCCGGCAGGCAGTACTCGGCGGCGAACTCGTCGCGCGCGTCGACCACCTCCGACTCCACCGCGCCGCAGTCCAGGGCGCGCTGCCGGATGGCGTCGAGGTCCTCGCCGCCCTGCCCGACGTCGACCGCCACCGCGATCACCTCGGCGCCGGTCTGATCGGCCAGGTACGGAATGGCCACGGAGGTGTCGAGCCCTCCGGAGTACGCAAGAACGACCCGCTCGGTCATGGTGAGGTGTTCCCTTCGACGTTCTCTTCCCGGCGGGCCCAGCCGGCGAGCTTGTCGCCGAGCGCGGCCCCGCCGACAGCCTCACGGGCCACGACGAGGATGGTGTCGTCGCCGGCGATGGTGCCGACGACCTCGGGCAGGCCCGCTCGGTCCAACGCGCTGGCCAGGTACTGGGCAGCGCCCGGCGGGGTGCGCAACACGGCGATGTTGCCGCTGGCGTCGACCCCGTTGAGCAGCTCGTGCAGCAGCCGGACCAGCCGGGCCGGTGCCGCCTCGGCGTCGCGCAACGGCCGGTGACCGTCCTCGGGGATCACGTAGACGGCCCGCCCGTCGCCGCCGCGCGCGGTGACCGCGCCCAACTCCTTGAGATCCCGGGACAGGGTGGCCTGGGTGACCTGGACGCCGTCGCCGGAGAGCAGGTCGGCCAGCTCGGTCTGCGAGTGGATCGCCTTTTCCCGGATCAGCTCGACGATGCGGCCGTGCCGGGCGGCGCGGGTCAGCGGGGCGGTCATGGTGTCTCCCTGGTCGCGGCGACGGCTGGCGCCGCCGCGTCCGGGGCGGCGGAGGCGGCCCCGAGGAGGAACGTCAGCAGCGCCTTCTGGGCGTGCAGCCGATTCTCCGCCTGGTCGAACACGACGCTCTGCGGGCCGTCGAGCACCTCGTCGGTGATCTCCTCGCCCCGGTGCGCGGGCAGGCAGTGCAGCACGACGGCATCGGGTGCGGCGTGCCCGAGCAGCGCGGCGTTGACCTGGTAGGGCAGGAACGGGGTGATCCGGTCCAGCCCGTCGTCCTCCTGCCCCATCGAGGTCCAGGTGTCCGTGGCGACCACGTCGGCGCCAGCCACCGCCGCGACCGGGTCGGTCAGCGCCCGCACCGAACCCCCGGTGCTGGCGGCGATCTTCTCGGCGCGGGCGACCACCTCCGGGTCGGGGCCGAAGCCGGCCGGCCCGGCGACCCGGACGTGCATCCCGGCGGTGGCGCCGGCCAGCAGGTAAGAATGGGCCAGGTTGTTCGCGGCGTCGCCGACGTAGGCCAGCGTCCGGCCGATGGTGCCGCCGCAGTGCTCACGCACGGTGAGCAGGTCGGCCAGGAGTTGGCAGGGGTGGAAGCCGTCGGTGAGCGCGTTGACCACCGGCACGGTGGCGCCGTCGGCGACCTCGGCGATCCGGTCGTCGCCGTGGGTACGCAGCACGATCGCCGCGACGTAGCGGGACAGCACCCGGCCGGCGTCGGCCAGGGTCTCACCCCGCCCGAAGTGGGTGACCTGGGTGTCCACCACGAGGGGATGCCCGCCCAACTCGGCGATGCCGACGTCGAACGAGAACCGGGTACGCAGGCTCTGCTTGTCGAACAGCACCGCCACCGACCGTGGCCCGGCCAGCGGCCGGTGGCCGAAGCGGTCGGCCTTCATCCGGGCCGCGAGGTCGAGCACGTTCGCCTGCTCGGCGGGGGTCAGGTCGTCGTCCCGCAGGAAGTGCCGGATCATGCGTTCGTCTCCGTCGTACTCAGCGTCGGCGTCGCGGCCCCGATGGGCGGCGTCGAGATCTTGGTGACTTCTGGCCCCTCCAGGGGCCGTTTCTCACCAAGATCCGGAGCAGCGCCGGGGGTGCGGACAACGCCGGCCGGGATCACACCGGTAGCGGTCGGGGCAGCGCCCGCAGCAGCCGGGGACGCCGCGGCGAGGGCGGCCGGGAGAGCGGCCAGAAAGGCGTCGACCTGGGCGGCCGTGAGGATCAGCGGCGGGGCGAGCCGCACCACGCCGGGCTGCACCGGGTTGACCAGGAAACCGGTCTCCCGCAGTGCCTCGGCGAGCACCTTCGCGACGGGCGCGGCGAGCACCACGCCGAGCAGCAGGCCCGCGCCACGTACGCCGTCGACCAACGGGTGGCCGAGCGCCTCGATCCCCCGACGCAGCCGCTCGCCGACCCGCTTGACGTGGTCGAGCAGCCCCTCGCTGGCGATGGTCGACACCACCGCGAGGGCGGCGGCACAGCTCACCGGGTTACCGCCGAAGGTGGTGCCGTGCGAGCCGGGGGCGAGCAGTTCGGCGGCCCGGCCGAAGGCCAGGCAGGCGCCGATGGGCAGGCCGCCGCCGAGCCCCTTGGCCAGGGTCACCACGTCGGGCTCGACCCCCTCGGCCTGGTGCGCGAACCAGTGCCCGGTACGGCCGACACCGGTCTGCACCTCGTCGAGCACCAGCAGCGCGCCGTGCCGGGCGGTGATCCGACGAGCCGCGGCCAGGTAGCCGGCCGGTGGGACGACCACGCCGTTCTCCCCCTGGATCGGCTCCAGGATCACCATGGCGGTGGCGTCGGTGACCGCCGCCTCCAGGGCCGCCACGTCGCCGTAGTCGACGTGGCTCACCTCACCGGGCAGCGGACGGAACGGATCGGCCTTGGCCGGCTGGCCGGTGAGGGCGAGCGCGCCCATGGTCCGCCCGTGGAAGCCGCCCCGGGTGGCGACCACGTGCGAGCGGCCGGTGAGCCGGGAAAGCTTGAACGCCGCCTCGTTGGCCTCCGCGCCGGAGTTGGCGAAGAAGACCCGCCCGGGCCGCCCGGCCAGAGCCAGCAGCAGCTCGGCCAGGGCCACCGGCGGTTCGGCGACGTAGAGGTTGGAGACGTGCCCGAGGGTGGCGACCTGCTTCGACACGGCCGCCACCACGGCCGGGTGGGCGTGACCGAGGGCGTTGACCGCGATGCCGCCGACCAGGTCGACGTACTCCCGGCCGGCGTCGTCGACCACGACGGCGCCGGCGCCGGAGACGAGGGCGAGCGGCGGCGTGCCGTAGTTGTCCATCATGGACTGCGCCCAACGCTCGACGAGCGTACTCATCCGGCGACCGTGCCTTCCTGGTTGACGACTGCGGGGCTCGTGGAGACGGCCCTCGCGCTCACGGAGTCCTCTTTGTTCGCGACTGCGGGGCTTGGTCGCTCCGCTCCCGCACTCCTCGCGCTCACGGAGCCCTCCCTGTTCGCGACTGCGGGGCTTGGTCGCTCCGCTCCCGCACTCCTCGCGCTCACGACCATGGTTCCGAATCCTTCCGAGGTGAAGACCTCCAGCAGCGTGGAGTGGGCGACCCGACCGTCGACGACGTGCGCGGCGGGTACCCCGTCCCGCACCGCCCGCAGGCACGCCTCCATCTTGGGCACCATGCCGCTTTCCAACGACGGCAGCAGCGCCGCCAGCTCGTCGACGGTGATCTCGCTGACCAGGCTGGAGGTGTCGGGCCAGTCGGCGTAGAGGCCCGGCACGTCGGTGAGGACGACCAGCTTGCGGGCGTCGAGGGCGACGGCGAGCGCGGCGGCGGCGGTGTCGGCGTTCAGGTTGTGCAGCACCCCGTCGGCGTCGGGCGCCACGGTGGAGATCACCGGGATGCGGCCGGCCGCGATCAGGTCGCTGACCGCCGAGACGTCGACCGACTCGACGTCGCCCACCTGCCCGACGTCGACCGGTTGCCCGTCCACGTACGCGGGCCGCCGCACGGCGGTGAACAGCCCGGCGTCCTCGCCGGAGAGACCCACCGCGAACGGGCCGTGGGCGTTGATCAGGCCGACCAGTCCCCGGCCCACCTGGCCGACCAGGACCATCCGGACCACGTCCATCGCCTCCGGGGTGGTGACCCGCAGGCCGCCCCGGAACTCGCTGGCGATGCCCAGCCGGGCGAGCATGGCGGAGATCTGCGGGCCGCCGCCGTGCACCACGACCGGCCGGAGGCCGGCGTAGCGCAGGAAGACCATGTCGGCGGCGAAGGCCCGCTGGAGCTCGGGATCGATCATGGCGTTGCCGCCGTACTTGACCACGACGGTCGAGCCGGAGAAGCGGGCCAGCCAGGGCAGCGCCTCGATCAGCGTGGCCGCCTTGACCTGGGCACGGGTGACGTCGGTGGAGAGGCTCATGTCGAGTAGGCCGAGTTCTCGTGCACGTACGCGTGGGACAGGTCGTTGGTCCAGATCGTGGCCTCGGCGGCACCGGCGTGCAGGTCGATCCGGAGGGTGACGTCCCGCCCGGTCAGGTCGACCTTCGACCGGTCCTCGGCCGCGGCGCCGGAGCGGCACACCCAGATTCCGTTGACCGCGACGTCGATGCCGTCGGGCTCGAACGCGGCGGCGGTGGTGCCGACGGCCGCGAGGATCCGGCCCCAGTTCGGGTCGTTGCCGAACAGTGCGGTCTTGACCAGGTTGTTGCGGGCCACAGACCGCCCCACCTCGACCGCGTCCTCCTCGCTCGCCGCGCCGACGACGTCGATGGCGATCTGCTTGGTGGCGCCCTCGGCGTCGGCGATGAGCTGCTGGGCCAGGTCGTGGGCGGCGGCGGTGACCGCGGCCGTCAACTCGGCCCCGGTCGGCGCGATGCCGCTCGCGCCGCTGGACAGCAGCAGCACCGTGTCGTTGGTCGACATGCAGCCGTCGGAGTCGATCCGGTCGAAGGTGACCCGGCACGCCTCGCGCAGGGCGGCGTCGAGGGCCTCCGGCCCGGCCACCGCGTCGGTGGTCAGCACGCAGAGCATGGTGGCCATCGCCGGGGCGAGCATGCCGGCGCCCTTGGCCATGCCGCCGACGGTCCAGCCGCTGCCCCGGGCCACCGTGGTCTTGGGCCGGGTGTCCGTGGTCATGATGGCCTCGGCGGCCGTCGGGCCGCCGTCGCGCGACAGCCGGCGGATCGCCGAGCGTACGCCGGGGAGCAGCTTCTGCATCGGCAGCCGCTCGCCGATCAGGCCGGTCGAGCAGACCGCCACGTCGGCGGCGCCGAGCATCAGCCGCGGACTGGCCGAGGTGAGCGCGGCGGCGGTGTGCTCGGCGGTGGCGTGGGTGTCCTGGAACCCGGCCGGCCCCGTGCAGGCGTTGGCGCCGCCGGAGTTGAGCACCACGGCGCGGGCGACGCCGCCGCGCACCACCTGCTGGGTCCAGAGCACCGGCGCGGCCTTCACCCTGTTGGCGGTGAACACGCCCGCGACGCCGGCATCCGGGCCGTCGTTGACGACCAGCGCGATGTCGCTCGCGCCGCTGGCCTTGAGCCCGGCGGCCACCCCGGCCGCCCGGAACCCCCGCGGAGTCGTGACACTCACAGCAATGCTCCTTCGTTCGCGACTGCGGGACTCCACTGCGCTGCACTCCTCGCGCTCACCGATCCTGCTCCTTCGTTCGCGACTGCGGGGCTCCGCTGCGCTGCGCTCCTCGCGCTCACGGTGCGATCCCCCAGACGGACAGGCCCGTCGTCTCCGGAAGGCCGTACATGAGGTTGGCGTTCTGCACGGCCTGGCCGGCGGCGCCCTTGCCGAGGTTGTCCAGCGCGCTGAGCACGATCATCCGGCGCGAGTCGACGTCGACCGTGGCCTGTAGGTGACACGAGTTGGAGCCGAGGGTGGCGGCGGTGTGCGGCCAGGCCCCCTCCGGCAGGACGTGCACGAAGGGCGAGTCCGCGTACGCCTCGGCGAGCACCGCCCGCGGGTCGACGCCCCGGGCCGGCACGGCGGTCACAGTGGCGAGGATGCCCCGGGGCATCGGTGCGAGCACCGGCGTGAGCGACAGGCCGGTCGCGCCGGTGGCCTGCTTGATCTCCGGGACGTGCTGGTGGGTGCCCACGCGGTAGGGCGACAGGTCTCCCATCACCTCGCTGCCGAGCAGGTGCGGCTTGGCCGCCTTGCCGGCGCCGGAGGTGCCGGAGGCGGCGACGACCACCACGTCGGCCGGGGAGGCGGCGCCGGCGGCGATCAGCGGGGCGAGGGCCAGGATGATCGCGGCGGCGTAGCAGCCGGTGCTCGCCACCCGGGTGGCGCCGGCGATCAGCTCCCGCTGGCCGGGCAGTTCGGGCAGGCCGTAGGTCCACGGGCCGGCGTGCGTGCCGCCGTAGTAGTTGGCCCAGGCGTACGGGTCGGCGAGGCGGTGGTCGGCGCCGAGGTCGACGACGCGGACCTCAGGCGAAAGCTGGGCTGCCAGCGCCGCCGACTGGCCGTGCGGCAGGGCCAGGAAGACCAGGTCCGCGTCTGCCAGCGTCGCCGCGTCCGTCTCGCCGAGGACCATGTCCAGGCCGGCCAGCTGCGGATGTACGACGTCGAGCCGGTGCCCGGCCTGGCTGTGCGCGGTGGCGGCGACCAGGTCGAACTCCGGGTGCCCGGCGACCAGGCGGATCAGCTCGCCCCCGGCGTAACCGCTCGCCCCGGCGACCGCGACTCGGATACTCATTCCCACCTCCGCATGACTATGCAGCGAAGGCTAACAAACGAAGATCCCCTTCTGCAAGTTCATACAGCAACCCGCATGACCATGACCCCACCCCCTTCACCCCCCTTCACCCCGCCCCATGCCCACGCCCGCCCCACGCCCACGCCCACGCCCGCACCATGCTCCACGTGCGCCGATCTTGCAGCTTGCGCCCCCGATATGCGACGGAACACCCCATTCGCCCGGGCAGAAAGTGCAAGATCGGCGCGGGAGAGGGCGGGGAACGGCGCGGGAGAGGGCGGGGAACGGCGCGGGAGAGGGCGGGGGACGGCGCGGAGGGGCGGGGTGGACGGCGCGGAGGGGCGGGTGGGGGGACGCGTGGGTTGGAGTGGGGCGGGGTGGGGGGACGCGGGGTGGGAGGGGCGGGGGCGGTCAGAGGCGGCCCTCCTGGACTGCCCGGGTCACCCACGGGATCACCTCGTCGAGCATCTCGTCCAGCGAGGTGGTCGCGGTGAAGCCGAGCACCTCCCGGGACTTGGTCACGTCCGGCACCCGCTTCTGCACGTCGTACTGGTAGGGATCGTCGGAGACGTACCGGAACGGCACGTCCGGTCCCTTGATCTTGCGCCAGATCAGCTCGGCCAGCTCCAGCACCGTGGTCGACTCGGCCGTGGAGAGGTTGAAGTCCTCGTTGTGCGCCGCCGGATGCTCGATCGCCGTGGCGATGCCCCGGGCCAGGTCGCCGCCGTAGGTGTAGTGGCGGACCTGGTTGCCCTCACCCAGGATGTGCAGCGGGTCCTGCCCCTTCACGATCTTCTGCACCAGGTCGGGCACGACGTGCGACATGGCCAGCTTGACGTTGCCGGAGAGCACCTCGGCCTGGCCCAGCGCACGCCCCTCCCCGATGCCGACGCAGTTGAACGGCCGCACGATCGTGTACGGGATCTGGTACTGCTCCCAGGCCGCCCGGGCGTAGTACTCCACGGCCAGCTTCTGGAACCCGTACGACGACAGCGGCGGCGGGATGCGGCGCTCGTCGCCCTCCTGGCTCGGCCAGTGCCCGGTGGACTCGAAGACCATCGAGGAGGAGAGGTAGGTGACCTTCACCAGTCGGCCGTCCCGGTGGGCGCGGATCGCCGCGTCGCAACTGGCCGCCATGATCCGCTCGTTGGTGGCGAGCAGGTCGTAGGCGTACGCGTGGAAGTAGGAGATGCCGCCGATCATCGCCGCTCCGGCGACCAGGTGGTCGCAGCCGTCGAGCAGCTCGGTGAGCAGGTCCGCGTCCCGGGCGTCGCCCTCGACGAACCGGAACCGGGGGTGCTCGTCATAGCTGTGGGTGACCGGGCCGTACTTGGAGAAGTCGTCGATGCCGACGACCTCGTGACCCCGGTCCAGCAACTCGGAGACGAGGTAGCCGCCGATGAAGCCGGCCGAACCAGTTACCAGGACCTTCGCCACGTGCGCTCCTATGCGGTCTTCTCGAACTTGGTGCTGCCCTGCGGGTCGCGCTGGCCGGGTACGACCCCGGTCGGGGCGGCACGCCCGGCCAGCTTCTCCCGACTCAGCCGTCGACCGTATGCGAAGAAATACCAGCGCAGGTAGCCGGGCAGGAAACGACCCAGGTCGAAGTGGGACTCCCCCAGCGGCCGGTCCAGCCAGATCGTGGGGATCTCGGCCACCGGCAGCCGCAGCCGGGTCGCCTTCGCGGTCAACTCCAGCCCGATCTCGAAGCCGGTCCGCGACTCGATCCCCACCTCGCGGACGAACGTGGTGTCGTACGCCTTGAAGCTGTTGGTGGCGTCGCGGGTGCCGACCCGGGCGAGGGTGTAGAGGCTGCGCCCCGCCCAGCGCGACATCATCCGCTTCAGCCGGGGCCCGCCGACCTGCTGGCCGCCGGGCATGTAACGGGACGCGGCGGCCACCACCACCCCCCGGTCGACCAGCCGGGCCAGCTCGTCGATCTGGCGGGGGTCGTCACAGCCGTCGGCCATGGTCACCACCACGACCGGGGCGAGCGCCGCGTCGATGCCGAACCGGATCGCGTTGGCCGGACCGCGGCCGTAGGTGTTGAGCACCGCCCGTACCCGCGGATCGGTGCGGGCGACCTCCTCGACGTACGGCACGGTGGTGTCCTCGGGCATGTCGTGCACGACCAGCACCTCGGCGGGCAGCAGCATCTCCCGGAGCATCCGCTCCAGGCAGCGCAGGATCGCCTCGCCCTCGTCGTAGACCGGGACGATCACCGATACCCGGGGCCTCACACCCGCACCCCCTGCCCGGTCAGGCCCCACATGTCGATCACCGGCTTGTCGGTCTCCAGGCGGGCGTACTGCTCGTGCGGGGCGGCGATGACCAGCAGGTCGGCCCGGCGCAGCACCTCATCCAGGTCGACGAACCGGTCGTCGACCACGTGGGGGTCCGTGCAGAGCGTCTCGCGGGTCTTCAGCGCCAGGATCTTGCGCAGCTTGTACGCCAGGCTCTCCCGGGGATCGTCGCTGCCGCCCTTGAAGGCCATGCCGAGGATGCCCACGGTCAGCTCGGACAGGTCGAAGCGCTCCTCCAGGCGGGACACCAGGTAGAGCGGCAGCCCTTCGTTGATCAGCATGGCGGAGTGGCCGAGCACGAAGTTGTTCCGGTTGAACGCGGCCAGCTGCATGGTGTCCTTGAACAGGCACGGCCCGGCCGCGAACCCGGGCATCGGCAGGTCCGCCGCGCGCGGGTAGTCGTACGCCACGGCGTGCCGGATCCGGGCGAAGTCCAGCCCGAAGTCGTTGGCCATCATCCAGAACTGGTTGGCGGTGGCGAACTTGATGTAGCGCCACGTGTTGGTGAACAGCTTCGCCAGCTCGGCCTCCTCCGGTTCGAGCGGCACGATCTGCTCGGTGAGGTGCCGGAACAGCTTCTCCGCCCGGGCCAGCGCCCCCGGCGTACGGGCGGCGACGATCTGCGGCAGCGCGAACAGCTCCGTCATCGCCCGCCCCTCGGCGATCCGCTCCGGGCAGAACGCCACGTCGGCGCGGATGCCCTTGCCGGCGAGCAGCTTCTCGGTCAGCGCGGTGACCCCGGGGTAGACGGTGCTGCGCAGCACGACGAGCTGCCCGTCGCGCAGATGCTCGGCGCAGCGCTCCAGGGCCCGGGGCACCGCGCCCAGGTCCGGATTGAGGTGCTCGTCGACCGGGGTGCCGACCACCACGACGAGGTGCTCGGAGACGCCGACGCTCGCCGGGTCGGTGGTGGCCCGCAGCCGGCCGGCGGCGACCGCCTCCGCGAGCGCCTCGGCCGCGCCGGGTTCGGCGAAGGGCAGGGTGGCCGCGTTGACCGTGGCGACCGCGTCGGCGTTGATGTCGTACAGCAGCACGGACAGGCCGCGCGAGGCGAAGGCGATGCCCAGCGGCAGCCCCACCCGGCCGCAGCCGCCCACGATGCAGACATCCACGGTGGTGAACGGCGGATCCTCGGACATGACTGGACTCCCGTGGGGGTGGCGGGGTGTGACTCCGACTACATCCGGAATCCAAGCAGGTTAACCGCTCGGATGTGACTCGCGGGTAGCCAAAAATGCCGACGGCGCTGACCTTTCAGCCGATACTCGGCTCAGCCATTCCCACTTCACCGTAATTGCATCGACTGACATGATTGGCCGGCGATGGTGTGGGGCCGGGAGACCGGCCCGCGGGGGCACAGCGGAGGTCGCATTGGAGCTGACGTTCCGGATTCTCGGCCCGGTCCGGGTCTGCCGCGACGGTGGGCCGCTGCGCCTGCCCCCGGGGCGCCCCACCGCCATGCTGGTCACCCTGCTGCTGCACGCCGGCGTCGCGGTGCCGGTCGAGCGGCTGCGCGAGGAGCTCTGGGCCGGGCCCGCCCCCGCGTCGGCGGTGGCGAACCTGCGCAGCCACGCCAGTCAGCTGCGCCACCTGCTCGCCGCGCCCGACGAGCCGGCCCGACTGCACGCCCAGCACGGTGGCTACCGGCTCCGGGTGGGCCCCGGTGAACTGGACGCGGCCGAGTTCGAGCGGCTGGCCGCCGAGGGCCACGCGGCCCGGGCCGCCGGTCAGCCGGCCGTCGCGGCGCCGCTGCTGGCACGGGCACTGGCCCTCTGGTCGGCAGCGGACCCGCCACCGGCGTACGGGCCGGCGACCGCCACCGCGTTCGACCGGCTGCGCGAGCGCCGCACCGCCGCCCGGGAGGCGTACGCCGCCTGCCGGCTCGACCTCGGCGACCGGGGCAGTCCGGAACTGCTGGCCCTGCTGCACGGGCACCTGGCGGAGAACCCGCTGCGGGAGCCCGGTTGGGCACTGCTGATGACCGCCCAGTCCCGGGCCGGAGACCCGGCCGCCGCCCTGGAGACGTACCGGGCCGCGTCCCGGGCCCTCGCCAGGGAACTGGGGATCGCCCCCGGCCCCGAGCTGACCGGGTTGTACCGCGCCCTCCCGCGACGCGATCTCCGCCCACAGCCGTCCGCGGGCCGACCGGCCGTGCACGCCCGGGACCGCCCCGCCCGGGTCCGGCCCGTGCTGGTGCCGCACGAGCTCCCCTGCGCCGCCGCGCCCTTCGTCGGCCGGCGCGCCGAGCTGACCCGGCTGCGCACCGCGCTGACCGGTGCCCGGGAGTACCCGGTGACCGTTACCGCGTACGGCATGGCCGGCGTCGGAAAGTCGGCGCTCGGGCTGCGCGCGGCGGTCGCGGTGCTGGAGGCCTTCCCCGACGGCCAGCTCCACCTCGACCTGGGCGGATCGGTGGCCGGCACCCCGCTTCCACCGGCCGAGGTGGCGGCCCGGGTGCTCCGGTCGTTCCGGGACGCCGCCGGCGAGCCGGAGCCGGTCGGTCTCGCCGAGGCACGGGCCCGGGTACGGTCGTTGCTGTTCGGCCGGCGGGTGCTGTTGGTGCTCGACAACGCCGCCGACCCGGCGCAGGTCGACGGCCTGCTCCCGGCACGGGGCGGCTGCGCGCTGCTGGTGACCAGCCGCTGCCCGGTGCCCGACGGGGACACCCGGCCGCTGCGGGTGGACCCGTTGCCGCCCGGCGACGGGCTGGCCCTGCTGCGGGCCGCCGCCGGGGACCGCCGGGTGGACGAGGAGCCGGAGGCGGCCTCGGCGGTCGTCGCGCTCTGCGAGGGTCTGCCGCTGGCGCTGCGCACCGTGGCCCGCCGGCTGACCGAGGGGCCGCACTGGTCGATGGCGCGGCTGGCCCGGCTGCTGCGCGACGAGCGCTACCGGCTCGCGGAGACCGGACTGCGACCCCGGCTGACCGCGAGCTACCGCCGGCTCGGCCCGGCCGCGCCGCTGTTCCGCCGGCTGGGCGGCAGCAGGAGCGAGCCGATCACCGCCGAGACGGCCGCCACGCTGACCGGCCTGCCGCCGGAGGACACCGTGCGGGCGCTGGACCGGCTGGTGGCGGCGCAGCTCGCCGAGCCCACCGGGCCGGGCCACTACCGCATCGGCGAGCTGGTCCGCCTCTACGCCGCCGAGCTGGCCGCCGTCGAGCCACCACCCGGTCAGACCGGCGCGGCAGCGTCCTCCCGGTAACCACGGGCCTGGAGGGTGAAGAGCCGGGCATACCCGCCGCCCGCGGCGAGCAGCTCGTCGTGCCGGCCACACTCGGCGATCCGGCCGTCGGCCAGCACCACGATGGTGTCCGCGTCCCGGACGGCGTTGAGCCGGTGCGAGATGAGCAGGCTGGTCCGCCCCCGACGCAGCTCGCGCAGCCGGGTGTGCAGGTCGTGCTCGGCCTCGGCGTCCAGGCCGGAGCTGGGCTCGTCGAGGATGAGCAGGTCGCGGTCGGCGCGCAGGAAGCCGCGGGCCAGCGCCACCCGCTGCCACTGGCCGCCGGAGAGGACCACCCCGGCCTGTGGATCGTCCCGGTCCGGGCCGTCGAAGAAGATCCGGGTGAGCAGGGTGTCATAGCCCCGGGGCAGCGCGGTCAGGGCCTCGTCGATGCCGGCCTGCCGCGCGGCGGCCCGCAGCCGGTCCGGGTCGTCGCGGGCGTCGAGGTCGCCGAGGGCGATGTTCTCCGCGGCGGAGAGGTCGTACGGCATGAAGTCCTGGAACACCGCGCCCAGCCGCTGCCGCAGCTCCGCCGGGTCGAACTCACGCAGGTCGGTCCCGTCCCACCGGATCGTGCCGCGCTCCGGGTCGTAGAACCGGCAGAGCAGCTTGACCAGCGTGCTCTTTCCGGCGCCGTTCAGCCCGACCAGCGCGGTGGTCCCGCCGGCCGGCAGGAACAGGTCGACCCCGCGCAGCACCCAGGGATGCCGCGGCGAGTACCGGAACCAGACGTCACGCAGCTCGATGCCGTCCCGCAGCGGCGGCACCGGCCGGGCGGTGGGCGGCGCCGGCAGGTCGGGCTCGGCCCGGATGACCTGGTCGTAGTGATCGAACAGGAGCAGTGCCTGGTGGATCGCGCCGAACTGGCCGACCAGCCCGCCCAGCGCACCCTGGACCCCGGGCACGGCCGCCAGGTAGAGCACCACGTCGCCGGCGGTGAGCCGACCACCGGCGGCAGCCGTGACGGTGTAGACCACGCCCGCCCCCGCCACCCCGGCGCCGAGCAGGCCGAGCAGGCCCTGGGCCCACAGCTCGCGGCGGTCCAGCCGCTGCTCCACCCGGTGCATGCCGTGCAGTTCGTCGAGCATCCGGTCGCCGAAGAACCGGCCGAGGCCGAAGAGCCTGACCTCCTTGGCGGCCGGCACGCCCACCAGCAACTGGGCGAAGAAGAAGTCACGCCGCTGGAAGTGCTCCAGGTGCAGCACCATCGCCACCCGAGCCCGGTTGAGGCGCAGTTGCATCCAGAGTGTGGGCAACGCCGCCGCCAGCACCAGCAGACCGATGGTTGGGCTGAGCACCAGCAGGACGCCGAGGAAGCCGCTGAGCGCGAGCAGGCTCTGCACCGCGCCGAGGGCGTTGCCGGTGAGCTGGGTCGGCCCCAGGTGACCGGTCTGCTGGGCGGCCTGCAACCGGTCCTGGAACTCCGGGTCCTCCAGCCGGACCAGACCGACCAGGCGCAGCACCGCGTCGTACAACCTCCGACGCACCAGCCGGGACACCGCCCGGATGCGCTCCTTCTCCACGTACCCGCGCAGGTGGGGCAGGACGACGCCCGCCGCGGCGGTGACCGCGAGCCCGACGCCGAGCAGGGCCAGCGACGCGTCCGCGGGACGGCCGCCGGACAGGCGGTCCAGGACGAGCTTGGTCAGCGCGGCAACGAGCACCGGTGTCACCCCGGCGAGGATCGCCAGCAGCAGGTCGGCTGCGGTGCCCGTGGGGGCCGCCCGCCAGGTGATCCCCAGGGCCGCCCGGGCGTGCCGGACGGCCCGGCGGGGCGCCAGTCGGGGCCCGGTCACCGTGCTACCGGCAGGTCCAACCGGGCGATGCCGAACGCGGCCGACGCGACCACCCCGCGCTCGTCGAGCAGGCCGAACGCCGGGTAGCCCTTGACCCCGAACGCGAGCGGCAGCGCGCCGCTGCCCGGCTCGATGAAGACCGTCGCCAGCCCGGCGAACTGGGCCGCGTACGCCTCGGTCTCCCCACCCTTGCCGACCACCACGATCCAGACGTGCTCCGCTCCGCCGGGCATCGTCCGTGCCCGGTCGATCAGCAGCGGGACCTGCTCGGCGCAGTGCTCGCAGCTCGGCGTCATGAACGCCACCAGCGTCATCGGCGGCAGGTCGGCGCGGGTACGTACCTCGCCGTCCACCGTGGTGGAGACGAAGTCGCCCGGGGCGGAGCCCGCCTCCAGCATCACGGCCGGCGGCTGGGACTGCCTGTCGCTGAGCAGCTCGGTGTGCTCACGCAGCCGGCGGACCACGCCGAGCGTCAGCACCAGGTTGAGCAGGCCGAGCGCGGCGACGAGGACGACAGCGACGGTCAACAACGCCATGGGGAGCTCCTTCGGATTGCCGGGCGGGGTCAGGGGCGGCCGGCCGGGCGGGTCGCCCGGGACACGGTGGGGGCGAAGAGGGCGACCAGGTCGTCGAGGCGGACCACCACGGCGGCCAGCGGGACGGCCAGCCCGGCGGCGAGCAGCGTGGTGGCCGGCGACGGCGAGGCACCGGCGGTGGCCCCGGCGAGCAGCCCGAGCAGCGCCACCACGGCGAGGGCCAGGTTTCGCACGACGTGCCGCGGGCCGATCGGGGCGTCCGCGGCGCCGAAACAGCGGCAGGCCGGGCGGGCGCCGCGACGCAACGCGCCGACGATCGCGGCGGTGAGAACGCCGAGCAGCCCGGCGGCGATCAGCAGCCCGACGGGGACGGTGGACGGCACGGCGAGCAGGACGACCACGGCAGCCTCGGTGGCGACCGCGATCCGGGCGACCGGGGCGGTCCACCGCGCCGGCACGCCGAACTGCCCGACCGACCCCACGAACCCGGCAAAGCCCGCCCGGGTCCGCAGCTTGCCGAGCACCGCGGCGAGAAACACCAGGCCCAGCAAGATCCGCGCAGCCAGTTCCACCGCTCGCATCCGTCGGCACCTCCTCGTCACGGGGGGCCCACGCTAGGAGCGGCGGATACATCGCGGATACACCGGCGCGCGCCGGTGGTGGCGTCGGCTGTAGGCCCGGTGTACCGGGCGGCCTTAGCGTGCCGACATCTGTCGATCCCTGGTGAGAGGAGGTGAACGGATGTTCCGTCGACTGGAGCGCCTCGGCGAACGGATGCTCGGCGTGTTCGTCCCGAAGGTGACGGCCGCGGCCGGCTGTCCACCGGACCCGTGGTGTGCGGCGTGTGGCACGTGCCATCTCAAGCGGTGCAGCTACACCCCTACCTGCAAGACGACGTGCGGCTCGTGCGGGTACTACTGCAGCGCGGGAGCGAGCACGATGACCGCTCTGTGCTGATTTCCGGCACCGGTGTGCCGCGCGGCCCGGTGCCGCGCGGCACGCCACCCCCGGCGTGCCCCGAAGGTCACCCCGTGCGGGGTCTCGGCCGGACGAGCACTCCGAGCAGGTCCGACTCGGGGATGTAGCCGCACTCGCGGGAGTCGTAGCTGAACGGCGGGTTGTCGCCGAGCACCACCAGCTGCCCGGATGGCACGAGCCGCTCCGGTCGCTGCCGCAGCAGCGGCACCCGGTCGACCGGCACCGGCTCCCCCGGCACCGCGTACGCCCGCTTGATCAGCAGGCCCGGCCCGGTGTCGCCGGGCTCGGCCTGACGGCCGGCGGTCATCGCCGCCGGGGCCGCCACCACGACCACGTCGCCGGGGCGGACCCGGGCCAGCGGCACCCGCCGGGCCAGCACCCGGTCACCCGGGCGGAGCGTCGGCTCCATGCTGCGGCCCACGACGGAGACCAGCAGCAGGTGCCGGCGGGCCCAGAGCAGGCCGACGGTGGCCGACGCGAGCACGCCGGCCACCACCAACCATCCGAACGTCGGCACGCTCAGGCGCCGCGCAGGGTGGCGCCGAAGCGTTCCGCGGCGCGGGCGACCGCCGCGTCCCGGGCGGCCACCGCCTCCTCCACGGTCAGCGTCCGGTCCGGGGCCCGGAAGGTGAGCTTGTACGCCAGCGACCGGCGGCCCGCCCCGAGCTGCTCGGAGGCGTACACATCGAAGAGGCGCACCTGCTCCAGCAGCCCACCGGCGCCCTCGACGAGGGCCTGCTGCACCTGCTCCGCCGGCACCGAGGAGTCCAGCACCAGCGCCACGTCGATCAGCGCCGGGGGGAAACCGGAGACGACCGGCGCGGACGCCACCGGGGCGGCCGGCAGCGCGTCCAGGTCGAGTTCCATGGCGCTGGTCCGCCGGGGCAGCTCCAGCGCCGCCACGACCGCCGGGTGCAGCTCGCCGGCGTGCCCGACCACCGTGCCGTCGACCAGCAGCTCGGCGCACCGGCCGGGGTGCCAGGGGGCGTACTCGGCGGCCCGGACCTCGATCCGGTGTGCGGGGACGTCGGCGGCGGCGAGCACGTTCCGGCCGGCCTCCACGGCGTCCGCCCAGCCGGCCGGGCGGCCCGCACCCCACCAGCCGGCCGGCTCGACGTCGCCGGTCAGGACGACGGCGACGTGCCGGGGCTGGTCGGGTACCACCGCGTCGGCGGCGGCGAACTCCTCGTCGCTGGGTCGCCGGTCCACGCCCATCGCCGGCGGGCGGCCGGCGCCGGGACGCGGGTGGAACACCGCGCCGATCTCGTAGAGGGCGAGGTCGCGGTGGCCCCGGCCCAGGTTGCGCTTGACGATGCCGAGCAGCGGGCCGAGCAGCGTGGTGCGCAACAGCGGCTCCTCCTCCGACAGCGGGTTCGCCAGCCGCACCGCCGGCCGGCGCGGATCGTCCGCGGGCAGGCCGAGCTGGTCGGCCAGCCCGGGGGCGACGAACGGGTGCGCGAGCACCTCCACGTACCCCCGCTCGGCGAGCGACCGGGCCACGGCCCGGCGGCGGCGCTGCTGCCAGGTCAGGCCGCGGCCGGGCGGCGCGGTCGGCAGCACCGACGGCACCCGGTCGTACCCGTCGAGGCGGACCACCTCCTCGACCAGGTCGGCCGGGTCGGTCAGGTCGGGCCGCCAGGTCGGCGGGGTGACGCTGAGCGCGCCGCCGGTGCCGGCGGCCACGCCGACCTCGCCCGGGTCCTCGGCCAGCCGGTCGGCGCCCCGGGCGACCGTGCAGCCGACCTGCTCCAGCAGGGCGACCACCCGCGCCGGTGGGTAGCTCACCCCGATCCGCCGGGTCGGCAGATCCGCCGGCAGGACGACCGGGGTACGCGGCCGGACGTGGTCGATGTCGAGGATCTCGTCACCGGCCGCGCCGCCGGCGTGCTCGGTGAGCAGCCGGACCGCCCGTGCGATGGCGACCAGCGGCAGGGCCGGGTCGACGCCCCGTTCCCACCGCTTCGCCGCCTCGCTGAACAGCTTGTGCCGGCGGGCGGTGCGCCCCACCATCACCGGATCCCAGTGGGCGGCCTCGAGGAGCACGTTCGTCGTCCCGGCGACGACCTCGCTGGTCTCGCCACCCATCACGGCGGCCAGCGAGATCGGGACGCCGGCCCCCTCGCCCGCGAGGGGGTTCGGCAGCCCGGCGTCGCAGATCACCATGTCCTCGGGCGCGAGGACGCGGGTCACCCCGTCCAGGGTGGTGAGCTTCTCCCCCGCCCCGGCGCGGCGGACCACCAGCGGGCCGGCGATCCGGTCGGCGTCGAAGGCGTGCATCGGCTGGCCCAGTTCGAGCATCACGTAGTTGGTGATGTCGACCGGCAGCGAGATGCTGCGGATGCCGGCGACGGTGAGCCGCCGCTGCATCCAGCCGGGGCTCTGCACCGTCGGGTCGACGCCACGGACGAGGCGGGCGGCGAACCGGTCGCAGCCGGCCGTGTCGCGCACCTCGACCGGGTACGCCGGGGTGTCGGTGCCGCCGGGCGCGGGCGCCAGGCCCGGATCGCGGAACGGCACGCCGAGGGCGTGCGACAGCTCCCGGGCCAGGCCGCGGATGCTCATCGCGTACCCCCGGTCGGGGGTGATCTCCAGCTCGACCACGACGTCGTCGAGCCCGACGACGGGCCGTGCGTCGTCACCCGGCTTGGCCGGGGTGTCCTCGGGCAGCACGATGATGCCGTCGTGGTCGTCGCCCAGGCCCAGCTCCCTCGCCGAGCAGATCATGCCGTTGGAGTTGCGCCCGTACGTCTTACGCGCGCCGATGGCGAAGCCGCCGGGCAGCACGCCGCCGGGCAGGATCACCACGACCCGGTCGCCGGGGGCGAAGTTGCGCGCCCCGCAGACGATCTCCTGCGGCTCGCCGGTGCCGTTGGCGTCACCGACGTCGACCCGGCAGAACCGGATCGGCTTCTTGAAGCCGGTCAGCTCCTCGATCTCCCGGACCTCGCCGACCACCAGCTGACCGGTGACGGTCTCCCGCAGGTCCTCGACGGACTCGACCTCGATGCCGAGGTCGACCAGGGCCTGCTCCAGGTCGCCGGTGGGCAGGTCGGCGGGGAGGTCGACGTACTCCCGCAGCCAACTGACAGAAACTCGCATGACTTCAGACCACCGTTCCCATGACTCGTACCCGCATCGCCTACGCCCCGGCCCCGAACGCGCGGGTGAACCGCACGTCGCCCTCGGCCATGTCCCGCATGTCGCTGACCCCGTGCCGGAACATCACCGTCCGGTCGATGCCCATGCCGAACGCGAATCCGGAGTAGACCTCGGGGTCGATGCCGCAGGCGCGCAGCACCCGTGGGTTGACCATGCCGCAACCGCCCCACTCGACCCAGCGCGGGCCGTCGCGGTGCTCCGGGAACCAGACGTCGAACTCGGCGGACGGCTCGGTGAACGGGAAGTAGTGCGGCCGGAAGCGGGTCTTCGCACCCTCGCCGAACATCGCCCGGGCGAAGTGGTCGAGGGTGCCGCGCAGGTGCGCCATGGTGATCCCCCGGTCCACCACGAGGCCCTCCACCTGGTGGAAGACCGGCGCGTGGGTGGCGTCCAGCTCGTCGGTGCGGTAGACCCGCCCGGGCACGATCACGTAGATCGGCGGCTTGCGGGTCAGCATGGTGCGTGCCTGCACCGGCGAGGTGTGGGTACGCAGGACGAGGCCCGACCCCGCCGGTTCGCCATCGCCCCCACCGGTGGGGGCGATGTGGAAGGTGTCCATCAGGCCCCGCGCCGGGTGGTCGGCCGGGATGTTGAGGGCGTCGAAGTTGGTCCACTCCAGCTCGACCTCAGGGCCCTCGGCCACCTCGTAGCCCATGCCGACGAACAGGTCGTTGATCTGCTCCATCAGGGTGCTGACCGGGTGCCGGGCGCCCCGGGGCCGCCGGTCGTGGGGCAGCGTCACGTCGACGCGCTCCTCCACCAGCACCCGCTGCGCCTGCTCCCGTTCCAGGACCTCCTGGCGGGCGGCGTACCCGGCCTCGACGGCGCGGCGGGCCTCGTTGACCCGCTTGCCGGCGTCGGACTTGGCGGCCGGCGGCAGCGCGCCGATCTCACGGCGGGCCAGCGAGATCGGCGACCGGTCGCCGAGGTGCGCCGGACGCAGCGCGGACAGCGCGTCCGGGTCACCGGCCTCGGCGAACGCCTTCTCGGCGGCAGCGACGGCCTCGGCCAGGGCGGCCGGGTCGAGCAGGGCGACCTGCTTCGGATCGTACGGATCGTTGCGGTAGCTCATGACGTACGGGCACTCCCTCACGGCGGCGCCAGCCTCACTCAGGCGGCGAAGCGAGTCTACGGACGCGCGGCTGTGCCGTAGCCCGCCGGTGGGAGTTGCGCGGAGAGCAGGTCAGGCCCGCCGCCCGCCGACACCGGCGGGCTGGCTAAACGAACGCCGTGGCGCGTTCATGGGCGGAGGCTCTCCCCTGCGGTCGGTGCCTGCGACAGCCGGGTCACACCCCGGCGCTGTGCTCTCGCTGAAGCGTACAGGCAGACGGCGGCGGCCGCCGCAAGGTTAAGGCTCTCGGCGCGCCCGTGCAGGGGCACCCGGACCCGGGCGTCGGCGGCGGCGGTGAGCCTCTCGGGCAGGCCGTGCGCCTCCGAGCCGAAGAGCCAGGCGGTGGGGGTGGCGAGCCGGCCGTCGTCGCCGAGGTCGTCGAGGTCGTCCTCGCCGTAGCCGGTGGTGGCGAACACGGTGAGCCCGGCGGCGCGCAGCGCCGCGACCACACCCACCGGATCGGGCGCGCGGACCACGTCGACGTGGAAGAGGCTGCCGGCCGACGCCCGCACGCACTTGCCGTTGTACGGGTCGACGGCCTCTCCGGCGAACACCACCGCGGCGGCCCCCGCGGCGTCGGCGGTGCGCAGCACGGTGCCGGCGTTGCCCGGGTCACGGATCTCGGCGAGCACGGCCACCAGACGGGGCCCGGCGGCCAGGGCCTGCTCCAGGGGCACGTCGAGGTGCCGGCAGACGGCGACGAGGCCCTGCGGGGCGACGGTCTCGGCCAGCGCGGCGAGCGCCTCGTCGGTCACCTCGGAGACGGGCACGTCGGCGGCGGCCGCGCGGGCGGCCAGCTCGGCGTGCCGGTCCAGGGCGGCGGGCGTACCGAAGAGCTCGGTGACCACCCCCGGGCGGGCCAGGGCCTCGCGGACCGCCTGCGGCCCCTCGGCCAGGAAGCGGCCGGCGGCCTCGCGGTCCCGGCGGCGCTGCAACCGGCGGGCGGCGGCCACCCTGGGGGTACGCGGGGTGAAGGGGCCGGAGACAGCGTCGAGGCGTCTCCCGCGCGATGATGACTGCATGGGAGACGCCTCGATCTACTGGTGCGCGGGGATCAGGCGGCCTGGGCCGCCGCGCCGCCGGTGCCCTCGGCCGTGACCGCGGCCCGGGCCAGCTCGACGATCGCCGCGAAGGAGGCGGCGTCGTTGACAGCCATGTCGGCCAGGATCTTGCGGTCAACCTCGATGCCGGCCAGGCGCATGCCCTGGATCAGGCGGTTGTAGGTCATCCCGTTGGCACGGGCGCCCGCGTTGATCCGCTGGATCCACAGCTGCCGGAAGTCGCCCTTGCGGTCACGACGGTCCCGGTAGGCGTACTGCATCGAGTGCAGCACCTGCTCCTTGGCCTTGCGGTAAAGGCGGGAGCGCTGACCGCGGTAGCCGCTCGCGGATTCCAGCAGGGTACGACGCTTCTTCTGGGCGTTCACAGCCCGCTTGACGCGTGCCATCTCAACTCCTAATTACGTAAGGTGGCGCGCGTCAGCGGCCGAGCAGCTTCTTGATGCGCTTGACATCGGCCTTGGCCAGCACGACGGTGCCGGTCAGCCGACGGGTCTGGGTGGAGGGCTTCTTCTCCAGGTTGTGCCGGAGGCCGGCCTGCTGGGCAACGATCTTGCCCTTGCCGGTCACCTTGACCCGCTTGCCCATCCCCGTGTGGCTCTTCATCTTCGGCATGTGGAACGTCTCTCCCCTGTTACTCGCCGCTGTTGTCGGCGACTGTGCCGGTGTCAACGGCCGCTGCGGGCTCGCCGTCCGGGGCGACGCCCTCGGCGTCCCGCTCCCTCGGCCCGCCCCGGGTGGCCGTCGCGGCGACCGCGGCGGCCTTCGTGGCGCGGTGCGGCGCGAGCACCATGATCATGTTTCGACCGTCCTGCTTGGGAGCGGCCTCGACGTACCCCAGCTCCGAGATCTCCGACTCGAGCCGGCGCAGGAGCCGGTAACCCAGCTCCGGGCGGCTCTGCTCGCGACCGCGGAACATGATCGTCACCTTGACCTTGTCGCCGGCCTTCAGGAACCGCACCACGTGACCCTTCTTGGTCTCGTAGTCGTGCGGGTCGATCTTCGGCCGGAGCTTCATCTCCTTGATGACGGTCTGTTGCTGGTTACGCCGCGCTTCGCGCGCCTTGAGTGCGCTCTCGTACTTGAACTTGCCGAAGTCCATGAGCTTGCACACCGGCGGGCGCGCCATCGGCGCAACCTCGACCAGGTCCAGGTCTACGTCCGCGGCCAGCTGAAGGGCGCGCTCCAGCGGGACGATGCCCACCTGCTCACCCTCGGGGCCGACCAGTCGGACCTCACGTGCCCGGATCTGCTCGTTCACGCGTGGTTCGACGCTGATGGGGCCTCCTCGAGTCAAAGTCTCTGCGTGGCCGACCCCTGCGGCTCCCGGGTGGGAGCCGACCCGGAAAGCAGAAGGCCCCGGCGCATGCCAGGGCCCGCTCGACCGGTCAGCACGATCACATGATCGCGCATCCGGCGCCGGGACGTGCCCGGAACCGGTGACCGGACCCGGCCACCGTGATGGCGACTCGGGTGGGAGCAGGCGCTCCTCTTTCATGGCTGTGTGCCCGCGTGCGACTGCGCACACGCGAAGACAGCCTGGTCGACTCAGTCACACTACACCCCTCGCCCGAGCACCCCCAAACCGGGCACCCTGCTCAGCGGCCGGTGGCGCTCTCGGCGAGCCGGGCCTGGTGCGCCTGGTGCAGCCGGCGCAGGGCGCGGACCCCCTCGACGGCCAGTTCCTTGTCGGCGGCCTGCAGGGCGACCATCGGCAGCAGGTCGTCGTCGTGCAGCTCCAGGCTGGCCCAGGGCGCACCCCGATCGAAGCGGACCCCCCGTACGACCTCCCACGGCAGCTCGTACGAGCCGACGACGTTGCGCACCCGCACCCCGCGCGCGTCCGCCTCGACCCGGGGGCGGGTGAAGATCAGGAAGGCGAGCGCCCCGAGGACGCCGAGACCGACCATCGCGATCTGGTCACCGCGCTGGAAGCTGCCGTAGCCGTTGCCGGTCGCGCCGCTCAGCGAGGTGGCCACCAGGCTGAACACCACGAACAGCACAGCCGCCGAGATCCAGCAGACCACCCGGATGCGGTGCGGACGGAGCTGGACGGACTCGATTTCGCTCACCCCACCAGTCTGCCACCCGCTCCGGGCCGTTCCCGCGCCGCCACACGTTTCCGACACCGGCACGCCCCGTCAGCCGTCCTCGGCCTCCAGCTCGCCCAGTTGCCGCAGGCGGGGCAGGTCGCGAACGGTGATCCGGCGATAGTCCGTGTCGACCAGACTCTCCGTGCGCAACTCACGGAGGGCCTTCTGGATGGAGGTCTCGGCGGCGCCGCAGATGCTCGCAAGCTCGGGCTGCGTGAGCCGCACGTCGATGACGACGCCGTCGCGGCCCTGGCGGCCGTGGGTGCGACAGAGTTCGGCGACGACCCGGGCGACCCTGATCATCACCGGGTACGAGGTGAAGTCGATGCGTCGCCGGTTGGACCAGCGCAGCCGGTCCGACACCATCGCCGCCAACTCCAGGGCGGCGTCCGGGTACTCCTTGAGGAACGCCTTGAACCGGTCGGGCTGGATGACCCGGTAAGTCGCTGGCCCGCAGGTGGTGACACTTGCCGAGCGGGGCCGGTCGTTGAGGGCCGACATCTCGCCGACGAGGTCACCGCCGACGCGCAGGGCCAGCAGCGCGGACCGCCCGTCCGGGAGAGTCGCGGTGACCTTCGTCAGCCCCTCCTCCAGCAGCACCAGGTGCGACTCCCGTACGCCCTCGTGGATGACGATCTGTCCGGGCGGGACCCGCCGGCGGACGCCCAACTCCAGCAGGGCGATCCGGACCGGAGGGCCGAGCCGTTGCAGGAACGTGCCGTAGGGCCAGGTGACGTCGGACAGCTCGGCTGGTCCTCGCATCAGCGGTCTCATCCTCCTCGGCCAGCGACAGCCGTCGAAGCGTAGCCGGCCCTGCGCGTAACGCGATGTCCGCAGACGCCGGGCGGCAGCGACCGCGAGTTGGACGATCACCAACGCCAGCAGGACGCCCGGCGGCCAGCCGACCGCGAGCAGCAGCTCCATCAGACCGATCCTCATGCGACCAGGACACCGCCTGACCGCGCGCCGGAGACCCGCACAGGAGGGGATGACGCCCTGACGACAGTTCCGGCGATGCCGTACTTCTACGGGGTTCCGCAGAGCCTGCCTCGGTTCGATGTCTCCTGCGGTGCCCGCCTGTGGGGCGGGTCGGGCGAGGAAGGGCGGCACGACGATGCGACATCCCGAGCGACGACTGTTGATATCCGTGGACATGGAGCGGTACAGCCGGCGCACCAACCTCCAGCAGTACGAGGCGCAGCAGCACTTCCGAGAACTGCTGCACGAGGCCGCCGGCGACGTCGGTCTGAACCGGGTCGCCTGGACGACGCAGCAGGCCGGGGACGGCGAGCTGGCGATCCTTCCCCAGGACGTGGCCGAGTCCCGCGTCATCGGCCGGTTCGTACCGGAGCTGAACAGGCGGCTGCGCAGCTACAACAGCAGCCGGGTGCCAGCCGCCCAGATCCGCCTGCGGGTCGCTGTCCACCAGGGACTCGTCCACCTCGACGGGGCCAACGGCTTCCCCGGCAACGCCGTCGTCTTCGTCTGCCGGCTGTGCGAGGCGAAACCCGTCAAGCGCGCCCTGGCGGCCTTTCCCGACGCCGGGGTGGCACTGATCGTGTCGGCGGAGATCTACCGCGACGTCGTCACCGAGTACCCGGAGGAGATGCGTCCGGAGCGGTTCCGGCGGGTCGAGGTCGTCCATCCGGACAAGGGGTTCCAGGAAGACGCGTGGCTCTGCGTCGTGGACGAGGACATGTCCGCCCCGTCGGCGGCGGAGAACTCGACGCCGACGCCGCCCGCACCACGAAACATGGGGCCCGGTGCGGACCACCGACAGGAGGCGTCGGACTCTCCGTCGACCCGGACACCGCGCACGGGCGGCATCCGGACGGGCGACATCCGGGTCGACGGCCAGAACGCGATCGGGCCCGGCGCCACGGCGATCGGCTCCGTCGGCCGCGATCTGACCTTCGGCGGCGGACGGGAGGGCCGGGCACGGTGACTGCACCCGACTTCCCGTACCCGCACGGCGTCGGCGACGACGGCGCAGGCGACCCGGACGGGCACCGGGACGTCCCCGGCGACGACGGGTACGACCGTCCCGAGGAGGGCCCGGCGGCGACAGGCCCCGACCAGGGTCCACCGGACAGACCGGTGGACCCGGCAGAGTCGTCGGACGGCGGCGAGGCGGACGAGCCGGAGGAGCCGCTCGACTCGGGAGATGTGATCCGCAGGCTGGCCGATCTGCTCGGCGGTGCCACGATCGGCCTCGGCGACGTGCGTGTACGGGGGCAGAACGCCACCGGTCACGGCGCCGTCGCGATCGGCACCGTCAATGTCACCACTGCAGGAACCGACGGCACGGGGCGGATCTGGTACGAGCGTCTGAGCGAGACCGACGTCCGGGAACTGGCGCAGGGGTACGCGCCGACGTCGAGCGACCAGCAACTCGACCGTCACCTCAAGCGCCGCCACCTGGTGTGCCTGTCCGGCCCATCCTCAAGTGGCCGGTTCACCTCCGCCGTCCTCGCCACCGTCCGCAGGCACGGGCACGACCGCGCCTGCGTCCTGGGCGCGGAACAGCCCGACGACCTGCTCGGACCGAGCGAACGGTTGCCCGGCGGACGCGGGTACGTGCTCCGGCTCGCGGATACCGCGGCGAACGCCGTCGACGGGTTCACCCTGGTGGCGCTCGCGGCTCGGGCCGAGGCGACCGGTATGACGCTGATCCTGGTGGGCGATTTCTCCCGGCGCCGTCAGGATCTCGCCGGCCACGTGGTGGAACATCGGGTGCCGCCCGCGGTGGAGGTGTTCAGGGCGCGACTGCGCCAGCAGCTGACGGGACGATGCGTCGGCTGGTGCCCGGACGGCTGCGACGGCATCTGTGTGGAGCGGTATCTCGACGACGGATGCGTCACCCATCCGCTGCTCTCGGCCTACCTCGCCGGCGAGCCCCGTCCGGGCGAGGTCGTGCCCGTGGTGGAGCTGATCGCCCGATCGGTTCCGCACGGCCCCGCCCTGACCGAGAGGTTGGAGCAGCTACTCCCCCGCCAGTTGCGGGAACGCGCCACGCAGATCCTCGACATCGGCCGGCACGACGGCCCGGACGGGGTCGACGGTTGGGCTGCCGACCAGGCCCGCGCGTTCCGGCTGGCCTGTGCCGTGCTGGCCGGGCAGCCGGTGGCGGAGATCCGTCAGGCGGCCGAACGCCTGGCCGGGGCCGACCTCACCGGGATTCCGTCCACCGGTCCCCGGCTGCGCGGCCCGGACCTCGACACGCTCCTCGGATCGACGCTGCGCCAGGCCGTCGTCGTGGTCAGCGACGAACGCGCCGCGGGTGGTCAGCGGATCGAATTCGGCACCGGCAGCGAGCAACTCCGGTCGACGTTGCTGGAGGTCGCCTGGACGGACTGGTGGCTGCCCGGACAGCTGCTCGGCTGGCTGGCGGACCTGGTCCGCTCCGACGTGCCGGGAGTCCGGCAGGCCGCCGCGGGCGCCATCGGCTGGTCGGCCGGACGGGACGTGCGGGCAGCCCTGGAGACGGTCGGCGACCTGGCCCGGGAACGGCGGGCGGGCGTCCGACAGGCCGCCGCCATCGTGCTGGTCGCGATGGCGATGCAACCCGGCCTGCGACAGCGCGTGCGGACCGAACTCGACCAGTGGGCGGCAGGGCCGGCGGCGCACCTACGGGACACCGTCGCCCGGGCGTACGGCCTCGGACTGGCCCGCCTCTGGCCCGACGCCGCCCTGACGCAACTGCGTCTGGTGGCGCAGGCCCGCATGCAGCGGCGGAACAACTCCGTGGTCCGGGGCCTGGTCGAGGTCTACCGGGACGGTCACGCGGCCACGCTCGTGCCGGAGCTGGTCGACTGGACCGCGTCCGAGGACCCGGAGGTGCGGCTGCACGCGGCGCGGACGCTGCGCGTCCTCGCCGACCGGTGGGCGGAGCCGCCCAGGGAGCACTGGCCGGAGCTGCTGGATCTCGTCCGGCGGCGGATTGTCGGGCCGGGCGACGTCGCCGCGCTGTGGGCCGCGGCGCTGGGCATGCCGCAGACGGCCTACCGATCGTGGCGGACGCTCGGCTTCTGGCTGAACCGGGCGGACGGCGACCCCGAGGTCGCGGCCCACTGCCTGGCCCTGCTCCGGCACGTGATCGCCGGTCGGCCGCCGCTGTGCCACCGCCTCGACCACCAGATCCGCCACGTCTGGCGGCCCATCATGCCGCGCAACGACCTGCTCGACGCCGTACACGCACTCATCGACGAGGACCTGTCATGACCACTCACCCCACCGGGCCTCCCACCACGGGAGCGTCCGTGCCGTCACAGCCGGAGCGCCGCCGCTGGTGGCACGCCTTCCTCCCGCCGGCCGAACCGGTCACCCTCTTCCCGCCGCCGGCGCCACCGGTCCCCAGCACGGTGACGTTCCGGCACGACGTGCCGCAGCCGATCCTGGTCCCGGCGTGGGGAGACGCCTTCGACTTCCGCCTGCACGCCGTCTACACCTGGACCGCGCAGAACATGGCCTACGAGGAGCTGCGGCTGCGGGCCGAGCGGCATCTCGCCTGGGCGGGCGGCATCGTCCGAGATCGGGCGGTGGACCTGGCCCGGCAGTACGAGCCGCACCGCTCACACGACCTGGAGCGGGCGCTGAACGACCGGCTGACCGGTCAGCGCTGGCCCCGGGAGGGTTCCCAGCCGCACTTCTGGGTGCAGGTGCGGGTCAGCCCGGACGAGCGGGTGCGGGAGCGGCTACGGCCGTACTGGGAGGAACGGATCAAGCTCGAATGCGACCACGAGCTGCAGAAGATCAGGGCCCAGCAGGCGGACGAGTTGACGCGCCGGTGGTGCACCGTGCTGCAGAGCCTCGAGGACGATCCGGTGACCGCGCACGCGGCCCGGCTGACCGGTGAGCAGTTCGCCGAGGTCTTCCGTCGCTATGTGCAGGAGCGTCGGGAGACGGTGCCGGACCTGGTGGCGCTGCTACGCGAGGCCGTACGTGGACACGGCGACCTCGGCATGGGGCCGTCGGAGTACACCGAGGCGTGGGACGCGGCGATCCGGACGTACGAGCGACGCCACGGGCTCTCCGATCGGGTGAACTGACGGCCGCGACCGTCGGATCATCGGGGCCTACTTCGGCGTCGATGATCCGGCGGTCGCGGCGGGAACTGCCGGACCATCGCTGGCGGGCGGGGCGGCGCGGGTGCTCCGGCGGCCGGTACCTCGGCCGGCGAGCAGGGCGGCCAGCAGGGTGAGCAGCGCCCCGGCGAGCACCGGCAGCCGCAGACCGGGGCCACCGGGCAGCAGCGCGTCCAGCAGCAGGGCGCCGCCCAGTTGCCCGGCGACCAGGGCGAGCCCGGTCCGCAGCACGCCGACCGCCGGGACCCCGACCAGCAGGGCGGCCACGATGACGACGCCGAGCAGGCCACCGGTGTAGAGATACCAGTCGCCCGGCCAGGTCGGGGCCGGCCCGGTGAGGGCGCCGGCCAGCCCCGCCACCAGCAGCACGACGGGCGTGGCCGTGGCGAAGTTGACCACCATCCCGGCGGCGGCCGAACCGGCGGCGGAGACCCGCGCGTTCAGCGCGGACTGGAGCGCGACTGCCAGCCCACCGGCCACGGCGAGCAGGACCAGACCGAGGGCGAGGTCGCCGACGGGCTGGCCGAGCTGGGCCAGGGCCACGGCGGTCACGCCGAGCAGCGCCCCGGCCACGCGGGCCCGGGTGAGCGCCAGCCGCCCCACCGGGGCCAGCCCGGCCCGGTCCACGGCCAGCCCGCCGAGGCTGCCCCCGGCGACCTGGGCGATGGTGAAGACGGCCACCCCGAGCACCGGCACGATGTACACACTGAGCAGCACGATGGCCGCGCCGCCGAGCCCGCCCAGGTACGCCCACCAGGGCAGCCGGGCCCGGCGCAGCGCGACCAGGCCGGTCCGCGCCGACGGCAGCGCCAACGCCCCGAGGCCGACCAGCAGTGCCCCGCCGAGGTTGTTGACCACCGCGCCCAGGGTCGCGTTGCCGGCCCGCTCGCCCAGCTCGGCGTTGACCGTGCCCTGGACCGCCGAGGCGACCCCGGCGAGGGTGACCACGGTCAACGCCGCCCACGGCGGCAGACCGCGCGAGACCGGGGGCGACGCCGGGCCGCCCGCCGCCACGGGAGGGCGTCTCACAGCCGGCAGGCGTGGATGTTGGTGACCAGGATCGCGCGGGCGCCGAGCTCGTACAGCTCATCCATGATCCGGTGCACGTCGTCGCTGAGCACCATCGCCTGCACCGCCACCCAGCCCTCGCGGTGCAGCGGGGAGACGGTCGGCGACTCGATGCCCGGGCTCAGCGAGCTGGCCCGGTCGAGCAGGCCGGCCGGCACGTCGTAGGCGAGCATCACGTAGCGGCGGGCGACCAGCACGCCGTGCAGGCGGCGCAGCAGTTGCGCGGCCTGCGGGTGGGCCGGGGCGTCGGCGCGGCGGACCAGCACCGCCGAGGAGCGCAGCAGCGGCTCGCCGAAGACCACCAGGCCGGCCTGGCGCAGTGTGGTGCCGGTCTCGACCACGTCGGCGACCACGTCGGCGACACCGAGCCGGATGGCGTTCTCCACCGCTCCGTCGAGGCGGATCACGTCGGCTTCGACGCCCAGCTCCGTGAGGTGCCGCTCGACCAGCCCCGGATAGGCGGTGGCGATCCGGTGCCCGCCCAGCTCCCGCACGTCGTCGACATCCTCGGGGCGGGCGGCGAAGCGGAAGGTGGCCCGGCCGAAGTCGAGATCCACGACCTCCTCGGCCGGCGCGCCGGAGTCGATCAGCAGGTCGCGGCCGGTGATCCCGACGTCGAGGTCGCCGGAGCCGACGTAGGTGGCGATGTCCTTCGGGCGCAGGTAGAAGAACTCGACGTCGTTGGGCTCGTCCCGGCAGACCAGGTCCTTCGGGTCGGTGCGCTGGCGGTAGCCCGCCTCGCGCAGCATCTGGGCGGCCTTCTCGGCCAGGGCGCCCTTGTTGGGTACGGCGACACGCAGCATGACGGAGTGCTCCTTCGATCGATTCTGATCAACGACGGGGCGCACTCACAGATGTCGGTATACGTCCTTCAGGTCGAGACCGCTGGCGAGCATCAGCACCTGGACCTGGTAGAGCAGCTGGGAGATCTCCTCGGCGGTACGCTCCGGCCCCTCGTGCTCGGCGGCCATCCACGACTCGGCCGCCTCCTCGACGACCTTCTTGCCGATGAAGTGCACGCCCTTCTCGAGCGCGGCGACCGTGCCCGAGCCGGGGGTGCCCGCAGCGGCCTTGGCCTGCAGCTCGGCGAACAACTCCTCGAACGTCTTCACGAAAGGCGATTCTTCCAGTCGTCCGGCTGGCCCGGACGCGCCGGGTCAGGCCCTGCTCACCGACCGGGACCGCGCGGGAATCCCACCCGGCGTCGGCACGCCCGGCGCCGGGTCAGCCGCCGAAGCCGACCCGGTGGCCGTTGCTGGCGAGGCCGCGGATGGCCAGGGCGGCGTCGAGGGCCGCGACGGTGGCCGACCAGCCCTTGTCCTCCGCCGAGCCGGGCAGCCCGGCCCGATCCCGGGCCTGCGCGATGGTGTCGACGGTGAGGACGCCGTGCGCGACGGGCTTGCCCTCGTCCAGCGCCACCCGGGTCAACCCGTCGGTGACGGAGCGGCAGACGTAGTCGAAGTGGGCGGTGGCGCCCCGGACCACCACGCCGAGCGCTACCACCACGTCGCAGTGCCGCGCGAGGGCCTGGGCCACCACGGGCAGCTCGACCGAGCCGGCCACCCGGGCGGTGACCGCCCGGGCCCCGCACGCCTGTGCTGCGGCGACCGCCCGGTCGAGCATGTGGTCGGTCAGCTCGCCGTGCCACCGCGCGGCGACCACACCGACGGTCATCCCGGCGGCGTCCACCGCCGTCACGCCCGGTTCACCGAAACCCGCCATGCCTAAGCTCCGATCTCGTCACCGGGGACCGGGTGGCCCATCGGGGCCTCGGTCACCTCGTCCAACTCCAGCAGGTGCCCCATCCGGTCCCGCTTGGTGCGCAGGTAGCGCACGTTCTCCGGATGTGGTCGCACCGGCAGCCCCTCGCGGCCGGTGACGGTCAGCCCGTAGCCCTCCAGGCCGGCGCGCTTGGCCGGGTTGTTGGTGAGCAGCCGCATCGAGCGCACCCCGATGTCGTAGAGGATCTGCGCGCCGGTGCCGTAGTCCCGGGCGTCGGCCGGCAGGCCAAGGTCGAGGTTGGCGTCCACCGTGTCCCGGCCCTGGTCCTGGAGCTGGTACGCCTGGAGCTTGTGCAGCAGCCCGATGCCGCGCCCCTCGTGGCCGCGTACGTAGAGCACGACGCCCCGCCCCTCCTGGGCGACCCGGTCCAGCGCGGCGTCGAGCTGTGGGCCGCAGTCGCAGCGCACCGAGCCGAACACGTCCCCGGTGAGGCACTCGGAGTGCACCCGCACCAGCACGTCCCGCCCGTCGCCGATCTCGCCCGTGACCAGGGCGACGTGCTCGGCCGAGTCGTGCTCGCTGCGGTAGCCCAGGGCCCGGAACACGCCGTGCCGGGTGGGCATCCGGGCGTCGGCGACCCGCTCCACCTGCTTCTCGGTCCGCCGCCGGTACGCGACCAGGTCGGCGATGGTGACCAGGATCAGCGAGTGCTCGACGCAGAACTTCTCCAGGTCGGGCACCCGCATCATGGTGCCGTCGTCGTTGACCAGCTCGCAGAGCACGCCGGCGGGGCGCAGCCCGGCCAGCCGGGTCAGGTCGACGGCGGCCTCGGTGTGCCCGGGCCGGCGCAGCACGCCGCCCTCGCGGGCCCGCAAGGGCACCACGTGCCCGGGACGGGCCAGGTCGGCCGGGCCGGTGCCAGGGTCGGCGAGCAGCCGGATGGTGTGCGCCCGGTCGGCGGCGGAGATGCCGGTGCTCACCCCCTCCCGGGCGTCCACGGTCACCGTGTAGGCGGTGCCGCGCCGATCCTGGTTGGTGTGGTGCTGCGGCGGCAGGTCCAGCCGGTCACACTCGCCCTCGGTCAGCGGCGCGCAGATGTAGCCGGACGTATGGCGCACCATGAACGCGAGCAGCTCCGGCGTCGCCAGTTCGGCGGCGAAGATCAGGTCGCCCTCGTTCTCCCGGTCGGCGTCGTCGACCACGACGACGGGCCGGCCGGCGGCGATGTCCGCCACCGCCTGCTCGATGCTGCCAAAGGCGGTCATGCCGACCCTCCGCTTCGCTCCGTGCCGCCATGAGCCATCCGGACTGCGCCTCTGATTCGCTCGCTCATGCCGACCCTCCGCTTCGCTCCGCGCCGCGCCTTCTGATTCGCTCGCTCATGCCACGGCCTCCGAGTAGGTCGACGGGATCGGGGCGGGCGCCGGTCGGGCGACCCGCGAGGTGTGCCACCAGGCGACGAGGCCCCAGGCACAGAAGCCGCCGTAGACGAGGTACATGGCGGCCGATGGATAGAACCCGCCGCGCAGCAGCAGCGGTACGCCGACCGCGTCGACGGCGATCCAGATCAGCCAGAAGTCCACCCAGCCACGAGCCATGCCGTAGGTGGCGAGCAGGCTGCCGGTGAGGATCCAGGCGTCCGGTAGCGGCCCCCAGGAGCCGAGCGCGGCGAGCACCGGGTACCCGGCGGCGATGCCGATCCCGGCCGCGACCAGCAGGCCGAGGCGCTCCCGGCCGGTGGCCCAGCGGGGTGCCACCGCGACCCCGTCCCCGTCGCCGCTCCGGCGGCGGTTGCGCGACCAGCGCCACCAGCCGTAGACGCTGACCGAGAAGAAGAAGACCTGCCGGCCGGCCTGCCCGTAGAGGTCGTGCGCCTGTGGCGTGGCGAAGACGCCGCCCAGGAAGACGGTGAACAGCAACGCGTTGCCGATCATGCCGACGGGCCAGGCCCAGACCACCCGGCGCAGGCCGAACACCGCCGACGCCAGCCCGAAGCCGTTGCCGACGATCTCCCGGACCAGCACCGGCGAGCCGGCGAGGCTGACCTGCGCGTCGAGCAGCCACCCGAGCGGGCCCATCAGGCCACCTCGCCCGGCGCGACGGCGCCCGGCAGACCGCCGCGCGGGTCGACGGCCGACAGCCCGCCGCGCAGGTCGGCGTCCGGGGCGGCGGGATCGGCCAGCCGGGCGCCCAGCAGCCGCTCGACGTACTTGGCGAGCACGTCCACCTCGAGGTTGACCGGGTCGCCGACCCGGCGGGCACCGAGGGTGGTCAGCTTCAGCGTGGTGGGAATCAGCCCGACCGCGAACCAGTCCGGGCCGACCCCGGCGACGGTCAGCGAGACGCCGTCGACGGTGATCGAGCCCTTCTCCACCACGTACCGGGCCAGGGCGGCGGGCAGCCGGAACCGGACGGTCTCCCACTGCGCGGCCGGCTCGCGGGCGATGACCTCGCCGACGCCGTCGACGTGCCCCTGCACGAGGTGCCCGCCGAGGCGGCTGTTCAGCGCGGCGGCCCGCTCCAGGTTGACCTGGTCGCCGGCCCGCAGCGCGCCCAGCGCGGAGCGGCGCAGCGTCTCCCCCATCACGTCCGCGGTGAACGTCCCGTCGGAGACGTCGACCACGGTCAGGCAGACGCCGTTGACCGCGATCGAGTCACCGTGCCGGGCGTCCGAGGTGACCAGCGGACCGCGGACCGCGACCAGCGCCGAGTCTCCCGCCGTCTGCGTGATCCGGACGACCTCACCCAACTCCTCGACGATTCCGGTGAACATGTCAGCCCTCCCTCTTCCGGGGCAGCGCGGTGATCCGCAGGTCGGGTCCGACCTGCGTAACGTCGATGAACTCCAGGTCGATGGCCTCGGCGATGGTGGTCACACCGGCGTCGAGCAGGGCGGTGGGGCCGGCGCCGAGCAGCCGGGGCGCGACGTAGCCGACGATCTTGTCGACCAGGCCGGCGGCCAGGAAGGCCCCGGCCAGCTTCGGGCCGCCCTCCAGCAGCGCGGCGCGGACCCCGCGCCGGTGCAGCTCGGCGAGCAGCGCCGGCAGGTCGACCCGGCCGTCGGGCCCGGCGCCGACCTCCGCCGCGGTGGCGATCCACGTGCGGGCCGCACCGTCGCGGACCCGGGCGTCGGCGGGCGTACGTCCCGCCGAGTCCACCACCACCCGCAGTGGCTGCCGGATGGCGAGCGTGCCGTCACGCAGGTTGCGGGCGGTGAGCCGGGGGTCGTCGACGAGCACCGTGCCCACCCCGGCGAGCACCGCGTCGACGGTTCCGCGCAGCGCGTGCACGTCCATCCGGGCGGCCTCGGAGGTGATCCACATGCTGGTGCCGTCGGCCGCCGCCGACCGGCCGTCGAGCGTCGCGGCGAACTTCCAGATCACGTACGGCCAGCCCCGGCGCATCGAGGTGAGCCAGGCGATGTTGCCGGCCTCCGCCTCGTACGCGCGTACCCCCGTGTCCACCTGGACCCCGGCGGCGCGCAGCGTGGCGGCGCCCCCGGTGGCGAGCGGGTTGGGGTCGGGCACGGCGATGACGACCCGGTCGACGCCGGCCCGGACCAGCGCGGTGCTACAGGGGCCGGTGCGGCCGGTGTGATCGCAGGGTTCCAGAGTGACCACGGCGGTGCCGCCGCGAGCCCGCTCCCCCGCCTGGGCGAGCGCGACGATCTCGGCGTGCGGTCCCCCGGTGTAGGCGTGGAACCCCTCGCCGACCACCTGCCCGGCGGCGTCGAGCAGCACGCAGCCGACCACCGGGTTGGGGCTGGTCGTGCCGAGACCGCGCGCGGCGAGTTCCACCGCGCGACGCATCGCCTCGTCAACGGAGACGCCGGCCATGCCCTGCCCTCTCACTCGCCGGTCGACGCGCGGGCGGTCATGGGAGGCAACGGCATGGGGCCGCGAGCGTGCGGCGGCGGAATCCGGGTACGGCACAGCCGCCCCGGGGGGCGCGCACGGCACGCTGAGTCAGCGGCCGGGCAGGGCCCGTCCGTCCCGCGCGCTGTCTCCCATCCGGACTGTCAGGGGGCGGGGGTTTCCCGCTCCCAACCGTCGGCCCCGGATTCTCACCAGGTCCACCGGGCGGCACGAGGCCGACCGGGTCGCGGGCTTACCACGGTCACGCCGTGGATCACCGCCGGTTCGGAATTTCACCGAGTCCCGCCAGCGCGTGGTGGGTACACGGGCAGTCTTACACGCCGTACGGGGGGTGGCGCCACCCGGGCGAGGTAGTTCACAGCAACAGGGCACGAAATCACGTAACCCCGCGCCGCCGGTCCACCGCCACGTACGAGCCGGGTTGGCTCTTGGCCACGGTCTTCATCTCGGAGGCGACCGCGATCGCCTCCAGCGGGTCGGTGAACCGCTTGCCCGGGTCGGAGAGGGAGACGCCGATCGAGAGGGTGACCAGGGCGGACCGCCGGATGTTGCCCCGGCGGTCCTTCAGCTCCACGTAGCCGCGCGCGGCGTCGACCGGGTCGTAGAGCGAGTCGGCGGCCTTCTCGAAGTCGGCGGAGACCCGGGAGGTGAGCGGCCGGACCTGGTCCGGGGTGCAGACGATGACGAAGTCGTCCCCGCCGACGTGCCCCAGGAAGGCCGGTGGCAGCCCGACCGAGACCACCGCCCGGTGCAGGCTGCGGGCCAGGGCGGAGATGAAGTCGTCGCCGCGGACGAAGCCGTACCGGTCGTTGACGCTCTTGAACCGGTCGATGTCGATGTAGCCGACGGCGTAGTCGACGCCGTTGCGGACCCGGTCGGCGATCTCCCGGCGGATCCGGCTGTTGCCGGGCAGCCCGGTCAGCGGGGAGACCTCCCGGAACTCCTTGTTGCGACGCAGCGTGGAGCTGACCCGGGCGACCAGCTCCGCGGTGTCGAAGGGCTTGACCAGGTAGTCGTCGGCGCCGGCGCTGAGCCCGTGCACCTTGTCCACCGTCATGCCCTTGGCGGTCAGCATGATCACCGGCAGGGCCGAGGTCATCGGGTCGGCGCGCAGCCGCCGGGTCAGCTCCAGCCCGTCGATGCGCGGCATCATCAGGTCGACCACCGCCAGGTCGGGCCGTTGCCGCTCGATCGCCTCGAGCGCCTCCTGGCCGTCGCTGGCGTGGATCACGTCGAAGCCGTGCAGCCGGAGGTTGAACTCGACGAAGCGCACGATGTCGTCGTCGTCGTCGACGACGAGGATGACGTCCTTGCGGTCGCCGTCCGGTTCCACGTCAGGCCCCGGAGGCGGCGCGTTCCGCGAGTGCCCGCAGCTTCCGGACGGCCTCGGCGGGGTCGTCGGCGCCATAGACGGCGGTGCCGGCGACGAACGCGTCGGCACCCGCCTCGGCCGCCTGCTCGATGGTGTCGGCGGCGATCCCGCCGTCGACCTCGATGCGCAGTTCGAGGTGGCCGGCGTCGACGTGCCGGCGGGCCGTACGCACCTTGTCCAGCAACTGCGGGACGAACCGCTGCCCGCCGAAGCCGGCCTTGATGGTCATGATCAGCAGCGTGTCGAAGCTCGGCAGCAGCTCCAGGTAGGGCTCGATCGGGGTGTCCCGGTCGATCGCCAGCCCGGCCTTGGCCCCCGCGGAGCGCAGGTCCTTGGCCAGGGCCACCGGGTCGTCGCACGCCTCGGCGTGGAAGGTGACGTTGTACGCCCCGGCGTCGGCGTACCCGGGCGCCCACCGGCGCGGATCCTCGATCATCAGGTGCACGTCGAAGGGCAGCTCGGTGGCGGCCCGCAGGCTCTGCACCACGGGCAGCCCGATGGTCAGGTTGGGCACGAAGTGGTTGTCCATGACATCCACGTGCAGCCAGTCCGCGGCGTTCTCGACAGCGCGGACCTCCTCGGCGAGGCGGGCGAAATCGGCGGCGAGAATGCTGGGCGCGACGATGGGCGGCGGTACGGTCACCCGGCCAGTGTACGAACGCGGCCAGCGGCCACCCACAGCGCGCCACCCACCGAACAACCGGTGATCCGACGGTGACCGGTAGTGCGGAACCGGCGGTCCGGGCGGCTCGGCCTGAACGTGGTGCTGCCCTCGCCGCAGGCGTGGGGCGGCCTGCCGGTCACCTGAGCGGGGCGGCCACCACGGATGGCCGCCCCGACCCGTGCCGCGCCTAGCTGGCCTGGAGGGTGACGTCGTCGACGACGAAGCTGGTCTGCAACGAGTAGTCCTCCGTGCCGGTGAACTTCACCGTCACCGTCTGCCCCGCGTACGCCGCCACGTTGAACGACCGCTGCACGTAGCCCGCCGCCGCGTTCAGGTTCGAGTACGTCGCCAGCGTCGCCGACCCCACCTGCACCACCAGCCGGTCGTACGCCGTGCTCGACGTCGTCTCGGCCGTGTCGATGTGCAACCAGAACGACAACGTGTAGCTGGCACATCCCGCCGGGATCGTCACCGACTGCGACAGGGTTTCCGTCCGCGTCGTGCCGGAGCCGGCCAGCCACGCCTTGTACGAGCCCGACCGGGCCGGCTGGGCGCTGTCGTTCGTGATCACTCCAGACGACGCCGTCCACGGCGACGTCCCGTTCTCGAACCCACTGTTGCCGATCACCTGCCCACCGGCGCAACCACCACCCCCACCGACGGTCAGGGTGTAGCTGGCGGAGCGCGACACCCCGCCGGAGCCCGCGCCGGTGACCGTGACGGTGTAGGTGCCCGCCGGGGCCGAGGCCGACGCGCTGACCGTCATGGTGGCGGAGCCGCCGGAGGTGACCGACGACGGGCTGAACGACACGGAGACCCCGGCCGGGGCGCCGGTCGCCGACAGGCCGACCGTCTGGGCGGTGCCGCTGGTGGTGGCCGTGCTCACCGTCGCCGTGGTCGACGCGCCCGGCTGCACCGAACCCGACGTCGGGCTCACCGCGACCGAGAAGTCGTTGGTGACCGTGCCCACGGCGGTCTGCCAGATGGCGTACGCGATCCCGTCGGCGCTGCGGTTGAGCACCGTGGCGCTGACGTTCGAGGTGGTGTCGCAGGACCGGTGGTAGCACGGGTCGTACGCCGAGCCGGACGTGCCGCCCCACTTGGCCGCCTGCGCCGTGGTCTTCCGGGCGCTGGCGCCCGAGGCGTACCCGGAGGTCTGGATGCCGGCCTGCTGGAACGAGTAGTCGTCGGAGCGGCCCTGGCCCTCGACGTTCTCCTCCGGCTGGATGTTCAGCGAGTCCCAGTACGCCTTGAGCGGCGCGGCGGTGGTGGAGGTGATCCGGTTGATGAAGTAGCCACCGTTGGTGGAGCCGACCATGTCGAAGTTGTAGTAGCCCTTGATGTAGCCCTTCTGGACGGTGCTGAGGGAACGGACGTAGAAGTCGGAGCCGTTGAGGCCCTGCTCCTCGTCGGTCCACCAGGCGAACCGGACCCGCTTGGTCATGGCCGGGTTCTGCTGGGCCAGCACCAGCGCGTTCTCCAGCAGCGCCGACGAGCCGGAGCCGTTGTCGTTCATGCCCGGGCCCGCGGACACGCCGTCGAGGTGCGCGCCGAACATGACGACCTGGTCGGCGGGGCCGCCGGGCCACTCGGCGATCAGGTTGTTCGACCGGTACGTGCAGTCGGTGCAGACCTGCTCGGTCACCGTGTACCCGGCGGCCTGGAGCTTCGTCTTGACGTACGTGAGGGAGGCCGTGTAGCCGGCGGTGCCGGCCCGCCGGTTGCCGCCGTTCTGGGTGGCGATGGTCTGGAACTGCGTGAGGTGGGCCTGGACGTTGGCCACCGCGATGTCCGGCGCGGCCAGGGACTGCGCGGCGGGCGCGGGCGCGGCGGCGGACTGCGCCGGGGCGGCCGACGCCGGCATGCCGGCCAGCGCCGCCGCGCCGGTGAGCACGGCGAGCGCGACGCCGGCGGTCAGGACTCTTCGCTTCATGGACGCTCCTCGATAAAGGGGGACGCCTGATGATGCCATCCAGGAATACGAATGGGCGAGCACGAACTGAGCCGACCGACACCGCCGCGCCGACCCGTGTGGTCCACACAGGTCGGCGCGGCGGTGCAAAGCGGGGCAGTGCGGGTCGATGCGCCGCTCAGGTGCGGCGAAGCATCGCGAGGAACATCGCGTCGGTGCCGTGCCGGTGTGGCCACAGCTGCACCGTCGGCCCGGCGCCGAGACCGGGCATCCCCGCCGGCAGCAGCGGCCGGGCGTCGACGAAGTCGACCGGCACGCCGGAGCGGCGGGCCGCCTCGGTCACCGTCACGTGCGTCTCCACGGTGTGCGGGGAGCACGTCACGTAGGCGACCAGCCCACCCGGACGGGTCGCGCGCAGCGCCGCGGCCAGCAGCTCGCGCTGCAACCGGGTCAGCGGGGGCAGGTCCGAGGGCTGACGCCGCCAGCGGGACTCCGGCCGCCGGCGCAGCGACCCCAGCCCGGTGCAGGGCGCGTCGACCAGCACCCGGTCGAAGTGCCCCTCCGGCAGGTCCGGGTCCGCGCCGACGGTGCGGCCGTCGATGTTCAGCACGGTCACCGGCAGGCCCCGGGTGGCCTGGGTGACCAGCCGGGCCCGGTGCTCGGAGACCTCCACCGCGGTCACCCGCGCGTCCCGCTGGGCGGCGAGGGCGCCGAGCAGGCCGGACTTGCCGCCCGGGCCGGCACACAGGTCCAGCCAGTGCCCGTCCGGGCCGTCGAGCGGGGCCACCGCCAGGGCGTTGGCCACCAACTGGGAGCCCTCGTCCTGCACGTGGGCGCGGCCCTGCGCGATCGCCGGCAGGTCGCCGGGCGCCCCGCCAGCGAGATAGACCGCGTACGGGGAGAAGGCCCCCGGTGCGCCGCCGGCCGCGTCGGCCAACTCCGCCGCGTCGGCCAGCCCCGGCCGGGCACACAGGTGCACCGGCGGGCGCTCGTTGTTCTCGATGAGCAGCCGGGTGGTCTCGCCGAGGTCTCCGCCGAGCGCCTCGGCGAAGGCCCGCACGATCCACTGCGGATGGCTGTACGCCAGGGCGAGGTGGCCGATCGGGTCGCTCTCCGCCGACGGGGCCAGCTTGGCCACCCAGGCGTCGGCGTCCCGGCCGGAAACCTCGCGCAGCACCGCGTTGGCGAAGCCCGTCGCGCCGGGGCCCACCGCCCGGACCAGGTCGACGGTCGAGGAGACCGCGGCGTGCGCCGGCACCCGGGTGTGCAGGAGTTGGTACGCCCCGAGCCGCAGCGCGTCGCGCACCGGCGGGTCGATGCGCTGCACGTCCCGCCCGGCGGCGTCGCTGAGGATCGCGTCGATGGTGCCGAGGTGCCGCAGCGTGCCGTAGGTCAGCTCGGTGGCGAAGGCGGCGTCCCGGCCGGTCAGCCCGGCGTCCCGCAGGAACAACGGAAGCACCAGGTTCGCGTACGCGTCGTCCCGGTGCACCGCCGCGACCGCCTCGTAGGCCACCTGGCGGGGCAGGTCCGCCGCCGGACGAACCGGGCGCCGGCCGCCGTCGCGGCGGTCACCGCCGGCCCGGTCGCCCCACTGGCCGCCCCGCGCCGGCCGATCGCCGCGCTGGCCGCCCGAGGCACGCTCACCGCGCCCACCGAACCGGTCACCACCGGATCGCTCACCGCGCCCACCGGAACGCTCGCCGCCGAACCGCTCACCGTCGGGTCGCTCGCCGGGTCGTCCGGCGGAGTGACGGTCGCCCGTGGGCCGTTCCGTAGGGCTCGTCACGCGAGTTCCTCCCCGCTCGTGACCCGGACGCCCCGCGCCCAGTCGGTCGCCGGCATCGCCCGCTTGCCCGCCGCCCGGACCTCGCCGAGCCGCACCGGGGTCGTGGCCGTGCCGACCAGCAGTCGGGACTTCTCCACCAGCAGCTCGCCCGGCTTCAGCTCCGGGCCGTCGGGCACCGGCGTGACCGGGCCCAGCTTGACGCGCTCACCCCGCAACGTCGTCCACGGGCCGGGCGCCGGGGTGCAGGCCCGGATCCGCCGGTCCACCGCGAAGGCGGGATCGGACCAGCGCACCCGGGCGTCCTCCACGGTCAGCTTCGGCGCCAGCGACACCCCGTCGGCGGGCTGCGGCTCGGCCCGGGCGGTGCCGTCGTCGATCGCGTCGAGGACGGCCACCAGCAGACCGGCACCGGAGTGGGCCAGCCGCTCCAGCAGGTCGCCGGACGTGTCGGTCGGACGGATCTCGTCGGTCAGCGTGCCGTAGACCGGGCCGGTGTCCAGCCCTTCTTCCAGCTGGAACACGCTCGCGCCGGTCAGCTCGTCGCCGTGCAGCACGGCGTGCTGCACCGGCGCGGCCCCGCGCCAGGCGGGCAGCAGCGAGAAGTGCAGGTTGATCCAGCCGTGGCGGGGGATCTCCAGGGCGGCCGGCGGCACCAGCGCGCCGTAGGCGACCACGGGGACGCAGTCGGGGGCCAGCTCGCGCAGCCGGTCCAGGAACTCGGGCTCACGCGGCCGGGCGGGGGTGAGCACCTCGATGCCGTGCTCGTCGGCCCATGCCCCCACCGGGGAGCGGACCAGGCCACGACCACGACCGGCGGGAGCGTCCGGCCGGGTCACCACGGCGACCAGCTCGTGACGGGAGGCCGCCACGGCGGCCAGGGCGGGAACGGCGACGGCCGGCGTACCGGCGAAGATCACGCGCACGGGCTCACCGACCCAGGCCGAAAAGGCTGCCGGAGGCGTGCGGGTTGAGCTTCACCATCGGCGGGGTGGCCGGGTCGTACCACTCCGCCTGGCGGATCGCCTTCATCGCCTCCTTGCGCCCGGCCGGGTCCAGCCGGTCCAGGAAGAGCACCCCGTCGAGGTGGTCGGTCTCGTGCTGCACACAGCGCGCCATCAGGCCGGTGCCGACGATCTGCATCGGGTCGCCGTAGCCGTTGAAGCCCTTGGCGATCACGTTCTGCCGGCGCTTCGTGTCGAAGTAGAGGCCGGGGATGGACAGGCAGCCCTCGGGACCGTCCTGCTCCTCGGAGTCGGGAAACTCCAGCACCGGGTTGACCAGATGGCCGACCACGTCGTCGACGTCGAAGGTGAACACCCGCAGGCCCACACCGAGCTGCGGCGCGGCGAGGCCGGCGCCGTTCTGCTCACGCATCGTGTCGGTCAGGTCGGCGATGAGCTTGCGCAGCTCGACGTCGAAGTCGACCACCGGATCGGCCGGCGTGCGCAGCACCGGATCCCCGAACAGACGGATGGGCTGGACGGTCACTCGGCATGGCTCCTTCGGCGGGCGGGCTGGTGCCGTACCAGTCTACGGAGTGCCGCCGGCCGCCCCGGCCGGCGGACCGCGATCCGGCGCGGACGGCTGCGTGTCGATGGTCACCGGGAGGGTCTCGTAGCCGCGCAGCGCCAGCCGGCCCGGTGCGGTGGCGGGGCGGCCAGGGCCAGCCCGGGCAGCCGACGCAGCAGCAGCGGGAAGGCAACCTGCGCCTCCAGCCGGGCCAGGCCGGCACCGAGGCAGTAGTGCGGACCGGCGCCGAAGGACAGGGGGTGGCTCTGCTCCGGGGGCGGGCGGCGTGGTTCCCGGTCCCGCCGTCGCGGGCGGGCGGCTCAGACGGCGGTGCCCGCCTCCCCGGCCAGGACCGCGTCGCCACCGAGCAGGGCGTGCTCGGGCAACGGCAGCTTGATCCGGTGGGCGGCCTCCCAGTCGTGGATCAGGCCGGGCCGTGCCTGGGCGGCGAAGTAGTCCACCGCGCTCATCCCACCGACCACCGGCTCGTCCACCTCGGCGACGAGTTGGGCCGGCACCAGCCGGAAGCCGCTCTGCAGGGCGGCGCTGAGCCGACGGTGCCCGTCGACGACGAAGAAGTACTCCCCGGTGTAGCCGATCCGCAGCGGCTCCAGCGCCTCGTCGCCGCCGGCGGCGACCTCGCCGACGAACTCCGAGTCCCACAGGTCACGCAGGTGGGCGATGTCCTCGGTCGGGTAGACCCGGCCCGGGTCGAGCAGCAGCAGCGGCGGGGCGTCGCGCAGCACGTCCGCGCACAGCCGGCCCTCGTACGCGTCGATGATGTGCTCGATGACCTCGCTGGCCGGGGCGCGGGTGGTGTCGCAGATCAGGTCGTAGTTGCGCAGCCGGGCCTTGTCCACCCCGTAGCGGACGATGAACCGGCCGCGCTCGCTCTCGCTGCGTTCCCGCAGCTTGGCCTTGGCCTCCTCCTGGGAGGCGTAGCTCTCGGCCGGGCCGGAGGGACGGTCGAGCACCCGGCGGGCCGCCTCGCCCGGCTCGGTGATCATGTGCACCTTGAGCGCGTCGGTGAAGAAGTGCCAGGCCAGCCGGGAGTCCATGACCAGCCGCTCGCCGGAGGCGGCGATGTCCCGCTGGAGCTGGTCGACGTAGCCATCGACGGCCTGGTCCAGCTCGGCGTGCAGGTTGAGCTGGAGCGCGGTCATCTGTCGGTCCTGCGCCATCTGGCGGTAGAGGTCACCGACGCTGACCCGGCGCAGGCCGAGCCGCTTGGCGATCTGAACGGAGACGGTGCTCTTGCCGCTGCCGAGGTCACCATTGAAGACGATCGACTGACGAACGGTCACGACTGGTCCACCCCTGATCACCGGCTGTTTGACATCATCGACATCGCGCCGAACCGACGCGCTCCCGCCATCGTCGCGCGATCCTGCGACAACTCCAGCTCGGCGCCTCTGGCGCCGCGCCGCGACCTGGAGCCGTCGTACGCCCGGGCATGACGGGCGATGCTATCACCCGCCCCACCGCGTGCCGCCGGACACGGCGTGCGACGACGGGCCAGGCCAGCCGGCCCCGACCGGTGTGGCCGCGCGGCGGCGTCGACGGACCCGCGTCGGAGGACGGCAGTCCCCCGACGGCGGTGTTGACCTGCGCCCCGGGCTCCGGCCCGCTCAGAAGAGGGCCAGCGGATCGACCTGGAGCCGGACCGGGTCGGCGGCCTTGCGGGCGGCGCGCACCCCGGCCGCCGAGTGCAGCGCGCCGGCCAGCGCGGCGGCCCGGGCCCGGGGCACCCGGACCAGCATCCGCTCCCGCTCCCCGTCGGCCGGCACCGGCCCGAGCAGTTCGGCCTCCGCCGGCAGCCGGGCCTCGGCCAGCAGGTCGGCCACCGCGGCCGGCGAACCGGTCACGCTGGCCATCCGCACCGCCGGCGGGAAGCCCAGTTCCCGTCGCTCGGCCAGTTCCCGGGCAGCGAACCAGCCGGCGTCCCAGCGCAGCAACGCCTGCACGGGGGCGAGGGCGCCGTCGGCGACCACCACCACCCGGCCGCCCGTGGCGGCGGGACGGGCCAATGCGGCAGCCGCCAGCCAGCGGCGCAGCGCTTCCTCCCCCGCCCGCAGGTCGGCCCGGGTGAGCAAGGCCCACGAGTCGAGCAGCAGCACCGCGCCGAAGCCACCCTCGGCGACCGGCTCGGCGCCGGGGGTGGCGATGACCAGGCCGGCGCCGCCCGGGACCGTGGCCAGCACCTCCTCGCGGCCCGAGGTGCGCACCGGCACGCCGGGGAAGGCCCGGCCCAGCTCCTCGGCGGTGCGCCGGGCGCCGGTGACGGAGGCGCGCAGCCGCCGTCCGCCACACTCCGGGCAGGCGTACGCGGCGGCGACCCGCCCGCACCAGCGGCAGGCCGGGGTGCCCTCGGCGGAGGGCAGCGCGAGCGGTCCGGCGCAGTGCGGGCACCGGGCCGGGGTGCGGCACTCGGCGCAGGCCACCGAGGGCAGGTAGCCACGGCGGGGCACCTGGACCAGCACCGGCAGGTCGGCACGGAGCGACTCCCGGGCGGTGGTCCAGGCCAGGCTGGGCAGCCGGGCGGTGGCCGCCCCGGGGTCCCGGGCCAGCTGCGGGTCGTCGCCGGTGGGCGCGATCACCGGCATCCGGGCCCGGACGGTCGCCCGGTCGGGCAGCACCTCGCGGGCCCATCCGGTCTCCACCAGCAGCTGTGCCTCGGCGGTGCGGGTGTACCCGCCCACCAGGGCGGCGGTGTCGCCCTGGTGGGCGCGGGTGAGCAGCACGTCCCGGGCATGCGGGTAGGGGGCGCGGGGCTCCGCGTGCAGGTCGTCGCCGTCGTCCCAGATCGCCACCAGCCCGAGTCGGGCGACCGGGGCGAACATCGCGGCCCTGGTCCCGACCACCACCGCCACCTCGCCGCGCCGGGCGGCGAGGAACGCGCGGTAGCGCCGGGCGGGGCCGAGCGCGGCGGAGAGACAGACGTGCCGCCCCGGACCCAGGGCGTCGTGCAGCGCGGCGTCGAGGCGGTCCAGGTCGCGGTTGTCGGCGACGACCACCACCGCGCCCCGGCCGCCGGCCACGGATGCGGCGACAGCCTCGGCGTACCGGGCGGGCCAGTCCTCCCCCGGCAGCGCCGACCAGACCGCCCGGGGGGCCCGACCGTCGGCGAGCGCCCGGAGCATGGCCGGCCCGGCCGGGTAGTCCCGCCAGGCGTCGGGACCGGGTGCGGCCACCGGAGCGGGGTCCCCCGGGTCCTCGCCGGGCCGCGGCTGGTCGCCGCCCGGGGTGTCCGACGGTTCGGCGACGCCCGCCCCGGCCGGGCCGCCGTCCGGCCCGGTGGCGTCCCCGGCGGGCCCGGTGGCGTCCCCGGCGGGCCCGGTGGCGTCCCCGGCGGGCCCGGTGGCGTCCCCGGCGGGCAGGGCGGAACCCTCGACGGGCAGGGCGGAACCCTCGGCGGGCGCGGTGGAGCCCTCGGCGGGCAGGGCCCTGGCGCGGACGTCTTTCTCGACCCGGGCGTGCCGGGGCGGGACGGCTAGGCGGAGCACGTCGGCGAGGCTGCCGGCGTAGCGGTCCGCGACCGCCCGGGCCAGCCGGGCGACCTCCGGCGCGAGTACCGGCTCCGGCGAGACGACCTTCTCCAGGTACGCCAGCCGGCCGGTGTGTCCCGAGTCGTCGGCCCGTTCCAGCAGCCAGCCGTCGACGAGCTGCCCCGCGAAGCGGACCTTCACCCGTGCGCCGGGGACGGCGTCGGCGTCCAGCTCGGCCGGGACGAGGTAGTCGAACGGGCGGTCCAGGTGGGCCAGCGGCACGTCGACGCAGACACGAGCGACCGGCGACCCCTGCGCGGGTCGCCGGTCGCTGCGCCTGGTGCCGGTCAGGCTCCCGCGGCCGACTTGAGGTCGGCGGCCCGGTCGGTGCTCTCCCAGGTCAGATCCGGCAGCTCCCGGCCGAAATGGCCGTAGGCAGCGGTCTGCTGGTAGATCGGACGGAGCAGGTTGAGGTCCCGGATGATGGCGGCCGGGCGCAGGTCGAAGACCTCGGAGACGGCCTTCTCGATCGAGGCGACCGGCACGGTCTCGGTGCCGAAGGTCTCGACGAAGAGGCTGACCGGGTGGGCCTTGCCGATCGCGTACGCGACCTGGACCTCGCACCGCTCGGCCAGGCCGGCGGCGACCACGTTCTTGGCCACCCACCGCGTCGCGTACGCCGCCGAGCGGTCGACCTTCGACGGGTCCTTGCCGGAGAACGCGCCACCGCCGTGCCGGGCGTAGCCGCCGTACGTGTCGACGATGATCTTTCGTCCGGTCAGGCCGGCGTCGCCCATCGGGCCGCCGATCTCGAACCGGCCGGTCGGGTTGACCAGCAGCCGGTAGCCCTCGGTGTCCAGGCCGAGGCTCTCCAGCTCCGGGGCGATGACATGCTCGCGCACATCGGGGGTGAGCAACGAGTCCAGCGAGATGTCCGCGGCGTGCTGGCTGGAGACGACCACGGTGTTCAGCCGGACGGGGCGCAACCCCTCGTACTCGATGGTGACCTGGGTCTTGCCGTCCGGGCGCAGGTAGGGAATCGTGCCGTCCTTGCGGACCTGGGAGAGCCGTCGGGCCAGCCGGTGGGCCAGGGCGATCGGCAGCGGCATCAGCTCCGGTGTCTCGGAGCAGGCGAAGCCGAACATCATGCCCTGGTCGCCGGCGCCCTGCGCGTCCAGCGCGCTCTCCGACGCCCCGGTACGCAACTCGAAGGCGTTGTCGACGCCCTGCGCGATGTCCTCGGACTGGGCACCGATGGAGACGCTGACGCCGCAGGAGGCGCCGTCGAAGCCCTTCTTCGACGAGTCGTAGCCGATGTCGAGGATGGTCCGGCGGACGATGGTCGGGATGTCGGCGTACGCCTTGGTGGTCACCTCGCCCGCGATGTGCACCTGACCGGTGGTGATCAGGGTTTCCACCGCGACGCGGCTGCGTGGATCCTCGGCGAGCAGGGCGTCGAGAATACCGTCGCTAATCTGGTCGGCGATCTTGTCCGGGTGGCCTTCCGTGACCGATTCGGAAGTGAAGAGGCGGCGTGTCACGGCACTCCTAAATTGTGGAAGTCGTTCCGCGGCAGTGTAATCATCCGCGTTGAAGCCTGGACCCTTCGGTCGTGCCCGATTCCAGCCGTCAGGAACGACCGGGCAATCGGGCCACCACGAGATCCCAGACACCGTCGGCGAGGTCCTCCTTGGACCGTTCGGGCATCCGGTTGACCGAACCGTCCACACCGATAACCGTCGCCGCGTTGGTGTCGGCGCCGAAGCCCTTGTCGGGCCCGACCTCGTTGATGACGACGAGGTCCGCCCGTTTGCGGGCGAGCTTGGCCCGGCCGTTGGCCTCGGCGTCGCCCGTCTCCGCGGCGAACACCACCAGCACCTGCTCCGGGCGACGGCGTCGGCCCAGCTCGGCCGCGATGTCCGGATTTGTGACGAGCTCGATGGTGGGCGCGCTGCCGTCGTCCGACTTCTTGATTTTGCCAGGCGCGTAGGTCGCCGGACGGAAATCGGCCGGAGCCGCCGCCATCACCACCGCGTCGGCGTCGGCGGCCGCCGCCAGGGTGGCGTCGCGCAGCTCGCCCGTGGTGCCGACCCGGACCAGGTCGACGCCGGCGGGATCGGGCAGCGAGACGTTGGCCGAGATCAGGGTGACCCGGGCGCCCCGGGCCACCGCGCAGCGGGCGAAGGCGTAGCCCTGCTTGCCCGAGGAGCGGTTGCCCAGGAAGCGGACCGGGTCGAGGGGCTCGCGCGTGCCGCCGGCGGTCACCACCACGTGCCGCCCGGCGAGGTCGGCGGGGGCCTCGACGCCCCGCGCGAGGGCCCGGCTGGCGACCGCGAAGATCTCCGCCGGATCGGGCAGCCGGCCCTTGCCGGTGTCCGCTCCGGTGAGCCGGCCGACGGCGGGCTCGACGACCCGCACGCCCCGGGCGCGCAGCGTCGCGACGTTGGCGACGGTGGCCGGGTGCTCCCACATCTCGGTGTGCATGGCCGGGGCCAGCACGACCGGGCAGCGGGCGGTCAGCAGCGTGTTGGTGAGCAGGTCGTCGGCGAGGCCGTGGGCGGCCTTGGCCAGCAGGTCGGCGGTGGCCGGCGCGACCACCACCAGGTCGGCCTGCTGACCGAGTCGGACGTGCGGCACCTCGTGCACGTCGGACCAGACGTCGTCGGCGACTGGTTGGCCGGAGAGCGCGGCCCAGGTCGGGGCCCCGACGAAGCGCAACGCCGACGCGGTCGGCACGACCCTGACCTGGTGGCCCGATTCGGTGAAGAGGCGCAGCAGCTCACACGCCTTGTAGGCGGCGATGCCGCCGCCTACCCCGAGGACGATCCGGGGGGACATCGACGCGCGGCGGATTACGGCTGGTCGGTCGGCTCGGCGGTGAGCAGGCCCGCGTTGATCTCGCGCATGGCGATGGAGAGCGGCTTCTCCTGCGGCGTGGTCTCGACCAGCGGGCCGACGTATTCCAGCAGGCCCTCACCGAGCTGGCTGTAGTAGGCGTTGACCTGGCGTGCACGCTTGGCGGCGAAGATAACCAGCGCGTACTTCGAGGTCGTCTTCTCGAGAAGCTCGTCGATCGGCGGGTTGGTGATGCCTTCGGGGTTTGCGATGGATCCCACGAATTAACCTCTGCGTCTATCGCACCGCGCGCGGTGCTGGCGGTCAACCGCGCACATGCGGTGGCGCCGTAGCCAGGAAAGAAGAACCGGACAAGCCTAACAGCTCGTCGACGACCCGCCCGGTGCGGTCGTGCGCGAGGGTGTGTTCGAAGGCGGCCAGCGTGGCCTGCGTGGGGACGACTCCGGGCGGGTGCAGCAGCACCAACCGGGCGTCGGGAAGCGCCGCCCGGACCAGCAGCGCGCCGGCGAGGTCGAGGCCGACCAACACCGGCTGACCGGCGGCGAGCCGGGACCACAGCGGTTCGTACGGGGTGCCGCGCCGGTGGGGCCCGGCCCGGCTCCACTCCAGCAGCTCGCCGGCGGCGAGCATCCGGTCGAACTCGGCCGGGGCCAGGAAGAGCCGGTCGACGCCGTCCAGCTCGCGCTCGCGGCGGGGTCGCGTGGTGGCCGGCACCGGGATCCAGACGGACGGAGAACGCGCCCGGACGCGCTCGACGACACTCTCCGTGCCGGAGCCCGAAGGCCCCGCCAGGACAGTGAGCCGAGCCGCCGGGCGCGCCTCGTCATCCGTGCTCACTGCTTGTTTCTACACGCAGCCAGCCTCAGTTGGCGGCGAACTCTCCAAGCAGTGCCTTGCGCTGCTGCTCGCCGAGGCCACGCAGGCGACGGCTGTCGGCGATCTTGAGCTTCTCCATGATCTGGGTGGCCCGGATCTTGCCGATACCCGGCATCGCCTGCAGCACGGCGGAGACCTTGAGCTTGCCGACGACGTCGTCGGACTCGGCACGCTCGAGGACGGCTCCGAGGGTGGTCTTGCCCTGCTTGAGCTGCTCCTTCAGCTCAGCACGGGCCTTGCGGATCTCCGCGGCCTTCTCCAGCGCGGCAGCGCGCTGTTCCGGGGTCAGTGACGGGAGCGGCACCAGTTCTCCTCAGGTCCCTATCGCGACGGGCGGATCGCACCGCCGCATCTGTGAAACGTGATGTGGCTGTGAACCAAGGGGTCCATGGTTCCCAGCGCGGGGAAAACTAGCGGGCGACGACGTATTCGGCAACGTGGGCGCGCGATGATCATCGCAAAGTGACCGACCCGTCAGTCAGTCACCGGGCGCCGAGAGCCGCCCGGCAGTCGGTCAGGGCCCGGTCGGCGGCGGCCCGCAGGGCGTCCGGATCCGGTCCCGCGCCCAGCACCTCACGGGAGTACGAGGGCAGCACCGCGGGCAGTGCGGAGCCGAAGACGACGCGTAGATCCGCCGCCGTGGCGCCCTGCGCCCCGAGGCCCGGGGCGAGCAACGGACCGTTCACGGCGGACAGGTCGTGACCGGTGTCACCGATGGTCGCGCCGACCACCAGCCCGATGCTGCCGAGCGGCTTCGCACCCGCGTTGAGCTGGGAAATCTCGTCGATGACGAGCTGCGCGACGGTGCGTCCGTCGGCGGTGCGGGCGCGCTGCACGGCGGCCCCCTCGGGGTTGGAGGTGAGCGCCAGCACGAAGACCCCACCGCCGTGTTCGGCGGCCAGTTCGAACATCGGCGCGAGCGCGCCGACGCCGAGGTACGGACTCGCGGTCACCGCGTCCACATGGACCGGGCTGGATGGGTCGAGGTACGCCGAGGCGTAGGCGGCGACGGTCGAGCCGATGTCGCCGCGCTTGACGTCCAACAGAACGAGCGAGCCGGCAGCGCGTAACTGTCGGATAGTTGACTCAAGAATCGCCATACCTTTCGAGCCGAACCGCTCGAAAAAGGCCGACTGGGGCTTGATCACCGCGACCCGGTCACCGAGGGCTTCCGTGACCGTCCGGGCGAACCGGTCAAGCCCCCGGATGTCGTCGTCGAGCCCCCAGCGGGCCAGCAGCCCGGGGTGCGGGTCGATGCCGACGCAGAGCGGTCCCCGCTCGGTGACGGCCCGGTGCAGGCGGGTGCCGAAGCTGTCCATCCGGTTCTCTTCCTCTCCTGCGCACCCCGGGGCGGCACCGCCGGGGCAAGTCGCGTCCAGTGGGCGGCAGGCGCCGCCCGCGTACTCCCGCCGGCGGATGACCGGCGGGTGACCGTCCAGTGCCCGGCCGCTCAGCCGGCCCGCACGGCGGCGGCGACCCCGGCGGCGATCCGGGCCAGGTCGGCGTCGTCGGTGACGTACGGCGGCATGGTGTAGACCAGGTCACGGAACGGCCGCAGCCAGACCCCCTCGGCGACCGCGGCGGCGGTGGCGGCGGGCAGGTCCACCTCGCGGTCGAGCTGGACCACGCCGATCGCGCCGAGCACCCGCACGTCGGTCACCCCCGGCACGCCGCGCAACGGCTCCAGGCCGGCCCGCAGGCCCGCCCGCACCCTCGCCACCTGCCCCGCCCAGTCGCCGGCCCGCAGCAGGCCGAGGGAGGCGTTGGCGACCGCACAGGCCAGCGGGTTGCCCATGAACGTCGGGCCGTGCGCCAGCACCCCGCCGGCGGAGATGCCGCGGGCGACCTCCGCCGTGCAGAGCGTGGCGGCCAGCGTCAGGTATCCCCCGGTGAGCGCCTTGCCCACGCACATCACGTCGGGCGCCACCCCGGCGTGCTCGGCGGCGAACATGGTGCCCGTCCGCCCGAAACCGGTGGCGATCTCGTCGAAGATCAGCAGCACCCCGTGCGCCCGGGTCACCTGGCGCAGCACCCGCAGGTAGTGCGGATGGTGGAAGCGCATACCGCCGGCGCCCTGGACCACCGGTTCCACGATGACCGCGGCCAACTCGTGGGCGTGCCGCTCGACCGCCTCGACCAGGGCCGCCTCGTAGGCCGGGTCGGGCGGGGTGTCGAAACCGCCGGGCGGCACGGGGGCGAAGACCTGCCGGGGCAGCACGTCACCCCAGAGGTGGTGCATGCCGCCCTCCGGGTCGCAGACGCTCATCGGGTGGAACGTGTCACCGTGGTAGCCGCCCCGCCAGGTGCCCAGCCGGCGGCGCTGCGGCCGGCCGGTGGCCCGCTGGTACTGCAGGCACATCTTGACCGCGACCTCGACGCCGACCGAGCCGGAGTCGGCCAGGAAGACGTGCTCCAGCCCGTCCGGGGCCAGCTCGATCAGGGTGGTCGCCAGGCGCACCGCGGGCTCGTGCGTGAGCCCGCCGAACATCACGTGGCTCATCCGGCCGAGCTGGTCGGTCACCGCCGCGTCGAGCACCGGGTGCCGGTAGCCGTGGATCGCCGCCCACCACGACGACATCCCGTCGACCAGCTCCCGCCCGTCGGCTAGCCGCAGCCGTACGCCCTCGGCGCTCTCCACCACGTAGGGCGGGCTGGCCGGCGGCAGCGCCCCGTACGGATGCCAGACATGCGCCCGGTCGGCAACCAGGATCTCCTCAGGCGTCACCCGCCCTCCCCTCTCTCCCCGCCCTGCCCTCCCCCGCCCCCGTTCGCGCTCCCCGCGATCTTGCACTTTTGGCCCGCGGTACGCCCGGTGTGAGCGATATGTCGGGGCAGGAAGTGCAAGATCGCGGGGAGAGCGGGGTCATGGGGTGAGGGTGGGGGTGGCGCGGATGGCGGCGCGGACCAGGGCCGGACCGCGGTAGATGAAGCCGGTGTAGAGCTGGACCAGGGCGGCGCCGGCGTCGAACATCCTCGCTGCGGCGTCCGGGTCCACGATGCCGCCGACGCCGATCACCGGTAGTCGGCCGTCGGCCTCCCGGTGCACGAAGGTGACCACCTCGCGGGCGCGGTCGGCGAGCGGGCGACCGGAGAGGCCGCCGGTCTCCGCGCCGCGGGCCCGGTCGACCGGGGCGAGCCCGTCGCGCGCCAGCGTGGTGTTGGTGGCGATCACCCCGGCCGCGCCCCGGGCCAGGCAGACCTCCAGCAGCTCGGCGATCGCCGGCTCGGTGAGGTCCGGGGCGATCTTCACCAGCACCGGCTTCTCCCCCACCAGCGCCGCCAGGATGGCGTCCAGGTGTGCCCGGTCCTGTAGGGAGCGCAGACCGGGGGTGTTCGGCGAGGAGACGTTGACCGCGAAGTAGTCACCGTGCTCGCGCAGCGCCCGGTACGAGGCGAGATAGTCCTCCACCGCCTCGTCCAGCGGGGTCACCTTGGACTTGCCGAGCGAGATGCCCAGCGGCGCCCCGATCGGGCGGGGCAGCGCCGTGAGCCGGGCCGCGAGGGCCTCGGCACCGGCGTTGTTGAAGCCCATCCGGTTGACCACCGCCTCGCTGGCCGGCAGCCGGAACAGCCGGGGCCGGGGGTTACCCGGCTGCGGACGCGCGGTGACCGTACCGACCTCGACGAAGCCGAAGCCCAGCGCCGGCCAGGCGGGCAGCGCCACGCCGTCCTTGTCCATCCCCGCGGCGAGCCCGACCGGGTTGGGGAACTCGACGCCGAACACCGTGCGCGGCGCGCGGACGGCGTACCGGGCCCGCAGCACGGCCAGGGCCGCCGGCCGGCGGGAGAGCCCCGCCAGCCGGCGCAGCGTCCACTCGTGCGCGACCTCGGCGTCGCCGCCCCCGAGCCGGAACAGCCCCGGCCGGACCACCCGCTCGAAGATCACCGCGTCCTTCCCCGTGCCGGACCGCCGGTGCCCGCGCAGGCGACACCTGTCTCGGCAACCCCACGGCCGCGAAGGTCCGCCGGCAGCGGTCCCGGGGTGAGCAGCCACTCCCGGACCGACGGACGCGCCACGGGGGCGGCGGCCGTCACTCGGCGGCCCGCAGGGCGGCGTGCAGCTCCTGGAGCGGGCGCACCTGCATGTCGCCTCGGATCAGTGCCTCGATGCCCATCACCGCCGCCGCCGCGCCCGGCACCGTGGTGATGCACGGGATGTCCGCCGTGACGGCGGCGCTGCGGATCTCGTAGCCGTCCGAGCGCGCGCTCGCGCCCGAGCCCTGCGGGGTGTTGATCACCAGCGCCACGTCGCCGCCGAGGATCAGGGACACCGCGTCCTCGCCCCCGCCGGACTCGTAGTGCTTGCGGATCTGCTCGCAGGCGATGCCGTGCCGGCGCAGCACCTCCGCCGTGCCGGTGGTGGCGACGATCTCGAACCCGAGGTCGGCCAGGCGCTTCACCGGGAAGATCATGCCGCGCTTGTCCCGGTTGGCGACCGAGACGAAGATCTTCCCGCCGGTCGGCAGCGAGCCGTACGCGGCCGACTGAGACTTGGCGAAGGCGTGCCCGAAGGCGGTGTCGATGCCCATCACCTCGCCGGTGGACTTCATCTCCGGGCCGAGCAGCGAATCCACGCCCTTGCCGGTGGGGGTGCGGAACCGCTTGAACGGCAGCACCGCCTCCTTGACCGCGATCGGGGCGCCGGCCGGCAACGAGCCGCCGTCCCCGGTGGACGGGAGCAGCCCCTCGGCGCGCAACTCGGCGATGGTGGCGCCCAGCGCGATCCGGGCCGCCGCCTTCGCCAGCGGCACCGCCGTCGCCTTGGAGACGAACGGCACCGTCCGGGACGCGCGCGGGTTCGCCTCCAACACGTAGAGCATGTCGTCCTTCAGCGCGTACTGCACGTTGAGCAGGCCGCGCACGCCCACGCCCCGGGCGATCGCCTCCGTGTAGCGGCGGACCTGGGCCACGTGCGAGCCGGCCAGGGTGATCGGCGGCAGCGCGCAGGACGAGTCGCCGGAGTGGATGCCGGCCTCCTCGATGTGCTCCATCACCCCGCCGAGATAGACCTCGCCGTCGGCGTCGCAGAGCGCGTCCACGTCGATCTCGATGGCGTCGTCGAGGAACCGGTCCACCAGCACCGGATGGTCCGGGGAGATCTCGGTGGCCCGCCCGATGTAGCCACGCAGCGTGGGGTCGTCGTAGACGATCTCCATGCCCCGCCCGCCCAGCACGTACGACGGCCGGACCAGCACCGGGTAGCCGATCTCGTCGGCGATCGCCTTCGCCTCGTCGTACGAGGTCGCCATGCCGTGCGCCGGGGCGCGCAGCCCGGCCCGGGCCAGCACCGCCCCGAACGCGCCCCGCTCCTCGGCCAGGTGGATCGACTCCGGGGAGGTGCCGACGATCGGCACGCCCGCGTCCTTCAACCGCTGCGCCAGGCCCAGCGGGGTCTGCCCGCCGAGCTGGACGATCACCCCGACCACGCCCGGCCCGCCGGCCGCCCTGCCGGAGGAGTCCTCCGCGTGCCAGACCTCCAGCACGTCCTCGAAGGTGAGCGGCTCGAAGTAGAGCCGGTCGGCGGTGTCGTAGTCGGTGGAGACGGTCTCCGGGTTGCAGTTGACCATCACGGTCTCGTAGCCGGAACCGGCCGCGCCGCCGAGGGGCGCGCTTCGCAGCGCTTGAACGGCGTGCACGCAGGAGTAGTCGAACTCGATGCCCTGGCCGATCCGGTTCGGCCCGGAACCCAGGATCAGCACCTTCGGCCGGGCCGACGGCACGACCTCCGTCTCCTGGTCGTACGTCGAGTAGTGGTAGGGCGTGGTCGCCTCGAACTCGGCGGCGCAGGTGTCCACCGTCTTGTAGACCGGACGGACGTCGAGGCGGTGCCGCAGCGTCCGTACACCGTCCTCGGCGGCCAGCTCCGGACGTAGCGCGGCCAGCTGCCGGTCCGACAGGCCGGCCCGCTTGGCCCGGCGCAGCAGCTCGGCGTCGAGCACCGGGGCGTCCACGATCTCCGCGCGCAGCTCGACGAGGGCCGCGATCTGGTCCACGAACCAGGGGTCGATCCCGCCGGACGCGGCGGTGACCTCGGCGACCGACGCGCCCAGCCGCAGCGCCCGCTCGACGGTGTAGAGCCGGCCGTCGTGCGGCATCCGCAGCGCGGCGAGGGTGTTCTCCTTCGTCACTCCGGCCGGGTCGACGCCCGTAGCGGCGGCGACGACCGAGTCCGGCACGGTCCAGAACCCGGCTGCCTTCGTCTCCATCGAGCGCATCGCCTTGTTCAGCGCCTCGCTGAAGTTGCGGCCCAGGCTCATCGCCTCGCCGACGGACTTCATCGTGGTGGTCAGCTCCGGATCGGCGCCCGGGAACTTCTCGAACGCGAACCGGGGGATCTTCACCACCACGTAGTCCAGGGTCGGCTCGAACGCCGCCGGGGTCTTCAGGGTGATGTCGTTGGGGATCTCGTCGAGCGTGTAGCCGATGGCCAGCTTCGCGGCGATCTTCGCGATCGGGAAGCCGGTGGCCTTGGAGGCCAACGCCGACGACCGGGACACCCGGGGGTTCATCTCGATCACCACGATCCGGCCGTCGGCCGGGTTGACGGCGAACTGGATGTTGCAGCCGCCGGTGTCCACCCCGACCTCACGCAGTACCGCGATGCCCAGGTCGCGCAGTTGCTGGTACTCACGGTCGGTGAGCGTCATGGCCGGGGCGACGGTGACGCTGTCGCCGGTGTGCACGCCCATCGGGTCGACGTTCTCGATCGAGCAGACCACCACGACGTTGTCGTGCCGGTCGCGCATCAGTTCGAGCTCGTACTCCTTCCAGCCGAGCACGCTCTCCTCGATGAGGACCTCGTGCACCGGGCTGGCCGACAGTCCGTCGCCGGCGATGCGGGCCAGGTCCTCCGGCGTGTGCGCCATGCCGGAGCCCAGGCCGCCCATGGTGAACGACGGCCGGATCACCACCGGCAGGCCCAGCTCGGCGGCCGTGTCCTCGACCTCCGCCATCGAGTGGCAGACCCGGGAGCGGGGCACCAGGCCCGCCGGGTCGTCGAGACCCAGGCGTACGCCGGCCTTGGCGACGATGTCCTTGAACAGCTGCCGGTCCTCGCCGCGGTTGATCGCCTCGATGTTGGCGCCGATCAGCTCCACGCCGTACTTGTCGAGCACGCCGGCCTCGTGCAGGGCGACGGCGGTGTTCAGCGCGGTCTGCCCGCCGAGGGTCGGCAGGATCGCGTCGGGGCGCTCCTTGGCGATCACCAGCTCGACGAACTCCGGGGTGATCGGCTCGACGTACGTGGCGTCGGCGAACTCGGGATCGGTCATGATCGTCGCCGGGTTCGAGTTGACCAGGCTGACCCGGATCCCCTCGGCACGCAACACCCGGCAGGCCTGGGTGCCGGAGTAGTCGAACTCGCAGGCCTGCCCGATCACGATCGGCCCGGAGCCGATCACCAGGATGTGCTTGAGATCGGTCCGCTTAGGCATCTGTGCGCCCCTCGCTCTCGGTCCGGCCCTCGATCAGCTCCGCGAAGCGGTCGAAGAGGTAGTCCGCGTCGTGCGGACCGGCTGCCGCCTCCGGGTGGTACTGGACGGTGAAGGCGGGCACGTCCCTCGCCCGCAGCCCCTCGACCACGTTGTCATTGAGGCAGACGTGTGACACCTGGACGCCACCGAACTCGGTCTCGATCACCTGGTCGGGTACGACCGCGCCGGCCACGGCGCCCGGGACCTCGACCGCGAAGCCGTGGTTGTGGCTGGTCACCTCGACCTTGCCGGTGACCCGGTCGAGCACCGGCTGGTTGATCCCCCGGTGGCCGTAGCCGAGCTTGTACGTGCCGAAGCCCAGCGCCCGGCCGAGGATCTGGCTGCCGAAGCAGATGCCGAACAGCGGCACCCTACGGCGTAGCACCTCCCGGGCCAGGGCCACCGGCCCGTCGGCGGTTGCCGGGTCGCCCGGGCCGGGCGAGAAGAAGATCGCGTCCGCACCGGTGGCGAGCAGGTCGTCGATGGTGGAGTTGGCCGGGAGCACGTGGGTGGTGACCCCCCGGGCGGCGAGCCGGCGCGGGACGTTGCGCTTGATGCCCAGGTCCAGCGCGGCGACCGTGAACCGGTGCGCACCGACGGCCTGCACCACGTAGGGCTTCGCGGTGGTGACCTCGGCGGAGAGGTCCGCGCCGACCATCTCCGGGGACTGCCGCACCCGGGCCAGCAGCGCCCGGGGGTCGGTCTCGACGCTGGAGATGCCGACCCGCATGGCGCCGCGCTCACGCAGGTGCCGGGTCAGCGCCCGGGTGTCCACGCCGCTGATGCCGACCACGCCCTCGGCGGCCAGCCGCTCCTCCAGCCCGCCGGTGGCCCGCCAGTTCGAGCCGATCCGGGCCGGGTCGCGGACCACGTAGCCGGCGACCCAGATCCGGCCCGACTCGTCGTCCTCGCCGTTGACGCCGGTGTTGCCGATGTGCGGGGCGGTCTGCACCACCACCTGGCGGTGGTAGGACGGGTCGGTCAACGTCTCCTGATAGCCGGTCATGCCGGTGTTGAAGACCGCCTCGCCGAAGGTCTCCCCGACGCTGCCGTACGCCTCGCCGTGGAACGTCCGCCCGTCCTCCAGGACGAGGATCGCCGATTGTCTGCGGGTCACTTGAGAGCCTTTCCGTCCAGGACCGTCGGCTCGCCGCGCAGGAAGGTCGCCACGATGCGACCTGGCAGCGTCATGCGGGCGTACGGGGTGTTGCGGCTACGACTGGCCATTTCCGCCGGCTCGATGGTGCGGCGGGCGGCCGGGTCGACCAGGGTCAGGTTGGCCGGCACGCCGGGAGCGGGGTCGAGGCCGTGCTCCTCCAGCCCGGCGATCCGGGCCGGGGTGCGCGACATCCGCTCGGCGATCAGGTCCCACCGTGGGCCCAGCACGTCGAGGGCGATCGACAGCGCCGTCTCCAGGCCGAGCATGCCAGGCCGGGCGTACGCCCACTCGCACTCCTTGTCCTCCACCGCGTGCGGGGCGTGGTCGGTGGCGACGATGTCGATCACGCCCTCGACCAGGGCCGCCCGCAGCGCGGCGATGTCGGTCGCGGTGCGCAGCGGCGGGTTGACCTTGTAGACCGGGTCGTAGGTCTCCGCCCGGGAATCGGTGAGCAGCAGGTGGTGCGGGGTGACCTCGGCGGTGACCCGGACGCCCCGGGCCTTGGCCTGGCGCAGCACCTCGACGCTGCCGGCGGTGGAGACGTGGCACACGTGCAGCCGGCTGCCGACGTGCTCGGCGAGCAGCACGTCCCGGGCGATGATCGCCTCCTCGGCGACCGCCGGCCAGCCGGTCAGGCCGAGCCGGGTCGAGACCTCGCCCTCGTGCATCTGCGCGCCCTCGGTGAGCCGGGGCTCCTCGGCGTGCTGGGCGATGGTCCCGTCGAACGCCTTCACGTACTCCAGCGCCCGGCGCATCAGCATCGGGTCGGCGACGCAGTACCCGTCGTCGGAGAAGATCCGCACCCGGGCCGCCGAGTCGGCCATCGCACCCAACTCGGCGAGGCGCTCGCCGGCCAGGCCGACGGTGACCGCCCCGATCGGCTGCACGTCCACCAGCCCGGCCTCCCGGCCGAGCCGCCAGACCTGCTCGACGACGCCGGCGGTGTCGGCCACCGGCGAGGTGTTGGCCATCGCGCAGACCGCGGTGTAGCCGCCGAGTGCCGCCGCCCGGGACCCCGACTCGACGGTCTCGGCGTCCTCCCGGCCGGGCTCACGCAGGTGGGTGTGCAGGTCGACCAGGCCGGGCAGGGCGACCAGCCCGGTGCCGTCGACGACGGTCGCGTCCGGCGCGGCCAGTCCGGCACCGACGGCGGCGACGACGCCGTCGCGGATCAGCACGTCGGTCGGCGCGGCGCCGACGACGCTGACGTTGGAGATCAGGTATGAGCTCACCGGTTGTTACCCCCGAGCAGCAGGTAGAGGACGGCCATCCGCACGGAGACCCCGTTGGCGACCTGTTCGACGATGGTGGAGCGGGGCGAGTCGGCGACCTCGGGCGTGATCTCCATCCCCCGGTTCATCGGGCCGGGGTGCATGACGATCGCGTGCTCGGGCAGCCGGCGCATCCGCGGGCCGTCCAGGCCGTAGCGGCGGGCGTACTCGCGGGCGGACGGGAAGTAGGAGTCGTTCATCCGCTCCCGCTGCACCCGCAGCATCATCACCACGTCCGACTGCGGCAGTACCGCGTCGAGGTCGTAGGAGACGTCGGTGCCGGGCGCGAGCGCCTGCGCGATGTGGACGGGGATCAGGGTCGGCGGTCCGACCAGGGTCACCTTGGCGCCGAGCGTGGAGAGCAACAGCACGTTGGAGCGGGCCACCCGGCTGTGCAGGACGTCCCCGACGACCGCGACCGACAGGCCGGCCAGCCGGCCCAGCCGGGAGCGCATCGTGTACGCGTCGAGCAGCGCCTGGGTCGGGTGTTCGTGGGTGCCGTCGCCGGCGTTGACCACCGAGCCGTCGACCCAGTCGGCGAGCCGGTGCGGGGCGCCGGAGGCCGGGTGCCGGACGACCACCGCGTCGGCCCCCATCGCCTGGAGGGTCAGCGCGGTGTCCTTCAGGCTCTCACCCTTGGTCACGCTGGAGCCCTTGGCCGAAAAGTTGATCACATCGGCGCTGAGCCGCTTCGCCGCCGCCTCGAAGGAGATCCGGGTCCGGGTGGAGTCCTCGTAGAAGAGGTTGACCACGGTGCGCCCGCGCAGCGCGGGCAGCTTCTTGATCTCCCGGCCGGCGACGGTGGCCATCTCGGCGGCCGTGTCCAGGATCGCGGTGGCGGTGGCGGCGTCCAGGTCGGCGCCGGAGAGCAGGTGCCTGATCACTGTGTCCGCCTTTCGTTCGCGACTGCGGGGCTCCGCTGCGCTGCACTCCTCGCGCTCACCGGGGCCTGCCTTTCGTTCGCGACTGCGGGGCTCCGCTCCGCTGCACTCCTCGCGCTCACCGGGTACCCCCGTACAACTTGACCTCGTCGGTGCCGTCGGTCTCCGCGAGGGTGACCTTCACGCTCTCGGCGAGGGAGGTCGGGATGTTCTTGCCGACGTAGTCGGCGCGGATCGGCAGCTCGCGGTGTCCGCGGTCGACCAGGACGGCGAGCTGGACGGACGCCGGCCGCCCGACGTCGTTGAGCGCGTCGAGCGCGGCCCGCACCGTACGGCCGGAGAAGAGCACGTCGTCGACCAGGATGACCCGCCTGCCGTCGATGCCGCCGGGCGGCACCTGGGTCGGCCCGACCGCGCGGGTGGCGTGCCGGCGCAGGTCGTCGCGGTAGAGGGTGATGTCGAGCACGCCGACCGGGACGGTCACGTCCTCGAAGGTGCTGATCCTGGCGGCCAGCCGCCTCGCGAGCGGGGCGCCCCGGGTGGGGATGCCGAGCAGCACGGTGTTCTCGGCACCCTGGGTCTTCTCCAGGATCTGGTGGGCGATGCGGTCGACCACGCGCTGAACATCGGCGCTGGCGAGGATCACCTTCACCGAGGGTTGTCGCGGCGACGGCGACTGCACAGTCGGTGGGTAGGCCACGGCGGACCTCCTTCCCCGCCTCACGGGACGGGTCGTTAAAGGACGTCGGATGCCGGCACCGGACCGCGAACGGCCTGGACCGGGGCTTCCTGCCACGTTACCAGTGGTCACCGGCAGGAACGCCGCCGGCTGCTGACCCCCTGGTCAGCCCGGCGAAATGGTGACAACTTCCCCGATGATCCCAACGGTAAGGTCACGACCACTTGACCAGTTGTACCAATCCCCGTACCGTCACGCTCCGTAGCGACCCTGGGAGAACCCCGAGCAGCACTGGGAGTGTTTAATGCCCTCTGAATACGCCAAGTCTCTGGGCGCCCGCCTGCGCTCCATCCGCCAACAGCAGGGCCTGTCCCTGCAGGGTGTGGAGGAGAAGTCGAACGGGCGGTGGAAGGCGGTGGTGGTCGGCTCCTACGAGCGTGGCGACCGCGCCGTCACGGTGTCGCGCCTGGCTGAGCTGGCCGACTTCTACCGCGTACCCGTCTCGGAGCTGCTGCCCGACGGCAGCGGGGTTCGTCACGAGCCCACCAGCAAGATCGTCCTCGACCTGGAGCGGCTGTACGACGAGGCCTCCGAGGAGCTGGCCTACGTCGCCCGGTACGCCCGCGCCATCCAGCAGCAACGCGGTGACTACAACGGCCGCGTGCTCTCCATCCGCGCCGACGACCTGCGCGCCCTCGCCATCGTCTACGACGCCTCGCCGTCCGGCCTGATCGAGCGGCTCACCGAGCACGGTGTGCTGGTCGCCGACCCGCGGGCGTTCTTCGCCAGCTGACCTCGACCGCGAAAGGGCCCGTGCCGTCCGGCACGGGCCCTTTCGTCGTCGTTCGTGTCGCGTCCCCACCCGCCGTCACCCCGCCGGGTGTGACCCACGTCGGGTGTGACGTGTGCCGCGTCAGCGGGTGGCGTACTCGGCGATGCGGCCGAGGATGCCGTTGAGGAAGCGCGGCGAGTCGTCGGTCGACATCTGCCGGGCCAGTTCGACGGCCTCACTGATGGCCACCGCATCGTCGATCTCGTCGACGTAGAGCAGCTCGTAGACCGCGATCCGGGCGAGGTTACGGTCGACCGCCGGCATCCGCTCCAGCGTCCACCCCTCGGCGTAGCTGGCGATCACCTCGTCGATCCGGTCGAGGTGGGCGGCGACACCCTCGACCAGGCCCACCGCGTATCCCAGGTGCTCGGGGCGGGGTTTTTCGATCCGCTCGATGTAGCCGGCGAGCACCTCGACCGGCGGGCGGTCCCGTAGGTCGGCCTCGAAGAGCACGTCCAGCGCCCGCTTGCGCGCCTTGCGGCGCGCCGGCATCTGCTGCTTGGGGCCCTCGGCCATCAGGCGCGGCCGAGGTAACGGCCGTCGCGGGTGTCGACCTTGATCTTCTCGCCGGTGGTGATGAAGAGCGGCACCTGCACGGTCGCGCCGGTCTCGACGGTGGCCGGCTTGTTGCCACCGGTGGACCGGTCGCCCTGCAGGCCCGGCTCGGTGTAGGTGACCTCCAGCACGACGCTGGTCGCCAGCTCGATGTAGAGCGGGAGGCCCTCGTGGGTGGCCACGGTCGCCTCGGCTTCGGGCAGCAGGTAGTTCGCCGCCTCACCGACGGTGGCGCCCGGCACGGTGATCTGGTCGAACGTCTCCAGGTCCATGAAGACGTAGTCGTCGCCGTCGGCGTACAGGTATTGCATGGTGCGCTTGTCCACGGTCGCGGTCTCGACCTTGGTGCCCGCGTTGAAGGTCTTGTCGACCACCTTGCCGGACAGCACGTTCTTCAGCGTGGTACGCACGAACGCACCACCCTTACCGGGCTTGACGTGCTGGAACTCAACGACGGACCAGAGCCCTCCGTCGAGGTTGAGTACCAGGCCGTTCTTCAGGTCGTTGGTGGTGGCCATTTCCTGCCTTGATCATCAATTGGCGGACAGACCTGGCAAGTCTACTAGTTGCGCCGAACGCCGCTGCCCGCCGCTGTCCGCGACGTTTCCACCGCCGCTCCCGACGTCAGCGGGAGCGGGCGGCCAGATGGTGCAGGGCCAGGCGGTAACCGTCGACGCCGAGGCCGCAGATCACCCCGGTCGCCACCGCCGACACCACCGAGTGGTGCCGGAACTCCTCGCGGGCGTGGATGTTGGAGATGTGCACCTCGACCAGCGGCCCACGCAGCATGGCGCAGGCGTCCCGGACCGCGTACGAATAGTGTGACCAGGCGGCCGGGTTGAGCACCACGGCGGCGCCCTCGTCGGCGGCGGTGTGCAGCCATCCCAGCAGCTCGTGCTCGGCGTCGGTCTGCCGGACCGTCACGTCCAGGCCGAGCTCCCGCCCGGTCGACTCGCAGAGCGTCACCAGGTCCGCGTAGCTGGTCGCCCCGTAGACGTCCGGCTGTCGGGTGCCGAGCCGGCCGAGGTTCGGGCCGTTGAGCACGTGGACCTTCATGCGGCCACCTTGCGGTAGGCCGCCGCCAGCAACTCGTCGTCCGGGCCCTCCAGGATCGCCGGCCGGGCCAGCCCGTCCAGCACGACGAAACGCAGCTGGCTGCCCCGGGCCTTCTTGTCCACCCGCATCGTGGCGAGCAGTCCCGGCCAGGCCTCGGCCGGGTAGCTGGTGGGCAGGCCGAGCGCCGCCATGGCCGTGCGGTGCCGCTCGGCGGTGGGGGCGTCCAGCCTGCCGGCCAGCCGGGCCAGCTCACCGGCGTAGACGACGCCGACCGACACCGCGTGGCCGTGCCGCCAGCGGTAGCCCTCCGCCTTCTCGATGGCGTGGGCCAGGGTGTGGCCGTAGTTGAGCACCTCCCGCACGCCCGCCTCGCGCAGGTCGCCCGAGACCACGTCGGACTTCACCCGGATCGCCCGCTCGATCAGCTCGCGGGTCACCGGCCCGGTCGGGTCGGTGGCCGCGGCCCGGTCCCGTTCCACCAGGTCGAGGATCACCGGGTCGGCGATGAAGCCGCACTTGACCACCTCGGCCAGGCCGGCGGCAAGGTCGGTCTGCGGGAGGCTGTCCAGCGTCGCCAGGTCGGCGAGGACGCCGACCGGCGGATGGAACGCCCCGACCAGGTTCTTGCCGGTGGCGGTGTTGATCCCGGTCTTGCCACCCACCGCAGCGTCGACCATGCCCAGCAGCGAGGTCGCCACCGGCACCCAGCGCACCCCACGTAGCCAGCAGGCCGCGACGAAGCCGGCCAGGTCGGTCACCGCGCCGCCGCCGACACCCACCACCGCGTCGGTACGGGTGAAGCCGGCCTCGCCCAGCCGGTCCCAGCAGGTCGCCGCGACGTCGATGTGCTTGCCCGCCTCGGCGTCCGGCACCTCGATCAGCAGCGGCGCGACGCCGGCCGCGCGCAGCCGCCCGCCGATCGCGTCGGCCAACTCCTTGAGCGGGCGCGCGTGCAGCACCGCCACCCGGGTCGCGTCGGGCAGCAGGCCGGGCAGCGCGTCGAGCAGGTCGCGTCCCACCAGCACGTCGTACGGGCGCTCGCCGCCGACCGGGATCCGGGTCACCTCGTCCATCGCCGGCAGCCTAGTCCAGCCGCCCTGTCCCGGGCGGGACCTGTCCACTTCGTGGCCACCCCGGTCACCCGGACACCCGCGCCGCCCAGCCGGTCAGCCGGCGGGCGTGCTCGGCGACCTCGTCGCGCAGCGCGTCGGGACGCAGGACGGTGAACGGCCAGCCCAGCCCCGAAAGCAGTTGGGCCATCCCGTCCAGGTTCTCCGCGCGGGCGCGCAGCAGCACGCCGCCGGCGGTCGTGGTCAGCTCGGCCACGCTCGGCGGGACGCGGCGTCGGGCGGCGACCAGATCAGTCTCCAGCAGCACCTCGACGTCGTGGGCGTACGGCACGCGGGCCAGCGAGCGGGTCACCTGGGCCACCGCGTCGAAGCCGTCGGGCGCGGTGAAGGTCTCCTCCCCCTGTTCCACCGCGCCGATCCGGTCCAGCCGGAACGTGCGCATCTCCCCGCGCAGGTGGTCGTGGCCGGTGACGTACCACCGACCGGCGTGGAAGACCAGCCCGTACGGGTCGAGTTCCCGGCGGGTCGCCGCGCCCGAGAAGGAACGGTGCTCCAGCCGCACCCGGCGCCGCTGCCGGGTGGCTGCCCCGAAGGTGAGCAGCGTTCCGGTCGCGGGTCGGGCCTGCGACGTGGAGCGGCGCAGGGTGAAGCCGAGGTGCTCCTGCACGGCGGCGAGGCGGTCGGCCAGCGGGGGTGGGAGCACCCGGCGGATCTTGGCCAGGGCGGTCGCGGTCGCCGGCTCCTCGGTGCCCAACCCGAGCCGCTCGGCGGCGACCAGACCGAGCAGCACGGCGACGGCCTCGTCGTCGGTGAGCATCAGCGGTGGCAGCTTGTAGCCGGGGCCCAACCGGTAGCCGCCGTCGCGGCCCCGCTCGGCGGTCACCGGGATGCCCAGCTCGGCCAGGGTCGTGGCGTAGCGGCGCACGGTGCGCCCGTCCACCCCGAGCCGGCGGGCCAGCTCCGCCCCGGTGAGCCGGTGATGGCTCTGGAGCAGTTCGAGCATGCCGAGCACCCGGGCGGCGGGATGTGACACGGGCCATTCCTAAAAGCGGGCGGAAAGCGTCCTGATTCAATCGTACGGTGGCTCCGGACGACGAGAGAGGGAGGTCGCAGATGGCGACGTTCGTGCTGGTTCCGGGTTTCTGGCTGGGCGGTTGGGCGTGGCGCGAGGTGACCGCGGCGCTGCGCGGGCAGGGCCACGAGGCCCACCCGGTGACGCTGACCGGAGTGGCCGAGCGCGCCCACCTCGCCGGGCCGGAGGTGGGCCTGGAGACGCACACCACCGACATCGTCCGGTTGATCGAGGTGGAGGACCTGCACGACGTGGTGTTGGTGGGGCACTCCGGCGGCGGGCTGCCGGTGACCCAGGCCGCGGACCGCGTCCCGGACCGGATCGCCCGGGTGGTCTACGTGGAGAGCGGGCCGATGCCGGACGGCATGTCGCAGTTCGACAGCAACCCGCCGGAGGAGCAGGAGCGGCTGCGCGCCGAGATCGGCGCCGGGCACCTGCTACCGCCGCCCCCGTTCGACCCGGCGGCGGACCCGGAGAACCTGGCCGGGCTGGATTCCGCCGCGCTCGCACTGCTGCGGCAACGCGCCACCGCCCACCCGCTGCGCGCCGCCACCGACCCGGTCCGCCGCACCGGTGGGCGCGCGGTGCCGACGGCCCTGGTGGCCAGCACCTTCCCGATCGAGGTGGTCGAGGGCATGATCGCGCAGGGCCACCCGTTCTTCGCCGGGCTGGCCGGCGGTCAGCTGCACGCGCTGCCCACCGGGCACTGGCCGATGCTCAGCGAGCCGAAGGGCCTGGCCGACGTGCTCGACCGGATCGCCCGCGACTGACGGCCGGCGGAACGCGGCGTGCCCGGACCGCGCACGCCGGCATCCCGGCTCAGCGCTTCAGCAGCGCGACTATCTCGGCGGCGATCTCCGCCGGGGACCGTCCGTCGGTGACGACCGTCGCGGTGGCCACCTCGGCGTAGAGCGGGCGGCGCTGGTCCAGCAGATACTTCAGCGTCGCCCGGGGGTTGATCGCCAGCAGTGGACGGCCCGCGCCGAGCCCCACCCGCTTCACGGCGTCGGACAGGTCGACGGAGAGGTACACCACGGCGTGCCCGACCAGGGCCGCGCGGTTCTCCTCGGCGAGGACCGCGCCGCCGCCGAGGGCGAGCACGCCCCCGCACGAGGCCAGCCCCGCCGCCACCGCCGCCCGTTCGAGGGTACGGAAGTGGTCCTCACCCTCGTCGATGAAGATCTCCGAGATCGGCTTGCCCGCCTGCCGCACGATGTCCAGGTCGGTGTCGCGGAACTCCACGCCGAGCAGCTCCGCGAGCGCCAGCCCGACGGTGGTCTTGCCGGAGCCGGGCGCCCCGACCAGTACGCAGACCGGCGCCATCAGCGGCACCGCCGGTCGGCAGCGCGTCCCGGCCGGCGGGCTGCCACACGCTCTGGCCGCTGGCCCGCGCTCACCGGATCACCAGCGCGTCGAGGTAACCGGCCAGGTTGCGGCGGATCTCGGCGACCGAGTCGCCGCCGAACTTCTCGGTGGCGGCCTCGGCGAGCACCAGCGCCACCATCGCCTCGGCGACGACGGCGGCGGCGGGCACCGCGCAGACGTCCGAGCGTTGGTTGATCGCGGTGGCCGGCTCGCCGGTGGTGACGTCCACCGTCGCCAGGGCCCGGCTCAGCGACGAGATCGGCTTCATCGCGGCCTTCACCCGCAGCGGCTCGCCGGTGGTGATGCCGCCCTCCAGCCCGCCGGCCCGGTCGGTGACCCGACGCACGCCGGTCGCGGTGGGAATGATCTCGTCGTGCGCCTCGGAGCCCCGGGAGCGCGCCTGCTGCCAACCGTCCCCGATCTCCACGCCCTTGATGGCCTGGATCGACATCAGGGCGGTCGCGAGCCGGGCGTCGAGCTTGCGGTCCCACTGGACGTGGCTGCCCAGGCCCGGCGGCACCCCGTACGCCAGCACCTCGACCACGCCGCCCAGGGTGTCGGCGGCCTTCTTCGCGGCGTCGACCTCGGCGACCATCCGGGCGCTGACCTCGGGGTCGAGGCAGCGCAGCGGGTCGGCGTCGATGCGGGCGGCGTCGGTGGGCGTCGGACGGAGCCCCGGCTTGACCGCGACCGGGCCCAGCTCCACCACGTGGGAGACGATCTCGATGCCGAGCGCCTGCCGGACCAGCGCCTTGGCGACCGTGCCGACGGCGACCCGGGCAGCGGTCTCCCGCGCGCTGGCCCGTTCCAGGATCGGCCGCGCGTCGGTGTGGCCGTACTTCTGCATGCCGGCCAGGTCGGCGTGGCCCGGACGGGGGCGGGTGAGCGGCGCGTTGCGGGCCTGGCGGGCCAGCTCCTCCTCGTCGACCGGGTCGGCGGCCATGACGGTGCGCCACTTGGGCCACTCGGAGTTGCCGACGCGGATCGCGACCGGGCTGCCGAGCGTCACCCCGTGCCGGAGCCCGCCGATGATCTCGACCTCGTCCTGTTCGAACGCCATCCGCGCGCCCCGGCCGTAGCCGAGCCGCCGCCGGGCCAGCTCACCGGCGATCTCCCCGGTGGTCACCTCGACGCCGGCGGGTACGCCCTCCAGCATCGCGACGAGGGCGGGTCCGTGCGATTCCCCTGCAGTCAACCAGCGCAACACAGCGGTCAGTCTGTCACGCCCGGTGCCCACCGGCGTGCGGTGCCCGCCTCGTCCCGCCCTGCGGACGCGACACGGCTCACCGGGGGCCTCGGCCGCGGCGGTTCCGGGTGGCGCTCGCCCGGCCGCCGCCCGGACCCGACCCGCCGGTGGGACCCGCGCCGCCCGGGGCCGGTCCGGTACACGCCGGAACCGGACCCGGGCGGCGCGGGGCTCAGATGCCCCGGCCCCGCTTGTGCAGGGTGCGCAGTACCGCGTCGGCGCGGATCACCCGCCCGGCCACGGCGAGGGCCAGGTACGCCCGCGGCTCGCGCGGGTTACGCCGGATGGTGTGCCGGGCCCAGCGCATCGCGCCCCGCCGATCGCCGGACGCGGCCCGGGCGAAGGCGATCTGCCCGGTGACCCGCGCCTCGCCGGCGGGCTGGGTGCCGAACTCGGGGTAACGCTCCAGCAGCCACTGCAACGCCTCGGAGATGGTGTCCCAGCGCTGCGCGAAGTAGGACCGCTTGTGCCAGCGCACCAGCACGTACGGCGTGCGCAGGTTGCGCAACGGCGCGCTGCGGGCGGCCCGGAGCAGGAACTCGTAGTCCTCCGCGTAGCTGCCCGGGATCTCCTCGTCGACCAGCCCGAACCCGTCGCGCAGCGCGGCGGCGCGGATCAGGAAGGTCGACGGGTGCAGCTCCGTCATCCGGTCCCGCAGCAGGTCGGCCAGGGTGACCGAGTCCTTCGGCAACGCCCGGTCGACGGTGTGCCCGTCGTAGCTGACCCGGATCCCGCAGCTGACGAACTCCGCCTCGGGGTGGGCGGCGAGCGCCTCGACCTGGGCCCGCAGCTTGCCGGGCAGCCACTCGTCGTCGTCGTCGCAGAATGCGACGAGCTCACCGGTGGCGGCCAGCACCCCGGAGTTGCGGGCACCGGCCAGGCCGGGGGCACGCTCGTTGCGGATCACCCGGACCAGCCGGTCCGGGCGGGACAGCTCGGCCAGCGAAGCGTCCGGCTCGGACTGGTCGTACACCACCACCACCTCGATCGTGCCGGGGTGGTCCTGGTCGAGGATGGCGCGTACGGCGGCCCGGAGCAGCTCCGGACGGTCCCGGGTGGGCACCACCGCGCTCACGCTCGGGTGTTCGGTCATCGCCGCTCTCCGTTCCGGTCCGGCCGTGCCCACGGCCGCCACCTCGTCCGCTGCCGCCGTCCGGTCGACGCGGCCACCAGGTCCTCCACGATCCGCCCCACCTGCTCGACCGCCGCGCGGCGTGCTCGCGACGCGTCCGGGTCGGCCGCGACGGCGAACCGGGACGGGTCGGCGAGGCCGGCGGTCAGCGCCTCGAACAGCGCCTCCCGGGTCTCGGCCAGCGCCACCATGCCGGCCGCGCCCAGGCGACGGGCGAACAGCTGCTGGTGGTCGTCGACGTGCTCGCCCCGGGCCGGGTCCCGTGGGACGACGATCGGCAGGTGACCGTGCCGTCGGGCCTCCAGGATGGTGGCCGGGCCGCCGTGGCAGACCACCAGGTCGGCCTCGGCCATCGCGGTCTGGAGCTCGTCGTGGCCGAGGAAGGCCACCGCCCCGGGCACCCCGGGGACCCGGGTGTGTCCGTGCTGGACGGTCAGCCCGACGTCCTCGGCGAGGGCGGGGTGCCATTCCTCCAGCCAGCCGACCAGGCGGTCGAACGGATGCTTGTCGGTGCCGACGGCGACCAGCAGCCGGGCCCGGGCGAGGTCGCCGGAGTCGCGCGGCTGGGGCAGCCGGTTGGCGGGCGCCGGCCGGGGCCGGCCGGGGGCGACCCGGTGCACGGGGGCGGTTCCGGTGCTCTCGGCGCTCACAACAGGGTCCCCACGACGGTGGCCTCCGGGTACTGCCGGCGCTGCTCGTCCCACTGCACGAGCATCGCGGAGAGGAACGGCCGGCAGAGCCGGGCGGTCAGGGTCGGGGTGTCGATCCGGTCGTACACCTCGATGTAGACGGTCGGCACGCGCCGCAGCCGGGCGAGCACCACGAACGGGACGGCCACCCCGGCGCCGGTGGTCACCACCGCGGCGACCCGGCGCGACCGCAGCACCCGCCAGGCGAGGACGGCGTTGCGCAGCAGGTTCGGCACGTTGCGGGTGGTCGGGTGGTGCGCCGGGATCAGGTCCTCGCCGGCGAGCAGCGAGAGCGCCTCGGGTGTGTCGAAGGTGACCCAGCATCGAGGCCAGCGTTCGTACCACGGGCGTAGGGCGAGCAGTTGGGCCAGATGGCCACCGCTGGAGCCCACCAGGAGCAGAACCCCGGGCGCGCCGGCATCCTCGGTTGTCGTTCCCACGCGACTCCCCACAAGTTCGCTTGGATGTTCGGTGGCCGCCACCCGACAGCAGATCACACGTCCTGCGGCCGTCAAATAGGGCGACCGGACGACTGGTAGATCTCCGCGGGTGGCGGATCGGGCGTGTCGCGCCGGCCGCCGACATCGACGGTCGTTACGACCTGGAGTTCTTCCGTCACTTTCCGGAGTGGACGGCGGACCGCAGGCTCCGGTGATTTCGGCGGATCAGCCGCTATGTCGTTTCTCGATGACGTCCAGCAGGGCGGGATGCAGCGCGGCGTTCCAGCCCGCGCCGGCGTCGGCGAGCCGCCAGGTGCGCAGCCACATCTCCAGCAGGTAGGCGTCGGTCACCAGCCGCCGGGGCGCCGGCCCGAGCCCCAGCTCGGCGCCGTACCGGTCGAGGTGGGCGTCGACGGCCCGCGCCGCCGCCGAGGCCGGCTCGCCGCGCAGCACCAGGGCCCGCTGGAACGCGTCGTGCGCCAGGTCGAAGCCGAGCGGCACGTCCGGTGCGCTGTGTTCCCAGTCCCAGGCGACGAGACGCCCGGCGTGCACGCCGAGGTTCCAGGGCACCCAGTCGCCGTGCCAGTGCCCGAACTCGACGGCCGTGTCGCCGTGCCGGCTGGTCAGAGCGGCCACGGCGGCGACCGCCCGGGCCCCGTCCGGTACGTTGGCGGCGGCACGTCCGGCCTCGGCGGCGAGCCGGGCCAGGAACGCCGACCCGGCCAGGGGACGCGGTGGTGCCGGTGGGCGGCCCCGGCGGGCCACCGCCAGCAGCGCCGCGATCCGCGGCGGTTCGCCGGCCGACACCCCCCGCACGGCCGGCGGCAGCGGCTCGACCAGCGCGACCGCCTGCCCGTCGGTGGCCGACTCGGTAAGCAGCCGGGGTGCCGCCGGGTGGTCGGGCGCGCCGGTCACCGTGGGCAGTTCGCGCAGGGCCGCCGCCTCGGCGGTCACCAGTGCACGGGTGGCCCCGTTCCAGCCGATCTTCGCGTAGCCGAGGGCCCGACCGTCCGGGGCGAACAGTTGCAGGGTGGGCTTGTGGTTCGGATCCGGCGGGCGGACCCCGCAGGCCGCGTGGACCGCCGCCTCGCCGAGCGCGGCGCCCAGTCGCCCGGCCAGCAGCGCCTCGTCGGCCGCGACCCCCTCGGGCAGCGACACGGTCAGCCGGGGGAACGGGGCCAGGTCGACCGCACCGACCCGCGCCAGCGTGCCGAGCGCGGCCCGCACCGCCCGCACCTTCGGCGGGCGCAACGCGTTGTACGCCAGCAGCGAGGCAGCCGTGGCCCGGGGCGCGCCCAGCGGCAGCAGGAACCGGGCCCGGGCGAGCGACGGGACGACCGCGTACCGGGCGACGGCGCGGTGCCCGGGCGGCGGCGGGCCGCCCACGGTCAGGGCGATCCGCTCGTCGCCGAACACGGCCCGGGTGACCCAGCCCAGCCCGTCGGTCCGCGACCGGGGGTCGGCCGCGTCAGTGGCCCGCGCCGTCACGGGGCCCGGTCCGGCCAGTCGAGCTCCAGCCCCAGCCGCTGCCGCAACGCGTCGTTGTACGGGCGGTAGTACTCGGTCAGCTCGGCGCGCACCGCCGGCTCCAGCGGCGCCGAGCGACGGTCGTTGTAGACCTTGAAGTCGGGCAGGTCGTGCGGGGGCAGGCCGAGGAAGTCCAGCGTCCGGCGATAGGTCGACCGGGCGTCGCGGTAGAGGTCCTCGCTGGGCAGGAAGAGGATCTGTTGCCGGTCGAACCGCTCCAGCCACGGCTCCAGATGTTCCAGGTAGCGGCCCCGGGCCCGGTAGGTGTACCAGTCGTACGGCTCGCTGAAGTGCTCCGGCTCGGCGATCAGCCGTTCCCGCTCCCCCGCCGTCCGTTCCTGCTCGGCGGCCAGCGCGGCGGCGAACTCCAGCGGCTCGATGCCGTGCGTCCGCCGCTCCTTCCAGTGCGAGTACGCCCGCTCCACCGGATCGCGCAGCAGCACGATCAGCCGCACCGACGGCATCAGCGCGGCGACCCGCTGCGCCGCGAGGGGATGGAACATGTACAGCGGCGCCGCCTCGCCGACCCGTACCGGCCCGCCGTGCCGCTTCTCCAGCGCCTCCCGCTGGCGTTGCGTCGGGAAGTGCGACCGGTACCAGGGCTCGCCGCGCCGCCAGTGCTCCTCGAAGTAGTGCGCGGACTTGGTGTTCCAGGCCGGGAAGAGCCGGGGCACCAGCGGGTGCTGGATGAGGTAGTTCCACAGCGAGGTGGTGCCGCCCCGCTTGGTGCCGATGACGAGGAAGTCCGGCAACGGCCGACGGTCGCTGGTACGCACCCCGTACTCGACGAGTGACTCCCGCACCCGATCTGTCACCTGGGTCGGTACGAGCTGCTTCACCCGGTCTCGGATGGACGACACGACGGACCTCACCTGCCCTTCGATTCCTCCGGGGCGGGCCCGGCGGCGGCCGGGGCCGCCTCCTGCCGCCCACGGACCTGCACCATGGTCACCCGGATGCGGCGTCGCACCCGGGGCAACGTCAACAAGCCGACGCAGCCGGCAGCCAGTACGGCCACGGCCACGGCCAGGCCGCCGATCCCCCGCCCGCCGGCCAGCACCCCGACCGCCGCCGCGGCGCCGACCCCGGCGACGGTGGCCGCCCCGGCGCGCAGCATCGCCGCGTCGACCAGCGGCTCCCCGATGACGGCCCGGGCACAGCCGACCGAAGTTAGGTTCTCGGTGGCGATGCCGAGCGCCCATGCCAGCGCCGCCCCGGTCGCGCCGTGCGCCGGGATCAGCCACAGGCCGAGGGAGACGGTGACGAGCAGCCCGGCCAGCGTGGCGACCAGGTGCAGCCCGCTGCGCCCGCCCATCAGCAGCAGGCTCTGCACGTTGCCGACCCCGGTGTTGACCAGCATGGCCAACGCGAGCACGGTCATCGCGGGGGCGCCGGCGGTGAACTCGGGCCCGAAGAGCTGGAGGAAGGCCAGCCCGAAGACGGCGAGCAACAGGTAGACCGGCCAGGACAGCACCAGCCCCCACGTGGTCAGTTGCCGGTGCACGGCCGCCGCCGCAGCCCGGTCGCCCCGCCCCAGCAGCCGGGACAGCTGCGGCGACACCGCGACCCGGAGCCCCTGCATGGCCAGTTGGCCGGCGAGGATGTAGCGCCCGACGGCGCCGAACACACCGGCGTCGGCCGGCCCGGCGAGCACCGACGTGAGCAGCACGCCGACCCACATGTTGCCGGCGTCGATGGCGGCGGACGCGGCCCGGGGCAGCGCGAATCGCCAGAACGCCGACCAGTCCTGCGGTTCGGGCCGCAGCGTCGCGCCCCGGCCGACGCCGAGCGGGCCGGCCACCAGCGTCAGGCAGGCCAGCAGGGCGAGCGCCGCCGGCACCAGCCAGCCGGTCATGCCGGCCAGCAGGCCCCCGCCGGCCAGGGCCGCCGCGCCGACCAGCACCGGTCGGGCCACCGGCAGCAGGAAGAACTGCACCCCGACGTACGCCCGGATCGGGCGCACGCAGCGCAGCGCGGCGAGCAGCAGCGTCATCGCCACCACCACCGGCACCGCGGCGAAGCTGACCGTCAGCAGGGCCGCGCCGTCGACGCCGGAGCCGTCGAACAGGCTCGGGGCGAGCCTGTCGGCGGCGAGCACCCCGCCCACGGCGACGACGACCGCCGCCAGCAGCGGCGGGACCAGCGCCACCGGGAGCATCCGGGCGGCGTCACCCCGGGCGCCGAGGCGCCGGCGGGGCAGCGCCCACATCAGCCCGGTCTCCGCGCCGAGGGTGCACACGGCGGTGGCGACGGTGACCACGCCGATCGCGGCGAAGAACGCCCCGGAGCCGACCGTGCCGTAGCCACGGGTGATGACGACCGCGAGCAGGAAGCCGAAAAGTCCGCTGGTGGCCGCCCCGATCAGCCCGGCCACGCCGCTGCGGACGCTGCGCCGCGTCTCCGTGTCGTCGGCGGGCGGGCCGGCCGGGGCGGTGGCCGGCGACCGGCCCGGGGCCGATCCGCCCGGTTCGGCGGCCGGGTGGGGCCCGGCCGGCGGGTGGGTGGCGGCGGTCATGCGGGCACCGCTTCCGGGCGCGGGAGACGGGGGCGGTGCAGGCGGGCCGCCCTCTCCCGCTCGGTGAGCGCCATCGCGAAGGCGACCGCGAAGAAGGCGACCGCGAGGTTCTGGTTGGCCATGCCGTAGAAGGGGATCTGCACCAGGCAGACGACCGGCACCACGGCCAGCCACTGCCCGGCGGCGGAGCTGGCCCGGGCGCAGATCAGCGCGGCGGCCACGAACCAGGCGAGGAAGCACAGCAGCGCGGGGACGCCGTGGCTGAACAGCACCATCCACAACTGCCCCTGGGTGCCGATCGGCGCCTCGGCGCTGACGGTGTCCACGTTCACCGGCGCGCCATAACCGAGCCAGGGCGACTCCCGTACCCGCCGGATCACCTCGACGTAGAGCGACAGCCGGTCGGTGTTGGTGTCGCTGGACTCGACCCGGTTGCCGATCAGCTGGGTGACCGGGATGAACAGGGTGACGAGGCCACCGGTGACCACCACCCCGACGATCGACGCGGCCACCCGGACGTTGCCGCGCAGGGCGGCTCGGACGCCGAGCACCGCCAGCCCGGCGCCGAGGCTGAGGAACATCGCCCGGTTGAGCGTGAGGAAGGCTGGGGCCAACGACAGCGGCAGCGACGCCAGCAGCGCCCAGCGCAGCACGCCACGCTTGCGCAGCATGGTGAAGGCCACCACGCAGGGCAGCGTCATCGCGTACGCGCTGCCGTAGTTGTTGGTGTACGCGAACGGCGCGGCCGGCCGGTAGATCGGGTTCAGCGACCGGGCGCTGTATTCCGCGGTGGTGAGATGGACCATGTCCTGGATGAACGGGGTGTTCGCCACCCCGCCCGGCAGCAGCACCTCCACCGGGGTGGTCAGCGCGAACCGGGGCGCCAGCACGCCCAGCCAGCCCAGGGCGACCAGCGCGAACCAGAAGGCGCAGAGCGGCACGAGCACCGCAACCTGGTCGGGGCGTTCCCGGGTGACCGCGTAGACGTAGACGCCGACCACCAGCGCGGTGAGATAGAAGGCGAGCCGCAGGGCGAACGTCAGCAGCGAGGCCGGCGTCTGGAGCTGGGTGGCGCTGACCACCACGATGGTCAGGAACAGCAGCCAGATCCCGGCGGCCGGGGGCAGCGGCACCCGCCCCCGGATGAACAACAACGCGAACAGCAGCGCCCCGAGCAACGGCCACCCGAGGTAGAACGCGCCGGCCAGCCACCACACCGGCACCATGCCGAACATCAACGCCAGCGGCCAGAGCGGCAGCCGTGGCGGGGCCGGCGGCTGCGGCAGCCGTACGGCGTCGCCGCCTGGGCCGCCGCCCGGCTCGGTCGTCGCCGGCGCGCGGGTGACGGGCACGGATCAGCCCCGGCCGCTGTGGGTCAGTACGAAGCCGAGCGGGGTGACCCCGGCGGCACGCAGCCGCTCCACGAGCCGGCGCAGGTCGCCCTGCCGGGTCCGGTCCTGCTCGACCACCACGACCGCGGTGCCCTGCCGAGCGACGGCGACCCCGCGTTCGTCGGATTCGGCCGGCGGGGCGTTGAACAGCACCAGGCTGTGGTCGGCGCCCTGCCGCCAGGTGCCGAACCGGACGCTGCCCGCGCCCACGTTCACCGGGTCGGTGCTCGCCACCTTCCCGTTTGCGCCGGCCGCCATCGAGGTGACCCGGGGCAGGGTCAGCGTGGCGTCCGGGTCGGTGGACGGGCGGGCGCCGATCGGGTGCGGGGACGGGCGGCGGACCGCCGCCGACTCCGGCGTACCTGCGCCCTTGCCGTCCACCGGCGAGCCGGCCGGACGGGGCTTCGGGAGGGCCGGGCGGGACGGGTCCGCCGCGGCGGGCAGCCGTTCCCGGTCGGCGAGCACGGTGGTGCGCAACCGGTCGGCCCGGCCACTGTCGTCGGCGACGAAGACCTCCCGGCCGACGGCCGCCAGGGCCACTGCCAGCCCGGCGGTGATGGCCGTGGGGTCCTCCTCCCGGGCGGTCAGCAGGGACACCCGGGCGGGTTGGCGTACCCGCTCGGCGATGGCCATCGCCACGTACCGGATGTCGGCGTCGACCGCCTCCCGGCCACCGCGCCACCGGCGGCTGCGGACCGTGCCGAGCAGCGCCAGCCCGGTGGCGTCGCGACCGTCGTCGACCGACCGGATCCGCCGGTCCATCGACTCCCAGGCGTACGCCAGCACCACGCCGAGCAGCATCCCGCCGAGCAGGCCGGCGAGCAGGTAGAGCGGGCGGTTGCCGGCCGAGGAGGCCAGGGCCCGCTCGGCGGTCTGGGTGACCCAGCCGGGGTTGACGTCGACCGCGGCGATCTCGGTCCGCGCGGCGTTGAGCTGGGTGAGCTGGTTGTTGATTCCGGTGAGCTCGGTCACCGCGGCGTCGACGGTGCCCGCCCGGGCGTTGTTGACCCGCTTCTGGAGGGCGGCCTGCTGGGCGGCGACCTTGGCGATGCTCTCGTCGTACGAGCGCAGCATCTCCTCGCGCTGCTTCTCGTACATCGCCCGCCGCACGTCGATGTACGCCTGGGCGGCGAGGTTGACGCCGTCGACCGCCTGCTCGGCGGTGGGGGCCTGGTAGACGAAGCGCAGGATCTGCCCGCCCGTGGGCACCTCGACCTCCAGGGCGTCGCGCACCGCGCGCGGGTCCAGCCCGCCCGAGTCGGCCAGCCGCTGCACCACGTCGGTGCCCGTGGCGATGCCGCTCTCCACGTTCATGTTCACCGCCCGGTCGGCGTTGGCGCCGCTGGGCGTGAACGCGTCGGTGACGACGGGACGGACGGCCACGACCGCGCTGGCGGTCACGGCGGTGGGGACGAGCACCACGTAGCCCACCGCGGCGAGCAGGCCGACCGCGGCGACGGCTCCGACCAGCCGGATCCGGTGCAGCGGGACGCGGAGCAGGTCGGTCAGCGTGACGGTGCGGCCCGGTGTGCCGCCACCACCGACGGGGGTGTCCGTGGGCCAGGAACCGGGGGAAGCATCAGTCATGGAACTTCTTCACCGTCTGTTGTGGATTTCCGGCGACCACGACCCGCGGCGGCACGTCCGTACGGACCACCGTGGCGGCGCCCACGACACTGTCCCGGCCGATCCGCACGCCCTTCAGCACCAGGGCGTGCGCCCCGATCCACACGTTGTCCTCGACCGTGATCGGGGCGCGGGTCGCCGGGACGGGCGGGTCGTGCCGCTGTTCGGGTGGCAGGTTGTGGAAGTCGTTGTCCAGCAGCTCGCAGTCCGAGAGCAGGCACCGGTCGCCGATCGTGACCGACGTCCAGGTGCCGATCCAGGTGGCGTTCAACAGGCAGTCGGCGCCGACCCGCACCTCGCCGGGGCCGGCGAAGCGGACCAGCTTGTTGATCCGGGTGCCGTCGCCGATGCTCACCCGTACGCCCCGGCGCAGCCGGATCCGGCCGCGGATCTCCACGCCCCGACCCAGCGTCAGCCGGGGATAGCGCAGCGTGTACCAGCCGCGCTTGACCGCGAAGACGACCCGCACCACGAGCCCCCTGCGGTTGCCACCCGCGCCGACCAACGCCCCTCCCCCACGTCGTGCGGGCCGGCGACGGCTGATCCGTCGCCGGCCCAATGTGAACAATCTACCGATGTTCCGTTACGAACAGTCGACCGTCACTGCACGGAGAAGAAGGTCGACGGCGTTGACCACGTCACGCCGGCGGTCGCCGGGACCACCGTCGCCGTCGTTCCGTTGACCGCCGGGGCGACCGTCGGGTCGAACGGCACGCTGCGCAGCGTTCCGTCGGTGGCACCGTACACGACCCGGCCGCCGACCCAGGCCATGCCCCGCACGGTCGACCAGGTCACCCCGGTGGTGGGCAGGGTGAACTCGGTGGCGCCGAGGTAGTTGCCGTCGATCTCGAAGTACCGGTAATAGAGGCCGCTGGCGCCCGTACGGGTGTAGTAGAGGCGGCCGTCGAGGTAGAAGGCGCCGGTCATCACCGCGGGGTTGAACCAGTCGTTGTAGCCGGACGCCTCCCACGGCGCGCCGATCGCGCCGCCGTTGAACAGCGAGATGTCGATCCGGCTGCCGGTCGGGGTGCCGGCGACGGTGTGCGACCAGTAGATCCGGTCGCCCACCCGCCAGGTCGCGCCGGCCGCCGTGTAGTTGGGCTGGCTGACCGTGGCCGGGGTGCCCAGGCTGGTGCCGTCGAACGGAACCTTGGCCAGTTCCCCGGCGCCGGTGCCGACGTAGAGGTTGCCGGTGGTCTCGGTCGGCGGGTTCTTCGGGGTGATGGTGCGCCCGCCGGCCAGCGGGAACATCCCGAGCCGGCCGTGGTACTCGTTGCCCATGCCGTCGGAGTTGTGGCCGAAGTAGAGGCCGTCGGTGCCGCGCCAGAGCACCGGCACCGAGGAGCCCCAGTTGCTGGTGCCGGCCGGCATCGACGCGCTGCCGCTGCGGCGGGGGTTCCAGTTCACCGGCATGCCGGTGGCGGGGGTGACCGCGGCGATGCCGAGCCGGTCGACCGCGCCGTTGCCGGCGTTGTCGCTGGCGTTGGGGTTGTTCACCCAGCGGAAGTGCCCGCCGAGGTAGATGACGTTGTCGGCGACCTCGACGGAGGTGATGGTGTCGTTGCCGGTGTAGTCGACCCAGGTGCCGAGCTGCCCGGACCCCTGGGCGGCGGTCTCGAAACGCACCAGCGCGTCGCAGTACGCGGCCGGCCAGCCGGAGCCGCCGTTGGTGCCGACGACGAACCAACTGCTGTCGGCGCCGAACTTGACGTCCTGCACGTAGTGCACGAAGGTCGCCGGCGCCGCGCACGGCGGGACGAACTTCTCCGTGCTCCAGTCCCGCACGGTCGGGGTGCCCGAGAGGTCGACCAGCGCCATCTGGTTGCGCGGCAGGTCGTTGACGAACTTGAAGTTGCCGCCGACCACCAGGGTGTTGCCGTCCGGGGAGACGTCGATGGTCCAGACGTACGAGGTGGTCTCGTGCCGCCCGACGGTGGCGTTCACGTCGAAGGTCGGGTCGATCGCGCCGGTCGTGGCGTTGAGCCGGCCGAGGCCGGCGTGCGCGGTGCCGTTGAGCCAGTTGAACGCACCGGCCACGTAGAGCCAGTTGCCGTGCAGCGCCAGGTCACGGACGGTGCCACCGTCGGAGCGGCCGACCCAGCTGTCGACGATCTCGCCCGTGGCGGGGTTGAGCGCCACCAGGTTCTTACGGGAGACGCCGTTGACGTTCTTGAAGGTGCCACCGACGATCAGCGTGCCGCCGGGCCCGGCGACCAACGTGTTGACCGCGCCGTCCAACACCGGCAGGAAGCTGGTCGAGATCGTGCCGGTGGCCCGGTCGTACGCGAAGAGGTAACGCTGGGTGGTCCAGGCCGCGCTGGCGGTCTGCCTGATCTGGGTGAAGCTGCCACCCACGTACACCGTGGAGCCGACCTGCGCGAAGGCGCGGGTCTCGCCGTCCCGGGCGTGCGGTGTGGCGTCGGCCGGGTTGGCCGAGACCAGGGTCGCCGTTTCGGGAGCCGGCACCACGGCGGCGGAGGTCCCGGTGGGGACGGCCAGCACGACGGCGGCGGTCACGACTGCGACCACCGCCGCCCGGGTACGGAGTCCGGCGAATCGCCGAGAGAGCGGGATTTCGGGCACGCTACGCCTCCATGTCGGGAGAGAACCCGCGTAGCGTGCCTGCTCGACCCCGGCTGGCGATATCCGCCGATTGGGCGGTCAGTGCATCGGCAACATGACACCGCACACAGGGAGTCAGATGTCCGACTCACCCCCATCACGTTGCGTCGAATTGTGAACGCACGGTGTCAGCGGGCGCCCCCGGTGGGCTGCCGGAGATAGCTGTCGCGCCCGGCGCGGGCGAACCCCGCCACCGACGAGGCGTCGTGGTTCATGGTCATGTCGCAGGTGTTCGACCGGCGGGTCATCCCCGGGGAGTTGAAGTAGATCGCCGCCTTGATCTTCGGGTGCGCCTTCAGCGCCGCCGGGAACTCCTCGAACCAGCGCCGCTTCGCGTCCGGGTCGGCCGTGTCGAAGTTGGTGCCGAACTCCGCGAGCATCCGTGGCTTGCCGACCCCGACGCGGTGCTCGTCCAGCCACCGGTAGAAGCCGCCGATGGTGGTGGCCGGGCTCTTCCAGACCTTGCTGCCGTTGCAGACGTGGAAGTTGTACGGGTCGTAGCCCACCCAGTCGACGTACCGGTCGCCGGGATAGAGGGCGGTGTAGCGGTTGTAGTGACCGGACCAGCCCATCATCGTCCAGACCCAGACCGCGTTCTTCGCGCCGGCCGCGGCGAACCGGTCGTGCACGTACCGCCAGGCGCGGACGAAGTCGGCGTCACTGCCCTTGGCCGGTTCGTCCTCCGGCTCGTGGTCGAAGCCCATGAACACCGGCACGCCGGTGTCGCGGATCCGGCCGGCGACCGCGTCGATGGTGGCGTCGTACCGGCCGCTGTAGACGTCCTGCCAGGTCAGCACGGTGCCGGAGGAGAAGATCCGTGACTCCCAGGCGAAGAACATCAGTCGCCCCTCACGCATCTGCTGTTGCTGGTAGGCGTCGGGGAAGGCGCCGTTGCTGCCGGCGTTGGAGAAGTCGTGGTAACGGTGCACGACGTCGAACTTCCGCCCGACCTGCGCCTCCACCTCGGCGACCGCGGCGCCGTGGTCCCACCCGTCGCCGGCACCGGCCGGGGAGTACATCCCCCACCAGGCGCCGCACGAGGGCACGAGCCGGCTCGACACGTCGCCGCACCGGTCCGTCCCGCCCGAAGGGCTCGCCGTCGGGCTCGGGGAGGTGCGGGTGGGGCTGGCGCTGGGCGTCGGCCTCGGCGCGGGGCTCGGCGCGACCGTCCGGCTCGGCGACGGCGCGGCGCTGGTCACCACCGGCGTCGGCCGGGCGTCGACGTCGTAGCTGATCTCCAGGCGCGGACGCAGGTCAGGGTTGCGGTTCTCCGTCGCCGCCCAGTAGATCCTGGTCTCCAGGCCCGTCTGTGCCAGCGAGACCGTCCAGGTGCCGTTGCCCTTCACCAGGGCCGAGACGTCCCACTCGTTGAAGCCCGGCGCCACACCGGAGACGGTGTCCAGCACCGCCCCAGGCAGGGCCGGCGTCGGCCGCGCCGCGCGGGCGTCCAGCGGGGAGGCGTGCGCGGTCACCGTCGCCGGGAACTTCTGCCACGCGTGCACCCGCAGCGTGGCCCGCACGTTGACCGCCGTCGCCGGCAGGGTGGTCACGGCGAACTGGACGACCGCCTCCCGGTTGCCCCGGGGGTTGCCGTCGCAGCGGACCGCACAGGTCGCCAGCGTCGTCTTCGCGCCATTGTCCCCGTCCTGCGACACCATGGTCGCCGTGGTGTCTGCGGTCGCCCGGATCGACAGTTCGTCGGCGGCCAGCAGCGGCATCGTGGTGGCCACGATGCCGGCCACGACCGTGGCGCCGGCCACGCCGAGGACGACGGCCTTGCGCCGTGGGCCGGGGTGCCGGGTGAGGCGGTGCAGTCCGTGCCTGCTCAAGGAGTACTCCCTGTGTGTCGGGCGGTGACGGTCAGCAGCGTAACCACGGCCACGGCGTGACGTGGGGAGGACAGCCGGACCTAAGCGCGTCTTAACCGTCGCCTAAGGATGCCCTGGCGGACCACAGGGGACACTCCCGTCCCATGTCGGCGGTCAGGTGGCGCGGGCGGCGGCCAGTGCGGCGGCCATCGCGGCCCGGGGCGCGGCGACGCCGGTGAAGTGCTCGAACTGGCCCACCGCCTGGGCCAGGAGCAGGTCGAGCCCGGAGACGATCCGGCAGCCGGCGGCCTCGGCCGACGCCGCCAACGGCGTCGGCCACGGGTCGTAGAGCGCGTCGAAGACCACCGAGCCGGGCCGCCAGGCGGCCGTCACGGCGAGCGGGTCGGCGCCCCCCTTCGGCACGGTCGAGATCACCACGTCGGCGTCGAGGTGAGCGGCCGCGTCGTCCCACGCCGCCGCGCGCATCGGCACGTCGACCGCACGTGCCACCGGGCGGATGTCCTCGGTTGCGGCCATCCGACGAGCCACCACGGTCACCTCCCGGGCGTCCAGCCGGCCCGCCGCAGCCACCGCCGCGCGCGCCGTGCCACCCGCGCCCAGCACGGTCACCGTCGCACCGGGCCGTACCCCGGCGTCGGTGAGCACCTCGACCATGCCGACGACGTCGGTGTTGTCGGCGTACCAGGAGCCGTCCGGCCGGCGTACCAGCGTGTTGGCGGCACCGACGGCGGCGGCGACCGGCGAGACCTCGGCGGCCACCGCGAGCGCCGCTTCCTTGCCCGGCATCGTCACCGACAGCCCGGCCCACTCCGGGCCCAGGCCGGCGACCAGGGCCGGCAGCTCCGCCGCCGCGCACTCGATCCGGGTGTACGACCACCCGGTCAACCCCGCCGCCGCGTAGCCGGCGTTGTGGATCACCGGGGAGAGGGAGTGCGCGATCGGCTTGCCGAGCACCCCCGCCCGCCGTGCGGTCGTCATCAGATGACCCCGGCCTCCCTGGCCTTGACCTTGTTCCGCTCATGCTGCTCGACCGTCTCGGCGAACTCGGAGTGCCCCTCCTTGTCGATCGCCACGAAGAAGAGCCACTTGCCGGGCGGCGGGTCCATCGCGCCCTCCATGGCCTGCTTGCCCGGGTTGTTGATCGGAGTAGGGATCATGCCCCGCAGCTTGCGGCTGTACGGGTTCTTGGTGTCGAGCAGCTCTTTCTCGGTCATATCGGCGGAGGTCTTGGTGTCCTTGCCGATGAGCTCCAGGTAGTAGTTGACCGTGACGTCCATCTCCAGGCAGTTGCACGGGAACTCGCCGTACGCCCGGTTGTAGGCGACCCGGGCGACCTTGCCCAGGTCCTCCTTGTTGCCGGCCTCGGCCTGGGCCAGCGACGCGACGATCAGCGCCTCGTACGGGCTGATGCCGCCGCGCTCCTTCTGGACCCGGTCGGCGAACTGCATCGCACCAGCCACGGTGAGGAAGTTCTCGACCATCTGCTCGATGATGGTCTCTGCGGTCGCCTTCGGCGGGATCTCGTAGGTGTCCGGGTAGAGGAAGCCCTCGATCGCCGGCTTGACCTTCTTGCCGTCGGTGCGCTTGAACCACCAGTCCGGCACGCCCCGGGCGATCGGGTCCTTCGCCGCCGCCTCGAAGTCCTTCACCGGGATCTTGGTCTCCTTGGAGAGCAACTGGTAGACGTTCTTCGCCGTCCGGCCCTCCGGGATGGTGACCCCGTTGACGATCCGGTTCTTCAGGTCGAGCATCGCGGTGACCGCGCTCTCGCCGCTCATCTGCTTGCGAAGCTTGTAGGTGCCCGGCTGGATGTTCTTGCTGCGGGCGTTCGCCTCGGCGGCCTCGATGAAAGCCTTGGTGCTCTTCACCACGTCGGCGGCGACCAGCGCGTTGCCCATGTCGGCGATCAGCGCGCCCTGCTTGATCTCGACCGACACCTCGCCGGTGCCGGCGCCGTCGTAGTCGGGGGTGACGAAGTAGCCCTGGATCCGGTCGAAGCCGTAGAAGGCGCCACCACCGATCCCGCCCAGCAGGGCCAGGGTGAGCAGCAGAGCCAGGACCGTCCTGCCCCGCCCGCCACCGCCGGAGCCGCCCTTGCGCTTACGCACGGCGCCGCGCCGGTGCTTGCCCTTCTCTCCCCGGTCCTGCTCGTCGAACCCGAGGTCCAGATCGTCGATCATCGCGTCCGCCTCCGCTGCGTTTCCAGCCAGCTCTGCAGAATCTCCACCGCGGCGGCCTGGTCGACCACCGCCCGTTGCCGTTTCCCCCGGACACCACGCTCGGCAAGCCTACGAGACGCCACCACCGTAGACATCCTCTCGTCGGTGAGCGCCACCGGAACGGGCGCTATTACCGCGGCCAGTCGGTCAGCGTACGCCTTCACGTGTACGGCCGCGGGGCCGTGCTTGCCGGCGAGATTGACCGGAAGGCCGACGACGACCTCCACCGCCTCGTGCTCGGCCACCAGCGCCTTGAGCGCGGCCATGTCGGCCGGCACCGCGTCCGGCGCCGCGCCGAGGTCGCGGGAGAGGGTCACCAGCGGGGTGGCCAACACGCCGTGCGGGTCCGAGCGGGAGACCCCCACCCGGACCTGCCCGACATCCACCCCGAGCCGGACACCCCGGGACAACTCGTTCACGCGCGGGAACTCCCCCTGTAATGGCCAACCAGGGCGGACCGTGCGGGTCCGCCCTGGTCGCTACGGTCACGCATCACGCCTCGGCGATCGCCTTCTCGACTGTGAGGAGCAGCTTCGGCGCCTCCGCGGCGGGCAGGCCGCCGCCCTGGGCAAGGTCGGGACTGCCCCCGCCGCGCCCGGAGAAGGCCGCCTTGACCAGGTCCGACGCGGCCAGGCCCCGGCTACGGGCGGCCGGGTTCACCGCGACGACCAGCGATGCCTTGCCGTTGGCCCGGGCCGCCACCGCGACGACCGCCGGCCGCGCCGGGTCGATCCTGCCGCGGATCTCCTGGGCGAGGGTCCGTACGTCGTTGCCGGCCGCGCCCTCCGGCGCCTCGGTGCCCACGTACGCGACCCCGTGCACGTCCTTGGCCTGCGCGGCGAGCGCCGCCGCGCCGCCGAGCACCAACTGGGCCCGCAGCTTCTCCAACTCCTTCTCGGCGTCGCGCAGCTGCGTCACGGTCTGCTCGACCCGGTCGGCGACCTGGTCGTTGGGCACCCGGTACAGCTCGGCGAGGCGGGACACCAGCAGGTGCTCGCGGGCCAGGAAGTTGAAGGCGTCCATGCCGACCAGGGCCTCGACCCGGCGCACCCCGGAGCCGATCGACGACTCGTTGAGGATCTTCACCAGGCCGAGCTGGCCGGAGCGGGCGACGTGGGTGCCGCCGCACAGCTCGCGGGCGTAGTCGCCGACCTCGACGACCCGCACCTCCTCGCCGTACTTCTCGCCGAACAGCGCCATCGCGCCGATCCGCCGCGCCTCCTCCAGCGAGGTGATGAAGGCGTGCACCTCCAGGTCGGCGAGGAGCACCTCGTTGACCTGCTGCTCGACGTCGCGCAGCACGCTCGGCGCCACCCCGGTCGGGGTGTTGAAGTCGAACCGCAGCCGGCCCGGGGCGTTCAGCGAACCGGCCTGGGTGGCGGACTCGCCGAGGAAGTTGCGCATCGTCTGGTGCACCAGGTGGGTCGCGGTGTGCGACCGGGAGATGGCCCGCCGGCGGGTGGTGTCGATCTCGGCGTAGCCGGTCTCGCCGGCCCGCACCTCGCCCCGGAGCACCCGGGCGCGGTGCACGATCAGGCCGGGCACCGGCTGCTGCACGTCGAGCACCTCGACCTGGCCACCGCCCACCGTGATCATGCCGAGGTCGGGCTGCTGCCCGCCGCCCTCGGCATAGAACGGGGTGGCGTCGAGCACCAGCTCGACCATGTCGCCCTCGACCGCCGCCTCGCGGGGGCCGTCGACGCCGAGCACCGCCCGCACCGTCGACTCCCGGGACACCTCGCCGTACCCGGTGAACCGCACCGGCCCGCCCGAGTCGAGCACCGACCGGTACGCCGACAGGTCGGTGTGCCCGGTCTTGCGCGCCTGCGCGTCGGCCTTGGCCCGGGAACGCTGGTCGGCCATCAGCCGGCGGAAGCCCTCCGCGTCGACCTTGAGGCCCTGCTCGGCGGCGATCTCCAGGGTCAGGTCGATCGGGAAGCCGTACGTGTCGTGCAGCTGGAACGCCTTCTCACCGGAGAGCGCCGGCTTGCCGGCGGTGCGGGTCTCGGCGATCGCCGTGTCCAGGATCGTGGTGCCGGCCCGCAGGGTGGACAGGAAGGCGTCCTCCTCCGCGTACGCGTACTGCGAGATCCGGTCGAAGTCGGCGGCCAGCTCCGGGTACGACGGGGACATGCAGTCCCGGGCCACCGGCAGCAGCTCCGGCAGCGCCCGATCCTGCCAACCGAGCAGCCGCACCGACCGGATCGCCCGGCGCATGATCCGGCGCAGCACGTAGCCACGCCCCTCGTTGCTCGGGGTGACCCCGTCGCCGATCAGCATGAGCGCCGTACGCACGTGGTCGGCGATCACCCGCAGCCGGACGTCGTCCGGGTGCGACTCGCTGGCGACCTGCCCGGAGTGGGCGCCGTAGCGCTTGCCGGTCAGCTCGGCGGCCCGGTCGAGGATCGGCCGGACCTCGTCGATCTCGTAGAGGTTGTCGACGCCCTGGAGGATCGACGCCATCCGCTCCAGGCCCATACCGGTGTCGATGTTCTTCGCCGGCAGGTCACCGAGGATCGGGTAGTCCTCCTTGCTGGTGCCCGGACCCCGCTCGAACTGCATGAAGACGAGGTTCCAGAACTCCATGTAGCGGTCCTCGTCGACCGCCGGGCCGCCCTCGCGGCCGTACTCCGGACCCCGGTCGTAGAACAGCTCGGAGCACGGACCGCACGGCCCGGGGATGCCCATGGACCAGAAGTTGTCCGCCTTGCCCCGGCGGACGATCCGCTCCGCCGGCACGCCCACCGAGCGCCAGATCTCGTACGCCTCGTCGTCGTCGAGGTAAACCGTCGGCCAGACCCGCTCCGGGTCCAGCCCGTAGCCACCCTCCGCGACCGACTTGGTGACCAGGTCCCAGGCGAGCGGGATCGCCCCGTCCTTGAAGTAGTCACCGAAGGAGAAGTTGCCGTTCATCTGGAAGAACGTGCCGTGCCGGCTGGTCTTGCCGACCTCGTCGATGTCGGGCGTGCGGATGCACTTCTGGACGCTGACCGCCCGCCGGTACGGCGGGGTCTGCTGCCCCAGGAAGTAGGGGACGAACTGCACCATGCCGGCGTTGACGAACAACAGGTTCGGATCGCTGATGGCGGGCAGCGGAGCGGACGGCACCACGGCGTGCCCGTTCGCCTCGAAGTGGGCGAGGTACCGCCGCTTGATCTCCGCCGTCTTCATCGCTGGTGTTCCTCCGGAAAGATCTCTCGGTCGCCGATGCGCGGGTCCTCGCGCAGCTCGGCGAACTGGTCGTCGAACGCCTCGCCCTGGGCGAACGCCTCGTGGATCTCCTGCTCGCGCTCGGCCATCGCGACCCGGACGTCCTCCACGAAGCTACGCAGCGACTCCGCCAGCCCGCCAGCGGATTCGGTCAACGTGCTGGCGACGCCGGCCGGGGTGTACGCCTGCGCGGTGCGGGTGGCCTTGCGGACCACCACCACGCCGACGGCCAGCCCGATGCCGAGCCAGAACAATCGCCTCATTCCGAGCTCCTCCTGGTCGTACCGGGTCAGCGGTTGCCGCGCTTGGCGGCCCGCCGCTGCTGCTTGATGGTGTCGCGCACCTCACGCTCGGTCTCGGCGTGCCGGCGGGCCGAGGCGGCCTTGCGGACGCCGTAGCCGAAGGCGGCCACCTTGACCAACGGGTTGGCGGCGGCGGCGGAGACGACGGTCGCCAGGTTCGCGACGTTGGCGGTGACGTTCTGCGCGTGGCTGGTCATGGTGTCGACCTTTGCGAGCTGGAGGTTGACCCCGTCCAGGGAGGTCTGCACCTGCTCCAGGGCGGTGTTGACGTTCTTCACCGTGGTGTTCACGTCACCGAGCAGCGGCGCGGTCCGGTCGTTGAGGTCGTTGATCATCCGGGTGGTGGCGTCCACGGTGTGCCGCAGCCGCAGAATGGGCAGCGTCAGGATCAGCACCAGCATCGCGAACGCGATCGCCGCGATCAGCGCCGCGACCTCGAAAAAGCCCACGCCTGTCCTCCTCAAGCAGAGTTCCGGGAACCCTACGTCCCCGGAACGCGCGATCGTCCTACCCACACCGCCGCTCGGCGACCCGCGAATAGCTGGCGAGGGCTGACGGATCCGCCAGCCCCAGACCCTACCGTCCGTGATGGAAACCGGCTCAGGACGGTGAGGGTGTCGGTGTCGCGAGCGGATCCTCGCTGATCGTCGGGAAGGGATCCTCGCCGGTGAGTGACGGATCGGTGCTGGGCTGGGGCCGGGTCCGCTCGTCGTCGATCGCGTTGCGAACCTTCACCGACACCAACGAGCCGGAGCACTGCTCCGCGGCGGTCGCCGGGTCGGGCGACGGCACCACGGCCGGCTCACCGTCCACGGGCGGCGGCACACACGCGGGCTCGCGTACCCAGAGGTCGAGGGTCAGCTCGTCCCGGCGCCAGCACGTGTAGCTTCCCTTCGCCGGTTGCTCGGGGCAGCGGGTCACCTTCCACGGCCGCCATCCGTTGCCGGTCAGCGCCCGTTCGTAGACCTGTGCCGTCTCCTCCGGCGACCGCTCGGACGTGGCCGTGCGTTCGCGCAGCCGGCAGTCGAGCAGACACCACCGGCTGCCGCTGACGTCGTCGACGGGCTGCACCGCCGCCCAGCCCGGCACGTCCAGCTCGTCGAGGGTGTCGAAGACCGGATCGTGGCTGAGCGTACGAATGCCGAAGTAGAGCGGGATCGCGCCGAGCAGCACCACGCTGACCAGGGCGAGAATGCCCATCCGCAGCCGCCGCCGCTCGCGCATCTGGCGGCGCAGCTCGGACCGCGCGCCACGCAGCCCGCCAGGGCCGGGCTCGTCGTCGTCCGGTGACTCCGGCTCCGCGGGCCGGCGCAGCGCCGGTCCGTCGGTCGGCTCACCGGGCGGTACGACCGCTGCGGCGGCCCGCGCCACCACCGGTTCGCCCCCGCCCCCGGCGGCGGCACCGGCGGGACACCCGACGGCTCCGGCCGCCCAGGCTCGCGGTGTGGCGGGAGGGCCCGCCCGGCCGTACGGTCCTCGGGCCCGGGGCGGGGCGCCGGGGCGGCAGCCCGGGCCACCCCGGCCGGCCCGACGGGGCCGGGCCGGGGGCCCTCGCCGGACGTCGGCTCGGGCCGGTCCCGCCCGTCAGCCGGTGGCCGGACGGCACCGGGACCCGCACCGGGCCGGGCCTGGCCGGGCGGAGCCGCGGCCGGACCGGCCGGGCCGGACGCGATCTGATCAGGCCGGACCTGGCCGGACGGGGCAGGCCCGGGACGGCGCGGCCCGGGCGGCGGCGCGCTCGGGCCGGCGACAGCCGGTGACGGCACGACGCCGGGCGCCGCGCCGGTGGCACCGGGTGGCGGCGCGTCCGGTCGTGCGGCACCCCGAGCAGGACCAGCCGGGCCGCCGTCGGGCCGTGCAGCACCCCGAACGGGACCAGCCGGGCCGCCGTCGGGACGCGCAGCACCCCGAACGGGACCAGCCGGGCCTGCGTCCGGATGCGCAGGACCCGCCGGGCTGGCGTCGGGACGCGCGGTGCCCCGGGCGGGTCCGGCCTGGGTCGCGTCGGGGCGGGCCCGGCCGACCTGGGCGCCGCTCGGCAGCGGGGGGCCGGCCGCCGTGGGTCGGGCGGCGCCCCGAACCGGCGGCGGCCCGGGGTGCGGGCTGTCGGCAGCCCGGGGCGGCTCGGCCCCGGGCCGGGCCCGGCCGGCCGGCTGTCCGCTCTCGGTGGCGTCGGTGGGCCGTGGCGGCTGCACACCGGGCCGGGCCCGGCCCGCGGGCGCGGGGCCGGTCTCGACGCCGCGCTGCTCCGCTCCGGGTGGCGTCGGCGACGGACCGCCCGGAGCGGGCGGCGGCACGGACCGCTTGACCGTCGGCAAAGCGGGATCGGTGTGGTGGGCGCGGCCGGCCTGCCGCAGCCAGTCGGCCGGGCGCTCCGGTCGACCGGCCCGGGAGTCACCGGGCTGGCGTTGCCGCCCCGTTTCCCCCTCGACCGGGCGCGGCGCGTGAGCCGGGATCTCCACCTCGTCCGGGGATGCCGGCCGACCCGGGGGCGGGACCAGCGTGTCGTCCGCACGCCGCGCGGCTGGCTGGCCGGCCTCCGTGGCGTGCCGGGCCCGGCCGGAGGCCTCATCGTCGCCAGCCGGACGCCGGCCCCGACCCGCGATCCCGGCGTCGTCGGCTGCGGCGCGCCGGCCACGGGGGGCGGGGCCGTCCGGCCGCTGCACCCCGACACCGGGCGGCGCGGCGGGCGCACCGGGTACCGGCGGGGCGTTGCCGGACCGGGGCACCGGCGGGGCGTTGCCGGATCGGGGTACTGGCGGGGCGTTGCCGGATCGGGGTGCTGGCGGGGCGTCCGCCTCGGCGGCGCGACGCCGGCCGGTCGGCGCCCCGGGACGTCGACCGTGGTCGGTCCCCTCAGCGCCGGGCACCGGCGGGATGGCGATCGGCACGGGTCCGGTGCCGTCCGCCGGCACCGGCACGTCGGCATCGACCGAGCCCCGCCGCATCCGGCCGGACCGGGGATCACGTCCGTCGGCCGGGGCGCCGCGCAGTTCGCCGGTCGGCGGACCGGCCGGCGGCTGGGGGGCGCCGGGAGGCGGGACGCTGACCCGGGCGGCGCCCACGGCACCGCCCGGCCGCCCGGCGGCATTCAGTGGCGGCGTACCACCTGGCACCGCCGCCCGGCCGTCGGAACGCCGACCCGGCACCGACCCGGCCGGGTGCGGCGCGTCGACGGGCGGGGGCACCGGCACGCCCGGATGCTGCCCGGTCGGCACGCCGACGTGGGAGCGGACGGGCGGTCCTGGCTGCGGCCCGGTCGGTGCGCCGGCATGAGGGTCGGCGGCCGGTCCGGGCTGCGGCCCGGACCGAGGGCTGGCCTGCGGGCCTGCCGGGAAGCCGGCCTGCGGCGTCCCCGGATGGCCCCCCTGTGGGCCGGTCGGTGTGCCCGCCGGAGGAGTCCCCTGCGGACCCGCCACGGTGCTGGCCGGCGGACCGGCCTGCGGACCCGTCGGGGAGCCCGGGACCGGGCGGGGCCGCTGGTCCGGTCCGTCCGGTCCGGGTTGCGGCCGACCGGCCGCCGGGGGCCGGCGGACGGGCTGGTGCGGGGGGACGGGACCGGGGGCCACGGGGCCGACCGGCCGGGGTGGTTCCGGCGCACCGGGCCAGGGCCCGTCCACCGGACGGGGCCGCGGGGGCTCCGCCTCGCCACGGCGCACCGGGGGCGCGGCGGACGGACCGGGGCCGCGGTGGGGCGGCGGGGCGGCCGGGCCCGGGAGCGTCGGGCCACCCGGACGCTGGCCGGGAGGCGAGGCGGGTTCCGCCCCGTCCGGACCCAGCTCGGACCGCTGCTGCTTGGCCGACCGCAGATCGTCGATCCAGCCGAATTCCTCGCCGCTGGCCGGTTCCTCGGGCTCGGCCTCGGCCTTGCCCCGCCCCCAGCGGCGGCCCTTGGCGCGAGAGTCACGCCGCTCGTCGGGGCCGTCCTCCGGTCGCTCCGAACCACGCGATTTCACTGCTGATGACCCTCTCCGGCGGCGTCACTGCCGCTCTCTCGCGCCGCACCGGCGCCACTCGTGTCCGTCTGGCGGCCGTTGCCCGCCGATCCGCTCGCGACCGTCACCGGCGCCTGCGGGGGCACGGCCGGGGCCGGCAACCCCCGGACGATGCGGCGCAGCAGCGGCAGCCGGGTGGCCACCGAGCGCTCGGCACCGTGCTGGCTGGGCCGGTAGTAGTCGGCGCCGACGAGATCGTCGGGAGCGTACTGCTGGGTGACCACACCGCGCTGGTCGTCGTGCGGATAGCGGTAGCCGGTCCCGTGCCCCAGACCCTTGGCGCCCGCGTAGTGCGCGTCGCGCAGCCCGCGTGGCACCGGCCCGCCCCGGCCGGCGCGCACGTCGGCGATGGCCGCGCCGATCGCCATGGTGGCCGAGTTGGACTTCGGCGCGGTGGCCAGGTGGATCACCGCCTGGGCGAGGTTGAGCTGGACCTCGGGGAGGCCGACATACTCCACGGCGTGCGCGGCGGCGGTTGCCACGCTCAGCGCGGTCGGGTCGGCCATGCCGACGTCCTCGCTGGCGAAGATGACCAGGCGGCGGGCGATGAACCGGGCGTCCTCGCCGGCGACCAGCATCCGGGCCAGCCAGTGCAGCGCGGCGTCCGCGTCCGAGCCGCGCATGCTCTTGATGAAGGCGCTGACGACGTCGTAGTGGGCGTCGCCGGCCCGGTCGTAGCGTACGGCCGCCACGTCGACCGCCTGCTCTGCGGTGGCGAGGTCGATCCGCCCGGCGCCGAGAGCCGTGGCGGAGGCCGCCGCCGCCTCCAGCGCCGTGAGCGCCTTGCGTACGTCGCCGGCCGCGAGGCGTACGAGATGGTCTTCGGCCTCGGCCTCCAGGGTGAGCGCGCCGCCGAGGCCGCGCTCGTCGGTGACCGCGCGGCGCAGCAGGTCGCGCACCGCCGCGTCGTCCAACGACTGGAGGGTGAGCAGCACGCAGCGCGACAGCAGGGGCGAGATGACCGAGAAGTACGGGTTTTCGGTGGTCGCCGCGAGCAGTGTGACCGTGCGGTCCTCGACGGCGGCGAGCAGCGAATCCTGCTGGGTCTTGCTGAACCGGTGCACCTCGTCGATGAAGAGCACCGTCTGCGGGCCGCCGGAGCGGCGCTGGCGGCGGGCCGTCTCGATCACCGCACGCACGTCCTTGACCCCGGCGGTGAGGGCCGACATGGCGACGAAGCGGCGGTCGGTGGCCCGGGCCACCAGGTGCGCGATGGTCGTCTTGCCGCTGCCGGGCGGGCCCCAGAGGATGACCGACATCGGCGCGGTGGCCGAGACGAGCTGACGCAGCGGGGCACCCGGCGCGAGCAGGTGCTCCTGCCCGACCAGCTCGTCGATGCTGCGCGGACGCATCCGGACGGGCAGGGGTGAATCCTCCCCCACCGCCGTGAACCCGTCCACACCGACGGAACCCGCGGGCGCGGGGGGCGCTCCGGCGGGTTCACCGAGGGAGAAGAGGGCGTCGGACTCCATCAGGGGAACAGTACCGGGCCCGGCCGACAGCGCCGGAAGCGCCGTCGGTCGGGCCCTCGCTGATCATTTACGGTCAGCCGCGGCCGGGACGCCGGCCCCGGTACCACCGGCCGCCGCCACCACCGCCACCGCCGCGCGGGCCGTTGCCCACCCCGGCCAGGTAGAGCGAGAGCAGCAGCAGGCCGATCAGCACGAGGGTGTTCCAGTTGAACAGGTCCGGGGCACCGAAGTCGGTGTTGAGCAGGTCGATGAGCAGGGCGAAGCCGAAAACGATCGCCGCGAGAATGGCGAGCATGGCGTTCCTCCGGTGGGGGTTACCAGTGGGTCGGCGCAGGATGTACCCAATCGGTCCGCCCGCCAATCTCCACCATGGAACGGTCGACAGAAACCCTTCGCGGAGGGTTTCCGCCGACCGTGCCGCGGGACGGCGACCGGTCAGCTGCCGTGGACCGGGGCGGATACGGACGCGGCGTCCACCCCCGGGCGCCCGCCCGCCGGCTCGACGGGACCGGGCACCGGCACGGCACCGGCCCCCGGCTCGGTTCCGGGGCCGGGCCCGGCGACGCCCTCGGGCCGGCGGCCTGCCCGCCAGGCGGGCAGGTAGAGCGGGGCGGCGGCAGCCAGCACCACAGCGCCGACGAGCAGCGCGGTGCTGATGCTCGTCGCCTGGGCCAGCATGGTGAGCACCACCCCGCCGATCGCCCCCGCCGGCTGGGCCACCATCGAGTTCAGCGAGATCACGCTGGTCCGGTAAGGTCCGTCGACCTGCCGGTGCAGCAGTCCCATGTGCAGCGGGTTCGACGCGCCGTGCACGGTGTAGCAGGCAAGATAGGCGACCAGCACGCCGACCGGGCCGGCGAAGAGTCCCATGCCGACCACGGTGAGGCCCTGCAGGATCCGCAGCAGCGCCGCCCCCGGTGCGGCCCCGGGCCAGCGCAGCAGCAGCGGGGTGAGCGCGGCGCCGGCCGCCGAGGCGAGCCAGGCCGCCGAACTGGCCGGCCCCAGCAGCGCGGCGGCCCGGTCCGCGTCGCCGACCACCTCGGCGAGACGCAGGGGCAACAGGGACTCGAAGGTGACCATGCCGAAACCCCAGAACAGCTCGACGGCGACCAGCGCGAGCAGGACCCGGGAGCGGCGCAGCAGCCCGACCGCCTGCCCGACCATCCGTGGCGCCTCGACGACCGACGCCCGCAGCGCCCCGGGGCCCTTCGCGGGCCGAACCTCCACCAGCAGCACCAGCAGGGCGACCAGGGCCACCGCCTGGAACGCGAACGCGACCAGCACCGGCACGGTGAGCGCGCTGACCGGCCCCAGCGGACCGAGCGCGACCAGGCCGCCACCGATCAGCGCCCCGGCGCTGATGGCGACGCCGATGACAGTGCCGGCATGGCCGAGGCCGCGCTCGTACGCGGCCTTTGGATCGGCGGCGAGGGTGGCGTCGACGTACCAGGACTCCATCGGGCCGCTGTCCAGCGCCCGGAAGACGCCCTGCAACGCCCAGACCAGGAAGAACAGCGCGAACGAGTCGGCCACGGCGAAGAGCGCGAGCGCGGCGAGATTGACCAGCCAGGCCGCCACCAGGACCGGGCGGCGTCCGAGGGCGTCGGCGAAGCCCCCGGTGGGCAACTCCAGCGCGAGGACGAGCACGCCCTGGGCGGTGAAGACCAGGCCGATCTGGGTCAGCGAGAGGCCGCGCTCCTGCATCAGCAGGATCATCACCGGGACCATCAGGCCGGTCGGCAGCCAGCGCAGGCCGTGCAGCACCAGGAAGCGGCGCCGGACCTGGCGTACGGACAGCGTGCTCACCGGTTCCCCTCCACCCGGGGGAACGCGGCGAGGAAGACGAGCACAGCCTCCGCCTCCGGCTCGTCGGGCACCGGTTCGTCACGGTAGCGCTGGAGCAGCTGCCACAGCTCGTCGTTGAGAGCCCGCAGGCGCGCCGGGCCGAGCGTCAGCAGTACGTCGCTCATGCCGGCGGCGTCCCGCCATTCCCGGGAGTAGCCGTGCTCGACGGCCATCCAGCGCTCGGCCTGCTCGGCCAGCAGTCGCACCTGGTCGGCCTGGATCCACTGCACCGCCGCCCGGGCGTCCGGGTCGTCGTCGAAGTCGGTCGGCTCGAAGCTGCTGATGTCGTGCGCCGCGCGCCACCACCGCTGCCGGCCGGTGCCCCGGTCGGGATCCTCGGTCACCAACCCCACCTCGGCGAGTTGGCGCAGGTGGTAGCTGGTCGCCCCGGTGTTGGTGTCCAGCTTCCCGGCCAGCGTGGTCGCGGTCGCGGGACCGTCCGCGCGCAGCGTGCCGAGCAGCCGCATCCGCAGCGGATGGGCGAGGGTACGCACCTGCCGGGCGTCCAGGTGGACGGCACGCGGTGCGTTCGAGGGCGGGGATGCGTTCTCCATGAACGCACAATAACTCTGCACAGAATCTATGCACAAGAGTTATGCATACTATATGGCATGATGGGTGCGTGGTCGCCCGCAGGCGTCAGGGGGCGACCAGCTCGCGGATGCCGCGCAGGCGGGTCGGCAGCAGGGCGGCGGCGCGCAACGAGTCGAGGCGTACCTCGGCGGGGCGGACGAGCCCGGAGTCGGCGAGCGTGGTCGTCTTCAGGCCGGCCGGATCGAGGCCGAAGCGCGCCGCCACCAGCAGCCCCATTTCGGCCCGACTCACCGCGTCCGGGCCGCCCACGTTCAGTGGGCCGGCGTACCGGCTGTCGACCAGGCCCAGCACGACGGCGGCCAGGTCAGCGACGTGCACCGGGCAACGGACCTGGTCGGTGAACAGGACGGCCTGCCCCGCGAGAGCGTCCAGACAGAGCCGGATCTGCTTGCTCCGCTCGTGCCCCACGATCAGCGAGGTCCGCACCAGCGCGGCATCCGGATCGATCGCCCGCACGGCGGTCTCCGCCGCCGCCTTCGCCGCGCCGTACGGGAAGACCGCGCCCCCGCCTCGGCGCTCGCGTCCCGCTCTTCCCGTCGATCAAGAAGTTTGCGTCACGTCGTCCGGGCGAATCATGACGCAAACCTCTTGATCGACACGCGAGTCGGGCCGGCGAGCCGGCGGTTGGGGGTTGGTCAGGTGGGGTCGGCGACCGGGGCGGCCGGGCCGGCGGTGCCGGTGTGCGGCGCCGCCGCCGGCTTCGGCTTGGCGTCGATGCCGGCCTCGGTACGCTGCTGCGCGGTGATCGGCGTCGGCGCGCCGGTCAGCGGGTCGAAGCCGCCGCGGGTCTTCGGGAAGGCGATGACCTCGCGGATCGAGTCCGCGCCGGCGAGCAGCATGCAGACCCGGTCCCAGCCGAACGCGATGCCGCCGTGCGGCGGGGCACCGTACTTGAACGCCTCCAGCAGGAAACCGAACTTGTCCTGCGCCTCCTCGGGGGTGATGCCGAGCAGGTCGAAGACCCGCTTCTGCACGTCGCCCCGGTGGATACGGATCGAACCGCCACCGATCTCGTTGCCGTTGCAGACGATGTCGTACGCGTACGCCAGCGCCCGGTCCGGCGCCTCCTCGAACCGGCCCACCCACTCGGAGTTCGGCGAGGTGAACGGGTGGTGCACCGCCGTCCAGCCACCGTCGTCGGTACGTTCGAACATCGGCGCGTCGACCACCCAGCAGAACGCCCAGGCGCTCTCGTCGACCAGGCCGGCCCGCTTGGCGATCTCGATGCGGGCCGCGCCGAGCAGCTCCTGCGCCTCACGCGTGTTGGTGCTGGCGGCGAAGAAGACCGCGTCACCCGGCTTGGCGCCGACCGCGTCGGCGAGCCCGCCCAGGTGCTCGGCGGAGAGGTTCTTCGCCACCGGCCCGCGTGCCTCGCCGGTCTCGGCATCGAGCACCACGTACGCCAGGCCACGCGCGCCGCGCGCCTTGGCCCAGTCCTGCCAGCCGTCGAGCTCCTTGCGGCTCTGCGCCGCGCCGCCCGGCATGACGACGGCGCCGACGTAGCCGCCCGCGTCGATCGCGCCGGCGAAGACCCGGAACTGCGTGCCGCGCAGGTAGTCGGTCAGCTCGGTCAGCTCGACGCCGTAGCGCAGGTCCGGCTTGTCGGAGCCGTACCGGGCCATCGCGTCGTGCCAGGTGATGCGCGGGATCGGCCGGGAGATCTCGTGGCCGGCCAGGTCCTTCCAGAGCGTCGAGACGATCGCCTCACCGAGGTCGATGACGTCGTCCTCGGTGACGAAGGACATCTCGATGTCGAGCTGGGTGAACTCCGGCTGCCGGTCGGCGCGGAAGTCCTCGTCGCGGTAGCACCGGGCGATCTGGTAGTACCGCTCCATGCCGCCGACCATCAGCAGCTGCTTGAACAGCTGCGGCGACTGCGGCAGCGCGTACCAGCTGCCGGGCTGAAGCCGCACCGGCACCAGGAAGTCGCGCGCGCCCTCCGGCGTGGACCGGGTCAGCGTCGGGGTCTCGATCTCCAGGAAGTCCCGCTCGTGCAGCACGGTGCGGGCAAGCTGGTTGGCCCGCGAGCGCAGCCGCATCGCCTTTGCCGGCCCGCTGCGGCGCAGGTCGAGGTAGCGGTAGCGCAGCCGGATGTCGTCGCCGGCCTCGACCTGGTCGTCCACCGGCAGGGGCAGCGGCGCCGCCTCGGAGAGCACCTCCAGCTCGGCGGCGGTCACCTCGATCTCGCCGGTCGGCAGCTCCGGGTTCTCGTTGCCCGCCGGGCGGCGGGTCACCTCGCCGGTCACCCGGACGCAGAACTCGTTGCGCAGCGCGTGCGCGTCCTCCTCGCGGAACACCACCTGGACCACGCCGGAGGCGTCACGCAGGTCGACGAAGATCACGCCGCCGTGGTCGCGCCGGCGGGCCACCCACCCGGCGAGCGTCACCGTGGTGCCGGCGTCCGTCGCGCGCAGGCTGCCGGCGTCATGGGTACGGATCACGGCTTGCGTCTCCTCATCTGCGGTACGTCCTTACCCCTGGCATTCTGTCAGCCTCGCCGGGCACGGGTCCGCACCACCCGTCGACCGTCCGTGCTCCGCACCGGTCGACCGTCGACTCCGACGGCGAGCCTCAGTCGTCCGGGATGTTCCAGGCGGTGGAGCGGATGACCACCGCCCGCTCGTTGCTGATCGAGACGACCTCGATCAGCACCATCCGCCAGTCGTCGCGCCGCTCCCGGGCCTGGGTGTAGTTCGTGTGGATGCAGAGCCAGCCGCCCTTGCGCAACGGCACCTCGTCCTCATCGGCGATGGGCGCGGCGCGGATCGCGTCCCAGCATTCCTGGGGCTTCATGCCGGCGCGCGCCGCCTCGCTACCCCGTACCCCGGACCGGAGCTGGATGTACGGCGCCCCCGCCTGGCAATCCGCCTCCAGCGCGAACTCCGCGCCGTTGAAGCCGACGTTCGCGCGCGGCTCGTCAAGGTCCACGTACATCTCCGACGAGCAGTCCGCCGGCTTGAGAGTCAGGCTCTGCGCCTCGTAGCTCGTCTTGTAGACGGTCTGTGGGTTCAACTCTGGGGGTTCGCCCGGCGAACGCGGCGTGTCCCCCGGCTCGCCACTTCCGCCGGGTGCGGGCTCCGACCCCGCCGGCGTCGGCGACGAGGACGCCCCGGAGTCGCCAGGCTCGGCGGGGGGCGCGGTGAGCGGCGAGCGGGCCGACGCGATGTCCCGAGCGGTACGCGCCTGGTCGAGTGCGCGCCAGGAGACGGCAGCGGACCCGAGGGCGGCCAGCAGGGCCAGGCAGGCGATGCCGATCACGAGTACGCCGAACCGGTTGGCCCCCGGGCCGCCCCGCTGGGGCCCGGCGGGGCGCCCCGGAGGCGGTCCGGGCGGCGGCGGGACCCCGGCGCCACCCGCCGGCGGGACGGGAGGCGTCGATCCGTGCTGCTGCGACGCAGCAGGGTTCGGCGGAGACGGAGACGAATCCCGCTGGTTGTCGGGCTGATTCATGCCCACCACCTCCTGCAATGGCAGAGATCAATTAGAAAGGGTTGGGCCGGCAGTTCCCGGCAACCAGAATCGGCACGGTATCAGGAACTCGCCACGGCCTGGGGCAGAGTATTCTTCGCCGACGCGACGGCGACGATGACCGTCACAATCTGCGCCGCGCTTAGGCGGCCACAGCGGAGGGACAATTGCGGACATGACGAGTTCCGGTCAGGCACCGACGCCGCCTCGGGACGGAGGACCGTGGGCGGCCCGCCTCGCGTGGTTAGCCGCGACAGGCGCCATGCTGGGGGTGCTGATCGCCTCGCTCGCGTTCGCGCGGGACGTCTTCGACTGGCAGGTCGGGGCGGAGACCGCAGCCCCGTCCGCCACACCGACCGGCGTGCCGGTGGCGGACTCGTCGACCGGTTCGGGGCCGGCCAGCAGCCCGCAGTCCGCTCCGTCGGCGGCGGTCCGATTGGACACGCTGCCGGTCGAGGCCGGTGCGGCCAACCTCGTCAAACTGCCACGGCCACTGGCAGATCGCCCCGAATACGAGCGGGCGATCGTGATCGGTTGTCCGACAAACGCCGGGGCGGATAATCAGCGGGAGGTCGCCTTCCGGGTGCAGCGTCGTTTCCTCGACCTGAACGCGACCGTCCGGCCGCACTTCCCGTCGCCGGATGACCGCGAGGGTGTGGTGATCGTCCATGCGCAGGTGGCAATCCGCAATGCCGACGGCACCGTATCCCGGGTGAACCGGGGGCAGCAGTTCGACGCGCGCATGGACACCCCTCGCGGACTCGTCGCGGACCTCGACGGCGCCGACGAGTTGATCCTGCGGGTCGAATGTGAGTTCCCCGGCGGATCGGTTGTCTTCACCGACGCCACCGTCAGCCGAGGCTAACCGACCAGATCAGTCGCGGGGTCTGCGGGGAGCAGGATCCGGCGCACCACCGGCGAGTACCGCACGTACCGGCCGCCGGCGTGCGGCGCCGCCGTGAATCGCTCCGGCAGGTCGTCGCAATCGGGTCGTTTCGGCCGCCAGCGCAGCAGGGCCAGCGCGAACACGGCTTACGAGGCGGCGTTGACGGCGAAGAACGGTGGCGACGCCGGCCCGGGCGACCAGCACGCCGGCCACGGCGGGTCCGACCGCGCGGGCCAGGTTCACGCTAATCGACCCGAGCGCCGAGGCCGATACGAGCTAGGACCGGGGCACCAACTCGGGGATGCTCGCCTGCCAGGCCGACAGAGTCAGCGCCTGACCGACGCCGAGCGCGAAGATGTGGGTGAACAGCAGCGCCGGCGGCATCCGGTCGGCAGCCGTGGACGCGGCGGCGCCGTCGGGCGAATCGGCGGGAGCACGCACCGACGGGTGCGTACCCCGGCCGCCCTGCTCCGGTCGGACGAACGTGCCCGGACACGCGGACGGGCCGCCGGGTGAACCCGGCGGCCCGCTGAGGTGCGATCGATCAGAAGATGCTGACGCCGTAGCGGCTCAGCGCCTCACCGACCGGCTGGAAGAAGGTGGTGCCGCCGGTGGTGCAGTTGCCGCTGCCGCCGGAGGTCAGGCCCAGGGCGATGGTGCCGCTGAACAGCGAGCCACCGCTGTCGCCCGGCTGGGCGCAGACGTTGGTGCGGATCATGCCGGAGACCGAGCCCTCGGCGTAGTTCACCGTGGCGTTGAGCCCGGTGACCGAGCCGCTGCGCAGGCCGGTGGTGCTGCCGGAGCGCTGCACCGACTGGCCGACGTAGGCGTTGCCGGCGGCGGTGATGTCCCGGAAGCTGCCGTTGTAGAGGGAGACGTTGCCGGCCGCGTTGGCGGAGTTGTTGTGCCGCACGATGCCGTAGTCGTTGCCCGGGAAGCTGGTGCCGGTGCGGGTGCCGAGCAGGCTGGTCTGACCGGAGTTGCTGTACCAGCTGGACGAGATGTTGGTGCAGTGCCCGGCGGTCAGGAAGTAGTAGGTGCTGCCGCTGCGGACGTTGAAGCCCAGGGAGCAGCGACCGCCGCCACCGGCGTAGATGGCCTGGCCACCGGAGATCCGGGTGCTGAACACGCCAGCCTCGGCCTCGATCCGGATCGCGCCGTTCATCTTCGCGGCGGCGGCCTTGACGCGCTCCAGCTTGGCGCCGGTGACGGTGCTGTCGACGGAGACGACGACCTGGTTGGTGGCCGGGTCGGTCCACCAGGCGGTGCCGGGGATCTTGGCGGAGCGGTCCAGCTCCGAGGTGGCCCGGGCCAGCTCGCCGGCGCCGCGCTTGACGAACTTCGGGGTGGCGCCGGCGGCGCTGACCTGGCGGGCGGCGAGCGCGTCGGTCACGGCGACGACCATCTTGCCGTTGGCGTCGGCGTACGTGCCGGCGGACCGGTCGCCGAGGCGCTCGGCCAGGCCGGCGGCGGCGTCCGGCGAGGCGAACGAGGGGGCGGCCTGGGCGGGTGCGCCGATCAGCGAGCCGGCGACCATGGCACCGGCAGCGGCGATGACGGCGGCACGACGGAGCGAGGACCTCGTGGGTCGCATGTAACGAACCTCCAGGGAGGGGATGTCGGGCCCTCGCCAGGGAGACAAGGGCCTTGATCAGCCCGGCCGATCTGGGGGAACCGGTCGAGCAAAGTGAAGTATTCACATACTTAAGTTCGTATGCAAGACCCGACTTTGTCCTTTTCGCCCCGGCTGCGGTGGCCACCTGCCGGAAACATTGTGGACACTGATGTACGTCTATACGCTCGGTCCACCGTCCCACCACCACCCGGCAACCGCGATCCGGAGGCCACCATGAAATCCGTCCGACGGCTGCTCGTCCCCCTCGCCGCCCTCGCCGCCCTCGTCCTGCCGGCCGCCGCCCCGGCCGCCGCGGATCCCGGCCCACCCCCGAACTCGATGGCCAGTCTCGGCGACTCCATCACCCGCGGCTTCAACGCCTGCGGCTGGTACGTCGACTGCACCTCCCGGTCCTTCAGCACCGGAGACAACTCCACGGTCAACAGCCAGTACCTGCGCATCCGCGCGACCAACGCGGCCATCAACGGGCGCAACCACAACGACGCGCGCAGCGGAGCGAAGTCCGCCGACATGCCCGGTCAGGCCAGCACCGCCGTCAGCCAGGGCGTCGACTACGTCACCATGCTGATCGGCGCCAACGACGCGTGCACCGGCACGGAGGCGGCGATGACGCCGGTGGCCACCTACCGCGCCAACATCGACGCCGCGCTCGACCGCCTCAAGACCGGGCTGCCCACCGCCCGGGTGCAGCTGATCAGCGTGCCGGACATCCACCGGCTCTGGTCCGTCGGCAAGGGCAGCGGCAGCGCCCGCTCCGCCTGGTCCCTGTTCAGCGTCTGCCAGTCGATGCTGGCCAACCCGACTTCGACGGCGCAGGCGGACGTGGATCGGCGCGACCGGGTACGCCAGCGGGTCGTCGGCTACAACACGCAGCTCGCCCAGGCCTGTGCCGCGTACGGGCCGAACTGCGACTTCGACGACAACGCCGTGTTCGGCTACCCGTTCACCCTCAGCCAGCTCTCCACCTGGGACTACTTCCACCCGAACGCCTCTGGGCAGCAGGTCCTGGCGAACGCCTCGTACGCCGCCGGTTTCGGCTGGTAGCGGGCCGGCCGACGCGCGGACGGCAACCCCGTCCGCGCGTCGCTGCCACGCCGAGCCTCGGCCACCCGGACCTGACGCCGACCGAGCCGCTGCCGCGCCGCACCGGCGGCCGGTCCCGGACCGGTCGACCTGCCGGCAGCGCGCTCACCCGGTGCGGGCCCCGGCTGCGGCACCACGCTCACCCGGTGCGGCGGCGCGCCCCGGGTCCCGGCTGCGGCACCACGTCGCGCGGCCGGGCCACCTCGTGCCCGCGCTCGCAGCGCAGCGCGACGCGGACCTCGGCACCGCAGTCGCGGTGGGTGACCGTCAGCGGTGAGCCCTCCGGATCGGCCAGGTAGCGGTCCCCCCAGCCGAGGACGGCGACCAGCACCGGCCAGAGGTCGAGGCCCATCTCGGTCAGCCGGTACTCGTGGCGCACCCGGCTGCCCGGCTCCCGATATGGCTCGCGCCGCAGCACGCCACGCTCCACCAGCATCGCCAGCCGGTTGGTGAGCACCTGCCGGGGGACGCCGGTACGCACGCGCATGTCGTCGAAGCGGCGGACGCCGTTGAAGACCTCGCGCAGGACCACCAGGGTCCACCGCTCGCCGAGGATCTCCATCGCCCGGCCGATGGTGCAGTTCTCCACCGACCAGTCCAGTGCCGCGGGTCTCATGCGCTCCAGGCTAGGTCCGATTGACAGACTCAGCAATGCACTGACAGGCTGAGTCCATGACGCAGATGCAGGATCCGGTGCGCAGCCGCACCTTCTCGTGGTCCGACCCGGGCATCAACGCCGCGCACGTCGGCCGTCGCGGCGGCCTGGAGCTGATGCGCGCGATGATCGCCGGGGAGCTGGCGGCGCCGCCCATCATGCACCTGGTCGACATCTCCCGGATGGAGGCCGACGAGGGGTGGGTGGCCGTCGAACTGGTCCCCCAGGAGTTCCACTACAACCCGCTCGGCACCGTGCACGGCGGGGTCATCTCCACCCTGTTGGACACCGCCGCCGCGTGCGCGGTGCACACCACCCTGCCGGCCGGGATCGGCTACACCTCACTGGACCTGAACGTGAAGTTCCTGCGCCCGGTCACCGTCGCGAGCGGCACCCTGCGCTGCGAGGGCACCGTACTCCAACGCGGCCGACGCACCGCCCTCGCCGAGGCGAAGCTGCTCGACGCGAAGTCCCGCCTCATCGCCCACGCCACCTCGACCTGCCTCCTCTTCCCCCTCGACCAACCCACCTGACCACCCCCACACCCCTCGCGCCCCGCCCTCTCCCTCGCCCCTCGCGCCCCGCCCTCTCCTTCGCCGATCTTGCACTTTCGGCCCCCGAAAGGCGGTGATTGCGGCTTTCGTCCGGGCAGCAAGTGCAAGATCGCGGGGCGGGCGGGGCGGGCGGGGCAGGGGCGGGGCGAACGAGGGCGGGAGGGCGGGGCGGGGGTGGGAGAGACGCTTCGGGTGTGGTCGTCGTCGAGAGAGCCAGCGGCGGCCACGCCCGGAGCCCCGGCGGCCGGGAGGCCAGCGGGTCAGCCAGCGGGTCAGCGGGCGGCGCGGCGGGCGTCGCGGGCGTCGCGCTTCTCCTCGAAGCGGGCGGCGGCACGCTCCAGGTCGTCGAGGTGGGCGGCGACCTGGTCGCGGGCGACCTCGCCGTCGGCATCGAGCCCGGTCACGTTGAAGACGTCCCATTGGCGCAGCACCGGCGCCACCACCTCGTCGCGGTGCTGGCGCAGGTCGTAGATGCCGGCGAGGGCGATCGCCACGGACTTGCGGGCGAAACCGTCGATGCCGTTGCCGGGCATCTGGAAGTCGGCCACCACGTCGGCGACCGCCCGCATCGCCTGGCTGGGCGCCAACTCGAAGGCCGCGGCCAGCAGGTTGCGGTAGAAGACCATGTGCAGGTTCTCGTCGGCCGCGACGCGGGCCAGCAGCGCCTCGCACGCCGGGTCGCCGGTGACCCGACCGGTATTGCGGTGCGAGATCCGGGTGGCCAACTCCTGGAACGAGACGTACGCCAGGGAGTGCAGCACCTCGTCGTCGTGCACGTTGGCGTAGCCGGCGGACATGTGCGTCATCCGGGCCCGCTCCAGCGCCACCGGGTCGACCGCCCGGGTGACGGTCAGGTAGTCGCGGATGGCGGTGCCGTGCCGCCCCTCCTCGGCGGTCCACCGGTGCACCCAGGTGCCCCAGGCGCCGTCCCGGCCGAACAGGGTAGCGATCTCGTGGTGGTACGAGGGCAGGTTGTCCTCGGTCAGCAGGTTGACGATCAGCGCGGTGCGGGCCACCTCGGGGATCGTCGAGTCACTGGCCGACCACGCCTCGCCGCCCAGCGGCCCGTCGAAGGTGCGTCCCTCGCTCCACGGCACGTACTCGTGCGGGAACCACTCCTTGGCGACGGCCAGGTGCCGGTCGAGGTTCTTCTCCACGACGGGCTCCAGCTCGCGGAGCAGGGCGGTCTGGCTGAGTGTGGTCACGACGATCTCCCTACGGTGGCGTAACTTACGCCACCGTAGGTCCGATCGTGCGTACGCGCCAGTAGCGTCTCAGCCGACCAGCGGCCTGAGGTCGCCCCTGGGCGGCGTCCACTCCCCCGCCGCCGCGGCGGCCTGCTCACCGGAACGGATGTCCTTCACCTCGTCGGCCGCGCCGTCCACCCCGGGGAACCAGACGTACGGGATGCCGCGCCGCTCGGCGTAGCGGATCTGCTTGCCGAACTTCGCCGCGCTCGGCGACACCTCGGTCGGCACGCCGCGGCGGCGCAGCGCGTCGGCCACCTGGTTGCTGGCGGCGCGCTGCTCCTCGCCGGTCACCGCGACCAGCACGCAGGTCGGCACGTCCCGCGACACCGACAGCGCGCCGGCGCCGAAGAGCAGCCCCAGCAGCCGGGTCACCCCGATCGAGATGCCCACCCCCGGGAAGCGGGTGGCGCCGGCGCTGGCCAGGTTGTCGTACCGGCCGCCGGAGCAGATCGAGCCGAACCGCTCGTAGCCGACCAGCTGCGTCTCGTAGACCGTGCCGGTGTAGTAGTCCAGGCCGCGGGCGATGCGCAGGTCGGCCACGCACAGCCCCGGGGAGTGCGCGGCGGCGGTCTCCACCACCCGGACCAACTCCTCGACACCCTCGTCGAGCATCGGGTCGCTGACGCCCAGGGCGCGTACGGCGTCGGCGAAGGAGGCGTCCGGGGCGGAGATCTCCGCCAGCGCTAGAACCGCCTTGGCCTGCGCCTCGCTCGCCCCAGCCGTCCCGGCGAGCAGCTCGGCCACCTTCGCCGGGCCGATCTTGTCGAGCTTGTCCACCGCGCGCAGCGCCGCCTCGGAGTCGGTCAGCCCGATCCCCCGGTAGAAGCCCTCGCAGATCTTGCGGTTGTTGACCTGGATGCGCACCGGCGGGATCGGCAACGAACGCAGCGCGTCGCCGATCACCAGCGGCATCTCCGCCTCGTGGTGCGGGGCCAGGGTGTCCCGGTCGACGATGTCGATGTCGGCCTGGAGGAACTCGCGGTAGCGCCCCTCCTGCGGCCGCTCGCCCCGCCACACCTTCTGGATCTGGTAGCGCCGGAACGGGAACTGCAACTTGCCGGCGTTCTCCAGCACGTAACGGGCGAACGGCACGGTCAGGTCGAAGTGCAGGCCGAGCGTGTCGTCGCCGGCCGGTCCGTCGGCGTCGGCCTGCAACCGCCGGATCAGGTAGACCTCCTTGGAGGTCTCCCCCTTACGCAGCAGCTGGTCCAGCGGCTCCACCGCACGGGTCTCCAGCGGGGCGAAGCCGTACAGCTCGAAGGTGTCGCGGATCCGGTCCAGGACGAACTGCTCGATCATCCGCTGCGCGGGCGTCCACTCGGGAAAGCCGGAGATGGGCGTGGGCTTGCTCATGATGCTCCGTTCGGCATCCGCGCGGTCCGCGCGGGAAGGTCGTCGGTGCGGCCGTCGGGGGCCGCAGGGGGCCGATCCGGCCGGTTACAGGCCGCGGGCGGGGACGGCCGGGTGCGCGCCGCCAGCCGCCACCTCGACGAGGTACGGGTTGCTCGCGCGCTCGCGGCCGATGGTGGTCGCGGGGCCGTGGCCGGGCAGCACGACGGTGTCGTCGGCCAGCGGGAGAATCTTGTCCCGGAGGCTGGTGACCATCCTCGTCATGCTGCCGCCCGGCAGGTCGGTGCGGCCGATGGAGCCGGCGAACAGGACGTCGCCGGAGAGGCAGAGCTGATCCGCCTCCCACAGCGAGCCGGCAGCCGGCAGCCGGAAGATCACCGACCCGCCGGTATGGCCCGGGGCGTGGTCGACGGTGATCTCCAACCCGGCGAGGGCGAGCGTGGCGCCGTCGGCCAGCTCGGCGACATCCTCCGGCTCGGTGTACGGCAGCCGCCCGCCGAAGAGCGAGCTGAGATCCGCCGACAGCCCCTTGGCCGGGTCGGCGAGCATCTCCCGGTCGCCCGGGTGCACGTACGCGGTGATGCCGCGCGCGCCGCAGACCGGCGCCACCGAGAAGGTGTGGTCGATATGGCCATGGGTGAGCAGGACGGCAGCCGGGTGCAGCCGATGCTCGGCCAGCAGGGCGTCGAGCCGGTCGAGCACCCCGATGCCGGGATCGACCACCACGCACTGTTCCCCCGGCCCGGCGGCGACCACGTAGCAGTTGGTGCCGAAGACGTCCGCGGGAAAGCCGGCCACGAGCACGTCCGCTCCCCTTCCGTCGAGCTTGCTCTCTCCGGGCAGCCTATCGGGCGGTGCGACCCGGTTCTGCGGCGTCCGTCCCGGGCATTCTGCGGCGTCCGTCCCGGGCGCCCCGAAGGCAACACCCGGGTCCGTTCCGGGCGCCCCGAAGGCAACACTCGGGTCCGTCCCGGGCACCCCACAGGGCACAGTGACGCGTTCCGATAAAAGCGGTCCGGACCTCGTACACCACTTTCCCAGTCGGTAGCCGTACACTCTGGCGGGCGTGTGGCGCGGCGCACCTGCCGCCGAACGGGCGCAGGGCGCCCGACCACCGGTGACAACCAGGGTAGAGGAAGGGGAGCACGGGTGGCTTCCAGCAGGGACCGGCAGCGCAAAATGGCGCGTGCCAAGCTCGACCGGCAACTCGCCCGCCGAGCCGCCGCCGCCAAGCGTCGACGGCAGATCCAGGCCGGTGTCGGCGTCGCTGTCGTCCTCGTGCTGATCGTGGCCGGTTCGGCGTGGGCACTTGGCGCCTTCGACGACGACCCGAAGGAGAACACGGCCGCCGAGGACGTCTGCCTGTGGACCCCGCAGGATGCCTCCACGAACACCAACCTCAAGGACGTCGGCACCCCGGCCACCGAAGGGCTGCCCACCGACGGCGTACGCCCGATGACGGTCACCACCAACCAGGGTGCGCCGATCACCGTCGAACTCGACCTCGCCGGCTCCCCGTGTGGGGCGGCGAGCATCGCGCACCTGGCCAGCCGGTCGTTCTACGACAACACCAAGTGCCACGAGATCACCGCCGAGGGCGCGGTGCGCTGCGGTGACCCGAGCGGCACCGGGCTCGGCGGCCCCACCTACTCGTTCTACGACGAGAACGTCCCCACCGCGCCGTCGCCGTCGGCGAGCCCCGCGGCCGGCCAGCCCGCGACCTACCCGAAGGGCACGGTCGCGATGGTCGCCAACCCGCCGGGTGCCAACGGCAGCCAGTTCCTGATGTTCTTCAAGGACTTCACCACGGCCGACCCGAAGTTCCCGATCATCGGCCGGATCACCGGTGGGATCGACGTGGTGGAGAAGATCGGTGCCAAGCCGACCGTGGACAATGGGACCGGGGCCAAGGTCAAGCCCAAGGACGACGACGTGGTCGTCCAGAGCGTGACCGTCGGTGAGCCCGGGGCGCAGGTGAACTCGACGGCGACGCCGTCCGCTTCGGGCGCTCCGGCGTCCAGCCCGAGCGCCGGCTGACCCGGCCGCCCCACCAACCTCAGCGGCACCGACCGCGCCAGAGACAGCCCAGGAGGATCCAGGCGTGACGTCCACCAGAGAGCGGCAGCGCGCGGCAGCGCGTGCCCGGCTCGAGAAGGAGATGGCCGAGCGCGCGGCCAGGGCCCGCAAGCGCCGGCAGACCCAGGCGATCGTGGGGGCCGCCTCGGTCCTGGTGCTCGTCGTCGCCGGCACGGTCTGGCTCGTTACCAGCCTCGGCGACGACGACAAGACCGACACCGCCGGCCCGGCGGCCGGCAATGTGCAGTGCGCCTGGAACGAGGTCCCCGCCGACCAGCGGAGCCCGCAGATCAAGGACGTCGGGCTGCCGGCCGCACAGCAGTCGAACACGGGCACCCAGACGTTGACGCTCGACACCAACCTGGGCCCCATCACCGCCACGGTCGACCGTTCGGCGGTGCCGTGCACCGCGGGCAGCTTCACCCACCTGGCGGAGAAGAACTTCTTCGACAACAGCAAGTGCCACCGTCTGGTGACCGAGGGCATCAAGGTGCTCCAGTGCGGTGACCCGAGCGCGACGGGCAAGGGCTGGCGGGAGACCGACGGCACCGGTGGCCCGAGCTACCGGCTCGCCGAGGAGAACCTGCCCACCGACAAGCGCCCCCCGTACCCGGAGGGCGTGATCGCGATGGCCAAATCCAGCCAGCCGGGCAGCACGGGCAGCCAGTTCTTCATCGTCTACGGCGACTCCCCGCTGGACCCGAGCTACACCGTCCTTGGCACCATCACGGGCGGCATGGACATCGTCAAGCAGGTCGCGGCGGCAGGCGACGACAAGGCGTTCGCGCAGCAGGCCGGTGGCGGCCACCCGAAGAAGGAAGTCACCATCAAGAAGCTCACCATGAGCGCCCCGCAGGGCTGACACCCTTCCTGACGTACGACGAAGCGCCCGCCGGCCCCGCTGGCGGGCGCTTCCCTATCCCCTATCCCCTACCCGCCCCGCGAGCCGCGAGCCGCGAGCCGCGAGCCGCGGCGATCTTGCACTTTGTGCCTCGACAAATGGGGTGATCCGCGCGTTTCAGGGGCCGAAAGTGCAAGATCGCGGCGCCGAGGGCGGGGCGGGCGAGGGCCGGCAAGGGCGGGACGGGGTGGGTGAGGGTGGGTGAGGGTGGGATGAGGGTGGGGTGGGGCTGTCCGGCTCGGTCGGGGACCGGGTCGGCGTGGGTGTGCGGCGGGTGGGGCGGGGTCAGGCGCCGGAGGTGACGCGGTAGGCGTCGAAGACGCCGTCGACCTTGCGGACCGCCGCCAGCAGGTGGCCCAGGTGCTTCGGGTCGGCCATCTCGAAGCTGAACCGGCTCACCGCCACCCGGTCGCGGGTGGTGGTGACCGTCGCGGAGAGGATGTTCACCCGCTCCTCGGAGAGCACCCTGGTCACGTCGGCGAGCAGCTTGTGCCGGTCCAGCGCCTCGACCTGGATGGCGACCAGGAACGTCGACGCGGAGGTGAGCTTCCAGCTCACCTCGACCACCCGCTCGATCTGCGCGCGCAGGTCCTCGGCGTTGGCGCAGTCGTCCCGGTGCACGCTCACGCCGCCGGAGCGGGTGACGAAACCGAAGACCGAGTCCGGCGGCACGGGCGTGCAGCAGCGCGCCAGCTTGATCCACACGTCGCTGACCCCGCGTACCACCACGCCGGGATCGGCGCTGCTCTGCCGGCTGCGGGGCGGACGGGTGGCGACGGCGGTCTCGGCGATGTCCTCCGCCGCGCCCTCCTCGCCGCCGTACGCGGCCATCAGCTTCTGCACCACCGACTGGGCGGAGACCTGACTGTCGCCGACTGCGGCGTAGAGGGAGGCCACGTCGGCCAGGTGCAGGTCCCGGGCGATCGACATCAGCGCGTCGGAGGTGAGCATCCGCTGCAACGGCATGCCCTGCTTGCGCATCGCCTTGACGATCGAGTCCTTACCGGCCTCGATCGCCTCCTCGCGCCGCTCCTTGTTGAAGTACTGGCGGATCTTCGTCCGCGCCCGCGGGCTCTTGACGAAGCCCAGCCAGTCCTGCGTCGGACCGGCCGTCTCCGACTTCGACGTGAATATCTCGATCACGTCGCCGTTGGACAGCGTCGACTCCAACGGCACCAGCTTGCCGTTGACCCGCGCCCCGATGCACTTGTGCCCCACCTCGGTGTGCACCGCGTACGCGAAGTCCACCGGCGTCGACCCGGTCGGCAGCGGGATGACGTCACCCTTCGGGGTGAAGACGTACACCTCCTGGCTGGACAGGTCGAAGCGCAGCGCGTCGAGGAACTCGCTCGGGTCGGCCGCCTCCCGCTGCCAGTCCAGCAGCTGACGCAGCCAGGTCATCTCGTCGATGTGCGCCGGCGGACCGACGATCTGGGTGCCCTTGTGCTCCTTGTACTTCCAGTGCGCAGCGATGCCGAACTCGGCGGTGCGGTGCATCGCGTACGTGCGGATCTGCATCTCCACCGGCTTGCCGGTGGGCCCGATGACCGTCGTGTGCAACGACTGGTACATGTTGAACTTGGGCATCGCGATGTAGTCCTTGAACCGGCCCGGCACCGGCTGCCAGTTGGCGTGGATCACGCCCAGCGCGGCGTAGCAGTCCCGCACCGTGTCGACCAGGATCCGCACCCCGACCAGGTCGTAGATGTCGTTGAAGTCGCGACCCCGCACGATCATCTTCTGGTAGATCGAGTAGAGGTGCTTCGGCCGCCCGGTGGTCTCCGCCTTGATCTTGGCGGCCTTCAGGTCGGTCTGCACCTTCTGGGTCACCTGGCGCAGCAGCGCCTCGCGCTGCGGCTGGTGCTCCCCGATCAGCCGGTTGATCTCCTCGTAGCGCTTCGGGAAGAGCGTCCCGAAGGCGAGATCCTCCAACTCCCACTTGATCGTGTTCATACCCAGCCGGTGGGCCAGCGGGGCCAGGATCTCCAGCGTCTCCTTCGCCTTCTGCTCCTGCTTCGGGCGGGGCAGGAAGGTGAGGGTGCGCATGTTGTGCAGCCGGTCGGCCAGCTTGATCACCAGCACCCGCGGGTCCTTGGCCATCGCCACGACCATCTTGCGGATCGTCTCGGCCTTGGCCGCGTCGCCCAGCTTGACCTTGTCGAGCTTGGTCACCCCGTCGACCAGCAGCGCCACCTCGCCGCCGAAGTCGGCCCGCATCTGGTCGAGGGTGTATTCCGTGTCCTCGATGGTGTCGTGCAGGAGCGCGGCCACCAGGGTGGTGGTGTCCATCCCGAGGTTGGCCAGGATCGTGGCCACCGCCAGCGGGTGGGTGATGTAGGGGTCGCCGGACTTGCGGTACTGCCCGGAGTGCCAGCGTGCCGCGGTGTCGAAGGCGCGCTGGAGCAGCCGTGCGTCGGCCTTGGGGTGGGCGTCCCGATGGGTCGAGATCAGCGGTTCCAGAACCTCACTGACCTGCGATGACTGCCACGGCGCGTTGAACCTCGCCAGCCGCGCCCGGACCCTGCGGCCGGTGGGCGCGGTGGAGAGCGCGAAACCGGCGCTCGGCAGGGGATCGCCGGCTCCGTCGCCGGGGAACGGGAGCACGACCCCCTCGGCCGCCGTGCCCGCGCCACCCGCTGTCGCGCCCGGCCTGTCGGGGCGTACGGGCTCAGCCGTGCCGGTCGCGCCGGATCCCGCCTCCCGGGCTGGCGCGTCACCGTTCCGTGCGGCCACCGAGCCGTCCGCGTCGCCTGTCGGGTACACCGTGCCCTCCACCGGAGGGGCGACATCGTGGGACACCGGCCTCCTCACCGCTCGCCGGGAAAAACCGACCGTGCGCCGGCCGGCCTGGTCTCGCGCCGCCCGGACGGTCCCGCCCGGTCAGCAAAGGGCAATGCTACCCGCACGCACCGTGCCCCGCCGCTCCGCCGGACGGTCGGCACCGGGTCCGTCCGGCGGTTGGTCCGGTCAGACGGTCAACAGGGCATGGACCGGACGCGGTGCCAGCCGCTCCCGGCCGCCGAGGAGCGCCAGCTCCAGCAGGACGGTGAAGCCGGCCACGGTCCCGCCGGCCCGCTCCACCAGGTCCAGCGTCGCCTCGGCGGTGCCCCCGGTGGCCAGCACGTCGTCGACCACCAGCACCCGGTGCCCGGCGGTGAACGCGTCCTCGTGCACCTCCAGCGTGGCCTCGCCGTACTCCAGGGCGTAGGAGGCCGAATAGGCCGGACGGGGCAGCTTGCCGGCCTTGCGCACCGGCACCACGCCGATCCCGGTCGCGTACGCGATGGCCGCCGCGACCACGAACCCCCGCGCCTCGATGCCGACCACGACGTCGAACGAGTCCCGCCCGTGGTACGCGATGATGCCGTCGATCACCTCGCGGAACGCGTCGCCGTCGGCGAACAACGGCATCAGGTCCTTGAACATGACACCGGGCTTGGGAAAGTCGGGCACGTCGAGCACCCGGCTTGCGACCAGCTCGGCGGCTTCCGAGCCGCTGTCTCCCCGTACCACGGTGCTGTGGGTCTCCGTCACGGCAGTTCCGTTTCCCTTCACGACGACGGCGTCCTTCATGTTGCTCACAGCATGAAGGACGCCGCACGACGACGGCGTCCTTCATGTTGCTCGCCAGCATGAAGGACGCCGTCGGATCGGTTCCTACCGGGTCTGCCCGGCCCGGCTCAGCGCCGCTTGCCGCCACCCGGCCGGTTGCCACCGCCGCCGGCCGGTCGGCCGCCCCGGGCCCCGGTCGGCCGCTTTCCGGCCGGTCGGGCGCCCACCCTCGGCGCGGCGCCGGCCAGTTCGGCCGACTCCGGGTCGACCGGCTCGTCGTCGGACTCGTCGGTGCGGGGGGCGGTGCCCTTCGGGGTGACCTCGCCACGGGCGATCGCGCCCCGGCGGGACAGCACCCGCTTGTTGTGTGCCTGGATCCGCGGGTCGTAGTTCTTCAGCAGCACCAGCAGTGGCGTGGCCAGCAGGATCGAGGTCAGGAACGCCACCGCCATACCGACGAAGAGCACCAGGCCGAGGTCCTTCAGGGTGCCCGCGCCGAGCAGGCCGGCACCGATGAAGAGCAGACCACCGACCGGCAGCAGCGCGACCACCGAGGTGTTCAGCGACCGCATGAGGCTCTGGTTGATCGCCAGGTTGGCGGCCTCGCCGTACGTCTGGTTGTTGTTGGCGGTGATGCCTCGGGTGTTCTCCTGCACCTTGTCGAAGACCACCACCACGTCGTAGAGCGCGAAGCCCAGGATCGTGAGGAAGCCGATGACCGTCGACGGGGTGACCTCGAAGCCGACCAACGAGTAGATGCCGGCGGTGAGGATCAGGTTCACGATCAGCGAGGAGACCGCGGCGACCGCCATCCGCCACTCGAAGCGCAGGATCAGGTAGACCAGCACCACCGCGATGAAGACGAACAGGCCGAGCAGCGCCCGGGAGGTGACCTGGCTGCCCCACGCCTCGCTGACCTGGTTGCCGCTGATGGTGGCGGCGTCGATGCCGAACTCCTCGGCGATCTGGACCTTGACGGCGTTGGCCTGCTCGGTGTCGAGCTGGGTGGTGCGCACCTCGTAGAAGTCGCCGCCGGGGCCGCCGACCTTCTGCGTGGTGACCACCTCGGCGTCGCCGCCGGCCGTCTCCAGGGCCTCCCCGACCTTCAACTCGGTCTGGTCCAGGGTGCCGACGCTGGCCGGGATCTGGAACGAGTTGCCACCGGCGAACTCGATGCCGAGGGTGAAGCCGCGCAGCCCGAAGCTGAGCACGGACAGCAGGATCAGCCCGAGCGCGACGCCGAACCAGACCTTGCGCCGGCCGATGATGTCGAGGCCGGCCTCGCCGCGGTAGAGGCGGCTCGCGAGACCACTCTTTGCCATCTCAGGCCTCCTTGGCGCGCGGGTTGCGGGACGTGGTCGGCTCGACCGTCCGGGGTGGCAGCGCCCGCCCGAGACCGCTGACCCGCGGGGACATGAACGCGGAAGTGCGGGCGAACATCGTCATGATCGGGTGTCGGAAGAGGAAGACCACGACGAGGTCCAGCACCGTGGCCAGGCCGAGGGCGAAGGCGAAGCCCTTCACCGTTCCGACCGAGACCACGTAGAGCACCACCGCCGACATCAGCGTGATCGCGTTGGCCGAGATGATCGTGCGGCGGGCCCGGATCCAGGCGCGCGGCACCGCGCTGCGCGGGCTACGCCCCTCCCGGATCTCGTCCTTCAGTCGTTCGAAGTAGATGACGAAGGAGTCCGCCGCCACACCGAGTGAGACGATCATGCCGGCGATGCCGGCGAGGGTGAGGGTGAAGCCGATCTGCCGGCCGAGCACCACCAGCGCGCCGAAGACCAGCAGCGCCGAGAGGATCAGGCTCAGGAAGATGACCGAGCCGAGCAGGCGGTAGTAGAAGAACGAGTAGATGATGACCAGCAGCATGCCGATGCCCGCCGCGAGCAGGCCGGCCCGCAGGTGGCTGGCGCCCAGGGTGGCGGTGACGTTCTGTTGCTCCTGCTCCTCGAAGGTCACCGGCAGCGCGCCGTAACGCAGCTGACCGGCCAGCGTGTTGGCGTCACGCTGGTTGAAGTTGCCGGTGATCTGCGAGTTGCCCGTCAGCACACCCTGGATCTCGGGCGAGGAGACGATCTCGTTGTCCAGCACGACGGCCACCCGGCACTTGCCGTCCTGGCCGAGGGCGGTGGCGTCGCAGGCCTGGGCCTCGTTGTTGAACGCCTCGCGGGTCAGGTTGGTCCACTTCGTCTGGCCGTCGCCCGTGAAGTCGAGGCTGACCACCCACTGGCTGGTCTGGTCCATCACCCCACTGGCGCCCTTCACGTCGGTGCCGAGCACCTTCGCCTGGTCGAGCAGGTACTTCGCGGCGCCGTCCTCGCAGGCCACCACCTGCTGGTCGGGGGCGGAGATCGACGCCGGGGGGCGCTTGTCGAGCTGGGCGCAGCTGATCTGCGGCACGTTGAACTGCATCGTCGCCGGCAGCACCGCGACCTCGCGCGGCTCCAGGGTGGCGAACGGCTTGAGCTTCTCGGCCAGCGACGGGTCGGCGGTCAGGTCGGCCGGGGCCTGGAGCCCGCTCGCGGCGGCCCAGGCGGGGGCGCCGACCTTCTGCTCGACGGCCTTGCGCTGGTCCTCGACGCTCTGCGGCACCGGCTCCTCGCTGGCGCTCGGCGTCGGGGTCGCGGCGCCGGACGAGGGGGTGGCGCTCGGCGAGGCCGACGCGCTGGCGCTCGGGGCCGGGGCCATCCCGCCCTGACCACCGGTCGCCGACGGGGTCACCTTCGGCCCGGCGCTGCCCGACGGGGCGGCGCTGCCCGAGGGGACGGCGCTGCCCGAGGGGGCCGGTGCCGCGCTGCCCGACGGGCTCGGGGCGGGCGCCGGGGCGGCGGTCGCGCCGCTGCCGTCGGCCGCCTTGAGCACCTTGCGGAAGCGCAGCTCGGCGGCGCTGCCCACCTCGGTCAGGTCGCGGTTCTCACCGGGCAGGGAGATCACGATGTTGCGGTTGCCCTCGGTGACCACCTCGGCCTCGGCGACGCCGAAGGCGTTGACCCGGCTCTCGATGATCTGGCGGGCCTCTTCGAGGTTCTCCGCCGTGGGGGGCCGGCCGTCGACGCTGTTGGTCGCCTCCAGCGTCAGTCGGGTGCCGCCGACGAGGTCCAGACCGAGCTTGGGCTCGAGCCGTTCCTTCAAGCCGCCGCTGGCGCCGCCCGCGAAGAACACCAAAAGATAGAGGACGACAAAGATGAGCCCGAGCACGGCCAACTGCCGTCCGGGGCGCATCTGTCCCTGAGGTGGTGCCACGGCTGTCCTGTCTCCCTGTACGGTCGCGCCGCTGCTGCGGCGGGGGTCGGCCGGTCCGTCCGGCGGTTCCGACGGTCCGGCGTCGGGGGCCGAACCCCGGCTCCGCGGCTCGGCGTGAGGCACCGAGCGGAACGGGACGGGACGGCTTCCGACGTCGGGCCCAACTATCCTGTTTTCACGTCGCCTCCGCTGCCCCGTCGGGTGAACTGGTCACCGGAGGCCGGCGACCGACAACCCGTGCGGGACGGGGAGCAACCGTCACTCCTTGACGACGTCCGCGTCCTCGGCGACCGGCTCGGCGGGGCGTTCCGCCTGGCTGACCACCCGGGCGATGGCCGGACGGGCGTACCGGGTCTGCACACCGGGCGCGACCTCGAGCAGGACGGTGTCGTCGTCCACGCCGGTGACCGTGCCGTAGAGCCCACCGATGGTGACCACCTCGTCGCCGGGGGCGAGGGAGGACTGCATGGACGTCGCCTCACGGCGGCGCTTCTGCTGGGGGCGGATCATCATGAAATACATGACGCCGAAGAGCAGAGCGATCATGAGGATCGGCGTCAGGCTGCCGGCACCCCCGCCGCCCTCTGCTGCGTAAAGCACGGTGAAAGACCTTCCCATTGGCCCCCGGTCCGACGCGGGCGCGCCGGAGCGGAGGCGGATTCTCACGTCCTGTACAGACCGGCGCGAGTCTAATCCCTGCACCTGGGAACGCCGAATGCGGCACAGATCACGTTCGCATCACGGCTGATCGGCGTCCATCGAGAACAGATCGGGCACGGGAGGGGTATCCATACCAAATGTACCATTCGGCGGCGTACGGCCCAGGTGCCGCCAGGCGGCCTCGGTGGCGACCCGGCCGCGCGGCGTACGGGCCAGCAGACCGGCCCGGACCAGGAACGGCTCGCAGACCTCCTCGACCGTGTCCGGCTGTTCCCCCACCGCCACGGCCAGCGTGGACAGGCCGACCGGCCCACCCCGGAAGGAGTCGACCAGCGCGGTCAGCACCGCCCGGTCCAGCCGGTCCAGACCCAGCGCGTCGACGTCGTACACCTTCAGGGCGGCCCGGGCGGTCTCCAGGGTGACCACGCCGTCGGCCCGGACCTCGGCGAAGTCGCGGACCCGGCGCAGCAGCCGGTTGGCGATCCGGGGCGTTCCCCGGGAGCGGCCGGCGACCTCGGCGGCGCCCTCGTCGGTGATCGGCACGCCGAGGATCCGGGCGGAGCGGCGCAGCAGCACCTCCAGGTCGGCCGGCGAGTAGAAGTCGAGGTGCGCGACGAAGCCGAACCGGTCGCGCATCGGCCCGGTGAGCAGCCCGGAGCGGGTGGTCGCGCCGACCAGGGTGAACGGCTCGACGTCCAACGGGATCGCCGTCGCGCCCGGGCCCTTGCCGACGATCACGTCGACCCGGAAGTCTTCCATCGCGCTGTAGAGCAACTCCTCCGCCGGCTTGGCGATCCGGTGGATCTCGTCGATGAAGAGCACGTCGCCCTCGGTGAGGCTGGTCAGGATCGCCGCCAGGTCGCCCGAGCGCTCGATCACCGGGCCGCTGGTCACCCGGATGCCCGAGCCCAGCTCGGCGGCGACGATGTTGGCCAGGGTGGTCTTCCCGAGCCCGGGCGGGCCCGACAGCAGGATGTGGTCGGGCGGGGAGCCGCGCCGCATCGCGCCCTGGAGCAGCAGGTCGAGCTGGTCGCGGACCCGGTGCTGGGCGATGAACTCCTCCAGCCGCTTCGGCCGGACGGTGGCCTCCGCGTCCAGGTCGGCGTCGTGCACGTAGGCGGAGACCAGGCCGTTGTCGGGGCCGGTCATCGGGTGCGGCCCAGCAGCCGGATGGCCTGCTTGAGCAGGACCGGCACCGGCGGGACCTCACCGTCGACGGTCTGCGCCACGGCGGCCACCGCCTGGTCGGCCTGACCGGCTGTCCAGCCGAGCCCGACCAGCGCCTGACGGACCTGCTCGGGCCAGGCCCCGCCGGTGACCCCGGCTGCGCCGTCGGCGCCGACCGGCACCGGGCCGACCCGGTCGCGCAGCTCCAGGACCAGTCGCTCCGCGCCCTTCTTGCCGATGCCGGGCACCCGGGTCAGCGCGGCGGTGTCGGCGTTGGCGATCGCCTTGCGCACCGCGTCGGGGGTGTGCACGGCGAGCACGGCCTGAGCCAGCCGGGGACCGACGCCGCTGGCGGTCTGGAGCAGCTCGAAAAGCTGTTTGGCGTCGTCGTCGGCGAAGCCGTAGAGGGTGAGCGAATCCTCCCGGACGATCAGGCTGGTGGCCAGCCGGGCGGGCTGGCCGACCCGCAGGTCCGCGAGGGTGCCGGGAGCGCACTGCACCGCCAGGCCCACCCCGCCGACCTCCACCACGGCGTGGTCCGGACCGGTCGCGGTCACCACCCCGCGCACGCTGGCGATCATCTGGCTCCTCCTCGTCGTACCCGGTCGGCCGCGGCGGCCAGCTTGGAGCGCGTCCCGCCGCGCCACACGTGACAGATGGCCAGGGCCAGGGCGTCGGCGGCGTCGGCCGGCCTCGGCGGCTCGGCCAGCCGCAGCAGCCGGGTGACCATGGCGGTCATCTGCGCCTTGTCGGCCTGCCCGGAGCCGGTCACGGCCGCCTTCACCTCGCTGGGCGTGTAGGTCTGCACGGGCAGCCCGGCGCGGGCGCCGGCGAGCACGGCGATCCCGCTGGCCTGGGCGGTGCCCATCACGGTGCGGACGTTGTGCTGGCTGAAGACCCGCTCGACGGCGACGCTGTCCGGCCGGTGCTCGGCGACCAGGTCGGTGAGCGAACGGTCCAGATGCAGCAGGCGCAGCGCCAGCTCGTCGCCCGGATCGGTCTGGACGACGTAGTAGGCGACCAGTGTGCAGGGCCGCCCCGGCACACCCTCCACCACGCCGACCCCGCACCGGGTCAGCCCCGGGTCGACGCCGAGCACGCGCACGCCGCCTCCTCCCCCAGCCGTCAGCAGTACGTGTGTTCGACACCCTACCGAGCCGGGCGACACCCCGCCGTCGGGGACACGCCGGGCAGGCCGACACGCCGCCCGGGCGCGCGGCGGCCACACAGTCCGGCCGTCGAGTATGTGTCACCGGCCCATGTGCCCCCGGACACACAGCTCGTAACTTCTTGCGCCATGACGGCAGAACCCGTGGCGGTCCCCCACGTCGTACACGTCGACCTCGCCGGTCGTACCGCCCTGGTGACCGGGGGCGGGAGCGGCATCGGCCGGGCCTGCGCCCTACGGCTGGGCGCCGCCGGGGCCCGGGTGCTGGTGGTGGACCGCAACATCGAGGCGGCCGAGGAGGTGGCGGCGGAGGCCGGCGGGCGGGCCGCGGGCGTGGACCTGGCCGACCCCGACGCGGTGGACCGGCTCGACGCCGACGTGGACATCGTGGTGAACAACGCGGGCCTGCAGCACGTGGCGCCGGTGCAGGAGTTCTCCCCCGAGCGCTTCTCGCACCTGCACCGGGTGATGGTGGAGGCACCGTTCCTGATCATCCGCCGGGCGCTGCCGCACATGTACGCCAGGGGCTGGGGGCGGATCGTGAACATCTCCTCGGTGCACGGACTGCGGGCCTCGCCGTACAAGTCGGCGTACGTCTCCGCGAAACACGCGCTGGAGGGGCTGTCCAAGGTGGTCGCGCTGGAGGGCGCCGCGCACGGCGTCACCGCCAACTGCATCAATCCGGCGTACGTGCGGACCGCGCTGGTGGAGAGCCAGATCGCCGACCAGGCCGCCAGCCACGGCATCCCGGAGAGCGAGGTGTTGGAGAAGATCATGCTGGCCCGGGCGGCGATCAAACGGCTGATCGAGCCGGAGGAGGTGTCCGAGCTGATGGCGTACCTCTGCTCACCGCCGGCGGCTTTCATCACGGGCGCGTCCATCGCGCTCGACGGGGGCTGGACGGCGAACTAGTGGCAAGCCGCACAATGTCGGTCATGTCGTCACCGGTGGAGTTCCTGGAACTGCTCGCCCGCGAGGCCGCCGCGGTGGAGTTCGAGGGGCCGCTCGTCGCCGCGCGCGCCGCCGGGCTGCCGTCCGAGCGGCTCGCCGAGCTGGAGCAGGCCAGGACGGTGGCGCTGCGGGTCCGCGCGCTGCTGGAACGCCGCCGCCGCCGGGAGATCGAGCTCTCCGGGCTGTACGACACGGTCAGCGACCTGGCCGGGCTGCGCGACCTGGACGACGTGCTGCGCGCGATCGTGCACCGGGCGCGCAACCTGCTCGGCGCCGACGTCGCCTACATGACCCTCGACGACGACGAGCGCGGCGACACGTACATGCGGGTCACCGACGGTTCGGTCTCCGCCCGCTTCCAGCGGCTGCGGCTGCCGATGGGCGCCGGCCTCGGCGGACTGGTGGCCCAGTCCGGCGCCCCGTACGTCACCGCGGACTACCCGCAGGACGAGCGGTTCCACCACACCGGCGAGATCGACGCCGGGGTGGGCGAGGAGGGCCTGGTGGCCATTCTCGGGGTGCCGCTGCGGCTCGGTTCGACCTCGATCGGGGTACTCTACGCGGCCAACCGCTCGGCCCGGCCGTTCGTCCGGGAGGAGGTGGCGCTGCTGGTGTCCCTCGCCGCGCACGCGGCGGTGGCGATCGACACCGCGCGGCTGCTCGGGGAGACGCAGGCGGCCCTGGAGGAGCTGTCGACGGCGAACACCACCATCCGGGCGCACAGCAGCTCGGTGGAGCGGGCCGCGGCGGCACACGACCGGATGACCGCGCTGGTGCTGCGCGGTGGCGGCGTGGAGGACGTCGCCGCGGCGGTCACCGACGTGCTCGGCGGGGCGCTGCTGGCGCTCGACGCGGAGGGCCGGCTGCTGGCCCGGGTCGGCGAGATCGAGGAGCCGGACCGGGCCGACATGGTGGAGGCGGTGGCCGCCTCGCGTACGGAGGGGCGCAGCGTGCGCCGGGGCCGGCTCTGGTACGCAGCGGTGGTGGCCGGGGCGGAGAACCTGGGCGCGCTGGTGCTGCGCCCCGACGACGAGCTGGTCGACGCCGACCAGCGGATCCTGGAGCGGGCGTCCCTGGTGACGGCGCTGCTGCTGCTGTTCCGGCGTACCGTCGCCGAGGCGGAGGGGCGGGTCCGGGGCGAGCTGCTCGACGACCTGATCGCCCGGCCGCTGCGGGACACCGACGCGCTGCGCAGCCGGGCCCGCCGGCTCGGGGTGGACCTGGACGCGCCGTACGTGCTGGTGGCGGTCGGCGACGACGCGATCGCCGCGACCGGCTCGGCCCGGCAGCGGGTGCTCTCCTGGGCCACCACGTACGCCTCGACCCGCGGCGGGTTGGCGGCGGCGCGCGACGGTCGGGTGGTGCTGATGCTGCCGGGCCGGGACGCGGGCGGCAGCGCCCGGGCGGTGGCCCGGGACCTGTCCCGGGTGACCGGCCGGCCGGTGACCGCCGGGGCGAGTGGCCCGTCGACGGGGCCGGCGTCGCTGGCCGCGACGTTCGCCGAGGCGGAGCGCTGCCTGACCGCGCTGGGCGCGCTGGGCCGCTCGGGGCAGGGGGCGAGCACGGCCGAGCTGGGCTTCGTCGGGCTGCTGCTGGGCGCGGTCGGCGACGGGGGCGACAAGGACGTGAACCGGTTCCTGACCGCCACCGTGGGGCCGGTGGTCGACTACGACGCCCGGCGGGGCACGGCGCTGGTGAAGACCCTGGAGGCGTACTTCGGGGTGGGCGGCAGCCTGGCCCGGGCCGCCGAGCTGCTGCACGTGCACGTCAACACGGTCACCCAGCGGCTGGAGCGGGTCGGGCAGCTGCTCGGCGCGGACTGGCAGAAGCCGCAGCGGGCGCTGGAGGTGCAGCTGGCCCTGCGCCTGCACCGCCTGCGTACGCCGACCGGCTGACCGCCGGGCGGTCAGCGGGCGCGGAGGCCGTCCAGGACGCCGTCGACGATCCGCTCGGCGAGGGTCGCCTCGTCAAGGTCGGGGTGCCAGCGCATCACCCGCTGCACCAGCATCGGGCCGGTCAGCATCGCCATGGCCACCTCGACGTCGAGATCCGCGCGGAGCTCGCCGGAGCGCACCCCGCGCCGCAGCACCTCGCGCATCATCTCGCGCCGGGGCTCGATGATGTTCTGGTAGAGCTGGTACTGCTCGGGGCTGCGGTTGACCTCCGGCACCAGGCAGGGCATGATCCGCGCCGCCCGCGGGTCGATGTGGTGGCCGACCGCGCCGACCAGCAGGATCAGGTCGTCGCGGACCGGGCCGCCGGTGGGCTCCGGCGGGGTGCCCTTGAGCGTTCGCAGGGCGTCGCGCAGCAGCGCCTCCTTGCCCGGCCAGCGGCGGTAGATGGTCGCCTTGCCGACCCCGGCGCGGGCGGCGATCGCCTCGATCGAGATCGCCTCGATCGTGCTGCCCTCGGCGAGCAGGTCGAGGGTCGCCTCGATGATCGCCTCGGCCGCGCGGACGCTCCTCGGCCGCCCGGGCGGCCGAGGAGCGTCCGCGGTGGAAGTCATGTCGGACATTGTTCCCGAAGCTAGGCGGTCCCGGCCAACTCGGGTTCCTCCACCGCCGCCGGCGCTCCCGCCGGTGTGGCGGGACGGCCGGGCATCCAGCGCAGCACCACGAGGATGCCGAGCGCGGCGATGGCGGCGGCGAGGCCCGCCGCCCAGTGCATCGCGGCCAGGAAGGCGTCGTCGGCGACCGCGATCAGCTGCGGCGCCGCCGGCCCGAGCTGACCCGCCGCGGCGTACGCGCCGGAGATGGACTCACCGGCCGCCTCCCGCGCCCCGGCGGGCAGGTCCCGCAGGGCGGGGTCGACGTCGGCGCGGTAGATCGCGGAGAGCACCGACCCGAGCACCGCCACGCCGAGCGCGCCGGCCACCTGCCGGACCGTGTTGCTGACCGCCGAGCCGACGCCGGCCTTCTCCCGGGGCAGCGCGGACATGATGGACTCCGTGGCCGGGGGCATGATGTTGGCCATCCCGGCGCCTTGGAGGAAGAAGACGACCAGCACCACCCAGATCGGGGTGGTCGCGTCGACGAAGGCGAACGCGCCGAGCGCGACCACGGTCAGCGCCAGCCCGACCGTCGCGACGGCCCTGCCCCCGTACCGGCGGACCATCGCCGCGCTGCTCGGGGCGAAGATGAGCTGGGCGACGGCGAGGGGCAGGTAGAGCAGGCCGGTCTCCAGCGGGCTGAAGCCGCGCACCAGTTGCAGGTAGAACGAGCTGAAGAACATCACGCCCATCGCGGCGAAGAAGATCAGCCCGACGATGGCCACCGGAGCGGCGAAGCGGGGCACCCGGAACAGCCGTACGTCCAGCGACGGGTGGTCGGTGCGCCGCTCGTACGCGACGAACCAGGCCAGCACCGCCAGGCCGCCGAGGATCGCGGTCCAGACCAGCGGGCGGCCGAAGCCGTGCTCGCCGCCGTCGATGATGCCGTACGTCAACGCGACGAGCCCGACCACCGACAGCAGCACGCCGACGACGTCGACCCGGCCCGGATCCGGGTCCCGCGACTCGGGGACCAGCAGCGCCACCAGCACCACGCCGAGCGCCACCACCGGCACGTTGATCAGGAAGACCGAGCCCCACCAGTAGTGCTCCAGCAGCGCGCCGCCGAGGATCGGGCCGATGGCCACGGCTAGGCCGACCGCGCTGGCCCAGACCCCGATCGCTCGGCCCCGCTCGCGGGGGTCGAACACGTTGGAGATGATCGAGAGCGTGACCGGCATGATGGCCGCGCCGCCGATGCCCATCAGGGCGCGGGCCGCGATCAGTTGCGCGGGGCTCTGCGCGTACGCCGACAGCAGCGACGCCAGGCCGAAGAGCACCAGGCCGATCAGCAGGAAGCGCCTGCGCCCGGCGCGGTCGCCGAGCACCCCGAAGGTGAACAGCAGGCCGGCGAAGACCAGCGTGTAGGAGTTGATCGACCACTCCAGCTCGCCCTGGCTCGCGCCGAGGCCGTGCACCGGGTCGGCGAGCGTCCGCAGCGCGACGTTGAGGATCGTGTTGTCCAGGACGACCACGAGGAGGCTGATCACCAGCACCCCGAGAATCGCCCACCTCCTCGGGTGTCCGGTGTTCTCGTGCGGTGACATCTTCGCGTGCTCCCCCCGGGTCCCGTTTCGAGACGGGTCAGACTCGTAATGCAGGTGTCAGCGTAGGCGGGCGATTATCGATACGGAACCGATCCGTATCTTATGTGACAGCGGTCACTCGCGCCCCTCTTCACGGTTGCCGCGTCGGTTCGTCACGGCTGTCCGTCGGGGGTTTCGCCCAGCAGGTGGCATCGGGTCGCGGATGGGGCGGGTGTCCGGTTTCGGGGTGTGACCGGGGGCATCGTGGGGGCGGAATCGTGGCCGGCCCGGAGTCGTTACACCATGCGTACGACCGAGCAAGGCCACGCCGACAGGCTGGTGCGCGAGGCCCGGAATGATGGCGGGCCGCCGGTCGTTACACATGGTCCCGGCCGACGTGCGGGCATCCCCCGCCAAGAGCCTGGCTTTCCGGCCCACCCGGGTCGGCCTGATCTTTCCTTCGGCCGAGACGCCGGAGATCCCCCAGTTTGTTGAGCGCCGGACGGTGCTTGCATCCGCGCGTGTACCCGGTCCCCCTCGGGTGTGCGGGTGCCAACCCCCGAATGGAGCATCCTCATGAACTCGATCATCCGTAACAGCGTTCTTGGTATCGCCGGTCTCGCGTTCGCCGGTGGTGTGGCTGCTGGCCCGCTGACCGACACCCACACCCCGACCGTGGACACCACGCCCGTCGCTGCCATGGCGGTGCAGGCCGACAAGCCGGCCGTGGACAAGGCCAAGCTGATCCCGCACGGTGTGCAGGGTGCGCAGTCGCGTATCGACCTGTCGGACGAGCAGGTCGCCAGCACGAAGGCGATCATCGCGGCCACGAAGAAGGCCGGCATGGACGAGCGGGCCGCCGTGGTGTCGATCGCGACGGCGTTGCAGGAGTCGAAGCTGGAGAACCTGGGTCATCTGGGTGACCGCAACGACCACGACTCGCAGGGTCTGTTCCAGCAGCGCCCGTCGAGTGGTTGGGGCACGGTCGAGCAGATCACCGACCCCGAGTACTCCACGACGGCGTTCCTGAAGGGCCTGAAGCAGGTCGACGGCTGGCAGGACATGCCGCTGACCAAGGCCGCCCAGACCGTGCAGGTGTCGGCGTACCCCGACCACTACGCGCAGTGGGAGCAGCAGGCCGCCGACCTGGTCGCCAAGCACTGGAACAGCTGACAACCCAACACAGACCTTCCACGCAAGGGGGACCGCTGGCCGGCACCGAACTCAGGTGCCGGCCAGCGGCACATCCACACCAGCGGCCGGCGCCCCGACACAGGGTGCCGGCCGTCGGCATACCCGGGCGAGGTGCTCCCGGCGCTGGTGGCGGAAAGCCGGCACCGACAGCGGCGGGAGCAGGCGGCAACTGCGGCGTACAGCGCGTCGTCAGGGGCCGCGCACCCCGCCCCGCCTGCGCCTCGCCTTGACGGGCGCCCCTAGGGTGATGGCCCACTCCCCTCGAAAGGTGCCGAGCGAAATGCCCTTCGGCTTCACTGTTGCGATCATCTTTGCCGTCGCGCTGGCGATCTCCGGCCTGCTCGCGGTCGCCGCTCCGAACAGGTCTACGAAGCGGGCCGCCACGCTGGCGGCGCTCGGCTGCCTCGTCGGCACGGCGGTGTTCGTCGTCGGCTCCAGCGCCCACTCCGTGCCGATCCGCTCGGTCGGGATCGTCACCAGCTTCGGCAAGCCGACGGGCAAGGTCACCGGCTCCGGCCTGAAGTGGGTCGCCCCCTGGCAGAAGGTCGGCGAGTGGGACGCGGGCCGGCAGAAGTACGACCACATCGGCGGCGACCACTGCGTCCGGGTCCGCACCGGCACGCTCGCCGACGCCTGCGTCGAGGTGCTCGTCGAGTGGCAGGTGAAGCCGGAGAACGCGCCGAAGCAGTTCATGGACTACAAGGGCGACTTCGACAGCTTCCGGGGTCAGCGGGTGGGCGTCCAGCTCGACAGCGCCGTCAACGACGCCTTCGCCACGTACAACCCGCTGGAGAAGATCGACTCGAGCACCGGCAGCCTGAACGTGGACCTGAAGCCCTTCGCGGAGAGCATCAAGGCCAGCGCGGAGACGCGGCTCTCCAACGACGTCGACATCCTGTCGGTCACGATCACCCGGGTCAACCACGACGACAAGACCGAGGGCAACATCAAGGCCTTCCAGGACAAGCTCGCCCAGACCCGCAACCTGGAGCAGGACCGGAAGAACGCCGCCATCCAGAAGCAGATCACCGAGACGAACGCGAAGGTCGACAAGGTGTCGCGGTGCCTGGAGATCGCCGAGCGCAACGGCAGCAACCCCGGCCTCTGTATCAACCCCGGGATCATCACCGGCGCCAAGTGACGGCCGACCGGCGCTGACCCCGCCCCGGACGCGCCCCGATTCAGCCGGTGAGCGCGTCCAGGGCGAGGTCGACGTCATCCTCGGTCGAGTAGACGTGGAAGGACGCCCGGATCCGGCCGGCGCGGACCGCCGCCCGGACGCCGGCCCGCTCCAGCCGCTCCGCCGCGCCGGGCACCTCCACGGTGACGATCGCGCTGTCCCCCGGCGGCCGGCCCAGCCCGGCTAGGAACCGGTTGGCCAGCGCGACGTCGTGCGCCTGCACGGCCGGCACGCCGATCTCGGCGACCAGTTCCAGGGCGGGGGCCGTGCCGACCCAGCTGAACCAGGCCGGCGAGATGTCGAACCGGCGGGCGTCGTCGGCCAGGCGCAGTGGCGGGCCGTAGTAGGAGGCGTGCGGGTCGTCGCCCGCGTACCAGCCGGCGGCATCGGGACGCAGCCGCTCGCGCAGCGCGGGCGCGAGATAGGCGAATGCCGAGCCGCGCGGAGCCATCAGCCACTTGTACGCCCCGACCACGACCACGTCGGCGAGGCCCGCCTCGAACGGCAGCCAGCCGCATGCCTGGGTGGCGTCGACGGCGACGAGCGCGCCGTGCGCCCGGGCCGCCGCGACGATCTCGTCGTACGCGGCGATCGCGCCGTCGGCCGACTGCACCAGGCTGAACGCGACCAGGTCGGTGTCGGCGTCAATCGCGTCGACCAGCCCGGCCAACGGCACGGTGCGCACCCGGACGCCCCGCTCGGCCTGCACCAGCCACGGGAAGAGGTTGGAGGTGAACTCGACCTCCGGCACCACGACGGTCGCGCCGGCGGGCAGGGCGGCGGCGACCGGGGCCAGCAACTGGGACACCGTGCTGCCGACCGCGATGTCGGCGACCGGCACCCCGACCAGACCGGCGAAGGCGGCCCGGGACCGCTCGGTGGCCTGGCCCCAGCCCTCCCACGACGTACTCCCCGCCCGCCAGTCGGCCAACGCCTCCTGCACCGCGTCCCACGCCGGCTGGGGCGGCAGCCCGAAACTGGCGGTGTTCAGCCAACCCGGCTGCGGCTGCCACAACTTCTGCGCCTGTGCGATCTCCATGCCGCCGAGGCTAGTCAGCCGGGCCGCGCACCGGGACGGCCAATTCCGCGCTCACGGCCCCGACGCCCGTAGGTGCGTGCGGTGCGCCTCCCCGGCGGGCACGGTCGTGCCACATTCGCCGCAGGTCCGCCCGACCGGGTTGTTGGTCCGGTGGGACGCTGTCGAGCTGCCCCGTCGACGGGGCAGGTGTCAGTCGAGGCGGTCGGCGCGGTGTAGTAGGTACCGCCGCTCGACCTGGTTGTCCGTCAGGATGGCCGCCTCGCGGTACAGGGTCGCCGCGTCGGCCGCGTCGCCGGTCATCTCGCGCAGGTGGGCGCGCACCGCGCGTTCCCGCTGCCGGGTCAGCGGTTCCCGATCCAGTCGGAAGCGCCGGTTGAGGTCGTCGAGCAGGGCCAGTCCCCGGACCGGGCCGTACGCCCGGGCCACCGCGACCACCCGACTCAGCCGGACCGGCGCGGTGGGGTTCAGCCGTTCGAGCCACAGGTACAGTGCCGCGATCTGTGGCCAGTCGGTGCTCTCCGGCGACGCGGCGGCGGCGTGTACGGCCGCGACTGCCGCCTGCAACTGGTACGGGCCCACCTCGCGCCGGTTCCAGACGCTGTCGATCAGCGCGGTGCCCTCGCGGATCAGGTCGGGATTCCACCGCGTCCGGTCCTGCTCGTCCAGCGGCACCAGTTCCTCGTCGTGGCCGGTACGGGCGGCCCGCCGCGACTCGGTGAGCAGCATCAGCGCGAGCAGTCCGGTCACCTCGGCGTCGTCCGGCAGGGAATCGCGGAGCATCCGGGTCAGCCGGATCGCCTCACGGGTCAGGTCCACGCGGGCGAGTTCGGCACCGGCGGAGGCCGTGTAACCCTCGTTGAACACGAGGTAGAGCACCTGCGTCACGGCGACCATCCGAGTGTGTCGGTCGGCGGCGGTCGGCGGGGTGAAGCGGGCGCCGGCGCGGGCCAACTGCTGTTTGGCGCGACTGATCCGGGTACCCATCGTGGCTTCGGTCGTCCCGTGGGCGTGTGCGATCTCGGCGGTCGTCAGACCGCCCACCGCGCGCAGCGTGAGCGCGACCTGGGAGGTGGTACTCAGCGCCGGATGGCAGCAGAGCAGCAGCAGGGTGAGGCTGTCGTCGGTCTCCGGCGGAGGGCACGCCCGGCGGGCCGGCTCCCGCATGGCCAGCTCGGCCACTCCGGCCTCCCGCTCGCGCCGGCGCCGGGCCTGGTCGGAGCGGAGCAGGTCGACCATCCGCCGGTAGCCGATCCGGATCAGCCAGCTGCGCGGGTTCTCCGGCATGCCGTCGACCGGCCACGCCCGGCTCGCGGTGAGCAGCGCCTCCTGCACGGCGTCCTCGGCGACGTCGAAGTGGCCGAAGCGCCGCACCAACGCCCCGAGCACCTGCGGCGCCTCCGTACGCAGCAGGTGCTCGACGTCCGCGGTCATGCCGGTCCCCCGCTCGTACCCTCTCCCGGACGTCCGCTCGCGCCGGGCGCGGGCTCGCGCGGGTGGGTCATGCCGTGAAGTCCTCGCCCATGATCGGTCGTACCTCGATCGGCTCGCCCAGCACCTCGACGATCCGCGAGGCGATCTCGACAGCCCGTTCCCGGCTCGCCACGTCGATCACGGCGAAACTGGCCAGCACCTCCTTGAGCTCGGCGAACGGTCCGTCGGTCGCGACCACGCCACCCGGGGTCGGGCGGACGGTGGCGCTGACCACCGGGTGGCCGAGGCCCTCGCTGCCGACGTACTCGCCGGTCTCGGTGAGCTCCCGCTCGAACTCCTGGTACGCGGCGAACGCCGCCATCGCCTCCTCGGACGGGACGTCGGCGGTCGCGGCGTCCCAGGCGGCGGCCGGCGTGTAGCTGAGCAGCAGGTACTTCATGGGTCCTCTTCCTGGTCGGGAGTGGCTGACGGTACGTGGGGTCAGGCGGAGCGGCGCAGGGACAGCGCGAGGACGGTCGTCCAGGTGAAGGCGACCAGCCCGTTCACGGCGATCTGGATGCTCATCCGGTCCGGCGACATGGGCAGCAGCAGGACGAGCGCGGCGAGGCCACTCAGCACGGCCGGCAGCACGGCCCGGCGGCGCACGCACCGGACGGCCAGCACGATCGCGGCGACGGCCAGCGCGGTGAAGGCGACGGTCGCCGCGGTCGAGTGCGCGACGCCGTGCCAGGACATCCGGTCGGCCGGACCGTCGGGGGTGCCGGCCGGGAAGCCGTGCTCCGGATCCATGGTGAACAGACCGGCGGCGACCAGGCCGGCGCCGAAGATCCCGACGAGGATCGGCAGCGCCCGCCGGCCGACCCCCTCGGTGAGGGTGCGCCTGATCCCGGCGGCCAGCGCCAGCCCGCCGAGGCCGGCGAGCACGAACGTCGTGATCTGGATCCAGCCGAGGCTGCCGGTGGCGAGCTGGCTGATCGGGTGCCGGGTGATGTCGAAGCCCTCCCGGGTCAGCATCTGGGCGGCGGCCGAGGCGAAGAAGACCGGCCCGGCGAGGGCACCGGCGAGCAGCAGATGGTCGGGCGAGCGGCGGACGGTGGGGGCGGCGAGGGGGGCCATGGGTTCCTCCTTGGTGGGTTCCTGCCGCTACCTCGTGGCCGGGCCCGGGATCTCGACACGACCGGACAGTGACCGGGGTCACCTCCGGTACGGGTCGAGACCCGCCGGCCGCCTCCGAGGTACCGGCAACAACCCACCGAGGAGGACGAGATGTCTGAGACCCATCAGCCGAGCGTCGAACTGAAGGCCCTGGACCGCCTGGTCGGCACCTGGACGGTCACCGGCGGCGCCGAGGGCACCGTGACGTACGAATGGATGGACGGCGGGTTCTTCCTGCTCCAGCGCGTCGCGCTCACCCAGTTCGGCCAGCCCGTCACCGGCCTGGAGGTGATCGGTAACCTGCGCCCGTTCGGTGAGCCGGCGAGCGCGGACGTGATGTCGCGGTTCTACGACTCGACCGGCAACACCCTCGACTACGTCTACGAACTGACCGGCGACACGCTGACCATCTGGGGCGGCGCGAAGGGCAGCCCGGCGTACTACCGGGGCACGTTCAGCGCCGACGGCACGACGGTCGCCGGCGAGTGGGTCTATCCCGGCGGGGGCGGCTACCCCTCGGCCATGACCCGGGTCTGACCCCGGCCCGCCTCGCCGGCCGGAACGGCGTGCGGCTCCGGAAGGAGACCGACACACCCCGGCCGGCGGGTGGCGGCGTCAGCTGACGTTGGCGGGGCCGAGGACGCTCTTCAGGTCGCCCATCAGCGCGGTGGTGGCCGCCACCCTGAACGGCCCCAGCCGCAGGGTGGTGGTCCGGCCGCCGTTGAGCAGCTTGACGTGCACCTCGGTGTCGCCCGGGTGCAGCACCAGGGTCTCCTTGAGCAACTCCACCAGCGGCGGGGTGCACCGGTGCACCGGGATGGTCAGGGTGATCGGCTTGCTCCCCGGGCTGCTGCTGACGTCCGGCATGGACATGTCCATCGCCATGATCCGAGGGGTGTCGTCGCGCCGGTCCACCCGCCCCTTGACCACCACGATGGCGTCCTCGGCGATGTACTGCCCGATCACCTCATAGGTGTTGGGGAAGAAGAGGGCCTCCACGCCGCCGGCGAGGTCCTCCAGGGTGGCCGACGCCCAGGCCCGGCCCTGCTTGGTGACCCGCCGCTGCACCCCGGAGAGGATGCCGGCGAGGGTGACCACGGCCCCGTCCGGGACGGTGCCGTCCTCGGACAGGGAAGCGATGGTGCAGTCCGCCGCCGCGCCGAGGACGTGCTCCAGACCGAAGAGCGGGTGGTCGGAGACGTACAGGCCGAGCATCTCGCGTTCGAAGGCGAGCTTGTCGCGCTTGTCCCACTCCCCGTCGCCGATCACCGGCATCACCGTCGTGCTGTTGGCGTCCGAGTCGCCGAAGCCGGCGCCGAAGAGGTCGTACTGGCCGACGGCCTCCTTGCGCTTGACGTCGGCGTACGCGTCGATCGCCTCCGCGTGCACCACGAGCAACGCCTTGCGGGAGTGCTTGAGCGAGTCGAACGCTCCGGCCTTGATCAGCGATTCGATGGTCTTCTTGTTGCAGACCACCGCGTCGACCTTCGACAGGAAGTCGTAGAAGTCGGCGTAGTCGCCCTTCTCCTCCCGGCAGCGCATGATCGCCGCCACCACGTTGGCGCCGACGTTGCGTACCGCGCCCAGGCCGAACCGGATCTCCTTGCCGACCGGGGTGAACGGCCCGGCGGAGGTGTTCACGTCCGGCGGCAGCACCTGGATGCGCATCCGGCGACACTCCGCCAGGTAGAGCGCCATCTTGTCCTTGTCGTCGCCGACGGAGGTGAGCAGCGCCGCCATGTACTCGGCCGGGTAGTGCGCCTTCAGGTACGCGGTCCAGTACGACACCAGGCCGTACGCCGCCGAGTGCGCCTTGTTGAAGGCGTACCCGGCGAACGGGACCAGCACATCCCACACCGCCTGGATGGCCCCGTCGGAGTAGCCGCGCTCGCGGCAGCCGTCCCGGAACGGAATGAACTCCTTGTCGAGGATCTCCTTCTTCTTCTTGCCCATCGCCCGGCGCAGCAGGTCGGCCTGCCCGAGGCTGTAGCCGGCGAGGATCTGCGCGGCGCGCTGCACCTGCTCCTGGTAGACGATCAGGCCATGGGTCGGCGCGAGGATCTCCCGCAGCGGATCCTCCAGCTCCGGGTGGATCGGGGTGACTTCCTGGAGCCCGTTCTTGCGCAGCGCGTAGTTGGTGTGCGAGTCGGCACCCATCGGGCCGGGCCGGTACAGCGCGATGACGGCGGAGATGTCCTCGAAGTTGTCCGGCTTCATCATCCGCAGCAGGGAGCGCAGCGGCCCCCCGTCGAGCTGGAACACGCCCAGGGTGTCGCCCCGGGCCAGCAGCTCGTAGGCGACCTTGTCATCCAGCGGCAGCTCCAGCAGGTCGAGCTTGCGACCGTGGTTGAGCTCGATGTTCTTCACCGCGTCGTCGATGATGGTCAGGTTGCGCAGGCCGAGGAAGTCCATCTTCAACAGCCCGAGCGACTCGCACGTCGGGTAGTCGAACTGGGTGATGATGACCCCGTCGGAGTCCCGGCGCATCAGCGGGATGTGGTCGATGATCGGCTCGGCGGACATGATCACGCCGGCGGCGTGCACGCCGGTCTGCCGGATCAGCCCCTCGATGCCCCGGGCGGTGTCGATGACCTTCTTGACGTCCGACTCGGCCTCGTACATGCCCCGGAGCTCGCCGGCCTCGGCGTAGCGGGGGTGCTTGGGGTCGAAGATGCCCTCCAGGGGGATGTCCTTGCCCATCACGGCCGGGGGCATCGCCTTGGTGATCCGGTCACCGACCGCGTACGGGTAGCCGAGCACCCGGGCCGAGTCCTTGATCGCGGCCTTCGCCTTGATCGTGCCGAAGGTGGCGATCTGGGCGACCTTGTCCTCGCCCCACTTGTCGGTGACGTACTTGATGACCTCGCCGCGCCGACGCTCGTCGAAGTCGATGTCGACATCCGGCATCGAGACGCGCTCGGGGTTGAGGAACCGCTCGAAGATCAGGCCGTGCTGGATCGGGTCGAGGTCGGTGATGCCCAGTGCGTACGCGACCAGGGAGCCGGCGGCCGAGCCACGGCCGGGCCCCACCGAGATGCCCTGGTTCTTCGCCCACTGGATGAAATCGGCGACCACGAGGAAGTACGACGGGAAACCCATCTGGGTAATGACGCCCAGCTCGTACTCGGCCTGGGTGACGTGCCCGTCGGGGATGCCACCGGGGTAGCGGCGGGCCAGCCCGGCGAAGGTCTCCTTGCGGAACCAGGAGTTCTCGGTCTCCCCGTCCGGGACGGGGAAGCGCGGCATCAGGTTGTGGAACTCGAACATCCCGGCGGGGTCGACCTTCTCGGCCACCAGCAGGGTGTTGCGGCAGCCCTCCAGCCAGAGGTCGGAGTTGTCGATGGTGCGCATCTCGTCGGCGGACTTGATGTAGTAGCCGCTGCCGTCGAACCTGAACCGGTTCGGGTCGGCCACGTTCGCCGCCGTCTGCACGCAGAGCAGCACGTCGTGCGCCTCGGCCTGGGACTCGTGGGTGTAGTGCGAGTCGTTGGTGACCACCGGCGGGATGTCCAGCTTGCGCGAGATGTCGTGCAGCTCCTGGCGGACCCGGCTCTCGATGCTGATGCCGTGGTCCATGATCTCCAGGAAGTAGTTCTCCTTGCCGAAGATCTCCTGGTATCTCGCCGCGGCCTTGAGCGCCTCGTCGTACTGGCCCAGGCGCAGCCGGGTCTGCACCTCGCCGGAGGGGCAACCGGTGGTGGCCATCAACCCCTCGGCGCTGGCGGCCAGCAGCTCCGCGTCCATCCGCGGCCACTTGACGAAGAAGCCCTCGGTGTACGACCGGCTGGTGAGCGCGAAGAGGTTCTTCAGGCCGGTCTTGTTCTTCGCCCAGATGGTCATGTGGGTGTAGCCGCCGCTGCCGGAGACGTCGTCGCTCTTCTGTTCCGGCCGGCCCCAGCGCACCCGCTTCTTGTGGAACCGTGACTCGGGCGCCACGTACGCCTCGATGCCGAGGATCGGGGTGACGCCGGCCGCCATCGCCTGCTTGTAGAAGTCGTTCGCACCGTGCATGTTGCCGTGGTCGGTCATCGCCACCGCCGGCATGCCCTGCCGCTTGACCTCGGCGAAGAGGTCCTTCAGCCGGGCCGCGCCGTCGAGCATCGAATACTCCGTGTGCACGTGCAGATGCGCGAACGAATCGCCCATGCGTGGCGCCCCCCGGGTCAGATCATGGGATGGTCGAGGTCGGTCGGCCTACCCTATCGCCGCCGCGAATGGCGGCTCCAGACGCCGCGCGGGGCGGAGCGGGCCGGGGTGTTGTGGATCTCTCTGGCCGCCCCGACGACGGCCTCGACCGTCGGTTCCCGGACTCCTGGCGGCCCGTCCGGCGGCGGCGACCGTAGCCTGGACGGACGGTATCCGGCGAGCATTGGACGACCTGATGCCCCTCCCGGACGGGGTCGAGAAACTGGCCGAGTCGGCGGCGCGTGGCGACCGCGCGGCGCTCGACGCGCTGCTGGTCGCGGTCCGACCGGAGGTGCTGCGCCTCTGCGCCCGGCTGCTGCCGCACCGGGAGGACGCCGAGGAGGCCTGCCAGGACGCGCTGCTCGCCCTGGCCCAGGGCATCGGCCGGTTCGAGGGCCGGTCGTCGTTCCACACCTGGCTGTACCGGCTGACGGCCAACCGGGCCCGCTCGACGTACCGGGTGCTGCGCCGGCGCTGGCGGGTGGAGGCCGGCGGCGTGCCGCTGCCGGACCCGGTGGACCCGCGCCGGACGAGCGTGGTCGCCGGCACCCGGCTGGACCTGCTCGACGCGCTCGACGCGGTCCGCCCCGAACTCGCCGAGGCGGTGACCCTGCGCGACGTCCTCGGGCTGGGTTACCGGGAGATCGCCGCTCTGCTCGGCCTGCCCGAGGGCACCGTCAAGTCGCGGATCCACGAGGCCCGCCGGCAGTTGCGGCACCGGCTGTCCGGGGAGGGACGACAGTGACGACGACAGGCCGGTGGGTAGCCACCGTCGCGGTGCTCGCCGCGACCCTGGCCGGGTCGGTCGCTGCCTGCGGCGGCGAGGACCCGCCGGTCTCCCCGTTGCCCGTGCAGCCGCCGGCCGCGACGACGGGTCACTCCTCCGGGCCACCGGCTGCGTCCCCGCCGTCTGTCTCACCGTCCGTGCCGGGCACGCCCGGCCCGGCGTCCGTCGTCCCGCCGGCCCGGCGTTCCCCGCCGGCTCCGCTCCCGACGACCGGCGCCGGGCGTACGCCGTCGGCGACGCGGTCACCGAGTGGACCGCCCGGCACCTGCTACGGGGCGGTGCGCTACGACCTGGTGCTGGCCGAGAACGAGCTGGCACTGCTGCGTTCTCTCTGCTTCGCCTCGGGTGGGGTGCTGCGGATCATCGGCATCGGCCCGGGCGAGGTGACCGTGGACCGCGAGGACCTGGTCTCCCGCAGCTACGAGGCCGGGGTGGTGGACATCCGGTTCGTCCGCCCCGGCACCGTGGACGTGCTGATCCCGCAGGGCGGCACGACGCACCCGGTCACCGTGGTGGTGCGGTGAGCTGCGAGGCTCACCGCACCCGCACCCCGGCGAGCAGCGTGTCGACGAAGCCGGGTCCCTCTCCCGCCGGCGGCACCACCTGCACGTAGATCAGGCCTACCCGGCCGGGCGCGAGCCCGGCGACCTCGACGACCTCCGGCCGGCCCTGGTCGCAGGTGAACCGGGCCACAACCCAGTCCACGCCCCCCTGCCGGGTACGGCGTACCGGCGCGGCGGCGCACGCCGAGTGTGGACGCTCGGCGACGAATCCCGCCGGGGTGGTCCGCGCGGCGATGCTCGCCGACAGTCCGACGAAGGCACCCGGCACCGTCGGGTCCGCTGCCCACCGGCGCGGGTCCGGCGACATCACCAGAGCCGGTTCGAGTCGTCCGTCGTCGCCGTACTGGCCGGCCCAGCCGGTGCCGGTGGCCCGCCAGCCGGGCGGCAACGCGACGGTGACCGGCCCGCTCGTCCACGTGCCGGCGGCCCGTCCGGCGGGCGCGGCGTCGCCCGCCGTGGCCCCGACCGCGACGAGCGCCGCGACGCCCAGCCCCACGGCCCCGAACCGCCGCCGGCCCGCCGGCCGGTCCCCCACCCGCGGCGAAGGTCCGGCGGGGGCGCACGGCGACCCGGCGGCGGACCGGGCCGGGTCGGGCCGGGCAGGCGCGGTGGTGGCGTGCCGCAGGGCGGTGCGGAAGGCCGTGGCGTCCGGGTGGCGGTCGGCCGGGCGTGGAGCGATAGCCCGGCGCAGCACGGCCGCCACCTGCGTCGGCACGCCCTCGCGCAGTCGGATCGCCCCGTCCGGGGAAAGCTGGTCCGGGGGCGGCTGGCCGCCCGCCACGCGCTCCGCGTCCGGGCCGAGGAGCCGGAGGCCGAGCCGGCCCAGGCCGTACACGTCGGTGCGGGTGTCGACGACGGCGAGCGGGTCGTCCTGTTCCGGGGCCATGTAGCCGGGGGTGCCGGCCCGGGCGGTGAGACCGGAGGCGGCGGCGAGGGCCTTGGCCAGCCCGAGGTCGGCGATCAGCACCCGCTCGCCGTCCGGGCCGGACCGGAACAGGACGTTGCCCGGGGTCAGGTCGCGGTGCACCACGCCGTGGCGGTGCAGGACGGCGACGCCGGCAGCGATCTCGGCCAGCAGGTCCAGGGCCGCCGGCGCGGGCATCGGGCCGGCCGCCAGCCGGTCGCGCAGGCTGCCGCCGTCGGCCCAGGCCATGACCGAGTAGGGCCGACCGTCGGCCAGTTCGCCGGCGGCGTGGACGCGGACCAGCCGCTCGTCGTCGAGCCGGCGCAGCAGGCGGGCCTCGTCGAGGAAACGCTCCCGTACCCGCAGGTCGTGGTGCCAGTTCTCGGCCAGCACCTTGATCGCCACCGGGGAGTCGAGCACCGGGTCGTGGGCCAGCCAGACCGTCGCGAACGCCCCCGTGCCCAGCAGCCGCTCGATCAGGTAGGGCCCGATCCGCTCCGGACTGCTCACCGCACCACCCCCGACACCGGCACCGCCGGCCGCCCCTCCGCCTCGACAGTAGACAGTGCGCCGGCTCGGCGGCAGCCCCGGCACCGCGACCGGTGCGGCCGAAAAATCCCGTCGGTCGGGAACCCGACGAACCGATCCCGCCGGCGGGGCGACCAAGAGGACAAGGACATCCGCACTTCACGAGGAGGAGATCCCGTGCACCGTCTCTCGTACACCGTCGTCACCGCCCTGCTGGTCACGGCCGGGCTCATGCCGATCACCGTGGCGGCCCCGGCCGCCGCCGCACCCCGGTCGGGCGTCGCCGGCGGGCACCTGACCGGCCGCTCCGGCGGCAACCCCGGCGCGGCGGCGGGCGACACCGCCGATCGGGACGAGGCTCGGCTCATCAGCGTCCGGGGCGCCGGACCGTTCCGGATCGGGGCCGGCCTGGCCCGCCTGTCGGCGGCCGGGCTCGTCGACTGGGTGGCCCCCGACTGCGACGGCGTGGTCCGGGCCGGCGTCACCGGGGCCTGGGCGGGCAAGGTCCTGCTGGTCTTCCGCGACGGACGGCTGGTGGAGGTGGGCACCGCCACCGCGCCGCCCCGCACTCCCGCCGGTGCGGGGGTGGGCATGTCCTTCGCCGCCCTGGAGGAGATCTACGGCCCACGGGGCTCGATGATCCGCAACGACGCGGGTGACGCCTCGGCGTATCTGGTGCGCATCGGTTCCCGGGTGGAACTGTTCACCGGCCACCCGATCCGGCCGGGGGTCGGTTACCTCCAGGTCGGGCCGGCGGCCTTCGTCGAGCGCCACTTCCGGCAGGGCACCTCCTGCTGAGCGACGCCCGGCACCGACGGCGGCGGACCCCTCGCGGGTTCGCCGCCGTCCGGTTCGCCTGAACACACTGATGTTGGCGCACACGATGATGTAGCACTGGACGATAGTGTGTGCCACACAGTATGGTGTGACGCATGGTGAGCGATGAGATCCTGCGAACGCACCTCCAGGAGTTGCGTCGGGGCACCGTGGTGGTGGCGAGCCTCGTCGCGCTACGCCGCCCCGACTACGGTTACGCGTTGCTGCAACGCCTCGCCGACCACGGTTTTCCGGTGGACGCCAACACGCTCTACCCGCTGCTGCGGCGGCTGGAGGAGCAGGGACTGCTGACCAGCGAGTGGAACACCGAGGAGAGCCGGCCGCGCAAGTTCTACCGGACCGGCGAGGAGGGCGAGTCGGTGCTGAGCCGACTCCTCACCGACCTGGCCGCAGTGCAGACCTCCCTGACCGGGCTGATCGAAGGAGCCGACCGATGACCACCCTGACCGACCGATACCTCGCCGCGACCCTGCGCTCGGTGCCGGTCGCGCGCCGCGAGGGGATCGCCACCGAGCTGCGCGCCTCGATCGAGGACATGGTCGAGGGCCGCACAGCCGGTGGCCAGGACGCCACCGCCGCCGAGCGGGAGGTGCTCACCGAGCTGGGCGACCCGGGGCAGCTCGCCGCCCGCTACGCCGACCGCCGGTTGCAGCTCATCGGCCCGACCTACTACCTGGCCTGGGAGCGGCTGCTGAAGCTGCTGCTCAGCTTCGTGCCGGCGACGGTCGGCGTGCTGGTCGGCCTGGTCGAGGCGGCCGACGGTGGCACCGTCGGCGAGGGGATCGGTGAGGGCATAGCCACCGCCATCCAGGTGGCGATTCAGATCGCCTTCTGGGTCACCCTGGTCTTCGCGATCCTGGAGCGCACCAACACTCCCCTGGGCCTGCCCAGGTGGAGCGTCGACCAGCTTCCGGAGGGCCCGGTCCACCGGCAGATCACCCTGACCGACGTCGCCGCCTCGATCGTCTTCCTGGCGCTCTTCATCGCCTACCTGCCGATGCAGCACTTCCGGTCGTTCGTCCCCACCGACGGTGACGGCAACCTGCCGATCCTCGACCCGGCGCTGTGGAGCTTCTGGCTGCCGTTCCTGATCGCGGTCCTGGTGGCCACGATCGGCCTGGAGATCGCCAAGTACCGGACCGGGCGCTGGACCTGGCCGCTGGTCGCGTTGAACGCGGCGCTCGACCTGGCGTTCGCGGTGCCGGTGGTCTGGCTGATGTCGACCGACCGGCTGCTCAACCCCGACTTCGTGGCCCGCTTCGAGTGGCTCGGCGAGGGCGAGAACCTGAACACCATCGCGACCGTCGTGGTCGTCGGCACCGCGCTGGTGACCCTCTGGGACATCGTCGAGAGCGTCGTCAAGAAGCGCCGCAACAGCGCCTGACCGAACAGCCGACGGTCCGGCACGCCAGTGGCGTGCCGGACCGTCGGCGTATGAGTGAACGGTTCGTGGCCATGGTGGTGTCGCGTGACATGGGACGCGAACCGAGCGTCACAGGACAGCACCGATTCGCCGGGTCAGTGTCACAGGCCACCCGGCCGGGGTCGTCAGTCGCCGGGGCGCAGCGCGCCGGTGGTGGCCGCGGCCAGGAAGTCGGTCCAGGCCGTGGGGCCGAAGGCCAGCACCGCTCCCTCACGGTCCTTGCTGTCGCGTACGCCCACCACGCCGGCCAGGTTCGTCGCCACCTCTACGCAGGTGGACCCGCCGTTGTCGCTGCGAGTGGACTTCCGCCAGACCGCGCCGGTCAATTCCATGACTCCGCCACCTCCGCGACGAGCTCCCGGGACGCCCGGCGGGGCAGCGCCTCGCCCCGCAGGTTCTCCCACCTGCGTTGAAGGCTATCAACGTCCTCCGAGCGGTCGCTGACGTGCGCGCGCAGCGGGGTGTCCACGTGCGCCACCTCGCCGCCCTCCGGGGTGCGGGCCAGGATGAACGCGCCGGCCAGCCCGGCGTGCATGCCGGCGTCGGCGGGCACCACGTGCAGGTCGACGTGCCGCGACTCGGTGACCGCGAGCAGGTGGGCGAACTGCTCGGCCATCACCTTCCGGTCGCCGATCTGCCGGCGCAGCACCGACTCGTCCACGACGAAGACGACCTCCGGCGGGGCCTCCCGGGTCAACACCGCCTGGCGGGCCAGCCGGGAGGTGACCCGCTGCTCGACCTCGGCCTCCCGCAGCATGCCGCCGCCCGCGAGCACCGCCCGGGCGTACGCCTCGGTCTGGAGCAGGCCGGGGATCAGGGACGGCTCGAACCAGCGGACCAGCGTCGCCTCCGCCTCCACCGAAATCCACTCCCTGAGCCAGGGCGGCGCGGCGTCCGCCCGGACGAGGGTCAGCAGCCGCTCGAAGAAGCCGCCGGACTCCAGCGCGGCGTCGACCCGGCCGACGAAGTCCTGCGACGGGGTGCGGCGCCCGATCTCCACCATGCCGACCAGCGACGACGAGTAGCTGATCCGCTGGGCCAGCTCGTCCTGGCTAAGCCCCCGGTCCCGCCTCGACCGGCTTAGCTCGCCGCCGAGGAACTCCAGCGTGGACAGCCGCCCGTCGCCCATCACACCTCCACCACAGCCCGGCCGGTCGCCGCCGACGCCCGCCACCGGGGACGCCCCGGCCGGCACCACCGGCCGGTGGCCCGTCGACGCCTTCCGACGGTAGTCGGTCACGCAGCAGAGTGTGAGCAGGCGCGACGGAGGAGGCGACATGGACACGCACCCGGGTCCCGTCCCCCTGAGGTTTCGGCGGCTGGACCCGCCCGGCCGGGTCGGCCGCCGCCCGGGGACGGGTGGACCAACTGCGCGACCGGGTACGTGCGACCACGCCCGGTGCCCCAACCCGCCGCCGGGCGGGACCGGGCCGTCCGGGCCGGGCTCCTGACCGGCGCCGACCCCCGGGATGAGATCCTCACCAGGGTGAACACCGTGACGGACGACGACTGGCGGCGGCCGGGGCCCACCCCGGAGCAGCGGCGGTTCGACGTCTACGTCGGGCTGGCGGCGACCCTCCTGTCGCTGGTCAGCCTCACCCTGGCCCGCAGCACCGGGGCGTTCCTGCTGGGGCCGCCGCCGTCCGGGCCGGAGCAGGTCTTCTGGACCGTCGCGCTGACGCTGCCGCTGATCTGGCGGCGCCGGTTCCCCGCCGCCGTCACCGTGATCATCTCGGTCGGGTTCATCGCCGCCCAGGCACGCTCCGCCCCGGAGATACAGCTCGCCTCGTGGGCGCTGTTCGCGGCCCTCTACTCGCTCGGCGCGTGGGGCCCCGACCGCCGGCTGGCCCGGCGGCTGCGCGTCGGCGTCATCGCCACCATGTTCGTCTGGCTGGGGGCGTACTACGCGGTCAGCATCGACAGCATCCCGGCGGACGCGTTCGCCGGTGCGGTCGGACCGGTGCCCCCGGTGGTCGCGGCGATGGTGAACGGGGTACTGGTCAACGGCCTTTTCTTCGGTTTCGCGTACTTCTTCGGGGAGACGGCGTGGCTGGCCGCCCGACGCCAGCACGAGGTGCAGGCGCAGGCCGAGGAGGTGCGCCGCTCGCAGGCCGAGATCCGCGAGCACGCGGTGGTGGGCGAGCGGGTCCGCATCGCCCGGGAACTGCACGACGTGGTCGCCCACCACGTGTCGGTGATGGGGGTGCAGGCGTCCGCCGCCCGCCGGGTGTTCGACAAGGACCCGGTCAAGGCCCGCACGGCGCTGAGCGCGATCGAGGAGACGGCCCGCACGGCCGTCGACGAACTGCGCCGGATGCTCGGCCTGCTGCGCGCCCGCGACGGCCACCCGGACCGCGCGGAGCAGCCGGGACCAGCCGGGATCGACCAGGTCACGGCCGTGGTCGACCGGGCCCGGGAGGCCGGACTGCGGGCCACCCTGGGGGTGTACGGGGATCCGGCGCCACTGCCGGAGTCGGTCTCCCAGGCCGCCTACCGGGTGGCCCAGGAGGCCGTGACGAACGCACTCAAGCACGCCGCCGGAGCGACCGCGCTCGACGTGCGGATCCGCTATCTGGCGCACGAGGTGGAGGTCGACGTGACCGATGACGGACGGGCCACCCGCCCGGCGAACGCCGACGGGCTCGGCCTGGTCGGGATGCGCGAGCGGGTCGCCACCCACGGCGGCGCGCTGGAGGTCGGCCCGCGTGCCGGCGGCGGCTGGCGGGTACGGGCCCGGTTCCCGCTGCCACTGCCGGTGCGGCCGGCATGAGGGCCGATCACGAGGTGCCCGGGACGGACCGCCCCGTCCGGGTGCTGCTCGCCGACGACCAGCATCTCGTCCGCACCGGCTTCCGGGTCATCCTGGAGGTGGAGGACGACATCGAGGTCGTTGGCGAGGCGGCGGACGGCGCGCGCGCCGTCACCATGACCCGGGCCACTCAACCGGACGTGGTGCTGATGGACGTGGAGATGCCCGGGATGGACGGGCTGGAGGCGACCCGGCAGATCACCGCCGAGCAGGACGGGCCGGGCGGGCCGGCCGTGCTGATCCTCACCACGTTCGACCGGGACGACTACCTGTTCGCCGCGCTGCGCGCCGGGGCCAGCGGCTTCCTGCTCAAGAACGGCACTCCGGAGGCCCTGATCGAGGCCATCCGGGTGCTCGCCCGAGGCGACGGCCTGCTCGCCCCGGAACTCACCCGGCGGGTGATCGCCACCTTCGCCCGCCCTGGTGAGCCCGTCGTGCCGGGCGGCCCGAGGACGGCCCCCGAGGCGGCACTGCGGGAACTCACCCCCCGCGAGCGGGAGGTCCTGGTCCTGGTCTCCGGCGGCGCCAGCAACGCCGAGATCGCCCGCGAGCTGCACCTGGGCGAGGCGACGGTGAAGACGCACGTCAGCCGGGTGCTCGCCAAGCTGGGCCTGCGCGACCGGGTGCAGGCGGTGGTCTTCGCGTACGAGCACGGGGTGGTACGGCCCGGCGGCTGACCGTCCTCCGCCGGGAGGCGGACGGCACGCTCGGTCTCGGGACGGACGGCGGGCCTCAGCCGACGATCTAGCGTGGACGCCGTGACCAATGTGCTCCGCCTCGACGGTGTCGACCGCAGCTTCGGCAACCGTCAGGTGCTCCAGAACGTGTCCTTCGACGTGGTGGCCGGCCGGATGACCGGCTTCGTGGGCGGCAACGGCGCCGGCAAGACCACCACCATGCGAATCATCCTCGGGGTGCTCGCCCCGGACGCCGGCCAGGTCACCTGGCAGGGGGCGCCGCTGACCCCCCAGGCCCGCCAGCGCTTCGGCTACATGCCGGAGGAGCGCGGTCTCTACCCGAAGATGAGCGTCCGGGAGCAGGTGTCCTACCTGGGCCGGCTGCACGGGATGACCGCCGCCGCCGCGCGACGCAACACGGATGCGCTGCTGGAGCGGGTCGGGCTCGCCGAGCGCGGCGACGACCTGCTGGAGACGCTGTCACTGGGCAACCAGCAGCGCGCGCAGATCGCCGCCGCCCTGGTGCACGACCCCGAGGTACTGGTGCTCGACGAGCCGTTCTCCGGGCTCGACCCGCTGGCCGTGGACACGGTCGTGGCGGTCCTGCGGGAGCGGGCCGCCACCGGCGTGCCGGTGCTCTTCTCCAGCCACCAGTTGGACGTCGTCGAACGACTCTGCGACGACTTGGTGATCATCAGCGGCGGCGTGATCCGCGCCGCCGGCAGCCGGGAGGAACTGCGCGCGACGTACACCGTGCCCCGCTACGAGTTGGTGGTGCAGACCGACGCCGGCTGGCTGCGGGACCAGCCCGGGGTGACCCTGGTCGACCTGGACGGTGCCCGCGCCGTGTTCGACCTCGCACCCGGCACGGACGAGCAGCCGGTGCTGCACGCGGCGCTGGCCCGCGGCCCGGTCCGCGCGTTCCGCCCGGTCAGCCCGTCTCTCACCGAGATCTTCCGAGAGGTCGCCCAGTGAACACCGTCCAGGCCACCCGACTCGTCGCCGCCCGGCAGATCCGGGTCACGCTGCGCGACCGGACCTTCCTCTTCAGCACCCTGTTCTTCCTGCTGATCGCCGCCGCCGCGACCATCCTCCCGCCGATGCTCTCCGGCGGGCCGTCCAGTGTGGCGGTCACCGAGGCGGCGGCCGGCCCGCTGCGTGCGGCGGGGCTGGAGGTGCGTACGGTCCCCGACGACCGCGCCGCCGAGCAGGCCGTACGCGACGGCGACGTCGACGCGGCGGTGGTCTCCGGGCCGGTGGTGCTGGCCATGGACGAGGCCCCCGACGACGTGGTGACGGCACTGAGCACGCAGCCCACGCTGCGGCTGCTGGATCCCGACGCGCTGGACCCGATGCTGGCCTTCCTGGTGCCGTTCGTCTTCGCGTTCATCTTCTTCATCACCTCGCAGATCTTCGGCCTGCAGATCGCGCAGAGCATCGTCGAGGAGAAGCAGACCCGGATCGTGGAGATCCTGGTGGCCGCAGTGCCGGTACGGGCGTTGCTGGCCGGCAAGATCATCGCCGGCACGGCGTTGGCCTTCGGGCAGATCGCCCTGATCGCCCTCGTCGCCGTGGTCGGTGTGCAGTTCGGCGACAACGGCGAGCTGCTCTCACTGCTGGCCCCGGCGATCGGCTGGTTCCTGCCGTTCTTCCTGCTCGGCTTCGTGCTGCTCGCCGCCATGTGGGCGGCGGCCGGGGCACTGGTCAACCGCCAGGAGGACATCAGCGCCGTGTCGACGCCCGTGCAGCTCGCGGTCATGCTGCCGTTCTTCGCGGTGAGCTTCCTCAGCGACAACGCGACGGCCATGAAGGTGCTGTCCTACGTGCCGTTCTCCGCGCCGACGGCGATGCCGTTGCGGCTGTTCAACGGGGACGCGGCCGGCTGGGAGCCGCTGGTGTCGCTGGCCCTGCTGCTGGTCGCCGCCGCCGCGTTCGTGGTCGCCGGAGCCCGCGTGTACGAGGGCTCGCTGCTGCGTACCAACGGTCGCACCTCGGTCCGGGCGGCGTGGCGGTCGCGCGAGACGCTGGGCTGAACGACAGGCCGCCCGGCACGCCCCCGGCGTGCCGGGCACCGTCCCTGCGGTCAGGCTTCCCGGCGGTCAGCGGGCCGGCGGGACGGTGTCCCAGCCGGGTGGCAGGGCCGGCACCGGCCAGGCCAGGTCCGGCCGCCAGGCCGACCACGCCTCGTCCCACCAGCGCTGCCCCGCGTCCAGCAGGGCGGCGATCCGGTCGCCCTCGGCCCGGATCGCGTCGGCCATCCCCGGGTAGCGCCCCTCTTCCAGGCGCTGGGCGAACATCTCCACGTCCTTCCAGGCGTAGCGGTCGTCGTCGGCTCCCCACCAGAGGTCCAGCTCGTGGTCGAGGGTGTCCACCCCGATCGGCGTACGCCGCAACGGCTCCTGGAGGTTGAAGTACCACCCGGCGAAGGCCCGCTCCGGCCCGGTCCAGAAGACATCGACGGAGTGCGCCTCGCCCGGGCGGTGCAGCATCAGCTTGCCGTGCCCGCTCCACGCCCGATGCCCGGCGACCTGCCACGGGTGCCGCCCGCACGGGAACCGGCCGGTCTCGGGGAAGCCGAACTCCGCGCCCGGGGGCAGGTAGAGCACGAGCAGGTCCGGCGAATCCTCGACGCAGATCGTCGGGCAGCCGAACCACACCTCGTCGCGCAGGATCTCGCGCCGGACGACCACCTCGCCGGGCGCGAACCGGCGCCCCTCGCCCGCCCCACCACCGCTTCGCCCCACCCCGTCCGGATGATCCACTCTCGCAGCCTAGCGAGCGCCGGGCGGCCTGCCCGCGCACGACGAGCCCATGCCTCCGTCCGGGTCAGTCACATGTCGGACAGGTACGCCGCGTCCCTACGATGTGGACCGATGCGACTGAGAATCCGGGCCGGGATGACGGGCGCAGCCGGAGGACGGGCCCGGCGACGGTAGCCGGTTCCCCGCCCACCGCATCCGGCGACGGGGAACCGGGCAGAGGCCCGTCGGGTCAGCCGACGGCCTCCATCACCTCGTCACTGACGTCGAAGTTCGCGTAGACGTTCTGCACGTCGTCGCAGTCTTCCAGGACGTCGATCAGCTTGAAGATCTTGCGGGCGCCGTCCTCGTCGAGGGGGACGTTCATGCTCGGGATCAGCGACGACTCGGCCGATTCGTACTCGATGCCGGCGTCCTGAAGGGCGGTGCGGACCGCGATCAGGTCGGTCGGCTCGGAGACCACCTCGAACGCCTCGCCCAGGTCGTTGACCTCCTCGGCGCCGGCGTCGAGGACCGACATCATCACGTCGTCCTCGGTGGTGTCGGCCTTGGGGACGATCACCACGCCCTTGCGGGAGAACATGTACGACACCGAGCCCGCGTCGGCGAGCGAGCCGCCGTTGCGGGTCAGCGCGGTGCGCACCTCGGTCGCCGCGCGGTTACGGTTGTCGGTGAGGCACTCGATCAGCATCGCCACGCCGTTCGGGCCGTAGCCCTCGTACATGATGGTCTGCCAGTCGGCGCCGCCCGCCTCCAGACCAGAGCCGCGCTTGACGGCGCGGTCGATGTTGTCGTTCGGGACCGAGTTCTTCTTCGCCTTCTGGATGGCGTCGTAGAGCGTCGGGTTTCCGGCCGGGTCGCCACCGCCGGTCCGCGCGGCGACCTCGACGTTCTTGATCAGCTTGGCGAACATCTTGCCGCGCTTGGCGTCGATGACCGCCTTCTTGTGCTTGGTCGTCGCCCACTTTGAGTGGCCGGACATCTGTTACCTCCGTTGCTACCCGCCGGCTGCATCGACCGCACCGCGCACGCCCCGCTCCCGCCGGCGCCCGCGGTGGTGCCGGTCAGCCCTGCCGGAAGCCGTGGACGGGCAGCTGGCCCCGCCGAATCTCGGCAATCCTACCGACGCCCGGCGGGTCGCTGTGCACCGCGCCGCGCCCCGCCGCCCCGCCCCACCCGCCCGGAAAGGGACAGACGGGACGAAGCGACGGCAGGGTCGTGGCCGCTCAACGGGCCGCGCGGACCAGCTCCACGAAGTACGCGTGCACCCGCGCGTCGCCGGTCAACTCCGGGTGGAACGAGGTGGCCAGCAGGTTGCCCTGCCGCACCGCCACGATCCGGCCGGCCGCCGGGCCCTCGGTCACCGTGCCGAGCACCTCGACGCCGTCGCCGACCCGCTCGACCCACGGCGCCCGGATGAACACCGCGTGGAACGGTCCGCCCCCGACGCCGGTGATCCCCACCGACGCCTCGAACGAGTCGACCTGCCGGCCGAACGCGTTGCGCCGCACGGTCATCTCGATGCCGGCGAAGCCGCGCTGGTCGGGACGGCCGTCGAGGACCTCGGTGGCCAGCATGATCATGCCGGCGCAGGAGCCGTAGACCGGCATCCCGTCGGCGATGCGCTTGTCGATCGGCTCGCGCATCTCGAAGATGTCGGCGAGCTTGCTGATCGTGGTGGACTCGCCGCCGGGGATGACCAGCCCGTCCACCGCGTCCAACTCCTGCACACGGCGTACCGGGCGGGCGTCCGCGCCGGCCGCCGCCAGCGCGGCGACGTGCTCGCGGACGTCCCCCTGGAGGGCGAGCACGCCGATCACGGGTGCGTCGCTCATCTGCCGCTCCTTTCCTGGACGTCGGGAAGGGCACCTTCCGCTACCTCAAGCGTCAGGAAGGGTGCCCTTCCCTACCGCTCACCAGCCGCGTTCGGCCAGGCGGTGCGGCTGCGGGATCTCGTCGACGTTGATGCCGACCATCGCCTCGCCCAGACCCCGGGAGACCTTCGCCAGCACCTCCGGGTCGTCGTGGAAGGTGGTGGCCTTCACGATCGCGGCGGCGCGCTGCGCCGGGTTGCCGGCCTTGAAGATGCCGGAGCCGACGAAGACGCCCTCGGCGCCGAGCTGCATCATCATCGCGGCGTCGGCCGGGGTGGCGATCCCACCGGCGGTGAACAGCACCACCGGCAGCTTGCCGCTCTCGGCGACCTCCTTGACCAGCTCGTACGGCGCCTGGAGCTCCTTGGCGGCCACGTACAGCTCGTCGGCCGGCAGCGAGCCGAGACGGCCGATCTCCTGGCGGATCTTGCGCATGTGGGTGGTGGCGTTGGAGACGTCACCGGTGCCGGCCTCGCCCTTGGAGCGGATCATGGCCGCGCCCTCGGTGATCCGGCGCAGGGCCTCGCCGAGGTTGGTCGCGCCACAGACGAAGGGGACGGTGAAGGCCCACTTGTCGATGTGGTTGGCGTAGTCGGCCGGGGTCAGCACCTCGGACTCGTCGACGTAGTCGACGCCGAGCGCCTGGAGGATCCGGGCCTCCACGAAGTGGCCGATCCGGGCCTTGGCCATGACCGGGATGGAGACGGCGTTGATGATGCCGTCGATCATGTCGGGGTCGCTCATCCGGGACACCCCGCCCTGGGCACGGATGTCGGCGGGCACCCGCTCGAGCGCCATCACCGCGACGGCGCCGGCATCCTCGGCGATCTTGGCCTGCTCGGCGTTGACCACGTCCATGATCACGCCGCCCTTGAGCATCTCGGCCATGCCGCGCTTGACGCGGGCGGTGCCGGTGACGGGGCTGGCGGTGGCGTTCTGGGCAGTGGTTTCGGGCACGGGTTATCGCTCCTCGAACGGGCTCGGGGGGTGGCTGCGGAAAATGCTACGACGGTCCCAACGCCGATCCGACAGCCAATCAGGCCAACGGTGGCCTGCACTGTGGCAGTCGTCACCGGCCCCGCCGCCCCGGGATTCCAAACGTCCCCGCGAGCACGTCCTGTCCGGTTTCGCCCCGGTCAGCCGGCGGGAACGTCGGCCGGCACCGTCAGGGTGGGATCGTCGATGTCGAAGTAACGCGGCCACGGACGCCGGCTCCCCATCCGCAACAGCCGCACCAACACCCGGCCGCGCGCCGAACGGGCGTCCCGGACCAGGTCCGTGTGCACCTGGCGGGCCAGGGCGAGCCGCCGGCTGGCGGCGATCACCGCGTCGCAGTCCGGATCCGTCGGGTCCAGCTCCACCGCCCGCAACTGGCGGGTGAGGTCGTTCTCGGCTGCCTCCCGCTCGTCCGGCTCGGCGTCCAGCGCGATCCGCGCCGCCGCGTACAGCTCGACGCCGAAGCGGCGCTCGGCCAGGACCGCGGCGGCCGCCCCCCGACGCAGCAGGTGGGCCTCCAGGGCGCGGGCCGCCAGCTCCGCCCGGGCGTGCAACCGGCCGACCCGGCCGGCGGTCCAGACGAGGTACGCCGCGACCAGCCCGACGACCAGGGCCGCGAGCACCACCCACCACATGCGCGACATCGTCTAGTCCAGCCCCACCCATTCGGTGTCCATGACCCGCCCGTCGGTGGCCTCGATCGCCGCCGCGTACACCTCCAGCACCCGCCGGGCGACCACGGGCCAGTCGAAGGTGCCCACCACCTGGTCACCGCAGTCGGTCAGCGCGGCCCGGCCGTCGGGGTCGTCGAGCAGGTCGGCCAGGGCGGTACGCAGCGCTGCCGGGTCCCCGGTCGGGAACAGCCGGCCGGCCCGGCCGCCGTCGAGCACGCGGCGGAACGCGTCGAGATCGCTGGCGACGACGGTCGTGCCCGCCGCGAGCGCCTCGGTGAGGATCATGCCGAAGGACTCACCGCCGGTGTTCGGTGCCACGTAGAGGTGCACGCTGCGCAGCATCCGCGCCTTGTCCTCCTCGGAGACCAGCCCGAGGAAGGTCACCTGGTCACGCAGGTCGGCCGGGAACCGCCCGAACAGGTCGTCCGCGTCGCCGGGGCCCGCCACCAGCAGCCGCAGGCCGGGCCGCTGCCGGGCCAGCTCCACGAAGGCGTCCCGCAGGATCGGGAAGCCCTTGCGGGCCTCCGTGAAGCGGCCGAGAAAACCGATCGCGCCGTCCGTGCCCGGCGGGCACTCCCCAGGCCAGCCCGGCAGGGGCCGCGCGTGACTGAACTTCGCGACGGCCACCCCGTTCGGAATCTCCACCGCGCCGCCGTCCATGTGCTCGACCTGCACCTTGCGGGCCAGCGCGCTGACCGCGATCCGGGCGGTGATCCGCTCCAGCACGATCTGGAGCACGCCCTGCGCGGCGGCCAACGCCCGTGACCGGGTCATCGCCGTGTGGAAGGTCGCCACCACCGGGCCACGGGCGGAGAGCACGGCCAGCAGCGACAGGCTCAGGGTCAGCGGCTCGTGCACGTGCAGCACGTCGAACTCGCCCCGGATGATCCAACGTCGCACCCGCGCGGTGGAGACCGGGCCGAAGGCGATCCGGGCCACCGAGCCGTTGTACGGCAGCGGCACGGCCCGCCCCGCCGGCACCACGTACGGCGGCAGCGGGGAGTCCTCGTCGGCCGGAGCGAGCACGCTCACCTCGTGCCCGAGCCCGATCAACGCCTCGGCGAGATCCATGACGTGGTTCTGCACCCCACCGGGCACGTCGAAGGAGTACGGGCACACGATGCCGATGCGCACGCCTCAACGCCTCTCGTTCGCGATCCCGGCAGCCGGGGAGGGTGAGGCCGCGCCGCCACCCGTGCCGTGCTGGTCCAGCCACATCCGCTGCAACATGTGCCAGTCTTCCGGATGCCGGGCGATGCCCGCCGCCAGACCGTCGGCGATCCGCTGGGTCAGCGACCGGACCCGCTGGTCGAGCGGGCCCTCCTCGGGGCCCGGTAGCGGCAGGGGACCCTCGATCGCCGCGCACGCCGCGTCCGGTTCGTACCACATCGAGGCGACGTAGAGGGGCGCTCCCGTGCGCAACGCGAGCAGGGCCGGCCCCGGGGGCATCCGGGTCCGGTGGCCGAAGAACTCGACCTCGACACCCCGCGCGGAGAGGTCACGGTCGGCCAGCAGCGGTACCACCGTGCCGGAGCGGACCCGGTCGACCAGCACGTCGAACGCGTTGCGGTCACCGCCGTGGGTGGGCAGGATCTCCATGCCCAGGCTCCGGCGGAAGGTGAGGAAGCGCTGGTAGACGGCCTCGGGCTTGAGCCGCTCCGCGACGGTGGTGATCGGCCAGCCGGTCGCCGCGACCCAGGCGCCGGCGGCGTCCCAGTTGCCGGCGTGCGGCAGCGCCACCACCGCGCCCCGGCCGGCGGCCACGTCGGCGGCGAGCTTCTCCTCGCCGTCGAGCCGGAAACCGGCCAGGATCTCCGGCCGGCTGAGCGCGGGCAGCCGGAACGCCTCCAGCCAGTACCGGGCGTACGAGCGCAGGCCGCGACGGACCAGCTCGTCGAGCTCGGCCTCCGGCAGGTCGGGGCCGACCACCCGGCGCAGGTTCGCACGCAGTCTGGCCGTACCCCCGCCGCCGCGACGGTGGGCGCGGTCGGCGCCCGCCCGGAACGCCGCGGCCGTGACGGACCGGGGCAGCGCGCGGATCACACGCCACCCGGCGACGTAGCCGAGCTCGGTGAGGTTCACCGGCGCCGGCCCCCCGACCACGGCCGACCGGCGCTCGTCGCGCTCACCCCTGCCCGCCCGGGGTGTGCACCCGCTGGGCCTGGCGGTACACGTGGGTCATCCGCTGGCCGACCGTGAAGATCGACACGGCGGCGAGCAGCCAGAGTGAGATCTCCAGCGCCGGATCGACACCGACGCCGGTGAGCACCCCGCCGACGCCGACGATGAGCAGCCGCTCGGTGCGCTCGGCGATGCCCACGTTGCAGGTCATGCCGAGCCCCTCGGCACGGGCCTTGACGTAGGAGACCAGCCCGCCGGCCGCCAGGCAGAGCAGCGCGGCAGCGACGCCGGAATACTGGTGCTGGGTGGCCAGCCAGTACGCCACCGCGCCGAAGACCGCGCTGTCGGCGACCCGGTCCATGCTCGAATCGAGGAATGCCCCGAACTTCGTGGACCCCCCGCTCATCCGGGCCATCGTCCCGTCGAGCAGGTCGGTGAGCGCGAAGAAGGTGACTATCAGGGCCCCGGCGACCAGATGACCGCGGGCACCGAAGCCGAGCGCACCGACGAGCACCCCGAGGGCGCCCGCCACGGTGACCGCGTTGGGAGTTACGCCTGCTCGTAGCAGACGACGTGCAACCGGCTCGACGACACGGGTCATCCCCGCGCGGGCCGTCACTTGGAAGATCTTCGCCATGGCGGTCCCACGATAACGGTCCGCGTAGCGGTGGCGGTACGGCCGGTCAGGCGACCCGCGGGAGGAAGTCTTGTGTCGGCCCCGGATCGGGTGTGAGATCGAGCCAGGGACGTGAGGCAGCTCACCCGCCCGCCCGTTGATTACCCGCAACCCGGCACAGCACCGGAGGATGTCGCCGCGGAACCCGACCGGGCCGCTTCCCCGTCGCGCGCGGCGGTCGCCACCAACCACGGCTGAGGGAGGTGCGCCCCATGGCGCAGAAGAGTCAGGAAAAGGGGACCGCCGGCGGCGCGCCGGTGGTGACCGAGCCCGGCAGGATCCGCAACGTGGTGCTCGTCGGGCACTCCGGAGCGGGCAAGACGACCCTGGTCGAGGCGCTGCTCACGGCGAGCGGCACGATCGGCCGGGCCGGCGACGTCGCCAGCGGCACCACCGTCTGCGACCACGACCCGGCAGCCGTACGCCAGCAGCGCTCGGTGAGCCTGGCCTGCGCGCCGCTGCTGCACGACGGGATTAAGGTCAACCTGCTCGACACCCCCGGCTACGCCGATTTCGTCGGCGAACTGCGGGCGGGGCTGCGGGCCGCCGACGCGGCGCTCTTCGTGGTCTCCGCCGTCGACGGGATGGACGCCGCCACCGCCGCCCTCTGGGAGGAGTGCGCGGCGGTCGACATGCCCCGGGCCGTCGCCGTGGCCCGGCTGGACCACCCGCGCGCCGACTTCGACGAGGCGGTCGCGCTGTGCCAGCGGGTCTTCGGCGACAACGTGATGCCGCTCTACCTGCCGATGCTCGGCGACGACGGAGTCTCCACCGCCGGCCTGCTCGGCCTGATCACCCGCCGGGTCTTCGACTACACCGCCGGCCTGCCGGCGCAGGTACGCGAGCCGGACCCGGAGCACCTGCCCGCCATCGCCGAGTCCCGCAACGAGCTGATCGAGGGGATCATCGCCGAGAGCGAGGACGAGTCACTGATGGACCGCTACCTCGACGGCGAGGAGATCGGCACCGAGGTGCTCGTCGACGACCTGGAGAAGGCGGTCGCCCGCGGCCACTTCTACCCGGTGGTACCGGTCTGCGCCGGGACCGGCGTCGGGCTGGACGCGCTGCTGGAGGTGCTCACCGCCGGCTTCCCGTCGCCGCTGGAGCACGAGCTGCCCGCGGTCGCCGGGGTGGACGGCTCCCCCCGACCGCCGCTGACCTGCGACCCGGACGGCCCGCTGGTCGCCGAGGTGGTCAAGACGACCGTCGACCGGCACGTCGGGCGGGTCTCCCTGGTCCGGGTCTTCTCCGGCACGCTGCGCCCCGAGCAGACCGTGCACGTCTCCGGGCACGGGATGGCCGAGCGGGGCCATCCCGACCACGACGCCGACGAGCGGGTCGGCCACATCTTCACGCCGCTGGGCGCGAGCCTGCGTGAGGTGGGCGCCTGCGTGGCCGGCGACATCTGCGCGATCACCAAGTCGGGCAGCGCGGAGACCGGCGACACCATCTCCGCCAAGGACGACCCGCTGCTGATCGCCCCCTGGGAGATGCCCGAGCCGCTCCTGCCGGTGGCCGTCGCGGCGCGCAGCCGCGCCGACGAGGACGCCCTCGCGCGGAACCTGGCCCGGCTGGTCGCCGGCGACCCCACCATGCGGCTGGAGCGCAACCCGGAGACCCACCAGCTGGTGCTCTGGTGCATGGGCGAGGCGCACGCCGACGTGGTGCTGGAGCGCCTGCGCGCCGGCGGCGTGGAGCTGGACACCGAGCCGGTACGGGTCGCGCTGCGCGAGACGCTGACCGTCCCGGCCAAGGGGCACGGCCGGCACGTCAAGCAGTCCGGCGGCCACGGCCAGTACGCCGTCTGCGACATCGAGGTCGAGCCGCTGCCGCCCGGCACCGGGTTCGAGTTCGTCGACCGGGTGGTCGGCGGGGCGGTGCCGCACAACTACATCCCCTCCGTCGAGAAGGGCGTACGCGCCCAGATGGAGCGCGGCCTGGTCGCCGGCCATCCGGTGGTGGACCTGCGGGTGACCCTCGTCGACGGCAAGGCGCACAGCGTCGACTCCTCCGACGCGGCCTTCCAGACCGCCGGCGCGCTGGCGCTGCGGGACGCCGCCGAGAAGGGCCAGCCGGCGCTGTTGGAGCCGGTCGACGAGGTGCTGGTCCGGGTGCCCGATTCCGCGGTGGGCGCAACGATGGGTGATCTGTCCGGCCGGCGGGGCCGGGTGCTCGGCACCGAGGCCGACCCCGAGGCAGAGGGACGCACCCTGATCCGCGCCGAGGTGCCCGCCACGGAACTACTCCGCTACGCGGTCGAGCTGCGCTCGATGACGTCGGGCACCGGCACGTTCCGCCGCCACTTCGTCCGCTACGACCCGATGCCCACCCACCTGGCCGACCAGATCCGCAAGGAACACCCCCAGCCCTGACCCCCCACCCATCCCGCCCACCCCGCCCAGCGCCCGGCCCGGCCCATCCCGCCCAGCCCGGCAGCCCAGCCCATCCCGCCCGGCCCAGCCCGGGCCGGCCCGGCCCGGCCCGGCCCGGCCTCGTCGATCATGCAGTTGCGGCCCCGGCAAAAGGGGCAACTCGGGGCACTGTGCCCGCCATAACTGCATGATCGGCGAGGCAACGTGTCCGTGGATCTAGCGGAGCCCTCTCCGCTCCCGACGCCTTGGCACGAGAGGTGCCGTTGGTGAGACAGCCCCGGCACGACGGGGTGAGGGTGATGGGGCGAGGGCGGCAGGGCCTCCGCGGCTCCGAACCGGGTGGTGGATCAGGGGCGGGTGGTGGATCAGGGGCGGGTGGTGGATCAGGGGCGGGTGGTGGGGAGCATCGGGTTCGGCCGGTAGGGGCGGTCGGCGTCGCGGAGGGCGGCTGACCGCAGCGCGGCCAACTGGCGCTCCACCTCGGCGAACTGGTCGGCCGGCAGCGGGCCCCGGTGCAGGGCGCCGGCGTTCTCCTGCACCTGGGCCACCGTGCGGCAGCCGGGAATCGGGACCGTGCGGTCGCTGCGCGCCCAGAGCCAGCCGAGCGCGCCCTGGGCGAGGGTACGTCCGTCGGCGGTCAACGCCGCCCGCACGGCGGCGACCCGGCGCAGCCACTCCGGTGCCGGCCGGCCGCCCCGGAACCACTCCAACCAACCGGGGGCGACCCCCCGTACGTCGTCGCGGGGCAGCGTGGAGCCGGCCGTGTACTTGCCGGAGAGCAGCCCCATCCCCAGCGGTCCCCGGTTGACACTGGCCAGGTCGTACTTGTCGCAGACGGCGAGCAGCTCGGGGGCGTCGCGGAGCACCGACAGCGCGTGCTGCACGGCAGTGGCGTGCCGGGCGCCCAGGCCGAACGCGGCGGCCCGGTCGGGGCGGTCGGTGCTCCAGCCGTACGCCCGGATCAGCCCCTCGGCGACCAGGTCCTCCAGGGTGCCGACGAGCGCCTCGGCCCGGGGCACCGGCAGGTCCGCGAGGTGCAGCTGGTAGAGGTCGATCCGGTCGGTGCCCAGCCTGCGCAGCGAGTGCGCGACGGCCTGCCGCAGGTACGCCGGGGAGGCGTCCTCGCCGGTGGCCTGGCGGGTGGCCTCGTCGAAGGTGCAGCCCCACTTGGTGGCGATCACGGCCTCGTCGCGCCGGCCGGCGAGGGCCCGGCCGAGCACCCGTTCCCCGTGCCCGGCCCCGTACGTGTCGGCGGTGTCGAAGAGCGTCACCCCGAGGTCGAGGGCGTGCCGGATCGCGCGGATCGACTCGTCGTCGTCGACGGCGCCCCAGCCCAGCGGCTGGACGCCCTGGGCCCAGGGGCCGCCGATCGCCCAGCACCCCATGCCGAGGGCGCTGACCTCGATGCCGCTGCGGCCCAACGTCCGCGTCGTCACTGCCATCGCCGCATCGTGCCACCTCGCGCCCCTACCCGGGGTGGAAAGTTCGCCGGCGAGGGCTACGTGCCCGCTGCGGCCCGCCTCGGGCGGAAGCGGCAGCCCGCCCCGGACGGAGGCGAGGGGCCGCGCGGCGGGCGGGTCGGTCAGGTCGGCCAGGCTCGGGTGAACAGGTCGCGGGTGTCGGTGAGCAGTTGCGGCAGGACCTTCGTGCGCCCGATCACGGGCATGAAGTTGGCGTCGCCGCCCCAGCGGGGCACCACGTGCTGGTGCAGGTGCGCGGCGATCCCCGCGCCGGCCACGCCGCCCTGGTTCATGCCCAGGTTGAACCCGTGCGCGTTGCTGACCTTGCGCACCACCCGCATGGCGGTCTGGGTGAACGCCGCCAGCTCGGTGGTCTCGGCCAGATCCAGCTCCGTGTAGTCGGCCACGTGCCGGTAGGGGCAGACGAGCAGGTGCCCCGGGTTGTAGGGGTAGAGGTTGAGCACCGCGAAGACGTGCTCACCCCTGGACACCACCAGGCTCTCCTCGGGCGAGAGCCCCGGCGCCCGGCAGAACGGGCAGCCGGCGGGCCGTTCGTAGCCGCCCTCGGGCTGGTCCTCCCCGGAGACGTAGGTCATCCGGTGCGGTGTCCAGAGCCGCTCCAGGCCGTCGGCCATGCCGCTGTCCATGTGCCGTTCCACCCCTGTCACGCCACGATCCTACGTTCCCCACGGGCGCCGTCCCGGAGCCCGTACGCCGGCCTGTGCCCGACGCCCGACGGCCCCGGCGGGCCGGACCACGTTCAGGGAGACGGACAGGGGGCCGAAGGTTCTTGACGAAGTGATGAACGCAAATGAAGAATCTAGCCACATGTATCGCCGCCCGTCGATTGGAGTCTCCGTGAGAACCGTATTCCGCCGGATCGGCCGGGTGTTCGCCGCCTGCACGCTCGCCGCGGTCACCACCCTCGTCGGGGTGGTGGCGACAAGCAGCGCGGCGCAGGCCGACGGCTGCTACACCTGGGGACGCACGCTTTCGCAGGGAATGTCCGGCGAAGACGTCCGACAGCTCCAGATCCGGGTCGCCGGCTACCCCGGCTACGGCGCGGTGCTCGGCCTCGACGGGGTGTACGGTCCAGCCACCCGCTCCGCCGTGATCCGCTTCCAGCAGGCGTACGGCCTGGGCGCGGACGGCGTCGCCGGGGCGCAGACCTTCAGCCGGCTCTACGCGTTGCAGGACGACGACTGCACCCCGGCCAACTTCGCCTACTCCGAGCTGAACAAGTGCAACAGCACCTGGGCCGGCGGCGCGGTCGCGGCGGGCACCGCCCGGTTCAACGCGCTGGTGTCGATGTGGAAGCTCCAGGCCCTCCGGCACGCCCTCGGCGGCGCGCCGATCCAGATCAGCAGCGGCTTCCGCAGCTACGCCTGCAACAACGCGGTCGGCGGCATCTCCACCAGCCGGCACCTCTACGGCGACGGCGTCGACCTGGTCGGGGCGCACTCCTTCTGCCGGCTCGCCCAGCAGGCCCGCAACCACGGTTTCAGCAACATCCTCGGCCCCGGCTACCCGGGCCACAACGACCACACCCACGTGGCCGCCACCCCGGGCCGCTCCTGGTCCGCCCCGAGCTGCGGAATCTGACGCCTGACGAGCCGGCATCGAAGGCCCCCCGCCTCGCGGAGGGTCTTCGATGCGCCGCGGGCCAGGCGCCCGAGCACCCCGGGCCCGCCCTGACCAAGGGGCTGGATAGGGGGTGAAGGTTCTTGACGAAGTGATGAACACAATTGAAGAATCTAGCCGCACGCATCGCCGCCCGTCGATTGGAGTCACCGTGAGAACCACATTCCGCCGGATCGGTCGGGCCCTCGCCGCCCTCACGCTCGCCGCGACCACCTCCCTCGTCGGGGTGGTGGCGACCAGCAGCGCGGCACAGGCCGACGGCTGCTACACCTGGGGACGCGTCCTGACGCAGGGCGCGACGGGCGAGGACGTCCGGCAGCTCCAGATCCGGCTCGCCGGCTACCCGGGATACGGCGGGGTGCTAGGCCTCGACGGCGCCTTCGGCCCGGCGACCCGCTCCGCCCTGATCCGCTTCCAGCAGGCGTACGGGTTGAGCGCGGACGGCGCGGCCGGCCCGCAGACCTTCAACCAGCTCTACGCGTTGCAGGACAACGACTGCACGCCGGTCAACTTCACCTACGCGGAGCTGAACCGGTGCAACAGCACCTGGGCCGGTGGCGCGGTCTCCGCAAGCACCGCCCGGTTCAACGCCCTCGTGTCGATGTGGAAGCTCCAGGCCATGCGGAAGGCCCTCGGCAGCGTGTCGATCAACATCAGCAGCGGCTTCCGCAGCTACGCCTGCAACAGCGCGGTCGGCGGCGCCTCCAACAGCCGCCACCTTCACGGTGACGGCGTCGACCTGGTCGGCTCGCCCTCGTTCTGCCGGCTCGCCCAGCAGGCCCGCTACCACGGCTTCGGCAACATCCTCGGCCCCGGCTACCCGGGTCACAACGACCACACCCACGTCGGGGCGGTCGGCGGCTGGTCCGCGCCGAGCTGCGGCATCTGAGGCCCGCTTCACCGTCACGCCGGATGCCCCCGTCCCGCCGCCGATCGCGGCGTCGGGCGGGGGCATCCGGCGTTCGCGGAGCCTGGTGTCGGTCAACCGGTCGGCGCGGGGCCGACCGGCGAGGGCGTCACGCCTCGGCGGCGGACGGGCCGATGTTGGTCCTTGAGCTGACCACGTCCAGCACGTGGGCCACCGCCTCGGCGATCGGCACCCCGTTACGCTGCGAGCCGTCCCGGTAGCGGAACGAGACCGTGCCGGCGGCCACGTCGTCGTCGCCGGCGATCACCATGAACGGGATCTTCTGCTGCTGGGCGGTGCGGATCTTCTTCTGCATCCGGTCGTCGCCCGCGTCGACCTGGGCGCGGATGCCCTCGGCGCGCAGCGCGGCGACGAAGCCGTGCAGGTAGTCGGTGTGGTCCTCGCGGATCGGGATGCCGACCACCTGCACCGGGGCCAGCCAGGCCGGGAACGCGCCCGCGTAGTGCTCGGTCAGCACCCCGAAGAAGCGCTCGATCGAGCCGAACAGCGCCCGGTGGATCATCACGGGCTGCTTCCTCGTGCCGTCCGCCGCCTGGTACTCCAGGCCGAACCGCGCCGGCTGGTTGAAGTCGACCTGGATGGTGGACATCTGCCAGGTCCGGCCGATCGCGTCCTTGGCCTGCACCGAGATCTTCGGGCCGTAGAAGGCCGCGCCGCCCGGGTCGGGCACCAGGTCCAGCCCGGACTGCGCCGCCGCCGTCCGCAGCGCCTCGGTCGCCTCCGCCCAGTCCTCGTCCGCGCCGATGAACTTCGGCGAGTCGTCGCGGGTGGACAGCTCCAGGTAGAAGTCGTCCAGGCCGTAGTCGCGCAGCAGGTCGAGCACGAAGGTCAGCAGCGCGGTCAGCTCGCCCGGCATCTGCTCCCGGGTGCAGTAGATGTGCGAGTCGTCCTGGGTCAGGCCACGCACCCGGGTCAGGCCGTGCACCACGCCCGACTTCTCGTACCGGTAGACGGTGCCGAATTCGAACAGCCGCAGCGGCAGCTCCCGGTAGGACCGCCCGCGCGACCTGAAGATCAGGTTGTGCATCGGGCAGTTCATCGCCTTCAGGTAATATTCCGCGCCCTCCAGCTGCATGGGCGGGAACATCGTGTCGGCGTAGTAGGGCAGGTGGCCCGAGGTCTCGAACAGCTGCGCCTTGGTGATGTGCGGGGTGTTGACGAACTCGTACCCCGCCTCCTCGTGCCGGCGGCGGGAGTAGTTCTCCAGCTCACGGCGGATGATGCCGCCCTTGGGGTGGAAGACCGCCAGGCCCGAGCCGACCTCGTCGGGGAAGCTGAACAGGTCCAGGTCAGCGCCGAGCTTGCGGTGGTCGCGCCGGGCGGCCTCCTCCAGCAGCTTCAGGTACGCCTTCAGCTCGTCCCGGGTCGGCCACGCGGTGCCGTACACCCGCTGGAGCTGTGGGTTCTTCTCCGACCCGCGCCAGTACGCGGCGGCCGAGCGCATCAGCTTGAACGCGCCGATCAGCCGGGTGTTCGGCAGGTGCGGGCCCCGGCACAGGTCCGACCAGCAGACCTTGTCCTCTTTCGCGGCGAGGTTGTCGTAGATGGTCAGCTCACCGCCGCCCACCTCCATCACCTCGGAGGTGTCCAGCCCTTCGCCCTTGACCTCGATCAGCTCCAGCTTGAACGGCTCGGCGGCCAGCTCCGCCTTCGCCTCGTCGAGGCTGCCGAAGCGGCGGCGGCGGAACCGCTGCCCGGACTTGATGATCTCCTGCATCCGCTTCTCGAGCTTGGCCAGGTCGTCGGGCTGGAACGGCTTGTCGACGGCGAAGTCGTAGTAGAAGCCGTTCTCGATGGGCGGACCGATGCCCAGCCTGGCCTCGGGGAAGACGTCCTGCACGGCCTGGGCGAGCACGTGGGCGCAGGAGTGCCGCAGCACGTTGAGCCCGTCCGGCGAGTCGAGGCTGACCGGCTCGACCTCGGTGTCGGCCTGCGGCGCCCAGTCCAGGTCGCGCAGCTGGCCCTGCGGGTCGCGGACCACCACGATCGCCTTCGGGCCGGACGCGGGCAGACCGGCCGCGGCCACCGCGTCGGCCGCCGTGGTCCCGGCGGCGACGACGACGGGGTCGGCCACGGCGGGGGTACGGGGTGCGGACACGGTGACTCCTCCAGCAGACGGCACGGATGACGCCGAACGTTCGGCTCCTGCGATGCTATCGGTCGCCCCCGCCGGCACGGTCGCCGACGCCACCGCCCCCGCGCCGTGTGGGACGCCAGAGCCGGGGACGCGGTAAGGAAGGGCACCTTCCCAACGCCTGATGCACAGGGAGGTTTCCTTCCTAGCCGCCATGCCGGTGGCCCGGGTCAGCCGGCCCAGTCCGGCAGTGGCTCCCGGGCGGCGAGCCAGTCGGTCGGCACCCCGCCCGGGGTGCCGACGCCGGTGTGCGCGGCCACCACCGCCCCGACGATCGCGGCGGTGGTGTCGACGTCCCCACCGGCCTCGACGCAGGCGCGGACCGCCGCCGGGTAGTCGTCCAGGTGCACGGCGGCCACCCAGCAGGTGAAGGCGACGGTGTCCTGCGCGGTGACCCGGGAGCCGTTGCCGAGCACGTCGGCGGCCTCGGGGACCGACCGGTCGAGCAGGCCGGCCGCCCGGCGTACGCCCCGGTGCACCTCGCTGGCCGGGTCCAGCGCGGCGGTCACGCCGGCCAGCAGCCGGTCCGGGGCGGGCCGGTGGCCGTCCAGCCGGGCGCGGGCGGCCAGCGACGCGGCCACCGCCACCGCCACCGCGCCGGCGATGCCCTCCGGGTGTGCGTGGGTCACCTCGGCCGAGGCGCGGGCCTGCGCCGCCGCCCGTGCGGTGGAGTCGGCGAACCACGCGCCCAGCGGGCCGACCCGCATCGCCGCGCCGTTGCCGCAGGAGCCCTGGCCGTCGAAGGCCGAGGCGGCGGCGACCGGCCACGGCGTGCCGGTGCGGATCAGCCGCAGGATGGTCACTGCTCCCGGCCCGTACCCCCGGTAGGGCTCGCAGCGCTCGGCGAAGGCCGCGGCGAGGGCGTCCCGGTCGATCCGGCCGGTGTCGGCGAGGGCGGCGACCACCGAGCAGGCCATCTCGGTGTCATCGGTCCACTGCCACGGCGGTGGGGGCAGTTTCCCGGCGGCCAGGTCGGCCGGGCGCCGGCCGGGGACGAAGAACTGCGAGCCGAGCGCGTCGCCGACCGACAGGCCGGCGAGTGAGTCCCGGGCGAGCGCGAGGCGGGTGTCAGGAAAGAGCGTGAAGGACATCGTCGTACCAGCTTGCCCTGTCACCCTGTGCGCCGCAACGCGATCAACTTGCCACCGCGAGTACGGTCTTGCTGTGGCCACCGTGCTCCTGGTCGAAGACGATCACGTCGTACGCGGCGCGATGCTGCGGTCCCTCGCCGACCGGGGGCACGCCGTGCACGCCGTCGGCACGGCGCTGGACGCGCTGCGCCGGGTGGCGGCCGAGACCCCCGACCTCGTGGTGCTCGACCTCGGGTTGCCCGACCTCGACGGCTCGGACGCGCTGCGGATGCTGCGCGGCATCACCGACGTGCCGATCATCATCGCCACCGCCCGCGACGACGAGCAGTCCGTGGTTCGGCTGCTGCGCGCCGGTGCCGACGACTACATGGTCAAGCCGTTCACCGGCGCGCACCTCGACGCGCGGATCACCACCGTGCTGCGGCGGGCCGGTCGGGCCAGCCGGGCGGTGCAACCGGCCGTGCACAGCGTCGGCGGGCTGCGGGTGGACGTCGGGGAGCGCAGCGCCCACCTCGACGGCGAACCGCTGGCGCTGACCCGCAAGGAATTCGACCTGCTGGCCTATCTCGCCGCCCGACCGGGCCGGGTAGTGTCCCGCCGGGAGCTTCTGGAGGAGGTATGGCGGCAGCCATCGGTCGGCGAGGACCAGACCATCGACGTTCACCTGTACTGGCTGCGCCGCAAAATGGGCGAGTCCGCGGCGAAGCCGCGCTTCCTGCGCACCGTGCGGGGGGTCGGCTTCCGGCTGGTGGCGCCGGACTGAGGCCGTCGCTGGCCCTGCTCACGGCCGGCATGTGCGCCCTGGTCGCGCTCGCGTTCCTCGTCCCGCTCGCGATCGGCCTCGACGACCGGGCGCGCGAGGAGGCGATCGCGGACGCCGCCCGGCGCAGCGCGCTGGTGACCGGCGCGCTCGCCGTCAGCACCGACCCCGCCGTGGTGCGGCGTGCCGTCACGGCCAGCGGCGACGACCCGGCCACCCGGCCGGTCGTACACGGGCTGGGAGTGGACGAGCCGTCGGCCCGGGCCGACGCCGGGAGCCTGGATCGGGCCCGGGCCGAACGCCACTCGGTGGTCGTCGACGTCGAGGGCGGAGTGCTCCGGCTGGAGCCGGTGGTGCTCGGCGACCGGACGGCCGTGGTAGAGGTCTTCGTGCCCGAGTCGGCGCTGGGCGGCGGCAGCCGGTGGCTGCTGCTGCTCGGGGTGGCCGCCGCCCTGGTGGGCGCGGCGGTGCTGGTGGTGGACCGGGTCGCCGCCCGCACGGTCGACTCGGCCCGGGGCCTGGTCCGGGCGGCGCTCGCGATCGGCGACGGCGACCAGGGCATACGCGTCGACCCGAGCGGCCCACGCGAGCTGGCCGAGGCCGGGTATGCCTTCAACCGGATGGCCGACCGGCTGGACGCGGCCCGTACCGACGAACGGGAGCTGGTCGCCGACCTGTCGCACCGGCTGCGCACCCCGTTGACGGTGCTGCGGCTGGACGCGGAGGCGCTGGAGTCCGACGACACCAGTGTGGGCTCGTTCAGTGAGGCGGAGCTGGACCGGCGGCGCGGCATCCGGCGGATCCGGCAGGCGATCGTCACCCTCGAGGGCGAGATCGACGTGCTGATCAAGACCACCCGCAAGACGGTCGCGCACGAGGCCGGGCCGGCGATGTGCGACGTCAGCGAGGTGGTCCGGGACCGGATGGTGTTCTGGGCCGCGCTGGCCGGCGACCAGAACCGCCCGCACCGGGTCGGTGGCGCACAGCTGCGCATTCCGGCACCGGTGCCCCGGGCCGAGCTGGCCGCCGCCCTGGACGCGGTGATCGGCAACGTCTTCCGCTACACCCCGCAGGGCACCGCGTTCGAGGTGGCGGTCTCCCGCCGCGACGGGTATGTGGCCATCCGGATCGACGACGCCGGCCCGGGCATCACCAACCCGGACCGGGCGCTGCGCCGGGGCGCCAGCGACCAGGGCTCGACCGGGCTGGGGCTGGACATCGCCAAACGGGTGGCGTTGCAGGCGAACGGCTCGGTGAGCATCGACCGGGCCCGGCTGGGCGGGGCCAGCGTGGTGATGCTGCTCGCCGACCCGGAGGCGACGCCCCGGCAGGTCAACCGGTTCGGTCTGGTCGGCCGGATGGCGCGGGAGCAGAAGAGCACCAGCCGGCGCTGGCCTCGCCAGCGACCCACCGACGGCTGACCGGCGGGCAGCCACACATCCCCCGATCGGCGGCCGGTTGTGGGGCGGCGCAAGTCTTCCTTAGATCGGGGTTAACCGTGGTGCCGGACAGCTCCGGCGCTGACAGGATCAAACCCGAACCCATCAGTTCCACCGGCCAATGCCTCGGGGCACCCCACCGGCCGGTGGAGCCTGGCGCGCGGCGGGAGAATCGGTCCCCCCACACCTGCTCCCGCCGCGCGCCGCCCCGCTCAGCGGGTCGCGGTGGCCAGGTAGGCGTCGATCTCGGCGGTGATCCGCTGTTTGCCCGCCGGTTCCAGGAACGAGGCGGTCACCGCGTCGCGGGCCAGCGCGGCCAACCCCTGCGGACCCGTGTCGAGCAGCCTGGCCGCGACGGCGTACTCGTCGTTGAGGGTGGTGCCGAACATCGGCGGGTCGTCGGAGTTGATGGTGACCAGCAGGCCGGCCTCGACCAACTGCCGCAGCGGGTGCTCCTCGATGGTGCTGACCGCCCGGGTGCGCACGTTGGAGGTCGGGCAGACCTCCAGGCCGATCCGGTGCTCGGCGAGGTGGGCCAGCAGCTCCGGGTCCCGCACGGCGGAGATTCCGTGCCCGATCCGCTCCGCGCCCAGGTCGCGCAAGGCGTCCCAGACGGTCTCCGGGCCGGTGGTCTCGCCGGCGTGCGGCACGGAGTGCAGCCCGGCCGCCCGGGCCCGGTCGAAGTACGGCTTGAACTGCGGCCGGGGCACCCCGATCTCGGGGCCGCCGAGGCCGAAGCTGATCAGCCCCTCCGGGTGTTCCTCCAGCGAGATCCGCAGCGTCTCCTCGGCCGCCGCCAGGCCGGCCTCGCCGGGGATGTCGAAGCACCAGCGCAGCTCGATGCCGAAGTCCGTCTCGGCCCGCTTGCGGGCGTCCTCGATCGCCTCGCACAACGCGGGCGCGGGGATCCCCCGGCGCACGTGCGAGTAGGGCGTGACGGTCAGCTCGGCGTAGCGGACCTGCTGGCGGGCCAGTTCCCGGGCGACCTCGTGGGTGAGCAGCCAGACGTCCTCCTGGTCACGGATGAGGTCCACGACGCTCAGGTAGACGTCGATGAAGTGCGCGAAGTCGCGGAAGGCGAAGTAGTCGGCGAGGGCGGCCGGGTCCGCGGGCACGGGGCTGCGGCCCTCGTGGCGGGCGGCCAGCTCGGCGACGATCCGGGGCGAGGCGGAGCCGACGTGGTGCACGTGCAGCTCCACCTTGGGCAGTCCGGCGATGAAGGTTTGCAGGTCGATCACAGGTTCTCCTCTGCGCGGGCGGCGGTGCGGGCGACGAAGAAGACGCGGCGGAACGGGAAGGGCACCTGACCGTGCCGCACCGGGTACGCCTCGGCAAGGCGTACGCCCAGCTCGGCTCGGAAGTCGGCCCAGCCGGTGGCGTCCAGGGCCGCGCGGACCGGCCGGAGCGCGGTCCCTTCCAGCCAGCTCAACACGGGGTGGTCCGCCTCGGCGCGGGCCGGCAGCAGGTGCACGTAGGTAGTCTCCCAGGCGTCCACCGCGCAGCCGGCACCGGTCAGCAGGTCGGCGTAGCCGACGGCGGTGTCGTCGGCCGGGGGCCGGCGCAGCAGCGGGGCGACGTCGGCGCGCCACGCCGGCCGGCCGGCGACCTCGCGCAGCGCCCGGTGCGAGGGCGCGTCGAAGTTGCCCGGCACCTGCACGGCCAGCCAGGCCCCGGCGGGCAGTTCCCGGGCCCACCGGGTGAGCAGTTCCCGGTGGCCGGGCACCCACTGGAGCACGGCGTTACTGACCACCACGTCCACGTCGGGTTCCGGATGCCAGTGTCGGACGTCGCCGACGGCGAAGGAGACTCCGGTGGCGGTGGTGGTGGCTTGCGCGATCATCTCCGGCGAGGAGTCGAGGCCGGTGACCCGGCTGTCCGGCCACTGCGCGGCAAGGATGGCGGTCAGGTTGCCGGGGCCGCAGCCGAGGTCGACCACCGCGCGCGGACGCTCGGCCGGGACCCGGGCGAGCAGATCGTGGAAGGGCCTGGAGCGCTCGTCGCCGTAGCGCAGGTACGTCGTCGGATCCCACATCACTGCCTCCCAAACCGTACGTCCGTCTTGCTACACGGTACGGCCCGTCGCACGACCGGACAAGCCGATCACTAGGCTCAGTCGCATGGAGCAGCGCACCTTCCCCCGGTGGGGGCGGCGCGTCGGGGTGATCGGGCTGGGCGCCTGGCAGCTCGGCTACGGCGAGCTGGTCCGCCCACGGGTGCACGACCGGTGGTGAGCCTGACGGCCGGCACGGGAATCGACGAAGGGGGATCACGATGAAGGGCTGGCTGCCGCTCACCCTCGGCCTGCTCGCCGTGGTCGGCGGTGCGCTGTGGACGGTGCAGGGCCTCGGCTACGTCGAGGGCAGCGTGATGACCGACCGGCGGATCTGGGCCGTGCTCGGGCCTCTCGTCGTGCTGGCCGGACTGGCCGCGCTCTGGTTCGGGCTGCGGGCCCGCAGCCGCCGCTGACCGCGCCCTGTCCGGGAAAACGCGGAAAGCCCCGCATCCCGGGCGGGATACGGGGCTTCGCGGTGATCCGGGCGCCGAATCACCGCAGTGGCCGGCGGCTGCCGACCGGCACTGCTCAGACGGGGCGGACCTGCTCGGCCTGCGGACCCTTCTGACCCTGGGCGATCTCGAACTCCACCCGCTGGTTCTCCTCCAGCGTGCGGTAGCCGCTGGACTGGATGGCCGAGAAGTGGACGAACACGTCAGCACCCCCGCCGTCGACGGTGATGAAGCCGAAGCCCTTGTCTGCGTTGAACCACTTCACGGTTCCCTGCGCCATGTCTATCTCCTTCTAAAACTGGCGGCCGAGCACGCCGTGCGGCCGATTGGCCGTTTTCGAGCAGCGGCGCCTGAGACGGCCCCCACGAGGGAGACTTATCTCGACCCACGCCATCTCTCAACAGCGTGGAATAGCAAACCACGTAGCGAAAACTCTGCACAGAGCCCCGGACGAAATTCTTCGACATGTGACCTGACGGATGCCGAAGATCCGCTGGGTGGGCCCTTGTCCCCGTCCGAAAGAGCCCCCGCACCGACGCCACGGTGCGGGGGCTTTCGTCGTCGTCCGGTCAGTCCGGCCAGCTTCCGGTGAACCGGCGTACGCCCACCGCGCCACCCCGGTCGACGGCGGCCCGGACGACCGCGAAAATGGCGCCCTGCAACGCCGCCGCCGCCAGGATCTCGCCCCAGCCACGGTCCTCGTCGGTGGCGCTGGGCGCCTCGCCGTCGCCCGCCGTCACCTTCCACACCTGCCGGAAGATCGCGCCCGCGACCGTACCGGCGGCGATGCCCATCAGCACGCCGACCGGCTTGTACGCGGCCTTCCTGATACCCCTGCTCACCGCTGCCTCCCCCGAACGATCATCAGTACGATCACCGCGGCCACCGCGCCGGCCGCGAGGGCGACGAACGGCGCCGGGTTACGCCGCACGACCGCACCCTTCTCCTGCGCCTGCCCCCGCGCGAGCTGTGCCTTCTGCGCCGCCTGCCCGCGCACCCGGGCCACGGTCTGCGCGGCCTGGTCCCGCATCCGTTCCTTCGCCTGGTCGGCGGAGGACCTCAGCCGTGCCTTGACGTCGGCCTTGGCCGCCAACGCCTCCACAGTCTCGCCCAACTCGACCCGGGTCCGCCGGATCTCCTCCCGCAAGGCCTCGGTGTCGCCGCTGCCCCGGCCGTTTCCCGTCGTCATGCCCGTCCCCTGTCCTTCACGGCGGCGGCGACCGTGTCCACGTCCGCCCGGACGCTGCGCACCGCTGCCGCCGGCACCGGCGGGACCGCCTGGCTGACCTGCTTCTTGCCGACCAGGGCGAGGATGCCGGCCAGCACGAAGAGCACCACCGCCACGATCAGCGCCGCCGCCCAGGCGGGAAGCACCAGGGCAAGCAGCAGGATCGCGGTGGCGATCAGGGCGCCCAGTCCGTAGAACGCCAGTGCCCCGCCACCGCCGAAGAGACCGATGCCGATACCGGCGTGCTTGCCCTTCTGAGTCAACTCCACCCGGGCCAGGGCCAGTTCGTCACGGACCAGACGGGAAACCTGCTCCGTGGCCCGCTGCACCAGCTCGGCGGTGGACGGCTCACTCCCGTTGCGGGATGTGCGGGTGTTCGCCACGTCAGCCATGCTGCCCTCCTTTCATCATCACCGCGCTGTATGCCCGGAGTCGCCGCCCGTCAATCCTTCGCCCGGCGACCGATGAGCCCGGACCGCCGAGTCCCCCGAACCGGCGGACGGCACGGAGAAAGGTGCAGAAGCGTCGCGCAGCAGGTCCCCACGAAACGCCGAGTCAAACTTCCCGACCCAGCACACTCCATCCGAACGACCACCCGAAACAACCCCCACCCCACCCTCCAACCGCCCCCACCCCCCACAGGTCACGCCCCACCCCCGAGGCCCGGGCAGCACACCCCGCCCGGAACGCCGGCAGCACCCGTGCCCCGGGGCACGGGCAGCACCCCGGGGCACACGGGCAGCACCCGCCCCCGAGGCCCGGGCAAGCGCACCCTGCGCGCGATCTTGCACTTTGGGCCCCGACAATCCGGACTTTCCACGCGATCCAGGGACACAAACTGCAAGATCGCGGGGCGGTAGGGCCCGGGCGGTAGGGCGGGGCGGGGTGGGTGGGGCGGGGCGGAGGTTGAGAGGGCGGAGGTTGAGAGGGCGGGGAGAGGGAGGGGGTGGGTGGGGTCAGCGGCGGGATTCGGCGGGTTCGTCGGGGCCGACGAAAGCTTCACTGCGGGCGTCGCCGTCGTCGCTGCCGCCGAAGACCCGCGCGTCGTCGGGCACCTCGGTGTCGGTGAGGCGACGTTCCGGCCGGCGGGGTCGTACCCACTGCCACGCCAGGTTGCTCGCCGCGTCGCCGACCTCGGTACGCATCCGGGGCATGGCGGTCGGCCGGTGGTCCCGGATCCAGGCGACCAGGTGTTCACGGACCAGGCAGCGCAGGTCGAACAGGCTGCCGGCGTCGGCGGCGCTGACCAGGGCACGTACCTTGACCATCCCGCCGGTCGCGTCGGTCACCTGGAGCACGCAGACCCGGCCGTCCCACAGGTCGGTGCTCTCCACCAGCCGGCGCAACTCCTCCCGCATGGCCTGCACCGGGATCGCCCAGTCGACGTCGAACTCGGCGGTGCCCAGCACCGCCGCCTCGGTCCGGGTCCAGTTCTGGAACGGCTTCGTGGTGAAGTACGAGGTGGGCAGGATCAGCCGCCGGTCGTCCCAGATCTGCACGACCACGTAGCTGAGCGTCAGCTCCTCGATCCGGCCCCACTCCCCCTCGACCACCACCACGTCGTCGAGGCGGACCGCGTCGCTGAAGGCGAGCTGGAGACCGGCGAAGACGTTGCCCAGCAGGCTCTGCGCGGCCAGCGCGGCGACCACACCGACGACACCGGCACTCGTCAGCACGCCGGCGCCGATGCCGCGTACGGCCGGGAAGGTCATCAGCATCACGCCGACCGCCAGCACGACGATCACCGCGATCGTCAACCGGCGCAGCATGACCACCTGGGTCCGCACCCGCCGCGCGTGCCGGTTGTCCGGCACGTCCACCCGGAACCGGGCCAGCGCGGTGTCCTCCGCCACGACGAGCAGCGAGGCGACCAGCCAGGCGGCGCTGGCGATCACGCCGAGCACCAGCAGGTGCAGCAGCGCCTGCCGCCACTGCTCGCCGACCGCGTAGCCGGTGCTGAACCGCACGGCGAACTGGACGGCGAGGACGGTGGCGGCGACCTGGATCGACCGGTGCGCGTGGTCGGTGAGCTCGGCCAACAGCAGTGAGCGCCGGCCCACCCGCCGGATGACGCGGTGCGTGACCCCGACCGCGAACAGGGCGATCGCCGCCGCGGCGAACGCGGCGACGATCGTCCCGAGGTAGCTCTGCACAGGTTCTTTCCTCCTTGTGGCGCCGGGCACCTGCTTCGGGCAAAGGCCCAATGGTGCCCGGCGTCGCCTAAATCGACCAGGCTCAGACCTTGCGATACCGGGACTGGAGGAAGCAGAACAGGCCGAAGGCGGCGATACCGAGCGCCACCAGGGTGAGCAGCACCTGGCCGTACGCCTGGTCGCGCAGCGTGCGCAGCGCCGCGTCCAGGCCGCGGGCCTTCTCCGGGTCGTAGTTGACGGCGGCCACGATGATCAGCAGGCCGGAGATGCCGTACGCGACGCCCTTGGAGACGTAGCCGGCGGTGCCCAGGCGACGGGTGAGCTGACGCGTCTTCGGGCTCATCTCGCCGGTCTTGAGGTGCTTCTCGAAGCGCTTGATGATCCCGTAGATGACCAGGCCGACGCCGATCGCGGCGAGGCCGAGCCCGACCAGACCGACCAGCCAGCGGCCGCCGGAGGACTCCATCGCCTTGCCGGTCAGCGCCTCCTGCTGGTCGGCGCTGTTGGAGCCGGCATCCTTGAAGACCTTGAAGGCCGTAAAGGCGAAGTAGAGGTAGACCAGGGTCCGCCCCGCCGAGGCGACCCGCTCCCAGACCCGGCTCTTGCCACGCTCGGCGCGGTGCCCGACGGCCGCTTCCAGCGCCTGCCAGATCGCCATGGCGAGCAGGCCGACCGCGATCGTGATGACGAGGAACTTGCCCAGCGGCTGGGCGGCGATGGTGCGCAGCGCGCCGGACTGGTCGCCGTCGTCGGCGGGCTTGCCGAACGCGATCTGCAACGCCAACCAGGCGAACAGAAGGTGCACGATGCCGTAGCCGATGAAACCGACTCTGGCCAACAGTTCGAGCCACCTGCTGTTCGCCGTACGGGAGGCGGTGGCTTCGGCGTTCCGGGTGAGTGACATGGCGCCACAATCACCGAATACGAAGATTTCCAAACGTCGGCCACCGCCGCCCCGGGTGGATCAGTTGCCCGGGTTCCTCGCAACCCGGATCTTGACCTCCTGGTCGGTGACGCTGTCCAGCGTCACCGCGAGGCCGCCGACCTCGGTGGCCTGCTGGCCCGTCGTCAGCGACAACTTCTCGCCGGCGACCTCGACGGTCACCTGGTCGTCCTGCGCGCCGATGAGCTTGGCCTCCACACCGAGGATGTTGGCGCTGGCGTTCACGCCCCGGTCGAAGGTGACCGTGCAGGCGTCCAGACCGCAGTCTGTGCTGGCGCCCTCGGAGCTGCAACCGGCGAGCACGGCGACGCCGAGGGCCAAGCCGGCGAACAGGCCGGCGGCCCGGCGGGTGGGGGTCAGCGGGGAGTCAACACGTCGGTTCGTCACCCGGCCAAGGGTACGAGACGCCGGCCACTGTGGCAGCGCGTGATCATCCGCCCAGGTGGGGTGCCCGAGACGGGGGTTAGGGTCCCGGTCATGCCCTTCGACATCGCCCGCACCCGGGCCGCCTACCCTGCCCTCGCCGAGGGTTTCGTCCACCTCGACGGCGCCGGGGGCACGCAGACCGCCAGCCCGGTGATCGACGCGGTCACCAACGCCATGCGCGCGGCGGTGGGCAACCGCAGCGCGGCCTTCGCGCCGGGCCGACGGTCGCTGGAGATGGTGGCCGCCGCCCGCTCGGCGGTGGCCGACCTGCTCGGCGCGGAGCCCGCCGGGGTGGTGCTGGGCCCGAGCGCGACGGCACTGACGTACACCTTGGCCCGGACCCTGGGTGCCGGGTGGCGGCCCGGCGACGAGGTGGTGGTCTCCCGGCTCGACCACGACGCGAACGTACGCCCCTGGGTGCAGGCCGCCGAGGCGGCCGGCGCGACGGTGCGCTGGGCCGAGTTCGACCGGGGCACCGCCGAGCTGCCGGCGGCCCGCTACGCGGAGCTGGTCGGCGGGCGGACCCGGCTGGTCGCGGTGACCGCGGGCAGCAACGCGACCGGCACCGTCCCGGACGTGGCGGCGATCGCCGCCATCGCGCACGCCGCCGGCGCGCTGGTCTGCGTCGACGGGGTGCACTCGGTGCCGCACGGTCCCACCGACCTCGCCGCGTCGGGTGCCGACTTCCTGGTCACCAGCGCCTACAAGTGGTCCGGGCCGCACCTGGCCGCGATGGCGGCCGACCCGGCGACCTGGGAGCGGCTGCGCCCGGCGAAGCTGCTGCCGTCCGCCGACACGGTGCCGGACCGCTTCGAGTACGGCACCCCGAGCTTCCCTCTGCTGGCCGGCGTGGCCGCCGCGGTGGACCATCTGGCCGGGCTGGACCCGACGGCCACCGGTAGCCGGCGCGAGCGGCTGCTCGCCGGGCTGACGGCGGCGCGCGCGTACGAGGAGTCGCTGCTGGACCGGCTGCTCGCCGGACTGACCGCGCTGCCCGGAGTCACGGTGCTCGGCTCCCCCGCCCGGCGTTGCCCGACGGTGTCCTTCCGGCTGGCGGGGCTCTCCCCGCAGGAGACCCAGGAGAAGCTGGGTGCGGCCGGCTTCTGCCTCTCCGCCGGCGACTACTACGCGTACGAGTACTTCCAGGCGATGGGGCTGCGGGACAGCGGCGGGGCGGTGCGCGCCAGCCTCTATCACTACAACACCGCAGACGAGGTGGACGGGTTGCTCGGCGAACTGGACCGGCTCGCCGGTGGTGGGGGCAGAATGGCCGGGTGAGCACCCTGGTCGAGGACGATCCCGCCAAGCACCGGTTCGAGATCCTGGTCGACGACGCGCTGGCCGGGTTCACCGCATACCTGCCGCGTGGCGAGGTGCTGGTCTTCACCCACACCGAGGTCGACCCGAGGTTCCAGAACATGGGCGTCGGCGCGGCGCTGATCCGGGGCACCCTCGACCAGCTCCGCGAGCGCGGCACGACGGTGGTGCCGCGCTGCCCGTTCATGGCGGCCTTCATCGACCGCCACCCCGAGTACGCCGACCTGGTCACCCCCGAGCCGTAGCGCGGGGGTGACCGGGCCGGTCAGCGACCCGTCAACAGCACGGCGGTGACCAGGCCGGTCAGCGACCCGTCAACAGCGCGGTGGCGGCGTGGGCGGCGGCCCGGGTGGCGCCGTGGGTGGCGACGTGGACCGCGCCGGTGACCAGCTCGGGCACGCCCAGCTCGACCACGACCGCGTCCGGGCGGGCGGCCAGCGCGCGGGTCACCGCCGCCCGCATCCAGTCGTGCCGGTGCAGGTCGCGCACCACCAGCACCACGCACCGGCCGGCCGCCCCGGCGGTCGGGTCGGCGGGCACGTCAGCCTCGGCGTACCGGGCGGTGGTGGTGCCGGCGAGCAGGTCGGCCAGCGGGGCGGCGAGCCCCCACGGGGTCTCCGGGCCGATCGCGATGTTGCGCGGCGGCTCGAACTCGACCACGTGCGCGGGGCCGGCCAGCGGCAGCGCGTCGACGCCGGCGGGCGCGGTGGTGACCCGCAGCGCCCGGCGGGCGGCGGCCAGCCCGACGGCCGAACCCGCGGCGGTCGGCCGGGGCCGGGGCGGCCGGGCGGCCCGGGCGGCCACCGTCCAGGCGGCGAGCTGCCCCACCCGCTTGGCCGCCTCGGTGAGGCGTTCCTCGGGCAGGTCACCGGCGACGACCGCGGCGACGATGGCGTCCCGCAGCAGCCGGGCCGAGTCCTCGTCGGCGCGCTCCCCGCCGATGCAGATCGCGTCGGCGCCGGCGGCGAGGGCGCGTACCGCGGCGCCCGCGAAGCCGTACCGGTCGGCGACCGCCCGCATCTCCACCGCGTCGGTGACCACGACGCCGGAGAAGCCCAGCTCGTCGCGGAGCAGCCCGCTCAGGATCCGGCCGCTGAGGGTGGCCGGCAGTTCCGGGTCCAACGCCGGCACCAGCAGGTGGCCGGTCATCACCGCCTGCACCCCGGCGGCCACGGCGGCCCGGAACGGGGCCAGCTCCACGGCGTCGAGGCGGGCCCGGTCGGCGGTGATCCGGGGCAGGTCGTGGTGCGAGTCGACCCTGGTGTCGCCGTGCCCGGGGAAGTGCTTGGCGCAGGCGGCGACCCCGCCGGCCTGGAGGCCACGCACCCAGGCGGCGGTGTGCCGGGCGACCAGCGCCGGCTCGGCGCCGAAGGCGCGTACGCCGATCACCGGGTTGGCCGGGTTGGAGTTGACGTCCGCGTCGGGGGCGTAGTTGAGGGTGATCCCCAGCGCGGCGAGGTCGGCGCCCAGGTCTCGGGCGACCCCCTCGGTCAGTGCCGGGTCGTCCACCGCGCCCAGGGCGAAGTTGCCGGGCCGGGAGCTGCCCCGGGCGGACTCGATCCGGGTCACGTCGCCGGCCTCCTCGTCGATGGCGACGATGACGTCGGGGCGTTGGGCGCGCAGGGTGGCGGTGAGGGCGGCCACCTGCTCGGGGGCGACCACGTTGCGGGCGAAGAGCACCACCGAGCCGAGGCCCTCGTCGAGCCAGCGGCAGATCCAGGGTGGCGGCGTGACGCCGACGAACCCCGGTTGCAGGACGGCGGCGGCCAGGGCGGACAGGCTTCCGCCGGGGGCGCTCACGCCGGCCCGCCCGCGTGGTGGCTGATGTGTCGCTGGCTCATGCGGTTGTCGTACCCCCGTTTTCTCCGCCCCCGGCGGCCCGCCACCGGCGGCGGTGCTGCCATGGTCACACCGCCAGATGAAATAGTCAATAAACCTTACAGTTGCCGTCCGGCGCGGAGCTGGGGAGAGTTCGGGGATGGATCCCCTGCTGCTGGCCGACGCGACGAGCCCGGCCGACATCCCCGGCGTACGCCTGCTCGGCCTGGTGGTCGGCGGCCTGTTGCTGCTCGCCGCGATCCGCGCGATGTTCCGGCGCTGAGCGCCCGCGTGCCGGCCGGGACGCCGGACGATTCGACGGCGGCCACCGGGGTACCGCTGCCTCGTCGGAGCGGTCAGACGCGGCGAGGGGGAACGATGAGGATCGGCTACTTTCTGTCCACCGAGGAATACCCGCCGGCAGAGCTGCTGGAACAGGCGCGCGGCGCGGAGCGGGCCGGCTTCGAGGCGCTCTGGATCTCCGACCACTACCACCCGTGGACGGACGCGCAGGGGCAGAGCCCCTTCGTCTGGTCGGTGATCGGCGCGCTCAGCCAGGTCTGCCGGCTCCCGGTCACCACCGCCGTCACCTGCCCGACCGTGCGCATCCACCCGGCCGTCGTGGCGCAGGCGGCGGCCACCAGCGCGGTCATGCACTCCGGCCGGTTCGTGCTCGGGGTGGGCAGCGGCGAGGCGCTCAACGAGCACATCCTGGGCGACGCCTGGCCGCAGACCGACGTCCGGCTGGAGATGCTCCAGGAGGCCGTCGAGGTGATGCGCGAGCTGTGGCGGGGCGGCTTCGTCAACCACCACGGCAGGCACTACACCGTCGAGCACGCCCGGATCTACACGCTGCCGGACACTCCCCCGCCGGTCTACGTCTCAGGCTTCGGCCCCAAGGCGGTCGACCTGGCGGCCCGGATCGGCGACGGCTTCGTCAACACGTCCCCCGACGCCGAACTGGTCCGCCGGTTCCGGGAGGGCGGCGGCGGCGACAAGCCCTGCCAGGCCGGCTTCAAGGCGGCGTACGCGCCGACCGAGGAGGAGGGCGTGCGGATCGCGTACGAGCGCTGGCCGAACGCCGGGGTGCCGGGTGAGCTGTCCCAGGTGCTGCCGTCGCCCCGGCACTTCGAGCAGGCCGCCGAGCTGGTCCGGCCGGAGATGATGAAGGACGCGTTCGTCTGCGGGCGGGACGTCGACGCGCACCTGGCGAAGATCGACGAATACGCCAAGGCCGGCTTCGACGAGGTCTACGTGGCCAACACCGGCCCGAACTGGCAGGGCCTGCTCGACCTCTACCAGCGCGAGGTGTTCCCCCGCCTGCGCTGACCGGCCGGGCACCCGGGTGCCCCGCATGCCGGAGCGCCCTGGCTCAGGCCAGCGCCTGGCGCAGCCGCTCGTACCCCTCGGGCTCGCCGATGGCGTCGCGCTCGTCGGAGTGGTCGACGTAGTAGCGGATCGCGTCGGCGAGGAACCACGGGTGCACCCGGAGCCAGGCGAGCACCAGCCGGGGCGTGGTGCGCGAGCCGAGCAGCAGACCACGCCGCTCGACCAACTCGGGACGGGTCACGGTGAGCACCAACTGGTCCCCGGTCGACTGCCGGGCCGGGGTGCCGGGGCACAGCGCCACCCAGGGGATCGTCCGGCGGCCGAACGGCTCCCGGACCTCGATCCCCGAGGGTGTGAGGTCGACCCGTGGACGCCCGCTGAACACCGCCGCTACGAGAACACCGATCAGCAGCGCGGCCACCGCCAGCATGACGGCCGGCGGCAGCACCAACGCGTACCGGAGCGGCGCCGGCGGGGCGTCGGGGTCGTCCAGCCAGTCGAAGTCCGCCACCGGGACGGTCGCGCTCGCGAGCACCAGCACCTGCCCGGCGACGAACCAGCCGAAGCCGGGACCCGGCGGCACCCGCAGCCGGGCCCCACCGGTCAGCGTCAGCTCGGCCGGCCGCCGCCACCTGCCCCGCGTGCTCAGCACCGCCGCGCCGAAGGCCAGCAGGGCCAGCCCGAACGGCACCGAGCGCAGCAGAAGGCCGGCCCAGAAGCCGCGCGGCTCCCAGGTGGTGACGACAGCCGGCCAGGCCACCGCGATCACCAGGGCCGCGACGACGAGCAGTTGGGGAAGGCCGATGGCAGTGGTACGCGATGCCCGGGCGGGGGCGGTCGGCCCGGGGGCGATGGGATGCATGGTGACAGGGTGACCCGCGCCGTCCAGTCGCGCGTCGCCCGGAACGGCGGTTCGTCCCTGTCACCGGGCCCGCGTCGCACCGGCTCACCGGGCCGCCCGACCCGCCGGTTTCGCCGCTGTTGACGGCGGGTACCTCCGGCTCTCGATGAAACTGTCCACGCACTCGACGACATTGCGCCGCGCGGCCAGGAGCCTCTTCGGCTGGACCGCACTGCGGCCACACCAACTGGCCGCCATGCGGGCGGTGATGAAACGCCGCGACGCCCTGGTGGTGCTGCCCACCGGCGCCGGCAAGTCGGCGATCTACCAGATCCCGGCCAGCCTGATCCCCGGCCCGACCGTGGTGATCTCCCCGCTGCTCGCCCTCCAGCAGGACCAGATCGCGGCGCTCAACGAGCGGCAACGACCGGAGCTGCGCGCGGTGCGGATCAGCTCCAACGAGTCGGCCGCCCAGCAGGCGCAGGCCATCGCCGAGATCCGCGACGGGCGGGCCGAGTTCCTCTTCATCACCCCCGAGCAACTCGCCAACCCCGACCGGATGGCCGAGGTCAAGGCGCTCAAGCCGGCGCTGGTGGCGATCGACGAGGCGCACTGCATCTCCGCCTGGGGGCACGACTTCCGCCCCGACTACCTGGCGCTCGGCCACCTCATCGACGGCATCGGCCGGCCACCGGTGGTGGCGCTGACCGCCACCGCCTCCCCGCCCGTACGCGATGACATCATCGCCCGGCTGCGGCTGCGCGAGCCCGAGATGGTGGTCTCCGGGCTGGACCGGCCGAACCTGTTCCTCGAGGTGGCGCACTGCCCGACCGAGGACTACCGGTGGCGACGGCTGATCTCCCTGCTGCGCGACGACACCCGGCCCGGCATCATCTACGTGCCCACCCGGCGCTCCGCCGAGGAGCTGGCGACCCGGCTCACCGACGCCGGCTTCCCGGCGCAGTACTACCACGGCGGGATGGCGGCCGGGGCCCGCGCCGAGCTGCACGAGGCGTTCCTCGCCGACCATGTGCCGATCATGGTGGCCACCTCGGCCTTCGGCATGGGCATCGACAAGCCGAACATCGCCTGGGTGACGCACATGGCGCTGCCGGACTCGCCGGACAGCTACTTCCAGGAGATCGGGCGGGCCGGCCGGAACGGCGCCCCGGCCCGGGTGCTGCTGCTGTGGCAGGCCGAGGACGTCGGGCTGCAACGGTTCTTCAGCGGCGGCCTGCCGGACCTCGGCGAGCTGCGCGACCTGTCCGCGCTGCTGCGCGGGAAGGCACTCAACAAGAAGGAGTTGCGCGAGGTCACCGGCCTCGGTCCGCGCAAGCTCGGCCAGTACCTCGCCCTGCTGGAGCAGGTGGGCGCGGCCGAGCCGAGGGCGAAGCAGCGCATCGGTGCCCCCCGCTACTCCCCCGCCCCTGTGGACGCCGCCGCAGCCGCCCTGGCGGAGGCCGAGCGGCAGCAGACCGTGACCCGCTCGCGTACGGACATGATGCGGGCCTTCGCCGAGACCACCGCCTGCCGGGGGCAGACGCTGCTGGCCTACTTCGGTGAGCAGATGACCGAGGTCTGCGGGCACTGCGACAACTGCCACGCCGGCACCAGCACCCCCGACGACGGCGCGGTCGGGCCGTTTCCCGTGCACAGCCGGGTCCGGCATCCGGAGTGGGGTCCCGGCCTGGTGCTGAACTACGAGGAGGACCGGATGACGGTTCTCTTCGACGAGGTGGGGTACAAGACGCTGTCCGTCAGCGTGGTGTCCGAACAGGGCCTGCTGACCCTCGACTAGCCTGAGCCCGGCACCGCTGGCGGGGCCGTGGACGACGAGCGACATCAGTACGGAAAGGGGCGTTGCCGTGATCGAGCAGCCGGCGTACACCGGATTCGGATTCTCCGACGAGGAGTGGGGGCTGCTGGTCGGCCTGCCGCAGTCGGTGCTGACCGCGGCGAGTGCCGCAGAGTCCGACGGCACCCGGCGCACCATGGCCGAGAACGCGGCCGGGCTGGAGACCATCGCCGCCGCCCGGGAGTCGGCCAGCCCCCTGGTCGCCGCCGTGGCCGGCGAGATCGTCTCGCGGGTGGGCGACCCGGAGGCCGGCGAGGAGCTGCCGGTGATCGCGCCGTCCGATCCGCGCGCCTACCTGGAGGACGTGCTGGGCCGGGCCAAGAAGGCCGCGGCGCTGTTGGCCGTCCGGACGGACGAGGGCGAGGCCGGCGCGTACAAGCACTGGCTGGTGGACATCGCCGAGCAGGTGGTGGGCGCGGCGTCCAGCGGTGGCATCCTGGGCCTCGGCGGGGATGTCGTGAGCGACTCGGAGCGGCGCTTCCGCGACCGGCTCTCCCAGGTGCTCAACGACTGACGCGATGACGACGAGGGCGGCACCGGACGAGGTCCGGTGCCGCCCTCGCGCGTCCCGGTGGGAGGCGGTCAGGCAACGCGGCGGCGGAACACTACGGCGGCCAGCGGCACCGAGACGGCCAGGATGCCGAGGCACCAGGCGACCGCCAGGGCCGGGGCGGTGCCCGTCGGGGTGCCCAGCAACAGGGCCCGCAGCGTCTCGATGACGGGCGTCACCGGCTGATGGTCGGCGAAGCCGTGCAACCAGCTCGGCATCGTCTCCACCGGCACGAACGCGCTGCTCGGGTAGGGCAGGAACATCGCCAGGAAGGTGAAACCGTTGGCGGCCTCCGGGGTGCGGACCAGCAGGCCGAACGCCGCCGACAGCCAGGACACGGCGAGCAGGAAGAGCAGCAGCACCCCGAAGGCGGCCAGCCAGCGCAGCGGGGCCACGGCCGGGCGGAAGCCGATGGCGACGGCGACGGCCAGCACCAGCACGGTGGAGACGGTGTTGCGGGCGACGCTGGCGGCGACGTGCCCGCTGAGGATGGCGGTGGCGCTGACGTCCATCGTGCGGAACCGCTCGATCACCCCGTTGGTCAGGTCGGTGGTCACGCTGACGGCGGTGGTCGCCGCGCCGAAGCTGGCGCAGAGCAGCAGGACGCCGGGCACGACGTAGGTGACGTACCGGGTGCCGGTGTCGATCGCGCCGCCGAACAGATAGACGAAGAGCAGCATCAGCAGCACCGGCAGCAGCAGCGACGTGAGCAGCGCGTCGACGTTGCGCCGGGACAGCCGCAGGCAGCGCGCCACCATGACGAGGGTCTCGCCGGCGCGGGTCGGTCGCAGGGTCAGCTCAGACATTGGCCACCTCCCGGCGGGCGGTCACCGGGTCGCCGGTGAGGGTGAGGAAGACGTCGTCCAGGGTCGCCTCGCGGACGGTGAACCGGGCGATTCCCCGCCGGTCGGGGTCGACCTCGTCGAGCAGACGGCGGACCTCGGGCGCGGCGCCGTCGGTGGCCACCGCGAGCTCCAGCCGGGTCTCGTCGCGGTGCGTGACCCGGTCGCCGAGGCGGTGCGCTGTCGCGGCGAAGCTCTGCGCGTCGTGCAACGTCAACTCCAGCCGGTGGGCGCCGAAGCGGCGCTTGAGCTCGCTCGCGCTCCCCTCGGCGGCCAACCGGCCCCCGTGCAGTACGGCGATCCGGTCGGCGAGCCGGTCGGCCTCCTCCAGGTACTGCGTGGTGAGCAGCACCGTCACCCCGGCGCCGGCCAACTCGGCGACCACCTCCCACAGGCCCTGCCGGCTGCGCGGGTCGAGGCCGGTGGTCGGCTCGTCGAGGAAGATCACGGACGGCTCGCCGACCAGGCTGGCCGCGAGGTCGAGCCGGCGGCGCATCCCGCCGGAGTAGGTCACGACCTGCCGTCCGCCGGCGGTGACCAGGTCGAAGCGCTCCAGGAGGTCGGCGGCGCGCCGTCGGGCGGCGGCCGGGGCCAGCCCGGCCAGCCGGGCCATCATGTGCAGGTTCTCCGTGCCGGTCTGCTGGTCGTCGAGCGCCGCGTGCTGGCCGGCGAGGCTGATCGTCCGCCGCACCCGGCGTCGGTCGCGGACCACGTCGTGGCCGTCCACCCGGGCCGCGCCCCCGTCGGGTGCCGTGAGCGTGGCCAGGATCCGCACGGTCGTGGTCTTGCCCGCGCCGTTGGGGCCGAGCAGGGCGTACACGCTGCCCCGGGCGACCCGCATGGTCAGGCCGTCGAGCACCGGCACCCCGCCGTAGGACTTGCGTAGGTCGACGGTCTCCACCGCCCCGGTTGTTGTCGCCATCACCGATCACCCTCCGTGTTCTGCGTATGGCATACGCTGTACTGCGTGCACCATACGCAGAAGCTAGGATGGCGGTCAACACCACGTGCATCGGGAGGTGAGGATGAGCGACGCCGACGTCGAACTGCCGGAGAGCATCGAGCTCGCCTGGGGCCTGCGGGAACGGCCCGGCAAGGGACCCCGGCGCAGCCTCACCATGGAGCAGGTGGTGGCCGCCGGCATCCGGGTGGCCGAGGCCGACGGGCTGCCGGCGGTGTCGATGAGCCGGGTGGCCGGCGAGCTGGGCGTGGGCACCATGTCGCTCTACCGCTACGTCTCCGCCAAGAGCGACCTGCTCGAACTGATGGCCGACGCCGCGTACGGCGATCCGCCCGCGCCACGCGGCCCGGGAGAGGAATGGCGGCCGGCGCTCGCCCGCTGGGCGCGGGCCAACGTGACGGCGGTCCACCGCCACCCGTGGACCCGGCAGGTCCCGGTCGGCGGCCCGCCGATGGGCCCCAACGGGGTCCGCTGGATGGAGGCGGGACTGGCCGCCCTGCGCGGCACCGGCCTGCGCGGCACCGAGCGGCTCTCGACCATCATGCTGGTCAGCGGGTACGCCCGGAACTGGGCCACGCTCACCGCCGACATGACCGAGGCGGCGGCGCGCGAACAGCTCAGCCCGGACGCCGTCGGCGTGCGGTACTGGCAGCAGCTCGCCCGGCTGACCCGGAACGGCCCCTACCCCGCGATCCGGGAGCTGTACGCGGAGGAGGTCGATGGCGGGGAAGAAGAGGACTTCGAGGCGGAGTGGCGGTTCGGCCTCGACCGGATCCTCGACGGCGTCGAGGTGCTGATCCGCAGCCGCACGGCGGCGGACTGAGCCACCGGGTTCCCCGCGCCGTCGTCGGCGGTGGCCGGAAACGCGCTGGGCGGGTGACCGGCCACCATGGACAATGGCCACCGGAACGACCGGGGGCGGAGGCACGGATGCTGCTGCGGACCACCATCGACACCGAGCAGGTGCCGGCGGCCGAACGCTTCGGGATGTGGCTCGACCTGGTGGCGCGTACGGCGTCGCCGCTGCGGATCCGCACGGAGCACGCACACGACTTCGCCGCCCGGGCGGAGATCATCGAGCTCGGCCCGATCCAGGTGGTCAACTACCGGTACCCGTCGTTGGAGGGCGTCCGGACGCCGAGGCTGGGGCGCGAGTCGGCCCCGGAGATCTACACGCTGGCGCTCACCGTCAACGGTGACGGCGCGGCCAGTCAGGCTGGTCGGAGCAGTGTGCTGGGGCCGGAGGAGTTCATCTTCTACGACGGGTCGCGACCGCACGGGGTCCGGCACCTCGGCGACGACGACGGCCGCGAACCGGCCCGGTCCGTCGTGGCGATCATCCCGCACGCCGCGCTGCCGCTGCCGCCGGACCGGCTCGCCCCCCTGCTCGGCGGCCGGATGTCGGGCACCGAGGGGATCGGCGCGCTGCTGGCCCAGTTCCTCCTCCAGGTCGCCCGCCATCCCGAGCAGTACCATGCCGCCGACGCCGCCCGGCTCGGCACCGTCGGGCTCGACCTGGCGTCCACCATGCTCGGCCGGCACCTGACGGTCGAGGACACGGTGCCGACCGAGGTCCGCCGGCGCGCGCTCGTCACCCAGGTGCGGGCGTACCTCCAGCGCCACCTCGGGGACGCGACGCTCAGCCCGCAGGTGGTGGCGGACGCGCACCACGTCTCGCTGCGTACCCTGCACCGGCTCTTCGAGGCCGAGGAGTCGACGGTCGCGTCGTACATCCGCGAGCTGCGGTTGGCGCGGTGCCGGCACGACCTCGCCGACCCGGGCCTGCGTGGCCAGTCGATCCAGACGATCGCGGCCCGCTGGGGCTTCCCGGACAAGGCGCACTTCAGCCGGGCCTTCCGCAAGGCGCACGGCGTCGGGCCGCAGACCTGGCGGGCCGCCCAGGCGGAGGGAGCGGCACGGAAAATCAACCCGACGGCGTCCACGGTCAACCCCGGCGGGGCAGACTGACAGCCGAGGCGGCCGATCCCCTCTCCCGCCCGGCGGCACCGTCGGGATCGGACCGCCAACGGGGGCCGTGGCGAGGCGCCCACCGCCCGCGGAGGCGGTGGGCGGCCGCCCGGTGACACCTCCCCCACGACTGGTCCGCCTCAGGCGTCCTCGAGCAGTTCGAGCACGATCCGTTCAGCGTTCTCACGGGCCGTTCCCGGGTCCACCGGGGCCACCACCCCGCCGTGGAAGAGGTCGACCACGCGCGGATCGACATAGGACGTGCGGGCCACCGTGGGGGTGTTGCCGAGCAACTCCGCGACGGCGCGCATCACCCCCGCGACCGCCCTCTTGCGGGCCGTGGCCGAGCGTGGCGACCCCGCCGTCGCCAGTTCGGTCGCCGCCAGCACCGTCGCGTGCCAGGTCCGGAAGTCCTTCGCCGTCATCTCCCCGCCGCTGGCGTCGCGCAGGTACTCGTTGACCTCGTCGCTGCGCACGTCGCGCCAGTCCTCGCCGTCCCGGTAGCCGAACAGCCGGTCGGCTGCCCGCCGCTGGCGCCGCAGGTTGGTCAGCACCCGGCACAGCTCCGGGTCCTCGATGCGGCACACCTGCTCGATGCCGCCCTTCGCGGGGAACTCGAACACCACGTAACCGTCCCGGGATCGGGCGTGCTCGGGGCGCAGGGTCGACACTCCGAACGTCGGGTCGTCGCCGGCCGCGTACTGGTCGCTGCCGACGCGGAACATCCCCATGTCCAGCAGCCGGGTCACCGTCGCCAGCACCCGGTCACGGTGCAACCCTCGGCCGGACAGGTCCCGCCCGACCCGTTCGCGCAACACCGGCAACCGGCGGGCCACCTCCAGCACGTGGTCGAACTTCGCCTCGTCGCGCTTCTCACGCCACTTCGGGTGGTAGAGATACTGCTTGCGCCCGGCCGCGTCGACGCCGGTGGCCTGGATGTGCCCGTTCGGGTACGGACAGATCCACACGTCCCGCCAGGCGGGCGGGATGACCAGCTCGCGCAGCCGGCCCAGCTGGTCGGGGTCGCGGACCGGCTGCCCGGACGGATCGAGGAAGAGCCAGCCCCGGCCGCGCCGGCGTCGCCCGTACCCCGGCCGGCCCGGATCGCTACGCCGCAACCGCACCGGAGACCCGCACCGCCCGTTCCGCCTCGTCCACGGCGGCCAGCACCTCGTCCACCCCGATGGCCGCCAACGTCGGATGGCTTCCCATCCCGTCCCACCTGGGCCGATATCCCGCGCCCGCCCACAGTGCCCGGTGCCGGCCCCGCTCCGGCGGCGGTCCCCACCGGGCCGGGGAGACCGGACCGAAGAGCACCACCGACGCCGTGCGGTAGCCGGTCGCCAGGTGCGCCACGCCCGTGTCCCCGCTGACCACCAGCCGGGCGTACGCCACCAGTGCCGCCAGCTCGCCGAGGTCCGTCCGGCCGGCCAGCACCGCGTCGACGGGCAGCCCCGCGGCGTCCGCGATCCGCTGGGCCGTCGCCCGCTCGTCGGGGCTGCCGGTCAGCACCACCCGGTGCCCCCGGGCGGTCAGTTGCCGGGCCAGCGCGGCGAACCGTCCGGGCGGCCAGCGCTTCGCCGGGACCTTGGATCCCGGGTGCAGCACGGTCACGCCGGCCGGGGCGTCGGCGGGGGGCGGGCGGCGCAGGTCCAGGTCGGCGCGGTCGGCGGGGATGCCGTACCAGTCGAGCAGCCGGCACCAGCGGTCGACCTCGTGTTCGTCGACGCGCCAGTCGGGGCCGTCGTGGTGGCCGGCCTCCGGGTTGGCGTAGGCGAGCAGCCGGCCGGGGCGGGTGCTGTCGAGCAGCCGGTGCGACTCGGGGCCCCGGCCGTGCAGGTTCACGGCGATGCGTGGCGTCCGCAGGGCCGGATCAGGGCGACCGAGCCCGTCGGTGGGCACCAGCCGGTCGATGCCGCCGACCAGGTCGACCAGCGGCGCCAACCAGCCGGGGGCGGCGAGGACGAGTTCCCGGTCGGGGTGGGCGACGCGCAGGGCGCGCAGGGCCGGCGTGGCGGTGGCGAGGTCGCCGACGCCGAGGGCGCGCAGGGCGAGGATCACGGGTAGGAGGTTTCCTGGTCGGCGCAGACGACCATCTCGCGGACGGCGCAGCCGGCGGGTTGGGACAGCGCGAACATGACGGCGGCGGCGGTATCGGCGGGGTCGTTGAGGACGGCGTCGGGTCCGGGCCGGTACGCGGCGTCGCGGTCGTCGAAGAAGGCCGTGCGCATGCCACCGGGAACGAGGAGGGTGACGCCGACCCTGCCGGCGAGTTCGGCGGCGAGGGCACGGGTGAAGCCGACCACCCCGAACTTCGCGGCGCAGTACGCGGTCGCGTCGGCGACCGCCTTGATCCCCAACGTGGAGGCGACGGTGACGACGCTCCCCCGGGAGGTCTCCAGGAAGGGCAGGGCGGCCCGCACCACGGCCGCCGTGGCGAGCAGGTCGACCGCCACGATCCGGTCCCACGTCTCGCCGGGGATGTCCGCCAGCTTGCCCGGCACGTCCATGCCCGCCGCGGTCACCACCGCGTCCAGCCCGCCCGACCGCTCGGCGAGCCGCCGGGTGGCGGCCTCGGCGGCGCGGGTGTCGGCCAGGTCGCACTCCACCCACGGCACCCCGCCGGCGGGCGCCTGCCGGTCCAGCACCAGTGGCCGGCCGCCGGCCCGGGCCACGGCCGCGACCACGGCGGCGCCCAGGCCGCTCGATCCTCCGGTGACCAGCACCGTGCGCCCCGCCCCGGGCGTCCCGGCGCTCACCGGGCGCCCTCCGTCGTGGCCGGCCCGCCGAGGACCGCCCGGCCGGACCGGGCCCGGTCCGGCTCACCGCCGGACCCCGCCGACGCCCCGCCGGGGCGGGACCGGGTGGCGGGCAGGCCGGCGGCACGGTGTCGGTGAGCGGCGCCCCGATCGCCGGACCGGCCGCGACGACGGTGCCGGCCGACCGGGCGGCGGCGATCAACCCGGTGGTGGAGCGGCCGTCCAGGTACGGCACCACCACGGTGTTCCCGCCCCACCGGCTCAGCACCTCCGCCTCGGGCAGGGCGGGCTCGCCACCGTCGCCGGCGTAGTCGCCGCCCTTCACCCAGACGTCCGGCCGCAGCCACGACAGGGCCGCGTGCGGAGTGGGCTCGTCGAAGATCATGACGGCGTCGACGCAGCTCAGCGCCGCGAGCAGTCGGGCCCGATCGCCCTGCGGGATCACCGGCCGGTCCGGGCCCTTCAACCCCGCCACGCTCCCGTCGGAGTTCAGGCAGACCACCAGGCAGTCGCCGAGCTGCCGGGCGGCCTGCAACGTCGCCACGTGCCCGGCGTGCAGCAGGTCGAAGCAGCCGCCGGTGGCCACGACCGTGCCGCCGCGGGCGCGTACCGCGGACACCACGCCGGCGGTCGCGACCACGCCGACGCGCTCGCCGCCGGGGCTGGAGACCGCCGGCGGCAGTGGACGCACCGGCCGAGGCAGCGCCGTCGCCACTCCCCCACCGGCCACGTACGCCGAGGCCTCGGCGACCGCCTCCTGCACCGCCTCCGAAACCAGCGCCCCCCGGGCCAGGGCGAGGCTGGCGGTGGCCGCGAACCGGTCACCGGCGCCGCAGGTGTCCCCCTCGGCGGTGGCCGGGGCGGACACCACCATCGGAGTCGCCCCGGCGTGGCAGAGCAGCGCGCCGTCCCCGCCCAGGGTCACCGCGACCGCACCGGCGCGCCAGCGCTGACGCAGCCCCTGCGCGCCCCGGGACGCCGCTGCCAGCCGGGTCGTTCCCGGCGCGACCGTGACCAGCTCCCGCACCTCGGACTCGTTGGGGGTCACCAGGTGCACCCCCGGCACCGCCGCCGGTCCCCGCGGGTGCGGGTCCCAGACCACCGGCGCCCGGGTCGCGGCCAGGGCCGCCCGCAGCGCGGGCTGCCGGGCGACGCCCCGGCCGTAGTCGCTGACCAGCACGACGGAGGCACGGCCGATCACCCGCAGCACCGCCTCGGAGGGCTCGCCCGGCGTACCGGCCGCCCCGCCCCGGTCGTGGCGCAGCAGCACCCGGCCCCGGGCGCGCAGGCGGACCTTCTCCGGCGTGGCGCCGCCCAGCCCGAGGGGATACACCTGCACGCCGGCTTCGGTGAGCAGTGAGCTGAGCCGGGCGCCTCCCGCATCGTCCGCCAACGCGGTCACCAGCACCACGTCGGCGCCCTGCGCGGCGGCGAAGACCGCGGCCAGGCCGGCACCGCCGGGCCGGTCCACGTGTGCGGTCTCGTCCAGCACCGGCACGGGCGAGTCCGGGCACAACCGGTTCACCACCCCCTCGACGTCCCGGTCCAGCAGGGTGTCACCGACCACCACGACGGGTCCCCTCACGCTGCCCTCCTCATCACGCCTGGACCTGCTGACCTGTGCCGCCGTCGAGCACCACCTCGACCCCGGTCCGTACGGGCGCCCCGGGCGCGGCGGAAGCCACCGGCAGCGCCCGCTCGACGTACTCGCAGAGGAGGTGGCTGGTCACGAGATGCAGTTCCTGGACGACCTGGCTGTCGGGCGAGTCGACGGGGAGGACGTCGTGGCACAGCTCCGCCAGCGGGTTGGGGGTGGGGCCGGTCAGGGCCCAGCAGGTGAGTCCGCTGCCACGGCCGGCGCGGGCCGCGGTGAGCAGGTTGGCGCTGGCGCCGCTGGTCGACAGCAGCAGCAGGATGTCGCCGTCGCGGCCGTGGGCGCGTACCTGGCGGGCGAAGACCTCGTCGTATCCGTAGTCGTTGCCGATGGCGGTCATCGCGGAGGTCTCGGCGTGCAGGGCGATGGCGGACAGCGGCTGACGGTCGTCACGCAGCTTCCCGACGAGCTCGGCGGTGAGGTGCTGGGCCTCGGCGGCGCTACCGCCGTTGCCGGCCACCAGCAGCCGGCCGCCGTCGGCCAGCCGGCGCGCGAGGGCCTCCCCCCACCGGGCCAGCAGCGTCTCGTGCCGCCGGTAGGGCACCAGCGCCGCCGCCAGGTTCGTCAGGTGCGCGTCGAGCGGCGTGACCGCCGCCATCAGGCCACCACCCGGGTGGGCCGGCGGACCGCCGCCACGTCGCCGTAGACCTCCACCAGCCGCTCCGCGGTGGCCGCCCACGAGTACCGCCGCCGGGCCCGTTCCCGCGCCGCCGTCGCGTACGCGAAGCGGCGGATCCGGTCGTCGAGCAGCCGCTGGATCGCGGCGCCCAGCGCGCGCGGGTCCCGGGCCGGCACCAGATCACCGGTGACGCCCTCGACCACCGTGTCCTTGATCCCGCCGACGGCGGTGCCCACCACGGGCACGCCGCACGCCATCGCCTCCAGCGGGGTGAGCCCGAACGGCTCGTACCAGGGGGCGGCCACCAGGACGTCCGCCGAGCGGTACCAGCGGCCCATCTCCTCGCGGGGCACCGCCCCGACCAGCCGCACCCGGTCGGCCACCCCGCAGCTGACCGCGAGGGCACGCAGCCGGCGGGCGTACGGGTCGGTCTCCAGCAGGCCGGCGGGCGGGCCGCCGACCACCACGCACTCGGCCTCGGGCACGTACGACATCGCCCGGACGACGGTCTGGAAACCCTTCCGCTCGACCAGCCGGCCGACGGTCAGGATCCGCGGCCGGCCGTCCTCCCGCTCGGCCGCCGGACCCAGCGGGGCGAACGTGCCGAGGTTGACCCCGGACGGGACGACCGTCATCCGGGACCGGGGCACCCCCATCCGGACCAGTTCGCCGACCTCGTCGCGGCACTGGGCGATGACCCGGTCGACGGCCCGGCCGAGCTCCTGCTCGTAGCCGATCCGGCGGGCTGGGCTGGTGTCCTGCACGCCCTGGTGCCGCCGCTTGACCACCCCCAGCGCGTGGTACGTCTGCACGACCGGCACCCCGGTCTGCCGGCTGGCGGCCAGCGCGGCGAGGCCGCTCATCCAGAAGTGCGCGTGGATCACCTCGGGCATCCAGTCGCCGCCCCGCCATTGGTCGACCAGCCAGCGGCTGAACTCCCTCATGTGCGGCAGCAGGGCGTCCTTGGCGACCGGCTCGGCCGGCCCCGCCGGCACGTGCACCACGTCGTAGCCGTCCGGGCTGCGTACCGTCACCGGCAGGTCCACCGCGTCGCGGCGGGTGTACACCCGCACGTCGTGGCCGGCGGCCGCAAGGGCGGCGGAGAGCTCGGCGACATGCGTGTTCTGACCGCCGGCGTCCTCGCCGCCCAGGATGGCGAGCGGGCTGGCGTGCTCCGAGATCATCGCGATGCGCATACTTCCTCCTCCAGCAGCCGGTCCCAGTCGGCGAGGAAACGGTCGAGGCCGTAGCGGTCCCGGGCGGCGGCGCGGGCCCGCTCCCCCGCCCGGCGTGCCTGCGCCGGCTCGTCGATGAACCGACGGGCGGCGTCGAGCAGGGTGTCAAGCCGGGTGGACAGCGCTCCCGCCCCGGGTGGCACCGCCATCGCCGCCTCGGTGGCGGCCAGTGCGACCACCGGCATCCCGATGGACATCGCCTCGATCAGGCTGAGCCCCAGTGAGGTCCACCGGCACAGGTGCAGGTACGCCCGCCGCCGCCCCAACTCCGCGTGCATCCGGTGCTGGGGGACGTCGTCGTGGCTGGCCAGCCGGTCGGGCGGCAGGCCCAGGTGCTCGGCCAGCCCGGCCACCCGCATGCCGAAGACGTCCAGCGGGGCGATCTCGGCGAACCGGGGCAGCAGGTCGGTGCCGGTGACCCGCCAGCGGCGTACCGGCTCGTTGATCACCACCGCGAGCCGTTCGAGTTCGCCGGTGTACTGCACGGCGGGGGTGACGATGCCGTGGTCGACCACGGTGGTACGGGTGGCGCCGGTGTCCCAGAAAAGCTCGTTGAACCCGGTGACGTGGGCGATGAGCAGGTCGTCGCGGTCGGCCATGGGGTGCCGGCTGTTCGGTACGTCGCCGTCCTTGGGGGTGTTGTGCTCGACGTAGACGGCGGGCACGTCGCGGCCTGGCCGGCGACCGAGCCAGCGCTCGGCGAGGTCGACTTCCTCGGGGCGTTGCAGGACGACCAGGTCGACGTCGGCGGTGCGCAGCTGCTCGGGGGTCACCTCGACGGCGGTGTCGGGCCACGGGTAGGTGCGGGCGCGGCCGAGGCCGTAGGGCCCCCGGTCCGGGGTGACGGGCACCAGGTACCGGTGCTTGCCGTGCACGAACGACGTGGTCCAGGAGCCGTGCACGTGCCAGAGCAGCAGGTTCATCGGCTGCTCCCGCCGATGCTGGCCCCCGCCGGCACGCCGGTTCCGCAACCGACGGCGGGTGGCCCCGGTCGGACCTGTGGGGTCACCCCGAGCAGCCGCAGGGCGTCGAGGACCTGCCCGGGCTCGACGCCGCTGAGGCAGGGGTGGCCGGGCACCGGGCAGCGCGCGGCCCGGGTGTCCCGGCAGGGCGCCTCCGGGTCGCCGAGCCGCACCGTGGGCACCCGCCACGGCCCCCACTGCCCGAACGGGACCGTGGGGGCGAACAGGCTGACCACCGGCACCCCGTGGGCGGCGGCGAGGTGGGCGGGGCCGGTGTTGCCGACCACGACCGCGCCGGCGCCGGCGACCGTGGCGGCCAGCCCGGCGAGAGAGGTCCGCCCGCCCAGGTCGACGGCGACGTCGCCGGCCACCCACGCGGTCAGCTCCCGCTCGCCGGGGTCGCCGGTGACCACCACCCGGTGGCCGGCGGCGGCCAGGGCGCGGACGATCCGCACGGCCAGCTCCGGCGGGCAGCCCCGGGCCTGCGCCGCCGAGCCGGGGTGCAGCACCACGTAGCCCGGCGCACCGACCTCCGGCGGAGGTGCCGACGCCGGGCGCAGGCGCAGGGCGGGGCCGTCGAAGGCGGCGAGGGTGAAGCCGGCCGCGGCGGCGAGCGACAGCGCGCGTTCCGGTTCGGGTACGCCGGCCGGCACGCGGTGCCGGACATCGAGCAGGCTGCCCGGGTAGTCGTCGCTGATGGCGCTGACCCGGCGGACCCCGGCCAGTCGCAGCAGCAGGGCCAGGGGTAGGGGCGACTGGTGGAAGCTGGTGAAGACGACCGCCTCGTCGGCACCCACGGCGGCGAGACGGGCGGTCAACGCGGTCATGTCGGTGGGGTCGACCGGGTCGGGCGCGGGGTCGATCCAGGGCAGCCGGTGTTCGATGATCTCGTCGACGCCGGGCAGGAGTTCCGCCGCGGCACGGCCCCGGGGTCCGCACAGCAGCACCACCCGCTCGGCGTCGGCGGCGACCGCGCGGATGCCGGGCCCGGTGACCAGGACGTCCCCGGCCGAGTCGGCACGCACCACCAGCACCGTCCCCGCCCGCCGCCCACCGACTTGCCGTAGTGCGTCAGGTCGATCGGTCGCGGACCGGTCGGTGGCGGGGTCCGCCCGCCGCCAGGTGGCCGGGTCGACCGCCGCCCGGCGGCGCAGGATCTCCGCCACCGCAGCCGGCAGGTCCGGGGCCACCTGCGGCGCGGCGGCCACCTCCTGCGGTCGGGTCACCGGCGTGGGCACCAGGATCCCGGCGGCTCCCGCGGCGAGCGCCGCGGTCATGTCCCGCCCGATGTCCCCCACCAGCACGCACCGCGCCGGCACCGTGCCCAGTTCTCGCGCCGCCGCGTGCACCAGCCCGGGCGCCGGCTTTCGGCACCCGCATCCGTCGCCGTCGTCGTGCGGACACACCAGCCAGGCGTCGAACCGCCCCAGCAACTGCTCGACGCGGGCGTGCACCGCCCGCATCCGCTCCTCGGTGAGCAGCCCCCGGGCCAGGCCGGACTGGTTCGTCACCACCGCCAGCCGCAGGCCCGCCGCCCGCAACCGGTCCAGGGCGGCCCGGGCCCCCGGCACCGGCCGCACCTTCTCGGGATCGCCGTTGTACGGCACGTCCTCGATCAGCGTGCCGTCCCGGTCCAGCAGCACCGCGTCGAACAGGACGGGCCCGGAAGCGGCCTCGCCAGCGCCGGCACAAACCCGGGCTGACCTGCGCTGATCCGGCTCCACCTGGTCCTGTCGCACAGCCGGCGGGTTCCCGGCGCCCCGGGGAGTAAACGTCGTCCTCGACGCGCCCGACGCGTCGTACCGGCGTCGACACGCCGGCCCGCAGGGGTGGCGATACCCGTCGCCCGGGAGAAGCTAACCCGCCGGCGCGGTTAGCCCCGACCGCACCCGGGGTACGGCAGGGCGGTGGCGATTGTGGAGAGAGTGATCGACGCGCTCCCGGAGCAGGTCTGGGCGGTGCTGGCGGACGGCTGGACGTACAGCGACTGGGTCGTCGGCACGGTGCACGTCCGCGACGTGGACGATGCCTGGCCCCGGGTCGGCAGCCGACTGCACCACAAGGCCGGGCCGTGGCCGGTCTCCCTGCACGACTCCTCGACGGTGCTGGCCTGCGAACCGCCGCACCGGTTGGTCATCCGCGCCGGGCTCTGGCCGGCCGGGGAGGCCGTCGTGGTCTTCACCCTCGAACCGGTCGGCGTGGGCGCGACCCGGGTACGCATCGGCGAGGACTTCGCCGCCGGCCCGTTGCACTGGGCACGCAACAAGGTTAACGACCTGGTGCTGCACCAGCGCAACAAGGAGACCCTGACCCGGCTGGCCGACATCGCCACGCGACAGAAGGCGAACGGCTGACCGCGGAGTTCCGGCTGCGGTCGAGCCGGCATCCGTCCTCGTCGCGGCGGAAGACGGGGCGATAGGGGTGGCCTTTTCGACCCGGATGTGGCAACTGGCTACGCTCTGAGGGAGCCCTGTCCGCCGACCGAGGATGTCCGACATGATCGAACCCGTGCAGTTGCCCGTGCCGTGGCGGGACGCACGCCTGACCGTCGTGGTTCCCACCTACAACGAGGCGGGCAACCTCCCGGTGCTGGTCGAGCGGCTGCTGACCCTGCCGCTGCCGGGCCTGAAGATCCTGGTCGCCGACGACAATTCGCCGGACGGCACGGGTGAGGTGGCGGACAAGCTGGCCATCGAGCACCCCGACCGGGTCGAGGTCGTGCACCGGGCCGGCAAGGAGGGCCTCGGCCGGGCGTACGTCGACGGCATCGGGCGTGCCCTCGACGGCGGCGCCGAGTACGTGGCACAGATGGACGCCGACCTGTCGCACCCGCCGGAGGCACTGCCGGGGATGCTCGGCGCGTTGCTCTCCACCCAGGCCGGCGTGGTGATCGGCTCCCGGTACGTGCCGGGTGGCGAGCTGGACGAGAACTGGCCGCTCTACCGGCGGGCGCTCAGCGGCTGGGCCAACCTCTACGTGCACACGCTGCTGCGGGTCCGGATCCGCGACCTCACCGCCGGCTTCAAGATCTGGCGGGCGGACGCGCTGCGCGACATCGGCCTGGAGCGGGTGCAGTCCAACGGCTACAGCTTCCAGGTGGAGATGCACTACCTGGCCACGAAGCTGGGGCACACCATCCTGGAGGTGCCGATCCGCTTCGAGGAGCGGCGCGACGGCGACTCCAAGATGACCACCGCGACCAAGATCGAGAGCGCGCTGATGCCGTTCAAGCTACGCAGCAAACACCGCAACGTCGAACGCTAACCCCCACCCCACCCCCACCCTGCCCACCCCCACCCTGCCCCGCCCGACCCCGCGATCTTGCACTTCCTGCCCCGACAAAGCGGTCACTCTTCGCATTCTGGGGGCACAAAGTGCAAGATCGCGGGGTGCTGGGGTGGGGTGTGCGGGGACGCGTGCCGTCGGCGAGGGGGCGGTCAGCGGTAGAGCGTGCGGTGGGCGGCGTCGATACCGGCCGCGTACAGCGGGCCGGTTAGGGCGCGGTCGCGGGCCAGGGCGGCGCGGGCGGCGTTCGCGCCGGGAGCGCCGTGCACCCCGCCGCCCGGATGCGCCGACGCGCTGGCCAGAAAGAGCCGGTCCACCGGGGTGTCCGCGCGGCCCAGGCCGGGGATCGGGCGCAGGAACAGCTGCTGGTACGCGGCGGCGGTGCCGCCGCCGAGCGCGCCGCCGACCAGGCTCGGGTCGCCCGCCTCCAGGTCGGCCGGCCCGGCCACGTGCCGCCCGACGATCAGGCTGCGGAAGCCCGGCGCGGCCTCCTCCAGCACCCGTTCCATCCGCTCGACGTGCACGGCGATCTCCTCTGCCCGCCACTGCCGGCGGAACGGCAGGTGGGTGTACGACCAGAGTGACTCCGTGCCCGGCGGCGAGTGGCTCGGGTCGGCCACCGACATCTGCCCCACCAGCAGGAACGGGTCGCGGGGCACCTCCCGACGGGCCAGCGCGGCGGCGTAGCCGGTGAGCCCGTCCAGATCCGCGCCCAGGTGCACCGTGCCGGCGGTGGCGACCGCCCGGTTGGTCCACGGCACGGGAGCCGACAGCGCCCAGTCCACCTTGAGCGTCGAGCCGTCCCAACGGAAGTGCGCCAGGTCCTCCACCAGCCGCGGCGGCAGCACCGCCGCGCCGACCAGGTCCAGGTAGAGGGCGGGCGCGGGGACGTCGGCGAGCACCGCCCGGCGGGCCCGCCAGAGGGCGCCACCGGCGGTACGCACTCCCATCGCCCGGCCGCGGGCGGTCAACACCCGGTCGACCCGGGCGCCGTAGAGGATCCGGCCGCCACGCTCGGTCAGCCGGGCCACCAGCGCGTCGGTGATCTTCTGTGCGCCGCCGTCGGGCACCGGCCAGCCGACCTGCTGACCGAGCATGGCGAGCAACCAGCCGTACACACCCGAACCGGCCTCCTCGGGCGACAGGTCGGTGTGCAGGGCGCAGCCGGCCAGCAACGCCGGTCCGCCCTCGCCGTCGAAGAGTTCCTCGCCGAGCTTGCGCGCCGGCACCACCAGCCGCCGGGCCAGCCTCAGCGCCCCGGACACCCGCAGCCGGCGCAGCAGGGTCAGTCCTCCGCGCACCGGCGGGAACGGCGTGGTGATGCTCTCCAGCATCGGCTCGGCCACCTGGCGCCAGTCGTCGTACGCGTGCAGCCAGCGTTTGCCGTCACCCGGCGCGAACGCCTCCAGCGATGCCGCGGTGGCCTCCGGGTCGCGGTTGAGCACCGCCGCCCGTCCGTCGGGCAACAGATGGGCCAGCACGTCCGGGGAGTGCCGCCAGCGCAACCCGTACCGGTCGAGCCCCAGCCCGCGCAGCACCGGCGAGGCGTAACCGAGGGGGTAGAAGGAGCTGTAGAGGTCGCTCAGGTAGCCGGGTGCGGTCACCTCGGCGGAGCGGACGGCCCCGCCCGGCGTGGCCGTGGCCTCCAGCACCAGCACGTCCCAGCCGGCGTCGGCCAACAGGTTGGCGGCGACCAGACCGTTGTGGCCGGCGCCGACGACGACGGCGTCAGCGCTCTCCGCGCCGGTCGAACTCATCCGATCCGCCTACCCGGCCAGCAACCGGGCGAAACGCGTTTGCCGCGCCGGGACCGGGGCATGCACTGCCATGTACACGGTTGCGCAGCTCATAGGCGGAGTGTGGGGCGCGGGCGGCGAGGGTGGCGAGTTGGTCGTACACGATCCGGCCGACGGATCCCCGGTCAGCTCGGCCCCCGTGGCGACGGCGGACGAGGTCGGCAAGGCGGTGGAGGCGGCCCGCGGCGTCGCCGCGGAGTGGGCGGCGACCGCACCCGCGGAACGCGCGGCGGCCCTGCACCGGGCGGCGGACGCCGTGGCGGCGGCGGCCGACGACCTGGCCAGGGCGACGACGTCCGAGATGGGCAAGCCCCTCCCGGACGCCCGGGGCGGTGTGGAGGCGGGCATCGGCACGCTGCGACAGTACGCGGAACTCGCCCCCGTGCGCGGCGGGCGGACCCTGCACGGGCCCACCCACGCCCTCGACTTCATGGTGCCGCAGCCGCGCGGGGTGGTCGCCGCGATCACTCCGTGGAACGACCCGGTGGCGATCTCCTGCGGGCTGCTCGGCGCGGCCCTGGTCACCGGCAACGTGGTCCTGCACAAGCCGAGCGAGCGCACCCCGGCGACCGGCTGGCTGCTGGCGAAGGCGCTCGACTCCGCACTGCCGCCCGGGGTGTTGTCGCTGCTCACCGGAGGCCCGGAGGTCGGTGCGGCGTTGGCCGCGCAGGAGGTGGACGTGGTCGCCCATGTCGGTTCCACCGGCACCGGGCGGGCCATCGCCGCCGCCGCGGCGCGGACCGGGGCGAAGGTGCTGCTGGAGAACGGCGGCAGCGACCCGCTCGTCGTGGACGGCAACGTCGACCCGGTGTGGGCGGCCCGGCAGGCGGCGCTCGGCGCGTTCGCCAACGCGGGACAGATCTGCGTCGCGGTGGAACGGATCTACGTGCACCGGGACGTCGCGGAGGACTTCACGGAGGCGCTGGTGGAGCGGGCCGAGGCGCTGCGGGTGGGCCCGGGCGGCGACCGGCGCACCGAGTTGGGGCCGCTGGTGGACCGGCGGCACCGCGACCACGTGCACGGGCAGGTGACCGCGGCGGTGGCGGAGGGCGCCCGGATCCGCGCCGGTGGCACGCTGCCCGACGGTGCGGGGGCGTTCTACCCGGCGACCGTGCTGGCCGACTGTCGGCACGACATGACGGTGGTACGCGAGGAGACGTTCGGGCCGGTCGCCGCGATCGTCGTGGTCGACTCGTTCTCGGAGGGGCTGCGGTGCGCCGCCGACTCCCCGTACGGGCTGGCCGCGACGGTGCTGACCGGATCGATGAGCCACGCCCAGCGTGCCTGGCGGGAACTGCCGGTGGGCACCGTGAAGGTCAACGCGGTGTTCGGCGGGGCGCCGGGCGGCGCCGCGCACCCCCGCCGGGGCAGCGGGCACGGCTTCGGCTACGGGCCGGAACTGCTGGACGAGTTCACCGCGACGAAGGCGGTCCACATCGAGGCGCCCGGCGGCGGGCACTGGTGACTGACGCACACGCAGGGGCTGTCCGCGCGCGAACAGCCCCTGCGTGGCGTACCCGATGACGGGCGTCGCGTACCCGACGACGGGCGTCGCGTACCCGATGACGGGCTCAGCGACCGCGGGCCCGGGCGGTCTGCCGGTTGTTCGCCTTCTCGATGGCCTTGACCAGTTCCGGCTTCGTCATCGCCGAACGGCCGGGCACGTCCAGTTTGCGGGCCACCTTCATCAGGTGGTCCTTGGTGGCGTTGGCGTCCACCCCACCGGCGGTGGGCGCCCGGCGCTCCGGTCCGCCGCCGGCCGCCTGGCGGTCGCTCGGCCCCTTACGGCCCTTCGGCTCCCAGTGGTCACCCACCTTCTCGAACTCGTGCTTCACGGCGGCGAAGGCGGTGCGGTGCGCCCGCTCCCCCTCGCCATACGTCTCCACCGCCGAGTCGTGCGTCTTCTCCCACGTGCGCTGCGCCTTCTCCGGGGAGCGCCGCAGCGTGCTGGGCAGTACCTCGCGCCCGGGCATCTCGTCCTCCTCCGCGTCGATGGGTTCTGTGTCGACCGTTCCCCCGCGCCCGGTCGGCAAACCGGGGGGCCGAGTTTGTCGGTTTCCGGCCGGGGGTACCGGCGGGGCCAGGCGAAGCCGGATGCACCGGGTCATCCGGCGGCCGGGGCACAGGGAGCGGGCCATGACGACGACGGAGCCCGGCGCGGCACTCACCGACGAGCGGCGACTGCGGCTTCCCCGGCGGGTACGGCAGCTGAGCTGGCGGACCTGGCGTGGCGTGCTGGTCCGCAGCGTGCGCAACTTCGTCAGGGACAACTGCGCCGACCGCGCCGCCGCGCTGACCTACTACGGGGTGCTGGCGCTCTTCCCGTCCACCATCGTGGTGGTCGCCCTGGTCGGGCTGGTGTCCAACGGCGAGCAGACCGTCGACACCGTGCTGGACCTGGCCCGGGACATGGGTGCCGGCTCGGTGGTGGCCAACGAGGGCTTCGTCGGCGTGGTCCGGGGCGTGGTGGACCAGAACGACTCGGCGAGCGTGCTGCTGAGCTTCGGCCTGCTCGGCGCACTCTGGTCGGCCTCCGGCTTCATCGGGGCGTTCACCCGGGCCTCCAACGCCGTCTACGGGGTCGAGGAGGGCCGGCCGGTCTGGAAGCTGCGCCCGGTGCAGATCGGCCTGGCGGCGCTCTCGCTGGTGCTGCTGGCGATCGTCGCCACCGGGCTGATCGTCAGCGGGCCGGTCACTGACGCGGTGGGCGACCTAATCAACGCCGGCGGACTGGCGCGTACGGCGTGGAGCGTCGCCAAGTGGCCCGTACTCGCGTTGATCATGATGGTGCTGCTGAGCCTGCTGTTCTGGATCGCGCCGAACGTCCGGCAGCCGCGCTTCCGCTGGCTCACCCCGGGCGGTGCGGTCGCCCTGCTCGCCTGGGCTCTCGCCTCCTTCGGTTTCGGCCTCTACGTGGCCAACTTCGGCTCGTACGACGCCACCTACGGCAGCCTCGGCGCCGTGATCGCGTTCCTGGTCTGGCTCTACCTGTCCAATTCCGCGCTGATGCTCGGCGTGCAGATCAACGCGGAACTCCAGCGCGGCCGGGTGCTCCAGGCCGGCGAGCCGGACCCCGACGAGCCGGTCCTGTCCCCGAAGACGCCAGCGGCCACGTGAAGGCAGCGGTGGTACCGGCGGTTTACCGCCGGTGCCACCGGGTAGCGCAGAAGGCATGGAACGTGGCAGCAGCAAGCACGGACCGAGGGTCGACGAGCAGATGAGCCGGGAGGTCAGCGGCCTCGTGCAGGGGCCGGGGACCGGCGGCTCACGGGTCGACGAGTCCCGTGTGCCGGAGCCGGCGGGTGAGGACCAGCCGGAGGCGACCACGGCACCGGCCGGCGACCTGCGTACGGGCTCGCCCCAGGGAATGAGCTCCGAGGACGTCGAGCGACGCAGCCGCCTCGGACGGTTCATCACGATGACCGCCCTGCCCGGTGACCGGGAGGCGCTGATCGCCAACGCGCGGGACAACAACGCGCCGGCGGACATCCTCGCCGAACTGGAGCAACTGCCCGAGGGCACCCGCTACCAGACGGTCTCCGAGGTGTGGGCGGCGCTCGGCCACAAGAACGAGACGACCCGCTGGTGACCGGATCCCCGCACGATCCGGCCCGTCACCGGCGGAAGAAGGAGGATGCCTGATGAGTGGCGTTACCGAACACGTGGACGTCTCCGTCCCGGTGCGCACGGCGTACGACCAGTGGACCCAGTTCGAGGACTTTCCCCACTTCATGGAGGGGGTGCAGGAGGTCCGGCAGCTGTCGGACACGATGACCCACTGGACGGTGGAGATCGCCGGGGTGAAACGGGAGTTCGACGCCGAGATCACCGAGCAGCTCCCGGACGAGCGGGTCGCCTGGCGCTCGACGGGCGGCACCCAGCAGGCCGGGGTGGTGACCTTCCACCGGCTGGACCCCGGCACCACCCGGGTCATGCTCCAGCTCGAGTTCGAACCGCACGGCGTGGTCGAGCAGGCCGGCGACAAGCTGGGCATCGTCGACCGGCGCGCGAAGGGCGACCTGGCGCGGTTCAAGCAGTTCATCGAGCGGCGCGGTCAGGAGACCGGTGCCTGGCGCGGCAAGGTCGACCGTCCGCAGCCCTGATCCCCCGCCCCCGGGATACCGAACCACCGATGGCCGCCGGCTCCCCCGGCGGCCATCGCCGTTCCTCCTCGGCCAGCTTGTCGCGGGAACGGCCCCGGGTGTGCCGGATCGGCGTGTCCGGTGAGCACCGCGACGGTCGTTTGCGGGCGCCGGGCCCGGGTACCGCGACAGGTATGACGGACGACGACAAGGTGTGGCGGGACGAGGAACGGACCTCGATGCGGGAACTGGACCGGGCCGTCGCGCGTTCGAGCCTGGACGGTCAGGCCGACGACGTGACGGCGAACGACGCCGGCGAGGAGGCGGCATTCGGACACGGGCCGGAGCCGGTGGACCGCAGCGGACAGGCCGCCGGGGCGGGCCGGGAGCCGACCGACCCGGAGCGCGCGTACCGGCCCTCGACGACCGGCCGGACCGGGCCCGACAACATGTGAGCGGCGCGCGGACCCACCCCGGTCCTTCAGGTTGGCGGGCCGGGCCGCTCCAGTTGGCCCGGCCGAGTTCTCCGACCGGCCCGGCCGAGTTCTCCGACCGGCAGGGCCGGGCCGCTCAGCGGGGTGCCGGGGCCGGTCGGCGGGTACCGGCCGCGTGCAGGGCGATCAGGCCCACCGCGAGCACGACCAGCGCCGGCCCGAGCAGTTCCACCGAGGTGTTGCCGAGCAGCACCCCGATCCCGGCCGGCACCAGCGCGGCTCCCAGCCCGGCCGCGCCGATCTGGAGGCCGATGGTCCGGTCCGCGTGCGCCGCACCGACCCGCTCGGCGGTGGTGAGAGTGAGCAGCGGGAAGACCGGGGCGGCGGCGAAGCCGACGACGAACAGCCCGGTCACGGCGACCCAGGCCGGTGCGGGCAACGCGACCAGGACCGCGCCGGCCGCCATTCCGACCAGGCTGCCCCACAGCACCACCGCCACGCTCAGCCGCTCGGCGACCACACCCTGCACCACCCGTCCGACGAACAGGCTTCCCCAGTAGCCCGAGACGCAGACGCCGGCGATGGCCGCGCCGAGGCCGCGCCCCTCGGTGAGCAGCAGGAACGCCCAGAGCCCGGCGGCCACCTCGATGGCCACGTACACGACGAAGGCCGCCGCGCCGAGCCAGACCGCCGGCAGGCGCAGCGTCTCGCGTACCGGCACGGCGGTCGGCGGGGCGGCGGTCGCCGAGCCCGGCGCGGACCCGGCGGGCTCGCGGGCCGGGGCGCGCTCCCGCCAGGCCCGGACGGTCAGGGCGAACGCGGCGGCCAGCGCGAGCTGGGCCGCCGCCACCAGGCCGTAGCCCCAGCGCCAGGAGAGCCCGGCGCTCAGCGCGCCGGTCATGATCAGCGGCCCGAGCGCCACGCCGAGACCGAAGAAGGCGTGCATCCAGTTCATGTGCCGGGGGCCGAAGGCGCCCGCCGCGTACGCGTTCAGGCCGGAGTCGATCGCGCCGGAGCCCAGACCGAGCACCAACGCGCAACCCACCAACAGGGCGAGCCCGGGACTCAGCGTGTAGCCGGTGAGCGCGAGGCTGGCCAACAACGTGCTGCCGGCCAGCAGCCAGCCGACGCCGAGCCGGGCCAGCGTGAACCCGGCCAGCACGCTGGAGGTCAGGTAGCCGGCGGTGCCCGCGGTGAGCACCAGGCCGACGGCTTCGGTGGGTACGCCGAAGTCGGCCCGGATCGACGGCCAGCCCACCCCGATCAGGCCGTCGGGCAGGCCGAGGCTGACGAACGCGAGATAGGCCAGCAGGAGCAGCGAGGCGCGGGGCGGGGCGTTGGACACGGAGGACCATCCTGCCTCCCGTCAACGACGGCGTCGCCCGGCCTCCCCCGCTGGGACGAGCGTTACGGTCCGGATGGTCGGAAAAACGGACAGCTCATCCAGAATCGGCCGTTCGGCTGACGGCAAGCCCCGGCTCGCGCGCAAGACTTTCGGGATGCATCAGGGCTCCGGCATTCTCTCCACGCGTCAGCGCCGCCTGGCATGGCTCGGCTTTCTCCTCGCCGCGCTCCAGGCTCCCGTCTCCGCCAAGCTGGTCTCGGACGACTCCTGGTTGTTCAGCCTCTGCGTCGCGCTGATGGTGGCGACCGTGATCATCGCCGACGACGCGGCCCGGCGCCGCCCGGCCGACGCCCGGCCCACGGAGTAGCCGAGCAGCGCTCAGCCCGGCCTGACCGCGATCGCGCCGTCGACGGTACGCAGGATCAGACGCAGCACCTCGTGCCGGGAGGCGTCGGTCTCGGCGAGGTAGGACCATCCGGCGTACAACTGGGACCAGATCAGGCTCTGCACCCAGTCCACCGGCAACTCCGGGTCGATGGTGCCGTCGCGATGGCCGCGCTCGACCATCGCGGCGAAGTCCGGGTCGCACCCGCCGCCGGTCGTGCCGGCCCCCGTCTCCGGCTCCGTGAAGATCAGCGAGAGCAGGCTGCCGAGGTCGAAGTATTCCTGGCAGAGCCGGTGCACGGCTGAGGCGCCGGTGCCCTCGGCCATCCGCGCCTGGGCGGTGGCGCGGTCCAGTCGGGCGTTGGCCTCCGTACCGACCGCGGCCAGCAGGTCGGCGCGCTCGGCGAAGTAGCGGTGCAGTGTCGTACGCCCGACATCGGCGGCGGTGGCGATGTCCCCGAGGGAGGCGGCGGGATTACGCCCCAGCACCTCTATCGCCGCGTCGACGATGGCCTGGCGGGTCCGGGCCCGGCTGCCGGACACCTGCGCGTCGGTCACGTCGCGAGGATAGCAACACCTCGTTTCGGAATAGCGATTGACTACATTGGAACAGCACTGTTCCAATAAAGGCGTGAACTCTCCCACTCTGGTGCTTCCCCGGTTGCGCACTCTGGTGTCCTTCCTCGCCCCGCACAGGCGGACGATGCTCCTCGGCCTCGCGTTGGGGCTCGCCGCCAACGCGGCCGGGCTCGCGACGCCGATGGTCACCAAGTGGGTCCTGGACACGCTCGGCGCCGGCGAGTCGATGGCCCGCCCGATCGGCGCCCTGCTGGCGCTCGTCGTCGTCGGCGCGGCCGTCTCACTGTGGCAGTGGCGGCTGCTCGGGACGCTGGCCGAACACATCGTGCTCGACGCACGGGCCGCGATCGTCCGGCACTACTTCCGGGCCCGCGTCGGCGACCTGCAACGCCGGCCCGTCGGCGAGCTGGTCACCCGGGCCACCTCCGACACCCAACTGCTGCGCGAGGCGTCCGGCAGCATCGTCGGGCTGGTCAACGCCGGCATCGCCCTGCTCGGCACGCTCGTGCTGATGGGGGTGCTCGACCTTTATCTGCTGGGCTGCACCGTGGCCGCCGTGCTGGTCGTCGCGGCGGTCATGGGCGCGCTGATGCCCCGCATCGCGAAGGCGCAGGCCGCCGCGCAGGAGTCGATGGGCGCGCTCGGCGGCGCGTTGGAGGGGGCGCTGCGCGCGATCCGTACGGTCAAGGCCAGCCGGGCGGAAGCCCGGTCGACCGAGCGGATCGTCGCCGACGCCCGGCAGGCGGCGGCGCACAGCGTACGAGCGGCACGGGTGACCGCGTCGGTCTGGACGATCGCCTGGACGGGGATCCAGCTCGCGGTGATCGCGATCCTGGGCATCGGCGCCTGGCGGGCCCAGCGCGACCTGCTGGAGATCTCCAGCCTGATCGCCTTCCTGCTGTACACGTTCCAGCTGATGGGGCCGATCACCGAGCTGACCCAGAACACCACGGCGTTGCAGGCCGGGATCGCGGCGGCGGGGCGGATCCGCGAGATCGAGAACATCGCGACCGAGCCTTCGGGACCGGCGTCCCTGCCGGCGGAACCCCTCCGGGCGCCCGTCGCGGAGCAGCCGGTGCTGGTGTTCCGCGGGGTCACCGCCCGGTACGGGCCGGACGGGCCCGCCGCTGTGCAGGACATCGACCTGGCCGTTCCCCGGCGTGGGCACACCGCGATCGTGGGCCCGTCGGGGGCCGGCAAGACCACGCTGTTCTCGCTGATCCTGCGATTCCTGGAGCCCGAGCGGGGTCAACTGCTCCTCGACGGCCACCCGTACGCGGCCTGCGGGCACGACGAGGTACGGTCCCGGCTCGCGTACGTCGAGCAGGAGACGCCGGTGGTGCCGGGCACCATCCGCGACAACCTGCGGTTCACCCACCCCGACGCGACCGAGGAGGAGATCCGGGCGGTGCTCCGTGCCGTCCGCCTCGACGACAAGATCGATTCCCTGCCGGACGGACTGGACACGTCGCTGTCGTCGACGGAGGTGTCCGGCGGGCAGCGCCAGCGCATCGCGCTGGCGCGGGCCATGCTGCGCACCCCCGAGGTCCTGCTGCTCGACGAGGCGACCGCACAGGTCGACGGGCTGACCGAGGCGGCGTTGCAGGAGTGCGTCCGGCAGCGGGCGGCGGCCGGCGCGGTGCTGACCATCGCGCACCGGCTCTCCACGGTGCTCGACGCCGACCGGATCGTGGTGATGGAGCACGGCCGGATCCGGGCCCAGGGCACCCACTCCGAGTTGCTGGCCGGCGACGTCCTCTACCGCCGCCTGGTCGAGGCGCTGCGCATCGCGGCCGAGGAGCCCGCGGTCGCGACTCGCTAGTCGCGCCCCGCTCCAGCTCAGGGAACTGTTCCGCGAGCTCTTCCCACGGTTGCCACACCCTGGTGCGGCGACCGTGGGGGATCGGGGCCTGCTCGGCCGGATCCAAAGGCCCATATAGTCACCCGGTGAACGTGGAGCAGGTTCGGGACGCGTATGCCTCCGTCGCAGGCCTCTACATCGAACTGTTCGGCACGAGCCAGCAGGCGCATACCGATGATCTCGCCTTCATCGGGCGACATCTGTCGATTCAGCCTGGCAACGTGCTCGATCTGGGCTGCGGACCTGGCCATCTCACCGGCTACCTTCGGTCGCTGGGTGTCGACGCGACGGGGATCGACATGGTTCCCGAGTTCATCGCCCATGCGAAGGCAGCCCATCCGACCGGCAAGTACCAACTCGGGTCGATGAGGAGCCTCGACGTCGAGAGCGGTTCCATCGCCGGCATCCTGGCCTGGTACTCGCTGATCCACTTACCGCCGCAGGACCTCGACGGTGCACTCGCCGAGTTCCGGCGAGTGATGACTCCAGCTGGCACGCTGGTGATCGGCTTCTTCGACGGCGACGAGATCGCCGCCTTCGACCACAAGGTCGTGACGGCCTATCGCTGGCCCGTCGACAAGCTCTCCGAGCGGTTGACGCGGGCTGGCTTCACGGAAGTCGAGCGCCAGCATCGGCCCGGCGATGGCACTCACCGGCCGCACGCCGCGATCGCGGCGGTCGCGGCCGAACTGTGAGCTGAGTCAGTCCCGGGCCACGGTGGTCGGCCTGCACACCCGGGCCGACGGCTAGCCGTCGGCCCCGGGGCGGGCCTCGTGCCCGGGGCGGCCCCGACTGCGCCGCCGCTCCTTCATCTCCGCCTCGTAGAGGTGCTGGCGACCGCCGACCAGTTCCTCCCGGGCGGCCCGGTCGAGGTCGCGGAAGAGGGCGTAGTAGCCGTCGTCGAAGTCCTCGACGATCTGGAACGTCCACCGCCCGGCGATGACGTTGCGGCCCAGCAGGTCGGTGTCGATGCGGTCGGCGATCCGGTCGTGCCCGGCGGCGCGGAACATCTCCACGGCGTCGTCGAGCATCAGGTCGGCGTGCCCGACCAACTGGTGCAGCGAGTAGAGGTGGCCGCGGACCCGCTCGACGCACTCCAGCGCCTCGCTGAGCTTGCCGAGCGCCACCACCGTCTCGTCACTGACCCCGGCGGGCCTGCGGTGCCGTTCGTCCGGCCCGTCCTCGTGTCGTCCCATCCGTTCCTCCAGGTGTCGGCCCGCTCCCGTCCGGGCGGTTCTCCTCCTGCCCCGCCCGCGTCGGGTCAATCCACGGGCGGTCCGCTGACCGTTCGGGGGAGGGTCAAAAACCCGCCGAGTGGCCGAGGTCGACCCGGGGACCGACCGGATAGCCTCGGTCACCATGCGTGTGCCGTTCAACCGGGTCGAGGCCCGTTCCGCCGCCAACTCGGCGCGAGCCGCCCTCGCCCTCCTGTCCGCCTCGGTCGGCGCCGAAGGACTGGCCGCCGCCGCCGCGCGTCCGGCCCTGCTCGCCCTGGTCGACCAGCATGCCGCGGCGGTACGGGAGAGCCTGGACGGCGACCGCCGGGCGTTGAGCGCCGCGGCGCTCGCCGGCTACGCGGAGGGTGTCCGCGCCGGCGCGCTGGAGCACGGCTGGCAGCCGCCGGTGGCGCCGGTGGACTGGTCCGCGCCGGACTGGCTGCTCACCCGGCTGCTCGCGGTCTGCGCGCTGACCCGCTCGCTCGGGGCCCCGGCGACCGCTCCGCTCCCCCCGGTCTGACCGAACTGCCAACCCGACGGTGCCGGGCGTCGGCGGCCACACCGCGGGCGTGTCCGGCTCCGGCGGCCACACCGCAGGACGTCCCGACTCCGGCGGCTGCACGGGAGGAACACCGGCCCCCGACGGAGACGCCGGAGGGGCGCCCGCACGTCCGCGGACACCCCTCCCCGTCTCGCCTCACCGGCCCGGTCAGCGGCGGAACTGCTGGGTCTCGTCACCCACGTTCCCCGACTGGTAGGTGCCGCGCCCGCCAGCCGTCGCGGACTCCTGCCCGCGCGGCATGACCTCGGTACGCTCGGCCCCCGTCCGGTCGGCCATCTGCCGCCCGACGTCGGTCTGGCCGGCGTCCCGGGCCCGACGGTGCTCCTGCACCGCGCGCGACTCCTCGGCCATCCGGTTCAGCCAGCCGTCCCAGCGGTTCTGCATCGGCCGCACCAGGCCACCGCCGACGCCGACGATCAGGATGCCGGCCACCGTGGCGAGCACCGCGATCAGCACCGGCGTGGTCACCGTGGTCGCGATGCCCACCTGGTTCAGCGCGGCGATCACACCCAGCGCGATGATGAAGACCGCCGTCAGGTCGGCCAGGATCTTGCCGTACGAGAGCCCGCCCAGTGCCCCGCTGACCAGGTCCCGGACGGCGTTGGCGATCGCGGCGGCCACGACGACGATGACGATGGCCACGAAGGCGCGTGGCAGCCACGCGACCACGCCGCTGATCAGGTCACTGATCGCGTTGGGTCCCCACACCCCGAAGGCGAACTGCAGGGTGAACAGCAGTACGGCGTAGTACGCCAGTTTCGCCAGGATGTCACTGGCGTCGTACTTCGTACGTTCCAACGCACGCTTGATGCCGCCCCGTTCCACCGCCCTGTCGAAGTTGACCCGTTCCAGCGCCGCGTCCACGATCTTGAGTACGGCTCTGGCGATGAGCCATCCGACCACGAGGATCGCGATGAACGCGATGGCCCGCGGTATGAACAGCAGCACCGACCTCCACATGTCGGCCACGGCGTTGCCGATGTCGACCTGCCTGACCGCGAGGGTCTCCGGCATGATGTCCCTCCTGTCGCATGGACTGCGCCGCGCGCTTACCCGGTCACCGACGCGGCACGCCGTACCGGTCCCCGAGTTTTTCCCGACATGTCACCACGGAACGGCTCTGAACTGCCCGGACGTTCTGCTCCGACGGCGCGCGGGGCATGATCGGAAACAGGCGACAAGCCCTCCCGCTAGGCTGCGGTCATGCCAGGAACGGTCGGACGGGTCCCGAACCCACCAGCCCCGGTCTCGGGAGCCCCCTCCGCGTCGGGCACGGCGGCCGTCGTCCTGCGCCACGACTGGGCCGGCACCCCGCTCGGCCCGTGGCGGGCCTGGGATCCGGCGGTCCGGGCGGCCACCGAACTGCTCCTCGCCTCGCCCGTACCGATGACCCTCACCCTGGGCGACGACCACCTGCTCGTCTACAACGACGCGTACGCGGAGCTGATCGGCGACCGGCACCCCGACGCGGTGGGCCGGCCGGCGGCCGAGGTGTTCGCGGAGTCCTGGCCGTTGCCCGGTGTCGGCGAGGCCATCGAGCGCACCTACCGCTCGGGGGAGCCGTTCCTGGAGAAGGAAACCACCCTCCCGCTGCACCGCCGTCCCGGCCTGGTCGAACAGTCGGTCTTCACCCGGGGCTACTCCCCCGTACGCGACAGCGCCGGGCGGATCGTCGGCGTGCTGACCGTGGCCGCGGAGACCACCCAGGTCACCCAGCAGCTCCAGAGCCTCAGCGACTTCGCCGCTGCGCTCGCCGGCACCCTCACTCTGGACGACGTGGCCCGGGTGGCGCTGCGCTACGCGATCACCGCGTTCGACGCCGACCGGGTCTCGTTCGCCGTTGACGAGGGCGGCGGCTGGCGGATGGTCCGGCGCATCCGCGGCGAGCTGGTGGACGAGGCCGACGAGCGACTCCCCCCGCTGTGGCGGCGCATCCCGCCGGAGTGGCAGGGGCCGGTGGCGACCGCCGCCCGGAGCGGCGTACCGCTCGTCGTCGACGACGGCCAACCGCTGCGGGAGATCGCGGTGGACCGGCACGACCAGAAGGTCCGCTCGCTCGCGACGGTGCCGCTGCGGGCCTCGGTGGTGCGCGGCAGCCTGACGGTCGGCTATCAGGTCCCGCACGTCTGGTCGGCCGCCCGGCGCGCGCTGCTCGCCACCTCGGCCGAGCTGGTCGGCCAGGCCGCCGAGCGGGCCCGCCGGTTCGAGACCCAGCACGGCACCGCCCAACTGCTGCAACGCAGCATGCTGCCCGCGCACCTGCCCGACCTGCCCCGGATGCGGATCGCCGCCCGCTACGACCCGGGTGTCGACGGCAATGCCGCCGGTGGGGACTTCTACGACGCCTTCCTGCTGCCCGACGGCCGCCTGGGCATTGTGCTCGGCGACGTCGCCGGCCACGACGTGCAGGCCGCGGCCCGGATGGGTCAGGTCCGCGCCGCGCTGCGGGCGTTGGCGTTGACCGACCCCCGCCCGGACGCCGTGCTGGCCGGGCTCGACCGGTTGGTCACCAGCCTGGGCGCCGAGGGCGAGACGCACGAACTCTTCGTGACAGTGGTCTTCGGGGTCGTCGACGCCGACCGGCAGCGGCTCACCCTGGCCAGCGCCGGCCACCCCGCCCCGCTGATCCGCCGGTGTGCCCCGGACGGCGCTCCGGTCACCGAATACCTCGACGTGCCCGCGGGCGCCCCGCTGGGCCTGGGCTGCCGGCCACCCACCGTCACGGTGCGCTTCGCCCCCGGCGACACATTGCTGCTGTTCAGCGACGGCGTGGTGGAGCGGCGCTGGCAGGACCTGACGACCGGGCTGGACGCCCTGGCCGACGCCGTCGCCGGCGCGGGCAGCGGCGACCCCCGTGCGTTGTGCGCGGTGGCCACCGCGGCGGTGCCCGGGGCCACCGAGGACGACGTCGCCGTGCTGGCGGTGGAGCACGCGCTGCGGCCGTCCCGGTCGACGAGCATGGAGGTGCCGGCCGAGCCGACCGCGCCGAGCCGGGTGCGGCACTGGATGACCGCGCAGCTCACCGAGTGGCAGGTGCCCGAGTCGATCATCGGCGCGGCGGTGCTCTGCACCAGCGAGCTGACCACCAACGCGCTGCTGCACGCGGGCACCGCCGCCCGGGTGGAGATCGACCTCAGCCCGGAGCGGCTGCTGGTGTCGGTCGCCGACTCGGGCACCCGGGGTACGGTGACCCGCGCCCAGACCGACACGCTCAGCAGCCGGGGCCGGGGGCTCGGGCTGATCGAGGAGCTGAGTGACGCGTGGGGGACGGACCCGACCCTACGCGGCTCGACCGTCTGGTTCGAGATCCTGATCCCGCCCGGCTGAGCGGGTGGATCAGCACGGCCCACAGGGGGTAAAGGACAGCATGCCCGCCGACAAGCCCAGCGGTGTCCTCTTCGACGTGGACGGCACCCTCGTCGACACCACCTATCTGCACACCGTGAGCTGGTGGGAGGCGCTGCGCCAGACCGACCGGCCCGTGCCCATGGCGACGATCCACCGCGCCATCGGGATGGGCTCGGACAAGTTGCTCGACCACCTGCTCGGCCCGGAGCGCGACCGGAGCGCGGACCAACGGCTGCGCGACGCGCACGACACCCTCTTCGCCGAGTACTGGGAACGACTCGTCCCGCTGCCCCGCGCCGCCGACCTGCTGCGGGCCTGCGCGGAGCGAGGGCTGCGGGTGGTGCTGGCGACCTCCGCCGCCGAGCACGAGGTGACCGCGCTACGCCGGGCACTGGCCGCCGACGACGTGATCCACACCGTCACCTGCGCGGCCGACGCGCGGGAGAGCAAGCCGGCGCCGGACATCCTGGTGGCCGCGCTGGAGCAGTCCGGGCTCGCCGCCGAACGGGTGGTCTTCGTCGGCGACTCGGTGTGGGACGTCGCCGCCGCCGGCGAGCTGGACATCCCCTGCGTCGGGCTGACCTGCGGCGGCACCGGCCGGGGCGAGCTGGCCGGGGCCGGCGCGGTGGCCGTCTACGAGGATCCCGCCGCGCTGCTCACCGCGCTCGACGACTCGCCGGTCGCCAGGACGAGGTGACCGGCTCCGGCCCCATCGCTCCGAACAGGAATACGAGGACTCTTCCGGGGGCAAGGACTTGCACCACCTGCCCGCACGCCGTGGGCGAGGCGGAGAGGTGGGGTCGTGGAGCCGGTAGACGTGGCGTTCGCGGTGGTCGGTCTCGGCGCGCTGCTGGCGGGAATCCTGCCCCGGGTGCTCGAACGCCGACCGCTGTCCATGCCGATCGCCTTCCTCGGGCTCGGCATGCTGGTCTTCCTCCTCCCCGTCGGGCTGCCGGACCCTGATCCGCTCGCGCACCCGCAGCTCGCCACCCATCTCACCGAGATCGGAGTCATCGTCGCGCTGATGGGCGCCGGGCTCAAGATCGACCGGCCGTTGAGCTGGACCCGCTGGTCGTCGACCTGGCGGCTGCTGGCCATCGCCATGCCGTTGTGCATCGCGGCGGTGGCGCTGCTCGGCTGGTGGTGGGCCGGGCTGGTGCCGGCCGCCGCGCTGCTGCTGGCGGCGGCCCTCGCCCCGACCGATCCGGTGCTCGCCGCCGACGTGCAGGTCGGTGAGCCCACCGACGTCGAGGACTCCGAGGACGAGGTCCGCTTCGCCCTGACCTCCGAGGCCGGGCTGAACGACGGGCTGGCCTTCCCCTTCGTGTACGCGGCCATCGCCATCGCCACCACCAGCCTGGCCCCCGGCGACTGGCTGGGCCGTTGGCTCGGCGTGGACGTGCTCTGGAAGGTCGCAGCCGGAGTGGCGGGTGGGTGGCTGATCGGCTGGCTGCTCGGCAAGCTCTTCTTCCGGGCCCCGAGCAAACTGCGGCTGGCCCGGCACTCCGAGGGCTTCCTCGCGCTGGCCGCGACCTTCCTGGCGTACGGGCTGGTGGAGGTCGTGGGCGGGTACGGCTTCCTCGCGGTCTTCGTGGCCGCCCGGGCGATCCGGGCCGCCGAACGCACCCACGAGTTCCACTCCGTGCTGCACGGCTTCGCCGAGCAGGTCGAGCGGTTGCTCACCGTGATGCTGCTGCTGCTCTTCGGCGGCGCGGTGGTCGGCGGCCTGCTGGGCCCGCTGACCTGGACGGCCGCCGCGGTCGGGCTGGCGCTGGTCTTCGTGGTCCGTCCGCTGGTCGGCTGGTTGTCGCTGCGGGGCGCGCCCGGCCGGCCGGCCGAACACTGGGTGATCGCCCTGTTCGGCATCCGGGGCGTCGGCTCGTTCTACTACGTCGCGTACGCGACGGCGAAGACCGACTTTCCCCAGGCGGACCTGATCTGGGCGACCGTCGGCCTCGTGGTGATCGTCTCGGTGGTGGTGCACGGCGTCGCGGCGACTCCGGTGATGCAGTTGCTGGACCGGGCCGGGGAACGCACCTCCGACCCGTCCGAACGCCGCCGCACCGGCGAGCCCGTCGCCGCCGGCGGCTGAGGGCTCGGCGACGCCAGTGCGAGGAAGGGCTCTTCCTGTCCATATGTGACAGGAAGAGCCCTTCCTAACCTGCGGACAGGCGGGTGACGAGGGCGCGGCCCAGGTCACGACCGGAGCGCCAGGCGCTCTGCACCCGGGGCTCACCGAAGGCGTCGCCGGCCAGCCCGACACCGTCGGCGTCCAGGTGGTACGTCCCACCCGGGCCGGCGGTCGGTTTCGCGTACGTCCAGCGGTGCACGTGTACGTGCTCCGCCGGTTCGGGCAGTCCGAGCAGGTCCCGGACGGCCTCCTCGATCGCCGGCCCGGCCCCGGTGGGCTGGGCGAGGTGACCGGCGGCGAACTCGGGCGTGGTGTGGGCGACCAGCACCGGTGCGTCGTCGCCGCGCCGGTCGCCGTCGTCGCAGACGACGTTCAGCAGCGGGTGGTCGTTGACGAAGGCGCCCCGGAAGGTGGCCCACCGGCGGGCCGGGAATCGCAGCACCCCGGCCAGCGACGGCGACCAGCGCTGGGTCTGCGTGACCCGGGTGGCGGCGTCCAGGGCCGGATCGAGCAGCAGGGCAGCCTGTGGCCCCGGCATGGCGAGCACCACCGCCTCGCAGGGCCGCCCGTCCACCACCGGCCCCGGCTCGACGCCGAGCACGAGCCGGTCCACGGTCACCGGCAGGTCCCGGGCCAGGTGCTCCACCAGCGACCGCAGGCCCCGGGTCGCCGCCCAGCGCATCGGGCCGGGCACCCCGCGCCGGCCGTCGGCGCCGTACGCGACGAAGGTGTCGGTCCACTCGCGGGCCAGGCCGGCCGACCGCCACCCCTCGGCCACCTCGGCGAAGTCCGGATCACTGACGGTGAAGTACGCGGCGCCGGTGTCGGCGGGCCGACCGTCGAAGCGCCGGCTGGCCATCCGACCGCCGGACACCCGGGCGCGCTCCCGGATCTCCACCGGGATGCCGGCGCGGGCCAGTTCCGTCGCGCACGCCACCCCGGCGATGCCCGCGCCGACCACCACCACACCCGCCCGATCCTGCGCAGTCATCCGGTGATCGTATGCGCGCCGCCCCGAACGGCCGGGACGCATGCCGGGAGCACGACGCGCCGGAGAGCCGCATGAACCGGTGCCATGCGGGGTATTGGCACGCCTGTTCGAAGAGAGGTGGAGACCATGACGGACCGCAACAGCAGCCAGGCCGACCCGCAGGGCGCCATCAAGGACCCGGACGAGTGGGTCACCGGCGAGGAGCCGCCGACCGCCGCCCAGGAGTCCTATCTGGCGACCCTGGCCCGGGAGGCCGGCGAACAGCCGCCGGAGGGCCTGACCAAGGCCGAGGCCTCGAAGCGGATCGACCAACTTCAGGAGGAGACCGGCCGCGGTCAGTGACCGGGCGTACGGCGGGGTGGCAGGCGGTGCAGTTCGACCTCGTCGAGCCGCCCCGCCGTCACCCGCGCCGTCAGGTACGTGGCGTACGGCTGAGCCCGGCGGTCGGTGGGCGAGCCCGGATTGAGCAGCCGCGGACCGTCCGGGGAGACGGTGTCCCAGGGGATGTGTGAATGGCCGAAGACCAGCACGTCGGTGTCGGGGAAGCGGGCCGCGCAGCGGCTCTCCCGCCCGGCCTTCGGGCCGGTCTCGTGCACGACGGCGACCCGCAGCCCGTCGAGTTCCACCCGGGCGACCTCCGGCAGCCGGGTACGCAGCGCCGGCCCGTCGTTGTTGCCGTACACCCCGACGAGATGGCGGGCCCGGGCGGTCATGGCGTCCAGCAGCGCCTCGTCGACCCAGTCCCCCGCGTGCAGCACCACGTCGGCGGCGTCGACCGCTGCCCAGAGCGGCTCCGGCAGGTCCCTGGCCCGTTTCGGCACGTGGGTGTCGGCGGTGATCACCAGGCGCATTTCGCCATTCTCCCTCGCACCGTCCCCACGGCACCGCCTGTTCCTGGCCTCCGCGCCTCGCCCGTCCCCGGCGGGCGGGCGAGGCGCGACCGGCCGCCCCGGCGGGCGCCCTCTCCGGGGCGGGAGGCCGGTGGACACACCCGGGTCATCTCCCGCGAGCGGTGACTCGTCCGCCGCGCCATCTGACGGCGTACGGCAGCACGAACAGGTACAGGCCGGTGGACAGGAGCAAGGCGAGCGGGAGCAGCGGCAGGTAGGACACCCAGACGACAGGCTCCTCTTGCGCCAGGGCGACGAAGGTGGCGACGACGGTCACCGTGAAGGCGATGGACAGCCAGCGGTGGATCTGCCGAATCCACTTGTTCCAGTTCAAAGGGACCTCCTCAGAAGACGAGCAACCTGGGCCTCCGGCGACCTGGCGGGTGGGATGCCCATGACGGCCACGCTAGTTACGGCTCGGCGACGGGAGCTTCTCGATTCCTGACCGGTCTGGTCACCTGATCCGCCACGCACGGCGGCATCCGCCGTCGTGCGTGGCGCAGCGCCGGTGGGCGCTGGTTGGCCGGTGAATCAGGCCTAGGATCGGCGCATGGGCGCGGCGGTGCGGGAACGGCGGGCGCCGTTCGGGGTGCTGCTGCGGCAGTGGCGGCGGCAGCGCGGGCTCAGCCAGCTCGCCCTCGCGGTCGGGGCGGAGGTCTCCACCCGACACCTCAGCTTCGTGGAGACCGGGCGCTCGGTCCCGAGCCGGGAGATGGTCCTGCGGTTGGCCGAGCATCTCGACGTGCCGCTGCGGGACCGCAACCGGCTGTTGCTGGCCGCCGGGTACGCCCCGGTCTACTCCCACGCCCCGCTGGACTCCCCCGAACTGCGTCGGGTCCTCGACGCGGTACGCCGGGTCCTGCGGGCGCACGAGCCGTACCCGGCGGTGGCGGTGGACCGGCACTGGAACCTGGTCGCCGGCAACGCCGCCCTGCCGCTGTTCACCCGGGGCGTGGCCGCGCACCTGCTCCGGCCGCCGGCCAACGCGCTGCGGCTGACCCTGCACCCCGAGGGCATGGCGCCCCGGATCGCCAACCTCGCCGAGTGGCGGGCCCATCTGCTCGGCCGGCTGCGCCGGCACCTGGGGCTGGCCGCCGACGCCGGGCTGGCCGCGCTCCACGACGAGTTGCGTGGCTATCCGGGCGGGCCGACCGAGCCGGATGCCGCCCTTCCCCGCGCCGGGGACGTGGTGGTGCCCCTGCGGCTGCGTCACGCGGGTGGCGAGCTGACCTTCCTCAGCACCGTGTCGACCTTCGGCACTCCTCTCGACGTGACGGTCGAGGAGCTCTCCATCGAGTCGTTCTTCCCGGCCGACGAGGTCACCGACGCCTACCTGCGCGACGCCGGCCGCTGAGCGCGGCGTTCCCGGCCACCGAACGCGCCAGGCCGCCCGGCGGGCATCCGCTCCGGTGGTGACGTTACCCCGGGACGGCGGCGGGAACGCGGACGGTTGACGAAGGAGGAACTCATGACCACATCGTCGAGTCCCACCTCGGCATGGCGGCCCGGAATGCCGGGCGGCGACACTCTCCCGTCCGGCCCCGCCGGGCGGCCCACGACCCCCGGCCACGACGGGCACGGCCCGGAGGCCGGCCCGGCCACCGTGACGATCGGGTCGTACCCGGACTATCCGTCCGCCCAACGGGTCGTCGACCATCTGGCGGACAACCGGTTCCCGGTCGAGCACAGTGCCATCGTCGGCACGAACCTCACCCTGGTGGAGACCGTGCTCGGCCGGATGACGACCGGACGGTCGGCCCTGTTGGGCGCCGGCACGGGCGCCTGGTTCGGGCTATTCATCGGGCTGCTGTTCGGCATCTTCACCGTCGGCAACTGGATCACGGTGATCCTGGTCGGGCTGGTCATCGGCGCGATCTGGGGAGCGGTCTTCGGCGCGGTCGCGCACGCGATGACCGGCGGGCGACGCGACTTCACCTCGGCCAGTTCGCTGCGCGCCGGCCAGTACGCCGTCACCGTCGACGCGCAGTTCGCCGAGCAGGCCCGTCAGCTACTCGGCCGGATGCACATGACGGCACCTCCGTCCGCCCGGTGAGGAGTCGCCGTCAGCGAGGCCCGGGCGGGATCCCGCCCGGGCCTCGTCGTCCGGCAGCCGGCGGAAGTGCGCCACGGTGTGCGTCCGCCACGACGGGTCAGCGGTCGATCAGGCCGAGTTCCGCGAGTCTCCACCGGTGTCGCTCCAGCTCTACCGGGCACATCCTTCAAAGCTGAATAATTACTCTCCCATACCCGGTGACGGCGCTCACGGCAGACTAGTTAAATTTTGAAACAGTGCTACTGTCATGGCGTGACCGAGAGCCTGGACAGTGCCCGACTCGCCGCCTGGCGCGCCTACATCGAGGCCAGCCAGCGGCTCTACACCCGGCTGGAGGACGACCTGCGCACCGACAGTGCGCTCACCTTCGCCGACTACCACGTGCTCGTCCTGCTCTCCGAGGCGCCGGGCCAGCGGCTACGGATGGGCGAGCTGGCAAGCCGCCTGATCTTCTCGCCGAGCCGGCTGACGTACCAGATCTCCACCATGCAGCGGCGCGGCCTGGTGGCCCGGGAGTCCTGTCCGGACGACCGGCGCGGCAGCGAGGCGGTACTCACCGCCGCCGGGCTGCTGGCCCTGCGCGAGGCTGCACCGCGCCACCTGCTTTCGGTGCGTACACACCTGATGGACGACCTCGACGATGCCGAGGTCGCCTGCCTCACCCGGATCTTCGAGCGACTCGGCCGGCGCCTGCGCGCGGCGACCGGCCGCCCCCACAACTGAGGAGTTCCCGATGCCCGCCATCACCGTCGACAACGTGCTCGTCCTGCCCCGCCTGCCCAGGCTCGACGAGTCCACCGCGTTCCGCCCGGTCCAGCGACTGACCACCGCACCCAGCGGCTACGAGGGCGAGGGCTTCCCGGTGCGCCGGGCGTTCGCCGGCGTACCGGTGACCGAACTGGACCCGTTCATCCACCTGGACCAGATGGGCGAGGTGGACTACGCCCCGGGCGAGCCGAAGGGCACCGCCTGGCATCCGCACCGCGGCTTCGAGACGGTGACGTACATGATCGACGGGATCATGGACCACCAGGACTCGCAGGGCGGCGGCGGCACGATCACCAACGGCGACACCCAGTGGATGACGGCCGCGAGCGGCCTGCTGCACATCGAGGCGCCACCGGAGCACCTCGTCATGAGTGGTGGGCTGTTCCACGGCACCCAACTCTGGGTCAACCTGCCCCGGGCGGCCAAGATGAACCCACCCCGCTACCAGGACATCCGCGGCAAGGAGGCCGCGCTGCTGACCACGCGGGACGGCGGCGCGCTGATCCGGGTGATCGCCGGCGAGGTCGCCGGACATCGCGGGCCGGGCTCCACCCACACGCCGATCACCATCACCCACGTGACCGTGCAGCCGGGTGCCCGGGTCGACCTGCCATGGCGGCCGGACTTCAACGCCCTGGTCTACGTGCTGGGCGGGCGGGGCACGGTGGGCACCGACGGGCGGCCGGTGCACACGGGCCAGCTCGCCGTGCACGGTCGGGGCGACGCGCTGACCTTCGCCGCGGACGGCAACCAGGACAGCCACACCCCGGGACTGGACCTCTACATCATGGGCGGCGAGCCGATCCGGGAGCCGGTGGCGCACTACGGCCCGTTCGTCATGAACACCCGCGACGAGCTGCTCCAGGCGTTCGAGGACTTCAAGGCCGGCCGGCTGGGCGTCGTCCCCGCCGAGCGGTTGCCGCACACCGACGGCCAGGGCTCCAGGCCCTGACCACATGCGCGGGTGGTTGGGCGCCTCCGGCACTGCCGGTGGCGCCCACCGGCGCGTCGAGGTGCGGCGTCAGGAGACGGCGAAGATGCCCGCCACGCCCAGGATCACCATGAGCAACACCGTCACCAGCGCACCCCGCTCACTTTCCACCGCCGGCTCGCGGTACTCGGTCACGGAGTTCGTCGTCTCGCCGGGCATGGTGTTGCCTCCTCGGTGTCGCGTGATCGGGCGGGATGTCGGGGGTCGGTCGACCGGTCACCGCAGTGTCGGTCGGGATGCGGACCCGCGACGGGGGTCCTACCGTGAGGACGTTGTCGACCTCGGAGGGCTGGAGCGGTGGCACCGAGCAACTGGTTCCTCAGCGCACGGGAACGCGCCAACCCGGTCTCAGAGTTACCCGTCTGGGCCGGCGGAAACCTTGCCGAGCCGTTAATTCACGGCACCGCGTACTTCGACCGGCTGGTCGACGAGGTGGCGGCCCTCCAGTCCGGCGACCACCTCTTCTTCACCGACTGGCGGGGCGACCCGGACCAGCTACTACGCCCGGACGGGCCGACCGTGGCCCAACTCTTCGCGCGGGCCGCCCAGCGGGGCGTGCTGGTCAAGGGGCTCATCTGGCGCTCCCACCTCGACATCCTGGCCTACAGCGAGGCGGAGAACCGCAGCCTGAGCGAGACGGTCTCCGCCGCCGGCGGCGAGGTGCTGCTCGACCAGCGAGTCCGCCGGGGCGGCTCCCACCACCAGAAGCTGGTGGTGCTGCGACACCTCCGGGCTCCGGAGCGGGACATCGCCTTCGCCGGCGGGATCGACCTCTGCCACAGCCGGCGTGACGACGCCGCGCACGGGGGCGACCCGCAGGCCGTGCAGATGTCCGTCCGCTACGGCGAGCACCCGCCCTGGCACGACGTGCAGCTCGCCGTGCGGGGGCCGGTGGTGGGCGCGCTGGACACCACCTTCCGGGAGCGGTGGACCGACCCGATGCCGCTGGACTCGGAGAATCCCCTCGCCTATCTGCGGGACCGGCTGCGCGGCGCGGACCTGCGACCCGACCCGCTGCCGGCGCAGCCGGCCGACCCGCCGCCCTGCGGCCCGCACCACGTCCAGGTGCTGCGCACCTACCCGGCGGTACGGCCCCGCTACTCCTTCGCCCCTGACGGCGAACGCACCGTGGCCCGTGGCTACACCAAAGCGGTCCGGCGGGCCCGGCGGCTGATCTACCTGGAGGACCAGTACCTCTGGTCCACCGAGGTGGCCGACCTGTTCGCCCGGGCGCTGCGGGACAATCCCGACCTGCACCTGGTCGCCGTGGTCCCCCGGTATCCGGACGTGGACGGCCGGCTGGCGCTGCCGCCGAACATGGTCGGCCGCGAGCAGGCGCTGTCGCTCTGCGAGCGGGCCGCCCCGGAGCGGGTGCACGTCCTCGACGTGGAGAACCACGCCGGCAACCCGGTGTACGTGCACGCCAAGGTGTGCGTGGTCGACGACGTGTGGGCCAGCGTGGGCAGCGACAACTTCAACCGCCGGTCCTGGACGCACGACAGCGAACTGTCCTGCGCGGTGCTGGACGACACCCGGGACGGGCGGGCGCCGACCGACCCGGCCGGTCTCGGCGACGGGGCCCGGGTCTTCGCCCGGGACCTGCGGCTACGGCTGTGGCGCGAGCACCTGGACCGCGATCCGGCCGGCGGCGAGGACGCCGACCTGATCGACCCGGCCGACGCCGTGGCGGCGATCACCGCCACCGCCGACGGGCTGCAACGGTGGTACGACGGCGGGCGGGTCGGCCCCCGGCCACCGGGCCGGCTGCTGCCGCACCGGGCGAAACGGCTGCCCTGGTACACCCGGGCCTGGGCGCTGCCGGCGTACCGACTGGTCTACGACCCCGACGGTCGGCCGTTGCGGGCCCGACGATCCGGCACGTGGTGAGCGCTCGGGCCCGCAGTTGGTGAGTTTTCCGGCCTGGGGCGTGGTCAGCGTTCAGGCGGGCACGGAGAGGGCGTCGACCCTGCGGCGGTCGGCCTCGGCGGCGTCGGGCGCCCCGGGGTGGACGGTCAGCCCGCCGGGATAGGCGAACGCGGTGCGCGGGGAGTAGAAGCCGAACCCGATCGTCAGCGGGTTCTCCGGGCGGAGTGCGTAGATCGGATGCCCCGGCTCCAGGAACTCCACCGACTCGACCACGAAAGGGTTTACCGGTTCGGCGACGAACGGGTACATGGAGCTGAGCAGTTCCCCGTCGCGGGCGGTGAAGTAGCGGTGGTGGCCGCTGCTGATCGTCTGGCTCGTCTCGCCCACCTGGCACCGGGCCCGGATCACCGGCACGCCGTCGATGTCCGTCTCGGCGACGATCTCCCCGGCGCGGCGCTCGATGCGGGTGCGGCCGACGACGGCGGGCGCGCCCCGCGCCGCGGCGTAGGCGCGGACCCGTTCGCTACAGGTCACGTAGTGCGTCCACCAGCCACCGGGGCCGACCCCGCCGGGCGTGTCCACCCCGGCCAGCGCCACCCCGAGGTAGGTCATCGAGAACGCGCCGAAGCCGGAGGTCTGGGTCTCGTCGTCGACGACGTACTGGTTCATGAAGACCAGCCGGTCGGCCGACGGGCGCAGCCCGGCCGGGACCAGCGCCGCGACCGCGTCCGGGTCCGCCGGCAGCCAGCCGAAGTAGAGCGTGCGGCTGTCGACGACGAGGTGGGGAGCGGCGGGGTCGAGCACGGCACCTCCGGGGCGGGGCATGTACCCGCACGCTACGGCCTGTCCCGTTGACGGGACAACGACGGAAAGCCGACATTCGACGCCCTGTCATCCGGGGACCCTGACCGCCCGGCTGACCGACCCGCTCCGCCTGGATAAGGACTCGTCGATGTCTGGCCGGCTCGGCCGACCGTACGTCCGAGGTGAGTCGACCCAGAACCCGAGTGGCGATTGCCCGATTCACGGCTTTCCTTGTCGAAAATCACTTAAGTACATCATACTTTCGGCTAGATTTCGCGTGGCTGATCGGGTTAAGGTGGCCTCTGAACGGCCATCTGAAGTTAAACCTAAGCGTCACGTCTTTCATCCGCGGACGAGGTGCAGGGAGGACCACCCATGACCGCGCCAACGATCAGTGAACCGGCGACCACAACAACGCCGAGCACCACCCGGAAGCTCGACCCGCGGGCACTCACCGACAGCGCCGCCGATCTGCTCAACGCGATGGCCGCACTGCCGGCCAACCACCCGTCCCGCGCCGCCCTGCGCGACAGGGCGATCGAGGCCTGGCTGCCGCTCGCCAGCCACCTCGCCCACCGCTACAGCGGCCGGGGCGAGCCCACCGACGACCTGGCCCAGACCGCTGCCATCGGCCTGATCAAGGCGATCGACAAGTTCGACCCGTCGCGCGGCGTCGACTTCGCCGGCTACGCGATCCCCACCATCATCGGCGAGCTCAAGCGGCACTTCCGCGACCGCACCTGGGACATCCGCGTCCCGCGCCGGCTCCAGGAACTGCGCCTCGCCATCTCCGACGCCAACAGCTCGCTGCTTCAGACACTGGGCCGTTCGCCCACGGTCGCCGACATCGCCGCCCACCTCAAGCTCACCGAGGAAGAGGTGCTGGAGGGCCTGGAGGGAGCCCGCGCCTACAACGCGGTGTCCCTCTCCACCCCGACCGGCGACGGCGAACGCGCGACCGAGCTGGGCGACATGCTCGGCGGCGAGGACGGCGAGTTCGAGCTGGCCGAGCTGCGCGTCGCCCTCGGCCCCGCGCTGGCCACCCTCGACGAGCGGGAACAGAAGATCCTCACGCTGCGGTTCTACGGCAACCTGACGCAGTCGCAGATCGCCGAGCAGATCGGCGTCTCGCAGATGCACGTCTCCCGGCTGCTGACCCGCGCGCTGACCAAGCTGCGGGGACAGCTCGACGGCACGTACTAGGGGTGGTGGAGGTGCTGGCCGGGTCGGCGGGCCCGGCCAGCACCATGTCCGGTGCGGCCGCGCCACCACCGGAGAACCGACGCCCGAGCCACTCCTCGCGGGGTGACCCGGGCGTCGTCGTCTCAGCGCGCGGGCTCCCGCCACATCGGCCAGAACGGCGTGCCGTCGGGCAGGTGGAACGGCTCGGCGACCCGGTAGCCGTGCCGCGCGTACAGGTCGCGGCCGATCTCGCTGGCCGCCTCCAGGTAACCGGGAATCCCCTCGGTGTCCAGGACGGCGTGGTGATGCCGCAGCAGCGCGCCACCCAGCCCCTGCCCCTGCCGGTCCGGCGCGACGGCGAGGAACGCCAGGTGGTGGTGGTCGGGGTGTGGATGGTGGGCCGCGAAGAGGTTGTCCAGGTGCACGAACCGGTCGGTCCACTCCCCGCACGCCGCGGCCAGCCGGGCGTCGTAGTCCTCCGGCGGTGGGGCCGGGTCGCCCACCGACGGGAACCAGACCGCCACCCCCGCCCGGTCCGCGGTCGCATGGACCAGGCCGTGTCGCATCGCGTGGTCCACCAGGATCGCGAAGTTGCCGGCCAGCACGGACTGCCGCCGCCCGGCGTCGGGCACCAGCCAGCGGGGGGCGTCGAGGACCAGGAACGCCTCGGCGATCCGGCCGGCCACCAGCGACGTCTCCGCCGGCCCGAGCCGCTCGACCCGCACCTCGCTCATCGCCGCACCGCCGTCCCGCTCGGCTCGTGCCCGCCGACGTGTCCGGTCGCCGGCACCGTCGCCGCCAGGCTCCCCGCGCCCAGACCGATCCGGGCGTACGTGTCGGGCCGGCTGCCGCGCAGCACCAGCGCCCACAGCACGCCGAGCAGCGCGGCGACCGGGTAGACAGCGGGGACCGCCCAGCGCAGGGGCGAGTCCGACGCCACCCCGAGCAGGTCGGCGAAGTTGGCCACCGCCAGCGTGACGATCACGGCGAGGGCCACGGCGGCGAGACCGGGAGCGAGCGCGCGGCGCCACAGCGTCTCGGCCACCCCGCCCCGGGCGAAGAAGGCGATCACCGCGACCGAGGTGGTGGCGATCAGCAGCAGCACCCCGAAGCCGCCGGCCGTGCCGACCCAGTAGAACAGCCGCACCACCGGGTCCCAGCCGTTGAACGCGTAGAGCACGATCACCACCAGCCCGAGCGCGCTCTGCGCGAGGGAGGCCGCCCGGGGCGACCCGGTGCGCGGCGAGGTCCGCCCGAACACGGCCGGCAGCACCCGCTCCCGGCCGAGCGCGAAGGCGTACCGGGCGGTGGTGTTGTGGAAGGAGATCATCGCGGCGAGCACCGAGGTCAGGAAGAGCGCCTGGCCGATGGTGACGGCAGTGCCCCCGAGGTGCGCCTCGGCCAGGTTGAAGATCAGCCCGATGCTCTGCTCGCCCGCCTCGGCGGCGATCCGGTCCGGCCCGACGGCGACGGTCATGCTCCACGACGACAGCGCGTAGATCCCCGCGATGATCGCGATGGAGAGATAGGTGGCCAACCGCACCGTCCGCCGCGGGTCCCGGCTCTCCTCGCTGAACACCACGGCGGACTCGAAGCCGACGAAGCCCAGGATGGCCAGCACCAGCACCGCGCCGGCGCCGGGTACGACGAGGTTCTCCGGCGACAGCGCGGCGAAGCTGACCCGCCCGCCAGCCGGGTGGGTCAGCTGGCCGAGGTCGAAGACGACGATCACCACCAGCTCGGCGACCAGCAGCGCCGCCAGCACCAGACCGTTGAGGTCGATCCGGAGCAGGCCGAGCACGCCGACCGTCGCCCAGGCGACCAGCGCCACCACCCACCATGCCGGGGACACGCCGAACAGACGGCCCAACACCGGTTCCGCGGCGGCGCCGATGGTGCCGTAGAGCCCCACCTGGAGGGCGTTGTAGGCGATCAGCGCCACCCAGGCGGCGCCGACGCCGGCCGGGCGGCCCAGCCCCCGGGCGACGTAGGCGTAGAACGCGCCGGCGTTGGTCATCCGCCGGGCCATCGCCACGTACCCGATGGAGAAGAGGGCGAGCACCGCGGCCACCGTCAGGAAGGCCACCGGGATGCCGAGCACGCCGACGACCCCGTAGCCGGTGGTGACGACGCCGGCCACCACGGTCAGCGGGGCGGCGGCGGAGAGGACGAAGAAGATCACCGACGGGACGCCGAGCCGGCCGCGGGCCAGGGCCTCGGAGACGTTGCTCGGTCGGTCGAGCGTGGGTGTCGACATGCACGGGCTCCGGTTCGAGGGGAGGGGTGGGGGCGGCGGTCAGCCGGCACCGCGCAGCACGGCGGCGCCGACCGCCGCCTCGGTGTGCGCCACGAGCTCCCGCAGTGGCGGGGGCAGCGCCGGGATGAGCACGTTCAGCCGGTGGTGCGCCCGGGGACCGGCGCTCCACAGCACCTCGCGGCTCAGCCCGACGGCGACGACCAGACCCAGCAGCAGCCCGTCAGGCACGCTTGGCGGGGCCGGCCGGTCGAGCAGCGCGCGCAGCCGGGTGGCCGGCCAGGCCACCGCGTTGAGGTCGATCGGCGGATAGCTGACGGTGGTCCGGAGCAGCCGCCGGGTCTCCTGCCGGCGCAGCACTCCCGCCCTGACCAGCCGCTCCCGCACCGAGGCGGCGGCGGTCTGCGCCAGGAAGCTCAACCAGGTGCGCACCGAATGCTGCTGCGCCTCGCCGACCAACTGGTCGAGCACGGTGTGCGCCAGCGCGTCCCCCGGCGGTCGGCGGTCGACCACCGTGACGAGCCCGGAGGAGACGGCGACATGTCCGTGCAGGACCAGTTCACCGAGCAGCCCTCCGGCGAGGCCGAGGCCGGTCGCCGTCGGGTGCAGCTTCGCCTTGCCCCTACTGTCGTTGTGGGTGATCAGGAAGAACTCGTCGGCGATGAGCAACCGGTCCTCCCCCACGAGTTGTCCACAGTGATCGCAACCGGGCAAGAATGCATCGGCCGTGACTGCAACGCAACTCCCGTTTTCGGTAGTTGCACTCCGTACAGAGGCGACCTGCGGATCTTGTCGTGACAGACTCGGAGGGTGACCGCGAGCCCCACCGTCCGCCGCCGCCGCATCGCCCGGGAACTCCGCCAGTTGCGCGAGCGCGCCGGCATGACCCTGGACGTCGCCGCCCGGCAACTGGACATGTCCAAGAGCAACCTGTCCCGCATCGAGAACGCCCAGATCGGCATCAAGCCGCGCGACGTCCGGGCCGCGCTGGCGCTGTACGAGGTGACCGGGGCGGATGCCGAGGCGCTGATCGAGATAGCCCGCGGGGCGCAGCAGCGCGGCTGGTGGCAGAGCTACAGCGACGTCCTGCCCGAGTGGTTCGAGTTCTACGTCGGGCTGGAGGCGGAGGCGGCGACGCTGCGGACGTACGAGGTCGAGGCGGTGCCCGGGTTGCTCCAGACCGAGGCGTACGCACGGGAGGTGTTCCGGCGCACCGCGGGCGAGGACGGCATCGAGCGCAAGGTCGCCGCGCGGCTGCACCGGCAGAACGTGCTGCACAGCGACAATCCGGTCGAGTTGTCCGTCGTGCTCAACGAGGCGGTGCTCTGTCGCCCGGTCGGCGGCACCGCCGTGATGGCCGACCAGATGGCCCACCTCGCGAAGATCTCTCAACTACCGAACGTAACCCTCCAGGTACTTCCGTTCACGGCCGGCGGGCACCCGGCGATGAACGCCCCGTACGTCGTGTTGACGTTTTCCGATGTCGCCGACGCGGCCGTGGTTTACCTGGAAAACCTCACGATGGGGCTGGCTCTGGAGGAGGTCGGCCAGGTGCGCGGGTATAGCCTTGTGCACGAGGAGCTGTGCCGGATGGCACTCGGTCCGGAGGCGTCTCTGACGCGCCTGATGGAGGCTTCTCGTTACTTTGCGTGACCGTGATGCGGCACGCCGGCACACACGGGGGTACGCGATGACCGCGCTCGACCTGACCCTGGCCCAGTGGCGCACCAGCACCCGCAGCGTGGGCAACGGCAACTGTGTGGAGGTCGCCGCCGCCGGGGACCGGGTCGCGGTCCGGGACAGCAAGGACCGGCCCGGCCCGGTGCTGGCCTTCCCGTCGCCGGCCTGGCGGGCCTTCGTCACCGGCATCGACGGGGTACGCCCCGACTGAGCCACCACCGGGCGGTGCGAGACTGGGCCGTGCTCTCGGACGTACCCCTCGACCTGCCCGTACGGCCGGTGCTGCCGGAGTTGGTCGCGGCGCTGCGCGGGACCGGCGCCGGGGTGCTGGTCGCCCCGCCGGGAACCGGCAAGACCACCCTCGCCCCGCTGGCCGTGGCCGACGAGGTTTCCGGTCGGGTGCTGGTCGCCCAGCCGCGCCGGGTGGCCGCCCGCGCGGCAGCGCGCCGGATGGCCGCGCTGCTCGGCGAGCGGGTCGGCGAGCGGGTCGGGTACGCCGTGCGCGGCGAACGCCGCAGCGGGCCGCGAACCCGGGTCGAGGTGGTCACCACCGGGCTGCTCCTCCGACGGTTGCACCGCGATCCCGAGCTGGCCGGCACCGGTGCCGTGCTGCTCGACGAGTGCCACGAGCGCCAGCTCGACGCCGATCTGGCGCTCGCGTTCACCGTGGAGGCCCGGGCCGCGCTGCGCCCCGACCTCTGGCTGCTGGCGATGTCGGCCACGCCCGAGGCGGACCGGTTCGCCGCGCTGCTCGGCGGCGGGGGCGGCCCCGCGCCGATCGTCCGGGCGTCCTCGGCCCTGCACCCGGTGACCCGGATCTGGGCGCCGCCGCCCCGGCCGGTGGCCGCATCCGGCGCCGGCCCGGTCGACCGGGGCCTGCTGGACCACGTCGCGGCGACGGTACGCCGGGCGCTGCGCGAGCACGCCGGGGACGTGCTGGTCTTCCTGCCCGGGGCCGGCGAGATCGCCGCCGTCGCCAGCCGGCTGGCCGACCTGCGCGACACGGTCGCCGTCCTTCCGCTGCACGGCCGGCAGCGCGGCGCCGACCAGGACGCGGCCCTGCGCCCGGCCGACCGGCGGCGGGTGGTGCTGGCCACGGCGGTGGCCGAGAGCAGCCTGACCGTGCCGGGTGTCCGGGTGGTGGTGGACGCGGGGCTGTCCCGGGTCGCCCGGATGGATCTGGCCCGTGGACTGGGTGCGCTGGTCACCGTCGGCGTGTCCCGGGCGGCGGCCACCCAGCGGGCCGGCCGGGCGGGCCGGGAGGCGCCCGGGCAGGTCTACCGCTGCTGGTCGGCGGCCACCCACGAGCGGCTGGCCGCGCAACCGGAGCCGGAGATCGCCACCGCGGACCTGACCGGCTTCGCCCTGGAGTTGGCCGCCTGGGGGTCGCCGGACGGCGTGGGACTGGCCCTGCCGGATCCGCCCCCGGCGGCGGCGATGACGGTGGCCCGGGACACCCTCACCACCCTCGGCGCGCTCGACGCGGACGGCCGGATCACCGACCGGGGCCGGGCGATTGCCGCCGTCGGGGCGCATCCCCGGCTGGCCCGGGCGCTGCTCGACGGGGCCGGCCGGGTGGGACCGGACCGGGCGGCGGAGGTGGTGGCGGTGCTCGCCGAGGACACCGCCGCCGGGCCGGGCGACGACCTGACCGCCGCCTGGCGCCGGCTCCGTGCGGGCGCGGACCCGGGTGCCACCGCCCGCTGGCGCTCGGAGGTACGCCGGCTGCGCGCCGCCCTGCCCGAGGCACCCTCGGCGTCGGCGAGGCAGTCCGGCCGGGACCGGCTGACCGACGACCTGGCCGCCGGGTTGCTGGTCGGGCTGGCCCACCCGGAGCGGCTGGCCCGGGCTCGGCGGCCGGGCGGCTCGGCGTACCTGATGAGCGGCGGGACCGCGGCGGAGCTGGCGCCCGGGTCGGGGTTGGCCGGTGCCGACTGGCTGGCGGTCGCGGTGGCGGACCGTTCCCCCGGCGCGCCGACCGCCCGGGTTCGGCTGGCCACCCCGCTCGACGAGGCGACCGCCCGGGAGGCGGGCGGGCCGCTGCTGCGCACCGAGCGGGAGGTCGGCTGGTCCGGCGAGGACGTGGTGGCCCGGGAGGTGGTGCGGCTGGGCGCGATCGAGCTGGTCGAGCGACCGCTCACCCGGCCCGATCCGGCGGAGGTGGCGGCGGCCCTGCTGGCCGGCCTGCGTCGTACCGGCCTCGGGTTGCTGACCTGGACCCCGGCGGCGCGGGCGCTGCGCGAGCGGCTGGCGTTCTGCCGGCACGCGCTCGGCGGCGACTGGCCCGACGTGGGCGACGAGGCGCTGCTCTCCGCCGCGCCCGCCTGGCTGGGCCCGGAGCTGGCCCGCGCCCGCCGCCGCGCCGACCTGGCCCGGATCGACGTGACCGGGGCGCTGCGCCGGCTGCTGCCGTGGGCAGTGGCGGCCCGGTTGGACGAGGTGGCGCCGGAGCGGATCACCGTGCCGAGCGGGTCGCGGATCAGGCTCGACTACGCCGACCCGGCGGCGCCGGTGCTCGCGGTGAAGCTCCAGGAGACCTTCGGATGGCGGGACGCGCCACGGGTCGCCGCCGGCCGGGTGCCGGTGCTGCTGCACCTGCTCTCGCCGGCCGGGCGGCCGGTGGCGGTCACCGCCGACCTGGCGTCCTTCTGGCGAACCGGCTATCCGCAGGTACGGGGGGAGCTGCGCGGGCGCTACCCGCGCCATCCGTGGCCGGAGGACCCGACCACGGCCCCGCCCACCCGGCACGCCACCCCGCGCCGACGCTGAGCGGCCTCATGTCGTCACCTCCCTGCGGTCGGCGACGCCAGGAGGCTCCAGAGCGCTGAACCGGCTGGTTCGCTCGCGACGCTCGCTCACTCCTCCACGACGTCGGCGACGACCACCGTGACGTTGTCCGGCCCACCGGCGCGCAGCGCCAGGTCGATCAGCCGGCGGGCGCAGTCCGCGCGGTCCGGCTGCTCGGCGAGCACCTCGGCGAGGGTGTCCGGGCGGACGACGTTGGACAGCCCGTCGCTGCACAGCAGCCAGCGGTCCCCGGCCCACGGCACCATCGTCGAGTACGCCGGGGAGACCTCCTCGCCCTGCAACGCCTGGGTGACCACGGCGCGGCGGGGGTGGCTGCTGGCCTGGTCGGGGGTGATCACCCCCTGGTCGACGAGCATCTGCACGAACGTGTCGTCCCGGGTGATCTGCTTGAGCACGCCTTCCCGGAACAGGTAGGCACGGGAGTCGCCGACGTGGGCGAGGGCCAGGCAGCTGCCCGTACGGGCGAAGAGCAGGGCGGTCAGGGTGGTGCCCATGCCCTGCCGCTCCTGATCCTCGGCAACCGCCTGGTGGATCCGCTCGGTGGCCAACTGGATGCCGTTCTGCAGTGCGGCCACCAGCGCGTGCTCCGGGGTCTCCAGGTCCAGCGGAGCGACCGCGTCGATGGCGATCGCGCTGGCCAGGTCGCCGGCCGCCATCCCGCCCATGCCGTCGGCGACGGCGACGAGCCAGGTGCCGGCGTGCAGGGCGTCCTGGTTGCCGCTGCGGATCAGCCCACGGTCGCTCGTTCCCACGGAACGCAGCTTCAGGGTCATGGGTGGCAGCCTGCCAGGCGAAGGGCGCAGTTGTCTCTAGGAGATCAGCACCTCGGCGCGTCGCGCGGCGAATCTCACGTTGCCCGCGCCCCACGGCTGGCGCCCACACCATCCAGAAGGATCGATTGACAGGATGCCGGCGACACTGCCACCATCGACACCAACTGGGAGCGCTCCCAGTCCTGTCACCTCCAACTCCCGTCCCCCGTAGCCGTCCGGAAGGAACACCCGTGACGCCACCCCGACGCCGCCTCGCGCTGCTCGCGGCCGCGACCACCATCGCCCTGACCGGCGCCACCGCCGGTGCGGCCCACGCCGAACCGGCCCCCGACGCCCCCGAACAGATCGACAACGGCGACTTCAACGCCGGCGTGGCCCCCTGGTTCTCCTACGGCACCGGCACGCTCGGGGTCACCGACGGCCGACTCTGCACCACCGTGCCCGGCGGACTCGCCAACCCGTGGGACGCCGGCATCGGCCAGGACGGCGTGCCGCTGGTCGCCGGGGCCGAGTACACCCTCGGCTTCGACGTCTCCGCCACCCCCGGCACCGCCGTCAAGGCCGTCCTGCAACTGGGCAGTGCCCCCTACACCACGTACGCCAGCGTCGACGCCACCGCCGGCGGCACCGCCCAGCGGTTCGAGAAGACGTTCACGGTCACCGAGGGCAACCCGGCCGCCCAACTGATCTTCCAGGTCGGCGGCAGCGCGGCCGAGCAGACCGTCTGCCTGGACGACGTCTCGCTGCGTGGCGGCGACCCGCCCGAGCCGTACGTGCCCGACACCGGGCCGCGGGTGCGGGTCAACCAGGTCGGCTACCTGCCCGGCGGGCCGAAGAACGCCACCGTGGTGACCTCGGCGACCGACGCCCTGCCCTGGCAGCTCAGGTCGGCCGCCGGCGGCGTCCTGGCCAGCGGCGCCACCACCCCGCGCGGCGTCGACGCCGCCTCCGGGCAGAACGTGCAGACGGTCGACTTCTCGTCGTACCGGACGCCGGGGGCGGGACTGACCCTGGTCGTCGACGGGGAGACCAGCCACCCGTTCGACATCTCGGGCACCCTGTACGACCGGCTGCGCGCCGACTCCCTCCAGTTCTTCTACGCCCAGCGCAGTGGCATCGCCATCGACGGCGACCTGATCGGCACGGAGTACGCCCGCCCCGCCGGGCACCTCGACGTCGCGCCCAACCGGGGCGATACCGACGTGCCCTGCCAGCCCGGCGTCTGCGACTACTCCCTGGACGTGCGCGGCGGCTGGTACGACGCCGGCGACCACGGCAAGTACGTGGTCAACGGCGGCATCGCCACCTACCAGCTGCTGAACACCTTCGAGCGGACCAGGACCGCCGCCACCGCCGGGCACGGCGCCGCCCTCGGCGACAGCACGCTGCGGCTGCCCGAGCGTGGCAACGGCGTGCCGGACGTCCTCGACGAGGCCCGCTGGGAGCTGGAGTTCCTGCTGCGCATGCAGGTGCCGGCCGGCAAGCCGCTCGCCGGGATGGCCCACCACAAGATCCACGACCGAAACTGGACCGGGCTGCCGCTCGCCCCGCACGACGACCCCGAGCCGCGCGAGCTGCACCCGCCGTCCACCGCCGCCACCCTCAACCTGGCCGCCGTCGCCGCCCAGTGCGCGCGGCTGTTCGCCCCCTACGACGCGGCGTTCGCGAAGCGCTGCGGCACGGCGGCGAGGACCGCCTACGCCGCCGCCAAGGCCAACCCGACGCGGTACGCCAGCCCGACCGACAGCACCGGCGGCGGCGCGTACGACGACACCAACGTCACCGACGAGTTCTACTGGGCCGCCGCCGAGCTCTACCTGAGCACCGGCGACCAGCCGTACCTGGCGGACCTGACCGCCTCGCCGCACCACACCGGCAACGTGTTCGACCCGCGCGGCTTCGGCTGGCAGGGTGTCGCCGCACTGGGCCGGCTGGACCTGGCCACCGTGCCGAACGGGCTGCCGGCCGCCGACCTGGCCCGCGTCCGCGCCTCGGTCACCGCCGCCGCCGACGCCCACCTCGCCGAACTGAACCGGCAGGCGTACGGGCTGCCGATGCCCGGCGACCCGGACAGCTACTTCTGGGGCGGCAACGGCAACGTCATCAACAACGCGGTCGTGCTGGCCACCGCCTTCGACCTGACCCGGGACGCGAAGTACCGCGACGGCGCGGTGCAGGCGATGGACTACGTCCTCGGCCGCAACGCGCTGAACATCTCGTACGTGACCGGGTGGGGCGAGCACGCGGCGGAGAACCAGCACAGCCGGATCTTCGGCCACCAGCTCGACCCGGACCTGCCGAAGCCGCCCGCCGGCTCGCTCGCCGGCGGACCGAACGCGGCCCTCCAGGACCCGTTCGCCGCCAAACTGCTCGCCGGCTGCAAGCCGATGTTCTGCTACGTCGACGACATCAACTCGTACGCGACCAACGAGGTGGCGATCAACTGGAACTCGGCGCTCGCCTGGATCGCCTCGTTCCTGGCCGACCAGGGTGACTCGGCGGCGGTGCCGGTGCCGACCTGCACGGCCACGTACACCAACTACGGCGCCTGGCACGGCGGCACCGGTTTCACCGCCCAGGTGACCATCCGCAACACCGGCACCAGCGCCGTCGACGGCTGGACGACCCGCTTCGCCTTCACCGGCGACCAGAAGGTACGCGAGGCGTGGTTGGCGAAGACCACCCAGGCCGGCGCCACGGTCACCGCGAAGAACGAGTCGTACAACGCCCGGATCGCCCCGGGCGGCACCGTCACCTTCGGCTTCAACGCGCTGACCGGCGGCGGCGCCAACCCGGAACCGGGCCTGATCACCGTCAACGGCGCGGCCTGCACGCTCTCCTGACCGCCCCGGGGTCGGTCCGCTCCGGCGACCCGTCCCGGCGATGATCGCGCTGCTTCCGAGGTGGCCTCCCCCGAGGGTGAGGGGGAGGCCACCACTTCGCCCGGACGTTGTCGCACGCCGCCCAACGCCCACCCGCGAGGCCGAGAGCCGCCCAATTCTTGGTGGACGGCGTACAGGGCGTACGAAATGGTGGCTGGCATGGACGACGCGGAGCGGCGGGTGTGGGGGCGGCTGCCGGACGGCGCCCGGGCGGCCCTGGCCGGTCTACCCCCGGCGGACCTGCGCACGTTGCTGCTGGCGGTGGCGCGGGACCGGGCGGCGGTGGTGCGCCCGGCGGACCTGGTCCGCCGCTGGCGGACGGACCGCTTCACCCGCCCGTCGGCGGCCGACCCGCGCGCGCTGGCCGCCGTCGAGGCCCGCCTGTGGAAGCTGCTGCCCGCCGAGTTCGCCGGACTCGACCTCTCCCCCGTCGCGCCGCTGGGCACCTGCTCGGCGGTCACTCCGGCCAGCCAGAACCGGATCGTCACCACCATGCGCGCCACCGAGGTGCTCAGTGACCCCACCAACGCCCTCGCGATCGAGGCCGCGCTACGCCGCCGCGAACAGCCGACCGACGGCAGCGTGCACCTGGCCGCCTGTCACCGGGTGCTGCGGGCGCAGGACTTCGGGCCGGGCTGGTCGGCGCACTTCCGGCTCTTCACGCTGGTCTCCAGCGCCCGCGACGTCGGCTCGGGGCGCACCGAGGCACGGCTGCTCACCCTGCACCTGACGTACTGGCGGAAGGTGCTCGCCACCCTGCTGCCGCAGTCGGCGGCGCAGGTGCGGCTGACCGTGCTCGACAGCCCTGTCGTCGGGGAGCGGATCGAGGACACCGTCCGGCCGACACTCGGCCCGGCGGGCGTACCGCTGGTGGACGAGCCGGAGCGCCGACGCGGCCGGGGCTACTACGTCGGTGCCGCACTGCGGATCACCGCCGGGCACGGCGCGGACGAGGTCGAACTCGGCGACGGCGGCTTCACGGCCTGGACCGCCCAGTTGACCAGCGACGGCAAGGAACGCTGCCTGACCTCCTGCCTGGCCACCGAGCGGCTCACCACGCTCACCACGCCTGCTTAGGGCCGGAGGCCGGAGGCCCTGAGCCGCGACGGGACCGGCCTGGTGATTGGCGCACCACGCCTACCATCACGACCATGGATGCGATGGGGTGGGTCCTCACCGGGACTGCGGTGGTGATCGTCGCCGCCGCCCTGGTCGTGCTGCCGCTGCTGCGGCGGCGGGCGTCGCCCGCCGGACGGGACGCGGCGATGACGGCGGCGCGCAAGGCCATCCGGCAGTCCCGCCGGCACGGGCGGCGCCGTGGGCGGGGCAACATCCGTGGCGAGGGGTACGGCGGGGATCCCAGCACGATGGGCACCGCCAGCACCAGCGACTCCGGTGGGATGCCCTGACCTTTCGGCGGGCAGGGCGCCGAGCCAGGACGGGGTCAGGCCAAGCCGGGACGGGGCCAGGCCAAGCCGGGACGGGGCCAGGCCAAGCCGGGCAAGAGCAGACCGAGAGCCGGCCGGGCGGGCGGCGAACCAGGCGGGCGGGGCGGAGCGGCCGGATCCGGCATCGGTCGGCGAGTGGTCCGAACCGTTGCCATGTACCCCAGTCGGTGCGCTGTCGAGCTGCCCCCACAGATGGGGCAGGAGCCAGCCGCACCGCCCAGGGACGTTGGTCCCGTCGGCGGGGCAGCTCGACAGCGTTCGCGGTGCGGACGACCGCCGCCCGACGACAGGCGGGTCCCACAGGCACGGCGATGGCAGGGCAGTGCCAGGGGGCCAGGGGACCAGGGGCCGGGCTCGGCTGGGCCGAGGGCTGGTGCGGCTGCCGAGGGAATCGCGATGCATCGAAATGCCTGGTTGTAGCAGCATGTCTGCCATGGACGACCAGAGGATTCCGAACCTGCGTCCCGGCGGCCCGGCCGACGCGCCCGCCGTGCTGCGGCTGCTCGACGACGCCACTGCCTGGCTGATGGCGCGGGGCCGCACCGGCCAGTGGGGCACCGAACCGGCCTCGACCGACCCACGGCGGATCGCGCAGGCCGAAGCCTGGGCGACCGGCGGCGGGCTGTGGCTCGCGACGCTCGCCGACCTGCCGGTGGGCGCGCTGGTGGTGGGGGTGGCTACCGAATACGTGCCACCCGCCACCGAACCTGAGCTGTACGTGAACCTGCTGGTCACCGACCGGGCGCACGCCGGCGCGGGGATCGGCGGCAGGCTGCTGGCGTACGCCGCGCAACTGGCCCGGGAGCGCGGGCTCGGCCTGCTCCGGGTGGACTGCTACGCGGGCGGCGACGGCGCGCTGGTCCGGTGGTACGAGCGGCAGGGCTTCACCGCGACCGACCCGTTCACGGTCGAACGCCCGGGTCGCGACCCGTGGCCCGGGCAGGTTCTCGTCCGCCGCCTGCCCTGACCCGGGCCACCGCCGTTCAGCCCGCGCTGCGCAGCTTCGGCAGCACCTCGGCACCGAACGCGTCGATGAAGTCCCGCTGTTCCTGCCCGACGTGGTGCAGGGCGATCTGGTCGAAGCCGAGATCCAGGTACTCCTCCAGCCAGCCGACGTGCCGGCCGAGGTCGGCGGAGATGTTCACGGTCGAGGCGACCCGCTCCATCGGCACGTCCTGCGAGACGACGTCGAAGTGCTCCGGGGTCTCCAGGTCCCAGCAGACCGGCGGGGCGAAGACGTTGCTGCGCCACTGGTCGTACGCGAGCCGCTCGGCCTCGGCCTGCTCCGGCGCCCAGCTCACGTGCACCTGGAGGTGCAGCGGCCCGCGCCCACCGGCGTCCCGGTACGCGTCGATCATCTGCCGCAGGTGCGCGGGCTGGGCGTTCACGGTGATCAGCCCGTCCGCCCACTCGGCGCACCAGCGGGCGGTGGCCACGCTGACCGCCGCCCCGATCAGCGCGGGCGGCTGCTCCGGCCGGGTCCACAGCTTCGCCCGGTCCACCCGGACCAGGCCGTCGTGGCTGACCTCCTCGCCGGCCAGCAGCGCGCGGATCACGTCCACGCACTCGCGCAGCCGGGCGGTGCGGAGGTCCTTGCGCGGCCAGCCGTCGCCGGTGATGTGCTCGTTGCTCGCCTCGCCCGTGCCGAGGGCCGCCCAGAACCGGCCCGGGTACATCGCCCCCAGGGTGCCGATCGCCTGCGCGATGATCGCCGGGTGGTAGCGCTGCCCGGGGGCGTTGACCACCCCGAACGGCAGGTTGGTGGCCTGTAGCGCGGCGCCCAGCCAGGACCAGGCGAAGCCGGACTGGCCCTGCCGCTCGCTCCAGGGCGCGAAATGGTCCGAGGACATGGCGGCGTCGAAACCTGCCCGCTCGGCGTGGATCACCGCCTCCAGCAGGGCGCGGGGATGGATCTGCTCGTGGGACGCGTGGAAGCCGAACACCGTCATGGCGTCACTCCGTACCCATGACGGCGTCTGGCTACGCCGACGAATCCCGGAGGCGGGCTACTCGGCGTGCGCCCCGGCGCCGGCCGAGGCGGCGCCCTCGCCCACCCAGACGGTCTTGGTGTTGCAGAACTCCCGCATGCCGAGCGCGGACAACTCGCGTCCGTAGCCGGAGTTCTTCACCCCGCCGAAGGGCAGCTCCGGGTAGGACGTGGTCATCCCGTTGACGAAGACGCTCCCGGCGTCGAGGTCGGCGGCGAAACGCTCCTGCTCCTCCCGATCGCGGGTCCACGCGTTTGAGCCCAGGCCGAAGGAGGTGCCGTTCGCCACCTCGACCGCCTCGTCGTACGACGACACCCGGAAGAGGCCCGCGACGGGCCCGAAGACCTCCTCGGACCACATCCGCATCTCCGGCCTCAGGTCGGTGACCACCGTCGGCGGGTAGAACCAGCCGGGGCCGGCGGGCGGCTCGCCGCCGCAGAGCACGGTGGCGCCCTGGTCGACGGCGTCGCGCACCTGGGCGTGGATCTCGTCGCGCCCACCCTCGCTGGCCAGCGGGCCGACGTCGGTGTCGGGGTCCATCGGATCGCCGACCCGCAGGGCCGACATGTTCGTGGCGAACTTCTCGGCGAAGGCGTCGAAGACGTCGGCGTGCACGATGAACCGCTTGGCGGCGATGCAGGACTGGCCGTTGTTCTGACAGCGGGCGGTGGTGGCGACCTCGGCGGCCCGGTCCAGGTCTGCCGACGGCATCACCACGAACGGGTCGCTGCCGCCCAACTCCAGCACGGTCTTCTTCAGCTCCCGGCCGGCGATCTGGGCGATGGACCGGCCGGCGCCCTCGCTGCCCGTCAGCGTCGCCGCGCGCACGCGGGGGTCGCTGAGCACCCGGTCGACCTCGCCCGAGCCGATCAGCAGGGTGCTGAACGCCCCTTCCGGGAAGCCGGCGCGGCGGAACAGGTCCTCCAGCAGCAGCGCGGTCTGCGGCACGTTGGAGGCGTGCTTGAGCAGGCCGGTGTTGCCGGCCATCAGAGCCGGCGCGGCGAACCGCATCACCTGCCACAGCGGGAAGTTCCACGGCATCACCGCGAGCACCGGCCCGATCGGCTGATAGCGGACGAAGGCCCGGGTGGCCTTGACCGCCCCCGCGTCGGCGGGCTCGTCGGCGAGGAAGCCGGCCGCCTTCGCCGCGTAGAAGCGGCAGGCGGCGGCACACTTGGTGACCTCGGCCCTGGCCGACGCGTACGTCTTGCCCATCTCGGTGGTCATCAGCCGGGCGATCTCGTCGCGCTCGGCCTCCAGCAGGTCGGCCGCCGCGTTCAGCCAGCGCCCGCGCTGGTCGATCGTGGTGCCGCGCAACTGCCGGTACGCCAGGTCGGCCCGCTCGATCGCGGCGTCGATCTGCTCCGCCGTCATCGGGTCGTAGCTCTTGAGCGTCTGTCCGGTGGCGGGGTTGGTGGTCGCGATGGGCATCTCGTACTCCTGTCACTCGAAGAGTGAGTGGCGGGCGCCCGGCTCCTCCCGGCGGCGGGCGGCGCGACGGCGCTGGATGATGATCAGGTCGACCACGGCGACCACCGCGAAGACCACGCAGAGGACGCCCAGCCAGACCAGGTCGGCGGTGAAGGCCAGCACCGCGAAGACGACCATGGTGACCAGGCCGAACCCGGCGAGCAGGAGCCGCAGGTTGAGCGCGCTGTACGCGTGGCCGACCGTGCCACGGGCACGCCGGGGCTGCGATCTCGTCATTGCACCGACCTACCCCCGTTCGGCCCGGTTAACCCGCCCCGGTCCGCCCGTCCCCGGCCCGCGACGGCCATCCCCGGCCCGGTGGGGAGGGCGGCGGCGGGCACCGCCGGTGGGTTGCGTTACACCGTGGCCCGCCGAGCCGGTCGAACCGGCTCCGGCCGGGAAGGATGGCCGGTATGACGATGACCCACGCGCTGCCGGTGACCGTCGCCGTCGCCCGGCGCACCGACCCCGCTCGGACCAGCGAGATGGTGGCCTGGATGCGGGCCGGCACCGCGCTGGCCGAGGCGTTCCCGGGGTTCCTCGGGTCCGGCTGGGTACGCAGCGCCCCCGGCTCCGGCGAGTGGCACGTCATCTACCGTTTCGCCGACCACGAGACGCTGCGCCGCTGGGAGGAGTCCCCGCAGCGGCACTGGTGGCTCTCCTCGGCGCAGGGCATCGTCGAGCACACCCGGGTCGAGCGGCGCACCGGCGTCGAGGGCTGGTTCGACCCGCCGCGGGAGCACGTCGTGCAGACCGTGCCGGTCAGCGCCGAGCCGACGGTGCCGCCGCCGGCCCCACCGCGCTGGAAGCAGGCGGTGACCATCTGGCTGGCGTTCTTCCCGCTCAGCCTGACCGCGACGCTGCTCACCAGCCGGTATCTCCCGGACCTGCCGCTGGCCGCCCGGGTGCTGATGATGACCCTCACGTTGACCCCGCTGATGACCTATCTGGTGCTGCCCCGGATCACCCGGGCCCTGCACTGGTGGCTGCACGGCCAGCGCGCGCCCTGGCGCCTGGCGCGCTGACCGGCGTCCCGTCGCGCGCACCGGCGGGCCGAATACGATGGCCGCCTCGACCTAGCACGGCGGCCCGCGCCGGAACAGCCCTCTGCCGCATAGCCGACAGCGGCGGATCACCTCGCCGCAGTCGCGCTTAGAGTTACCGCGCTGTCGCTCTAAGCTGCGGGACTGGGGATGGTATGCCTCGACGCTGGGTCACCGTGGCCGCCTGCCTGTTGGCGCTGGTCGCGCTCGCCTGCGAGGGCGGCGGGGAGCCCGGCTCCCGCCCGCCACGGGAGACGCCGTCGCCCGGCTCGCCCGGCGGCGTCGCGGCCCTCGGCGACTCGATCAGCACCGGCTTCGGCTCCTGCCTGGTACTCGTCTCGTGCGAACGCAACTCCTGGGCCACCGGGGACGGGCTGCGCGTCGACAGCCTCTACCGGCGGCTACTGGACCGGAACCCGGCGATCCGGGGCCGGGCGCACAACCACGCCAGCCCCGGGGCCCGCGCGGCGTCGCTGGAGGGGCAGGCCCAGCGGGCGGTACGCGACCGCGTCGACCACGTCACCGTGCTGATCGGCGCCAACGACGTGTGCCGGGGCGGCATCGAGGCGATGACTCCGGTGAAGCAGTTCCGCACCGAGGTGGACCGCGGCCTGCGGGTGCTGCGACAGGGCCGGCCGAAGGCGCGAGTGCTGGTGGTGAGCGTCCCGAACCTGCACCGGCTCTGGGAGGTCGGGCACACCGACGCGCGGGCGGTCCGGGCCTGGAAGCGGGGCGTCTGCCCGGCACTGCTGGCCAACCCCGCCTCGACGGATCCGCTCGACCGGGCCCGCCGGGCGGCCGTCCGGGAGCGGATCGCCGACTACAACGTCCAGCTCGCCGCCGCCTGCAAGGCGTACGGCTCGCGCTGCCGGCACGACGGCGGGGCCGTGCACCGGGTGCGGTTCGACCTGAACCTGGTCAACCCGCTGGACTGGTTCCATCCCAACGCCGCCGGGCAGGACCGGCTGGCCGACGTGGCGTGGCGCGCCTGGGGCCTCGGTTCCTGACCCACCCGGTCGGGTCGGGACGCCCACGGCGGCGCGCAGGGGGCGATCCGCCTGCCGCACCGGCCCTCGCCCGGTCGACGGCGAGGACGGTGCGGGTCAGGGACGGCGGGGTTCGGGGACGGCGGGTGTGCCGTACTGGCGGTAGAGGGCGCGGGAGCGCACGGCGAGATCCTTGGTGGCCGACGAGTTGGCCCAGGTGCCGAGGACGATCGCCGCACCGGGCACCACCTTGGCGAAGACCCGCTTCGCCGCGCGTACCCCGGCCATCTGGGCCAGGCGTACGCCGAGGCGCAGCATCACCTTGCCGAGCGGGTTCTGGCTGCCGCTGCCGAAGAGGGCACCGGCGCGCTCCCGGCCGGCGGCCACCCCGAGCGCGAGCCGGGCGCTCTCGGCGACCTTGTGCACCTTCTGCAACACCAGCAGGTCGGTGGCCCGGTCGCCGTGCTGCGGGTCGACGCCGTACGCGGCGGCGATGTGCAGCACCATCCGGGCCTGGGTCCAGGCGAGCACTCCGACGTCGATCACGGCGCCGGGCAGCCCGGCGGCGCCGGAGACCGCCCCGGAGAGCCGGGCGTGGTTGACGAACTTGCGTACCGCCTGCTCCGCCAGTGCCTCGGCGGAGGTCCCGGGCTGGCTGGCCCGGGCCCGCGCGGCCCACAGCGCCGCCTCCGGCCCCAGCCGGCGTACGGCCTCCAGGGCGAGGTGCTCCGGGGCGTACTGCGGATCCTCCCGCATCCGGTCCCAGAGCCTCAGCGGCGGCGCCTCGGTGGCCTCCTGTGTCGGTGCCGGAACCACGGCCGGCGGCTGCGGTACTCCGGCGGCGGGCTGGCCGTCGGTGGGCGCGGAATCGGTCACAGGGTCTCCCGGGGGTCGGAGAGGTCGTCGGTGACGGGTCAGCGGCGGTTCTGGAGCTTGGCCGCGAGGCCCTTCAGCTTCTGCTGGGTGCCGGGCTTGGCCAGCTCGCGCCGGCCGCGGTCGACCAACTGCTGCCCCTTGGGCGAGCGCAGGAAGGTGCTGATCTTCTGCATCAGAGACATGTCGTCCTCCAGTTGGTGGTGTCTGCTCCATGTGTACCTCGGAGTGACAACATGCGTACCCCGGTTGCCCGAACCGCAACCGTCCACTGTGGTCGACAGGAGCCTACTGCCCGGCCTTCAGGATCGCCCCGACGACCGTCGTGGCGCGTCCCTCGTGCTTGGCGTAGTGCTCCGGGTAGGCGGAGATCTGCACCGCCTGGGCGGCGTCGGTCAGCCGCATCTGCTGCCAGCCGGGCACCTGGGCCAGGGCGGCGAGGAACTGCCGGGTGGCGAACTCCGGGTCCATCAGCTGACCGACCTCGCCCCAGCCGCTGCTGGAACGCTGTTGGAACAGCCCGACCGAGTCGTGGTCCCACCCGATGCCCTGGTGCGGGTGGTTACGGGACTCCGGGAGCACCCCGCTGGCAACGTTGTAGAGGTTGCTCTCCTGCATCGCGGTGGCGACCGCGATCACCAGTGCGCGCCGGGGCATCTCCATCTCGCGCCCGGTCCGCACGATCGCCTGGGCGTTCTTCATCTGGGCCTTGTCGAGCCCGGCGACCGGAGCGGGGTCGACCGGCTTACGCGTGGTCTGCTTCGGCGCGGGGGTGGTGGTGTCCGGGTCGGCGGCGGCCCGGGTGGGACTGGCGGAGGCCGCGACGGGGACGCGCTCGGAGTCGCGGGAGGCCGGGTCCGGCTCGGCGCGCTCGGCGAGCGCGGAGGGGGCGGCGGCGGGGACCGCGTCGGGGGTCCCGTCCCCCCGCGCGACCTGGGCGACGGCGGCCAGTCCGAGGCAGCACAGCACGCCGGTGGCGAGGGCGATCCGGGCGCGGGCCGGGCCGCGCGTCAGCAGTTGGGCGTACGCCCCGGCGGAACGGAGGGAGGTTGGCCGGTCGTACGAGTGGGTATCGTCCGAACGGTCGATCGGGTCACCGGGGGTGATCTGGCGGTCGAGGGTGCGGTCGTCACGCATCAGCCGAGGCTAGGCAGGCCGACACGCCGATCACCTGAGGTGATCTATGGCTTTCCTCACGAATTGAACCCAGTCGGGTGGACGCCCCTGCCGCGCCGGGCAGCCCACGGGACGAACCTCGCGGACTGGTCAAACCTCCGGATCGCCCCGGCGTACCCCGCACGGCCGGAACGCGGACAATCCGCGACGCCCGGCCCATGATCGCCAAACTCCCCCGTTCGACCGATATCCTGGTCATCCTGACGGTCATCCTTCGTCGCCTGACGGTGGGCTTGCGGGCATACGCCCGATTACTGGTCACGGGACGGCCCCCGGCGGGGCGCGGCGAGGAATGCACGAGGATGGCGGGTACGTTCCCCGAACCGGGTGCCGTCCCCGCACGGCGACCCGTACGCACGACCAGGGAGGTCCGCACCGGTGCTCGACCCACACGAGCTCTACGAACTCACCGACGATCTGCCCGACCTCGGTCAGCCGGTCCTGATCCAGACCCTCACCGGTTTCGTCGACGCCGGCAGCTCCACCCGACTGGCCAGGGAGCAGTTACTCACCTCGCTGGAAGCCCAACCCATCGCCCGGTTCGACGTCGACCAGCTCTTCGACTACCGCTCGCGCCGCCCGGTGATGACCTTCGTCGAGGACCACTGGGAGTCGTACGACGCCCCGGCGCTGGAGCTGCACCTGCTGCGCGACGACGACGAGACCCCCTTCCTGCTACTCACCGGCCCGGAGCCGGACCTGCAGTGGGAGCGCTTCGTGGCCGCGGTGGCCGGGATCTCCACCCGGCTGGACGTCCGGCTCACCGTCGGGCTCAACTCGATCCCGATGGCGGTGCCGCACACCAGGGCCGCCGGGGTGACCGCTCATGCCACCCGCCCCGAGCTGATCGCCGGCTACGAGCCGTGGTTGCAGCGGGTGCAGGTGCCGGGCAGCGTCGGGCACCTGCTGGAGTACCGCCTCGGCGAACAGGGCCGCGACGCCCTCGGCTTCGCGGCCCACGTGCCGCACTACGTGGCGCAGACGGAATACCCGGCCGCCGCCGAGGTGCTGCTCGCCTCGGTGTCCCGCAGCACCGGGCTGCTGCTGCCCCGCGACGGGCTGCGCTCGGCGGCGGAGGTGGTCCGCGTGGAGATCGACCGGCAGGTCGCCCAGACCGACGACGCCGCCCAGCTGGTGCGGGCCCTGGAGGAGCAGTACGACGCGTTCGCGCGCGGCCGGGGCGAGAAGAACCTGCTCGCCGCCGAGGCCGGGCCGCTGCCCACCGCCGACGAGCTGGGCGCCGAACTGGAGCGGTTCCTGGCCGAGCAGACCCGCCCGGGCGACGCCCCGGGCAGCTGACGCGGCGGCGCGGCCCGCGATGGGGCAGGCTGGTCACATGCGCCTGGCGACCTGGAACGTGAACTCGGTGAAGGCCCGCCTGCCCCGACTGCTGGACTGGTTGGCCAACACCGGGCCGGACGTCGTCTGCCTCCAGGAGACGAAGTGCCCGGACGGGGCGTTCCCGGTGGCCGAGGTGGGCGAGCTGGGCTACACGGTGGCCAGCCACAGCGACGGCCGGTGGAACGGGGTGGCCGTCCTGTCCCGGGTCGGCCTGTCCGACGTGACGGTCGGCTTCCCCGGCGAGCCGGGCTTCCCCGATCCGGAGGCCCGGGCCATCTCGGCGACCTGCGACGGGGTCCGGGTCTGGTCGGTGTACGTGCCGAACGGCCGCGCCGTCGACGACCCGCACTACGCGTACAAGCTGGCCTGGTTCGCCGGGCTGCGGGACGCGCTGGAGGCGGAGCTGACCGGCGGCCTGCCGCTAACGGTCTGCGGCGACTTCAACGTGGCGCCCACCGACGCCGACGTCTGGGACCCGGCGCTGTTCACCCACTCCACGCACGTCACCCCGGCGGAGCGGGCAGCCCTCGCGGCGCTGCGCGACCTCGGGCTCAGCGACGTGGTGCCCACGCCGATGAAGGGCCCGCACCCGTTCACCTACTGGGACTACCGGGCGGGAATGTTCCACCAGAACAAGGGCATGCGGATCGACCTCGTGTACGCCTCGGCGCCGTTCGCCCGGACGGTCCGCTCGGCGTACGTCGACCGGGAGGCACGCAAGGGCAAGGGCCCCTCGGACCACGCGCCGATCGTGGTCGACGCCGACCTGGTTCCGGCGGTCGAGTCGTTCTGAGCCCCGGCGTCGTCGCTAGGGTGGAGCCATGGCAGTCGTGAAGATCAACGCAATCGACGTACCGGAAGGCGCGGGCGAGGAGCTGGAGAAGCGGTTCGCCGCCCGGGCCGGCGCGGTGGAGAACTCCCCCGGCTTCCTCGGCTTCGAGCTGCTGCGCCCGGTCGCCGGCGAGAACCGCTACTTCGTCTACACCCGCTGGGAGACCGAGGAGGCCTACCAGGCATGGGCCGCCGGCCCGTCGCGCACCGCCCACGCCGGGACGGGCGAGAAGCGTCCCCCGGTCGCCTCCAGCGCCAGCCTCCTGGAGTTCGAGGTCGTCCAGCAGGTCCCACCCCGCGCCTAACCCACCCCTCCCCCTCCCCCTCCCCGCCCCCTTTCGACACGTCGATCATGAGGTTGGCGGCGAAGTGGATCTCCCTGACCGCCGCCAACTTCATGATCACCGCGGCGGGAGCCGGAGCCAGGGGCCGGGTGCCCGGCCAGGGTCAGGGGGTGCGGGAGGAGATGAGGGTGGCGAAGGCGATGATGTTGTCGGCGTAGCCCGTCCGGCCGCCGAGCCAGTCGCCGCCGCAGGTGATCAGGCGCAGGCCGGCGGGGCCCTCGTCGCCGTAGACCCGCTCCGCCGGGAGCCGGTCCTTGGGGAAGTGCTCCACCGAGTCGACCCGGAACACCACGACCGAGTCGTCCGCCCGGGTCACCTCGACGGTGTCGCCCGGGCGCAGCTTGTGCAGGTCGTAGAAGACCGCCGGGCCACGCTTGGTGTCCACGTGCCCGACGATCACCGACGGGCCCGGCTCACCGGGGGTGGGGCCCCGGTCGTACCAGCCGGTCTCGTCGGCCCGCTCGATCGACGGGACGGCGATCGAGCCGTCCCGTGCCTGACCGACGGGAGCCACCGGGGCGGACACCTTGATCGCGGGCACCGACAGGCGCACCGGCCGACTGGCCGACAAGCCCCCGCGCTCGCTGCCGGCCGGCCGTTCCCGCCCCCCGCCGGCCGCCCAGTCGAACGGCCCGGCGGTGCGCCCGAGCCCCGCTCCGGTGGCGAAGACCCCGGCCAGCACCAGCACCACGGCCAGCGGCACCGACCAGGGCCGGCGGCCGGGCGGCCGTGTGCCACGGTCCGGCGCGGCGGTCGGCTGCGGGGCGGACGTGGTGGCCATGACCGGGCTCAGCGTCGGGTGGCGCCACGGGCGGTACGCGGGCGGCGCGCCGCCCGTACCGCGAGCACGATGCCGGTCACGATCAGGGCGACGCCGCCCGGAAGCAGGATCCCGCCGGTCACGCCGCCGCCGGAGCCCCCGCCGAACCCGGTCGCCGGGCCCCGACTGGGCTTCACGGTCTTGACGACCTGGAGCATGGTCGAGGCGGTCTCGCCGTCGCGGCACTCCAGCTTGATCCGGTAGTTGCCGGGCCGGGTGCGCTCGCGCACCATCGGCGCGGCGGTCAACCCGCCATGCTGCGGCTGCGCCTGCACCCGGCCGAAGGCGTCCGAGACCACGGTGGCGGGTACCGAGTTGTCCCGGCAGCTGGCCCGGATCCCGATCAGGAAGCCGGGCTCCACCGTGCTCGGGCTGACCTCGACGAAGACGCGCGACCCCGGCGGCCCCGGCTGGGGCGCGCCCACCGGCGCGGGCTCGGCCCCCCACCCGGAGGCGACCGCCCGGACGGTGGCCGGCACGACGACGGTGGCCGGCAGGGTGGCGGTGGTCGGCACGGTAGCGGTGGTCGGCAGGGTGGCGCGGGCGGGCTCGGCCGCGAACAGGGGGCTGACGACCACGGTCACGATCGCCAGCGCCAGACCGCCGCGGTGCACCGACACGACGCCCCCTCCCGGCGCGTTGGGGCAGTGCCGGGCAACCCAGAGACCCGGTCTGCCGTACGGGATGGATCCTCTCACCCCCGGGCGAACATCACATCCGATTCGGCGTGGTCGTCGCGTACGCTCAGGTCGTTGTGACCCTCACCGACTCCCCCACCGCCGCCGTCCCCGCGCCGCCCGCCGCCCGGACGATCCGGACCTTCCATCCGCGCCGTGGCCGGATGAGCAGCCGCCAGACCGACGCCCTGGACCAGCTCTGGCCGGTCTACGGCCTGCGCGTCCCGGAGCAGCCCGGTACGCCGGTGGACCTGGCCGGCCTGTTCGCCCGCCGGGCCCCGCTGGTGCTGGAGATCGGCTCCGGGATGGGCGACACCACGGCCGAGATGGCCGCCGCCGACCCGGACCGAGACTATCTGGCGGTCGAGGTGCACACGCCCGGAATCGCCAACCTGTTGGACCTGCTGGACCGGCACGCCCTGCGCAACGTTCGGGTGGCGCAGGGCGACGCCCTGGACCTGGTCGCGGGCCTGCCGGCGGGAGCGCTGGACGCCGTGCACATCTTCTTCCCCGACCCCTGGCCCAAGTCCCGGCACCACAAGCGGCGGATCATCCAGCCGGCCCACGTCGCGCTGTTGCGCTCCCGGCTGGCGCCCGGCGGCACTTTGCACTGCGCCACCGACTGGGCCGAGTACGCCGAGGCGATGCGGGTGACCCTGGACGCCGACCCGGGGCTGGTCAACGCCCATGACGGCTTCGCACCTCGGCCCGCCCACCGCCCGGTGACCAAGTTCGAGCGCCGGGCCCTGCGAGCGGATCGGCCGATCTTCGACCTCATTTACCGCCGGACGTGAAAGGAGGGCACCCTGTTGACGGATTCCGTTGTACAGGGCGCCCTTCCTGACACCTCGTCCGCAGCGGCCGGTTGGCGCTCGGGGGCATCCGCCAGGCACCATGGACGAGCTATGACGCTCACCGCCGCGCTGCCGACAAGCGCCGACCCCGACACCCTCTTCGACGCGTTCGCCGGCTGGGCGAAGGAGCGCGGCCTCGACCTCTACTCCCACCAGGAGGAGGCGGTCATCGAGATCGTCTCCGGCGCCAACGTGATCATGAACACGCCGACCGGCTCCGGCAAGAGCCTGGTCGCGATCGCGGCGCACTTCGCGGCCCTGGCCGACGACCGGACGACCTTCTACACCGCCCCGATCAAGGCGCTGGTGTCGGAGAAGTTCTTCGCCCTCTGCGAGGTCTTCGGCGCCGACAACGTCGGCATGCTGACCGGCGACGCCAGCGTCAACGCCGACGCCCCGATCATCTGCTGCACCGCCGAGATCCTGGCCAACCTCGCGCTGCGCGAGGGCGACCGCGCCGACGTCGGCCAGGTCGTCATGGACGAGTTCCACTTCTATGCCGAGCCGGACCGCGGCTGGGCGTGGCAGGTGCCGATCGTCGAACTGCCGCAGGCCCAGTTCATCCTGATGTCCGCCACGCTGGGCGACACCACCCGCTTCGTCGACGACCTGACCCGGCGTACCAGCCGGCCCACCGCCGTCGTCCGCTCCGCCGAGCGGCCGGTCCCGCTCATCTTCTCGTACGCGACGACGCCGATGCACGAGACGCTCGAGGAGCTGCTCGAGACGAAGCAGGCACCCGTCTACGTCGTGCACTTCACCCAGGCCGCCGCCCTGGAACGCGCCCAGGCCCTGATGAGCGTCAACGTCTGCACCCGCGCCGAGAAGGACATGATCGCCACCGCGATCGGCAACTTCCGGTTCACCTCCGGCTTCGGCAAGACCCTGACCCGGCTGGTCCGGCACGGCATCGGCGTGCACCACGCCGGGATGCTGCCCAAGTACCGCCGGCTGGTCGAGACCCTGGCCCAGGCCGGCCTGCTCAAGGTCATCTGCGGCACCGACACCCTCGGCGTCGGCATCAACGTGCCGATCCGCACCGTGCTCTTCACCGGCCTGTCCAAGTACGACGGGGTACGTACCCGGCTGCTCAAGAACCGCGAGTTCCACCAGATCGCCGGCCGGGCCGGGCGGGCCGGCTTCGACACCGTCGGCCGGGTCGTCGTGCAGGCCCCCGAGCACGTCATCGAGAACGAGAAGGCGCTGGCGAAGGCTGGCGACGACCCGAAGAAGCGGCGCAAGGTGGTGCGCAAGAAGCCGCCGGAGGGGTCGATCGGCTGGGGGAGGCCCACCTTCGACCGCCTGGTCGAGGCCGAGCCGGAGCCGCTCACCTCCAGCTTCCAGGTCAGCCACTCGATGCTGCTCAACGTCATCGGCCGCCCCGGCGACGCGTTCGCCGCCATGCGGCACCTGCTCACCGACAACCACGAGGACGCCGCCGCCCAGCGCCGGCACATCCGGCGCGCCATCGCCATCTACCGGGCGCTGCGCGCCGGTGGGGTCGTCGAGCAGCTCGACGAGCCCGACGAGACCGGGCGGCGGGTCCGCCTCACCGTCGACCTCCAGCTCGACTTCGCCCTCAACCAGCCGCTCTCCCCGCTGGCACTGGCCACGATCGAGCTGCTCGACGTCGAGTCCCCCTCGTACGCCCTCGACGTGCTCTCGGTGATCGAGTCGATCCTGGACGACCCGCGCCAGGTGCTCTCCGCGCAGCAGTTCAAGGCCCGCGGCGAGGCGGTCGCCGCGATGAAGGCCGAGGGCATCGAGTACGAGGCCCGCCTCGAACTCCTCGACGCGGTGACCCACCCGAAGCCCCTCGCGGAACTGCTGGACGCGGCGTACGAGATGTACCGGCAGGGGCATCCCTGGGTGGCAGACCATCAGCTCTCCCCCAAGTCCGTCGTCCGTGACATGTACGAGCGGGCGATGACCTTCACCGAGTTCGTGCAGTTCTACGGGCTGACCCGCTCCGAGGGTCTCGTGCTGCGCTACCTCGCCGACGCGTACAAGACGCTGCGGCAGACGGTGCCCGAGGACGCCAAGACCGAGGAGCTGATCGACCTCATCGAGTGGCTCGGCGAGCTGGTCCGGCAGGTCGACTCCAGCCTCATCGACGAGTGGGAACGGCTGCGCAACCCCACCGACGCCGCCGAGGCCGCCGAGGCGCTGGACGACCGCGTGCCGGCGGTCACCCGCAACGCCCGCGCGTTCCGGGTGCTGGTGCGCAACGCCCTGTTCCGCCGGGTCGAGCTGGCCGCCCTGCGCCGCTGGTACGACCTCGGCGAGCTGGATGCCGCGTCGGGCTGGGACGCGGACGCCTGGGCCGCGGCTCTGGAGCCGTACTTCGAGGCGTACGGGGAGATCGGGGTGGGTCCGGACGCGCGTGGGCCGGCGCTGCTCATGATCGAGCAGGGTCGGGAGCGGTGGACGGTCCGGCAGATCCTCGACGACCCCGATGAGGACCACGACTGGGGGATCAGCGCCGAGATCGACCTCGCGGCCTCCGACGAGGCGGGCTCGGCGGTCGTCCGGATCACCTCGGTCGGGCAACTCTAGGAACCACCACGACTGCGGGGGGCCGATCCGGCCCCCCGCAGTCGTTCCACTCCCCTGACGAGCACGGGGCTGCTGGACCGCCCGCCTCGAATCCCGGCTGTCCGGTCACCGCGGTGACCGGTGTCGCGACGCCTCCGAACGTGCCGGGACTGCCTCCTCCAAACCCTGGGAGATGTCACACCCGTCGATTAGAATGTGTGTACTAATCGAGGCCCTGACCTGGGAGGACGCCCGTGACCACGCCCGCCTCCGCGCCGCCCACCCCCTACGCCACCCTGCTCGGCTTCACCCGCTACGTCGACCGCACCGGCCCGACGAAGGCCACCTTCGTCGGGGGCCTGCGCAAGCAGCGGGCCAGCCGCTCCGGCTTCAACCCGCACAGCCAGTTCGTCAAGGCACTCAAGGCCGACATCGCCTTCCACACCGGCGGCACTCACCTCGACCAGGTGGTCGACGTGGTCAAGCCCCGCTGGCGCCCGCTCTACCAGGCCCTCGTTCCCGGCGCGACGGCCTGGCTGCACTCACTCGGCGAGCCGAGGGCCGTCGACCTCGCCCAGACCCGCGACGCGCTCGCGATGCTCGGTGACCTGCCCGTCAAGATCAACCCCCACTTCGGCGTACGCCACGCCGACGGCCGCGTCGAGGCCGTCCGGCTGCACTTCGACGAGGCCCCGCCCAGCGAGGAGGCGACGCTCGCCACCCTGCACCTGATGACCCGACACATGGACGGGGTGCTCCCGCACGCCGAGCCGGTCCTGGTCGACATCCGCCGCGGTGAGGCGCACCGGATGCCCTCCGGTGCCCGCCCCGAGCAGATCGAGCGCTGGCTGGCCGGCGAGGCGGCGGCCTTCCGGGCCATCTGGGCCACCGCCGCCTGATCCCTCCCAGCACCCACCCGCCCCGCTCGCCCGGTCCGGCCGACATGGCCGGGCCGGGCCCCAACCGGGATCCTCGAAAGCCGCCGGCCCGGCCGGGTCGACGGACACGCCCAGAAGCCCACATCCCGGGCGGCGGATCGACACGACGACCAGCATCGTGAATCATCTATCTTCATGACCACCGGGTCCACGGACGCCCGACCGCCCGCCGAGATCACCGACCACGACCAGGGTCCCGCCGTCACCGGTGACCCCGGCGGACGGGACCGGTGGCGCTGGCTGCGACACGAATGGACGCTGGTGGTGCTCGGCGGGCTGCTGCTGGCGGTGCTGCTCACCTGGCCGACGATGCGACATCCGGCGAGCACGGTCCCCGGCGACATCGGCGACCCCACCCTGCAGGCGTGGCAGGTGGCCTGGGCCGGGCACGCCGTGTTCACCGACCCGGCCGGCCTCTGGCACTCGAACACGTTCTTTCCCGAGAGATACACGTACGCCTACAGCGACACCCTGCTCGGGTACGCCCCGATCGGGATGCTCGGCTCGGGCTTCGAGGCCGCCCTGGTCCGCTACAACGTGCTGTACGTGCTGGTGCACGCGTTGGCGTTCGTCGGGGCGTACGCGCTGGTCCGGCAGCTCGGGGCGGGCCGGCTGGGCGGAGTGGTCGCCGGGGTCGCGTGGGCGTACGCACCCTGGCGGCTGGCGCACGCCGGTCACCTGAACATCCTGTCCAGCGGCGGGATCGCGTTGTGCCTGGCGATGCTGGCCCGGGGCCACGGCTGGTCGTTGCGGCACGGATACCGGCCCGAACGACGGCGGCCGGGCTGGGCGCTGGCGGGGTGGCTGGTTGCCGCCTGGCAGATCAGCCTGGGCTTCGGCATCGGGCTGCCACTGGTGTACTTCCTGCTGGCCGCCGTGCTGGTCGGGGCCGGCGGCTACGGCTGGTCGTGGTGGCGGCGTGGGCGACGGCCCGCGTTCGGCCGGCGGTTGCTGGTCGCGGACCTGGCCGGCGGGGCCGTCTTCGGCGCGGTGACGCTGCTGCTCGGCCTGGTCTACCTGCGGGTCGTCGACCTCAATCCGCAGGCCGAGCGGTCGCTGGCCTGGACGGAGATGTTCTCGCCGCCGCTGATCGGGTTCGCCACCGCGCCAGCCGACTCGTGGCTCTGGGGCGAGCGGCACGCGGCGGCCCGGGAGCAGCTCTCCTGGCCGCCGGAGATGGCGTTGCTGCCCGGGATGGCGCTGCTCGCGTTGGCCGCGGCGGGGCTGTTCGTCTCGGTCTATCCGGCCCGGCACCGGGTCGCGTTGGGGCTCGGCGTGCTCGGCACGGTGCTGCTGGGTCTGGGCGCCACCCTCGGTGGCGATGGCGACCCGGGCTACCTGACCCTGTCGAAGCACCTGCCGGGCTGGGACGCGCTGCGGACGCCGGGCCGGATGATGCACTGGACCAGCCTGCTGATGGCACTGCTGGCGGCGGGCACGCTGACGGTGTTCGCCAGGTCGGTGCGGCGGTGGTCGACCCGCGGCTGGGCCAGGCTCCTGGCGCCGGTGGTCCTGCTGGTGCCGCTGGCCGTGGTCGGGCTGGAGGGGGTCAACCGGACGGCGCATCCGGTGGTGCCGCCACCACCGGCCGCGATGCGTGCGGCGGCGGAGCCGATGCTGGTGCTGCCCGCCGGCGGCGCCGTCGACCTGATCTTCATGCTGTGGACGACCGACGGGTTCCCCCGGGTGACGAACGGGCTGGGCGGGTTCGAGCCGGTCACCCAGGCACAGACCCGGGCCGCCACGGCAGCCTTCCCCGATCCGGGCAGTGTGGCGTACCTGCGCGGCATCGGGGTGCGGTCCGTGGTGGCCCTGCCGGGCTGGGCCGCCGGGACGCCATGGGAGGGCATCGCGGACCGGCCGTTCGACGGGCTGGGCATCACCCGGGAGGAGATCGATGGTGTGCTGGTCTACCGTCTGTGACCGGGCCCGCGCCGCTCGGCGTGGCGCGGGTCGGGGATCCTCGGGCCCGGGCCGGGCGGGGTGACGGACGTGCGTCTGTCGGTGGTGGTGCCCTGTTTCAACGAGGAGGCCTCGGTGGAGCGGTTGCACACGGCGGTGACCGCCGCGGTCGCGGAACTGTCCGACGTCGACATCGAGGTGGTGTACGTCGACGACGGCAGCTCCGACGACACCCTCGTGGCACTGCGTCGGCTCGCCGCCGCCGACCCCTGCGTGCGGTACACGTCGCTGAGCCGGAACTTCGGCAAGGAGGCGGCGATGCTGGCCGGACTGAAGCGGGCCACCGGGGACGCGGTCGTCATCATGGACGCCGATCTCCAGCATCCGCCCCGGCTGCTGCCCGAGATGGTGGCGTTGTACCGGCAGGGTTTCGACCAGGTGATCGCCCGCCGGGACCGGCGTGGCGACCGGTTCGTACGGATGCTGGCCTCGCGGTCCTTCTACCGGGTGGTCAACTGGTGGATCGACGTACGCCTGCTGGACGGGGCGGGTGACTTCCGGCTGCTGTCCCGGCTCGCGGTGGACGCGGTGCTGGCGATGCCGGAGTACAACCGGTTCTCGAAGGGGTTGTTCTCCTGGATCGGGTTCAGGACGGTGGTGGTCGCGCACGCCAACGAGACCCGTCAGACGGGCCGGAGCAGGTGGACGTTCGGCAAGCTGTTCAACTACGCGTTCGACGGGCTGCTGTCGTTCAACAACCGGCCGCTGCGGCTGGCGATCTACGGCGGCCTGTTCCTCACCCTGATCGCGGTGGTGTACATGGCCTGGGTGGTCGCCGACGCCGTCAGCAAGGGAATCGACGTTCCCGGCTACACCACCATCATCGTCAGCGTGATCGGTCTCGGTGGCATCCAGATGACGATCCTGGGCGTGATCGGGGAGTACATCGGCCGGATCTACTACGAGGCCAAGCGTCGGCCGCACTACCTGGTCCAGGAGACCGAGGACCTGGTGACGGAGAGCGGGAAGGCGCCCCGGGTGCCGGACCAGCCGGCGGTGCGGCGGGCGAACCGGCAGGACGCGGCCCGAACCGCCAGGATCCGCGCGACGTCCGGGCGGGGGCCGGTTCGACGGGTCGTCGAGCGGCGCCTTCGGTGACGTTGCGCGGATCCTGAGTGGTGTGCCGGGTCCCGGGGGGCCGGCTCAGGCGGTGAGGTACTTCTCCAGGTCGTCGAGGATCCTGTTGGCGGCGCCGACGCCGATGCCGGTCATCCAGATCTCGTCGGAGACGATGTGCGTCTTGCCCGCCTTGACCGCCGACAGCCCCTTCCAGAGCGTCCCGCCGGTGACCTTGGCCTGCTCGGCGGCGGACTTCTCGCCGTACGCCGTCACGAAGATGACGTCACCGTCGGCCTCGCTGATCCGCTCCGGGCTGACCCGGTCCATCCGCCGGTCCTCCTTGCCGGTGAGCTGCTGCCGCTCGGGGCGGCCCAGCCCGGTGTCGCCGAGGACGATGCCGGAGAACGAGTCCGGGCCGTACACCCGGATCTCGGTCGGCATGAAGCGCACGATGGAGACCTTGCGCGTGGCGGCGTCGCCGAGCTTGCCGCCGAACTCCCTGGCCCGGGTCTCGTACGCGGTGAGCAGGTCCTTGGCCTGCTGCTCCTTGCCGAGCGCCTTGCCGTCGAAGAGGAAGTTCTCCTTCCAGGTGATGCCGACCTTCTCGGTGAAGACGGTCGGCGCGATGGCGGCCAGCTCGTCGTAGAACTTCTCCTGGCGGAACTTGCTGCCCAGGATCAGGTCCGGCTTGAGGGCGTTGATGGCCTCCAGGTCGGGCTCGGTGAGCACCCCGACCTCCTTGATGCCGGCGAGCTTCTCCTCGCCGAAGTAGGTCGGCCAGCTCCTCGCCTCGCCGGCGGTGGCGGCACCGACCGGTGTGACGCCGAGGGACAGCGCGGTGTCGATCTTGTCTGTGTCGAGCACGACGACCCGCTTGGGTTCCGCCGGCACCTTGGTGGTGCCCATGGCGTGGGTGATCTCCCGGGTCTCCCCGGTGGTGGTGTCGGCAACCGGGTCACTCTCACCACAGGCGGTGAGACCGACGCCGAGGGCCAGCGCCGCGGTGAGGGCGACGGCGAGACGACGCATCAGATTCCTTTCGAAGGGTACGAGCCGGTCAGCGGCATCGCCGCGGGACCGGCGGAGGGGCGGGGCGCCGGTGTCGGCGCCCCCGCCGGAGCAGGGCCGACGGAGTCGGCCGCGTCAGCGGAGCCAGCCGGGTCGGCCGCGTCGGACGGCCGGGCCAGCGAGGGGCTGGTGAGCCCGGGCACCACCAGGGGCGCCCCGGTCACCGGGCAGGGCACGACCACGCAGTCGAGACCGAAGACGTCCCGGACCAGGTCGGCGGTGAGGATCTCCCGGGGCGGCCCGGCGGCCACCACGGCGCCGGAACGCATCGCGATCAGGTGGTCGGCGTACCGGGCGGCCTGGTTGAGGTCGTGCAGCACGGCGACGACCGTGCGACCCCGCTCGACGCGCAGCCGGTGCAGCAGGTCCAGCACCTCCACCTGGTGGGCGAGGTCGAGGAAGGTGGTCGGCTCGTCCAGCAGCAGCGCCTCGGTGTCCTGGGCGAGGGTCATGGCGATCCAGACGCGCTGCCGCTGACCGCCGGAGAGGGTGTCCACCGGCCGGTCGGCCAGCCCGGCCACGTCGGCGAGTGTCATCGCCCGCTCGACCGCGGTGCCGTCCTCCTCCGACCACTGCCGCCACCAGCGTTGGTACGGCTGCCGGCCCCGGCCGACCAGGTCGGCGACGGTCACCCCCTCCGGCACCAGCGGGCTCTGCGGGAGCACGCCGAGCCGGCGGGCGACCTCGCGGGTCGGCAGCTCCCGGATGGCGGTGCCGTCCAGCAGCACGGCGCCGCGCCGGGGGGTGAGCAGCCGGGCCATGGTGCGCAGCAGGGTGGACTTGCCGCAGGCGTTGGGCCCGACGATCACCGTGAACGCGTCGCCGGGCAGCTCCAGGTCGAGCCCGTCCAGCACGGTCCGCTCGTCGTAGCCGGCGACCAGGTCGCGGGTGGAGAGCATCACGCCTCCTTGCCAGGGTGGGACATCACGAGGACCGCCGCCGACCGCGGAGCAGCAGGAAGATCAGGTACGGGCCGCCGATGGCGGCGGTCAGCACGCCGGCGGGCAGCTGGGTGGGGGCGAACAGCCGCCGGCCACCCAGGTCGGCCAGCACCAGCAGCAGCGCCCCGAGCAACGCGGCGCAGAGCAGCGGCGGGCGCTCGGCGCGGACCAGCCGGCGGGCCAGTTGCGGGGCGACCAGGGCGACGAAGTCCACCGCGCCCACCTGGGCGGTGACCATCGCGGCGGCCAGCACCCCGGTGCCGGCGAGGCCGACCCGGCGGGCCACCGGGCGCAGGCCGATCCCCCGCGCGGTGTCGTCGTCCAGGGCGGTGCTGTTCAGCGCCCAGCCGGCCCAGGCCAGCACCGGCAGGAGCGCGGCCAGGGTGAGGGCGATCCACAGGCTCTCGGTCCAACCCTTGCCGGCGAGCGTGCCGATCAGCCAGATCTGCGCGCGCAGCCCGTCGATCGGGTCGGCGGTGAGCATGACCACCTCGGTCAGGGCCCGCAGCGCGAAGGCGACCGCCACCCCGGCGAGCACGAAGCGCTGGGCGGCCAGCCCGTGCCGGGCGCCGAGGACGAACAGCAGCACGGCGGCGACCAGCCCGCCGACCAGCGCGGCCGGCGCCACCAGCACGGCGGCGGCACCGGTGGTCAGGGCCACCGTCGCGGCGAGCCCGGCGCCCTGGGTGATGCCGACGACGTCGGGGCTGGCGAGCGGGTTACGGGCCACGCTCTGGATCAGCGTGCCGGCCACCCCGAAGGCCGCGCCGGCCACCGCCGCCAGCACCAGCCGGGGCAACCGCAGGTCGAGCACCACCAGGTCGTACGGGGTGCCGGCGCCGGAGAGCGCGCGCAGCACGTCGACCGGGGCCACGTACGGGGTACCCAGGGAGAGGCTGAGCAGCCCGGCGGCCAGTAGCAGCACGACCAGCGTGGCGGCGACCAGCACCGAGCGGCGGCGGACCTGCACGTTGACCGGGCCGATCCGCAGCAGCGAACGCCCGGGCAGCGCGGTGACGCCCACCCGGGGGCGACCCGTCGGCCGTTCGGTGACCGGGGTGGCGGGGGCGGTCACGCCGTCACCACCTTCGCGCGGCGGACCAGGAAGGCCAGCAGCGGGGCGCCGATCAGCGCGGTGACGATGCCCGCGGGCACCTCCCCGGGCGGGGCGACGAGCCGGCCGACGACGTCGGCGCCGAGCAGCAGCGCGGGCCCGAGCAGCGCGGAGACCGCCAGGGTCCAGCGGTGGTCAGCCCCGACCAGGGCACGGGCCAGGTGCGGCACCGCCAGCCCGACGAACGCGATCGGCCCGGCCGCGGCGACGGCCGCCCCGGTGAGCAGCACCGCGGCGATACCGCCGCCGATGCGGACCAGCCCGATCCGGTGCCCGAGGCCCCGGGCCACGTCGTCGCCGAGGGCGAGCGCGTCCAGGCCCCGGGCGACCAGCGCGGCCAGGACCAGTCCGGCGAGCACGAACGGCAGCACCTGGGTGGCCACCGCGAGGTCCCGGCCGGTCAGCCCCCCGACCACCCAGAACCGGTACTCCTCGAAGGTGCGGGCGTCCATGCTGAGCAGCGCGTACACCATGGAGGCGAGACTGGCGTCGAGGGCCGCGCCGACCAGCGCGAGGGTGACCGGGCTGGCGCCCTCGCGGGCCTTGGCGGCGACGGCGAAGACCAGCACTCCGGCGCCGAGCGCGCCGCCGATGCCGAACCAGACGTACCCGGCCAGCGTGCTCACGCCGAAGACGGAGATGGCCAGCACCACGCCGACCGAGGCGCCGGCGCTGATGCCGAGGATCCGCGGTTCGGCCAGCGGGTTGCGGGTGAGCGCCTGGAAGAGAACCCCGGCGACGGCGAGCGCCAGCCCGACGGCGAGGCCCAGCGCGGTACGCGGCATCCGCAGTTCCCGCACGATCGTGGTGGCATCGCCGCCGTCCGGGGCGACCAGCGCGCGCCACACCTCGTCGACGGCCAGCGCCCGGCTGCCGAGCGCGAAGCTCGCCAGTACGGCCAGCAGCAGCACCAGCGCGGCGGCCACGGTGACCGCGAACCTACGGCCGCCACGAGCCCGGGGCCGGGCACCGGCCGGGGCCGGGCGGGTGGCGAGGGTGGTCACGAGGCTCCTGCACGTTCAGGCTTAGGGTCGCCTTACCTTAGCGGAGCGCCCTGGCCGAGCCTAACTCGCGGTTGTCGATCCGATCGACGCTGACCAGGGCGGACAGCGTCGGATGCCGGGCGACGGCGGCCCGGACCGCCCTAGGGTGTGGGCATGCGATTCGACCAGCACACCGTGGTGCTCCTGGTCCGCCCGGCGGACGCGCCGGACCTGCCGCTGGACGCGGCCGACCGGTTGCAGGACGCCCACCTGGCCCACCAGGCGGGGCTGGTGGAGCAGGGGCTCGTCCTGGCCGCGGGCCCGTTCGTCGACACCGACGACGACCGGCTGCGCGGGTTCGTCGTGCTCTCCATCTCTCCGCAGGACGCCCGCGAGCTGTATCACAACGACCCGGCCGTGCGGGCCGGGCAGCTGGTGGTGCAGGTGATGAGCTGGATGGTGCCGGAGGGCAACGTGCGGTTCGAAAGCGTGCCGATGCCCCGGTCGATGCTGGAGGCCGCGGCCGGCGACTGACGGGCCGTCAGTCGGCCGGTCGTGGTGTGGGGACCGGACCGGTCGGCCCGTCGACCTGCTGGTCGGCCCAGACGTACGTCTCCGGCAGCAGTTCGGCGACGTGCACCACGCGCAGCGCGTCCATCGGCCCGACGATGACCCGGACGGTGGGAAAGTAGTCGCGCAGCACCTGCCGGCAGCGCCCGCACGGCGGGATCACCCCGCGCCCCCGGTCGCCCACCGCGACGATCGTCTCCAACTCGGTGACGCCCTGGGTGGCGGCGGCACCGACCGCGACCACCTCGGCGCAGGGGCCGCCGGTGAAGTGGTAGACGTTCACGCCGGTGAAGACCCGGCCGTCGGTGGTCCGCGCGGCGGCGGCGACCGTGTGGTTCTCGCTGCGGCAGCGCAGCCTGGCGACCGCCGTGGCGGCCTGCACCAGGGCCCGGTCGGTGTCCCGCATCGTCATCCCAGTCCCCCGTGGCCAAGGTCGGTCGGCGCCCCACTCTAAACCGGCGGACGGACCTCGCGCGTCCCCTGCCCGGAGCCCCTCCACGGGTGCGGCCGGGGGCGACCCGGGCCGGTGCGGCGGTAACCCGGGGGCGCTCCGGCCGTCGGCTGCCTATCCTTGGCGACGACATGCAGAATCCAGCCGCACCCGCCGCGACCGACCCCGTCCGCGAGCTGCACCGCCGCCTCCGTCCCCTGATGTTCCGCGACCAGCGCCGCCTGCAACGGCGGCTGGACGGGATACGCCGGCTGCGCGACCCGCAGCGCCGGGACACGACGCTCGGCGAGATCGCCGCCGACGTGGCCCGGGCCGAGGCGGTGCTGGAGAACCGTCGCGCCGCCGTGCCGCTGATCACCTATCCGGCCCAGCTGCCGGTGAGCGAACGCCGGGACGACATCGCCGCCGCGATCCGCGACCACCAGGTGGTGATCGTGGCCGGCGAGACCGGCTCCGGCAAGACCACCCAGCTGCCGAAGATCTGCCTGGAGCTGGGGCGCGGGATCACCGGCCTGATCGGGCACACCCAGCCGCGCCGGTTGGCCGCCCGTACGGTGGCGGACCGGATCGCCGAGGAGCTCGGCACCGAGCTGGGCGACGTGGTCGGCTACAAGGTGCGCTTCGCCGACCAGGTGAGCGACCGCAGCCTGGTCAAGCTGATGACCGACGGCATCCTGCTCGCCGAGTTGCAGACCGACCGGATGCTGCGCCAGTACGACACGTTGATCATCGACGAGGCGCACGAGCGCAGCCTCAACATCGACTTCATCCTCGGCTATCTCAGGCAGCTGCTCCCCCGCCGGCCCGACCTCAAGGTGATCATCACCTCGGCGACCATCGAGACCGACCGGTTCGCCCGGCACTTCGCCGGGCCGCCCACCGCCGACGAGCCGGACGGCGTCCCGGCGCCGGTGGTCGAGGTCTCCGGACGGACGTACCCGGTCGAGGTGCGCTACCGGCCGTTGGTGGAGGTTGCCGAGGGCGAGGACGACGGGGACGACGAGGAGAACGTCCGCGACCAGGTCCAGGCAATCGGCGACGCCGTCGAGGAGTTGGCCGCCGAGGGACCCGGCGACGTCCTGGTCTTCCTCAGCGGCGAGCGGGAGATCCGGGACACCGCCGACGCGCTGGGCAGGCTGGTGGAGAAGAAGCCGGCGCTGCGCGGCACCGAGATCCTGCCGCTGTACGCCCGGCTCTCCACCGCCGAGCAGCACCGGGTCTTCGCCCCGCACGCCGGGCGCCGGGTGGTGCTCGCGACCAACGTCGCGGAGACCTCGCTCACCGTGCCCGGCATCAAGTACGTGGTGGACCCGGGCACGGCCCGCATCTCCCGCTACAGCAGCCGGCTCAAGGTGCAGCGGCTGCCGATCGAGCCGGTCTCGCAGGCATCGGCCAACCAGCGCAAGGGGCGCTGCGGGCGCACCTCGGACGGCATCTGCGTCCGCCTCTACGACGAGCAGGACTTCCTGTCCCGCCCCGAGTTCACCGACCCGGAGATCCTGCGTACCAACCTCGCGTCGGTCATCCTCCAGATGACCTCCATCGGGCTCGGCGACATCGCCGCGTTCCCGTTCCTCGACCCGCCGGACCGGCGCAACGTCACCGACGGCGTCAACCTGCTGCAAGAGTTGGGCGCGCTGGACCCGGCCGAGGCCGACCCGGCGAAGCGGCTCACCTCGCTCGGCCGGCGGCTGGCCCAGCTCCCCGTCGACCCCCGGCTGGCCCGGATGGTCGTCGAGGGCGAACGCAACGGCTGTGCCACCGAGGTGATGGTGATCGCCGCCGCGCTGTCGATCCAGGACCCACGCGAGCGGCCCGCCGAGAAGAAGGCCCAGGCCGACCAGGCGCACGCCCGGTTCACCGACCGCGAGTCGGACTTCGTGACCCTGCTCAACCTGTGGCGGCACCTGCGCGAGCAGCAGCGCGAACTCTCCTCCAGCGCGTTCCGCCGGATGTGCAAGGCCGAATACCTCAACTACCTGCGGGTACGCGAGTGGCAGGACATCGTCAGCCAGCTGAGGCGTACCACCGAACCGGCTGGTGGGCGACCGGCCGACGGCGGCGGCGGACGCCGGGGTGGCGCGGACCTGCCGGAGGAGATCGACACCCCGAAGGTGCACCAGTCGCTGCTGGCCGGGCTGCTGTCCCACGTCGGGCTCAAGGACGCGCAGAAGCACGAGTACCTGGGGGCCCGGGGCGCGAAGTTCGCGCTCTTCCCCGGCTCGGCGCTGTTCAAGAAGCCGCCGCGTTGGGTGATGGCGGCCGAGTTGGTGGAGACCTCCCGGCTCTGGGGCCGGGTGGCCGGCCGGGTCGAGCCCGAGTGGGTCGAGCCGCTCGCGGCGCACCTGGTCAAGCGCAGCTACAGCGAGCCGCACTGGGAGAAGAAGCAGGCGGCCGTGATGGCCTACGAGAAGGTGACCCTCTACGGTGTCCCGCTGGTCACCGCGCGCAAGGTCAACTTCGGCCGGATCGACCCGGCGCTGTCCCGGGAGCTGTTCATCCGGCACGCCCTCGTCGAGGGCGACTGGCAGACCCACCACCGGTTCTGGGCCGACAACAAGCGGCTGCTGACGGAGCTCGAGGAGCTGGAGCACCGGGCCCGCCGCCGCGACATCCTCGTCGACGACGAGACCGTCTTCGACTTCTACGACGCGCGGATCCCGGCCGACGTGGTCTCCGGGCGGCACTTCGACGCCTGGTGGAAGCAGACCCGCCGGGAGCAGCCCGACCTGCTCACCTTCACCCGGGAACTGCTGGTCAACGCCGGCCGGGTCGGGGTCGACGAGGCCGACTACCCCGACGAGTGGTCCGCCGACGGGGTCACCCTGCCGCTGACCTACCGGTTCGAGCCGGGCACCCCGACCGACGGCGTGACCGTCGACATCCCGCTGCCGCTGCTCAACCAGGTGCCGGCGGAGAGCTTCGCCTGGCAGGTGCCGGGGCTGCGCGAGGAACTCGTCGTAGCGCTGATCCGCTCGCTGCCCAAGGCGGTGCGCCGCAACTTCGTCCCGGTGCCGGACTACGCCCGCGCGGCGCTCGCCGCGATGCCTGCCGGCGAGGAGCCGCTACTGGACGCGCTGGCCCGGCAGCTGCGCCGGATGACCGGCGTCACCGTGCCCCGCGACGCCTGGGACACCGAGCGGCTCCCCGCGCACCTGCGGGTCCGTTTCCGGGTGCTCGACGAGGAGAACAAACCGGTCGCCGAGGGCAAGGACCTGCCGGCCCTGCAACGCCAGCTCAAGGCGGAGGTACGCCAGGTCGTGGCCGCCGCCGCCCCGGACGTCGCCCGGACGGGCCTCCGTACGTGGAGCATCGACGATCTTCCTCGCACCATCGAGCAGGTCCGCGCCGGGTACGCGGTCACCGCGTACCCGGCCCTGGTCGACGAGGGCGACACGGTCGGAGTGCGGGTCTTCGACTCACCGGCCGAGCAGGAGGCCGCACACTGGGCGGGCACGAGGCGGCTGCTGCGGCTGACCGTGCCGTCGCCGGCGAAGTTCCTCCAGGGGCGGCTGTCCAACGAGGCGAAGCTGGCGCTGAGCCGCAACCCGCACGGCGGCGTGCAGGAGTTGATCTCCGACGCGGCCGGGGCGGCGATCGACAAGTTGATCGGCGACGCGGGCGGCCCGGCCTGGGACACCGAGGGCTTCGCCGCCCTGCGGGAGAGGGTCCGGGCCGACCTGGTGGACACCGTGGTCGGGGTGATGGACCGCGTCCGCGGGGTGCTGGCCGCCGCGTACGCCGTGGAGCAGCGGCTCGGCGCCACGAGGGACCTGACCGTGGTGGCCGCGCTGGCCGACATCCGGGCCCAGCTCACCGGCCTGGTGCACGCCGGGTTCATCACCGAGACCGGGTACGCGCGCCTGCCCGACCTGCTGCGCTACCTCACCGCGATCGAGCGGCGACTGGACCGGCTCCCGGGCAACCCGCAGCGCGACAAGCAGCAGCAGGACCGGGTCGCCGTGGTGCAGAAGGAGTATCAGGACATGCTCGCCGCGCTGCCGCCGAGCCGCCGGCAGTCGGCGGCGGTCCGGCAGATCCGCTGGATGATCGAGGAACTGCGGGTGAACGTCTTCGCCCAGGCGCTGGGCACCCCGTACCCGGTGTCGGAGCAACGGATCTACCGGGCGATGGACGACGCCGAGGGCCGGTAGCGACGTCACCCGTCGGTCAGGGGGTCGGCGCCGAGGCCGGGGAGCCGCGCAGCACCCGGAGCAGCACCGGCGGGGAGAGCAGCCGCGTCGGCGGGTCGACGAGGTTCACCACCCGCAGGAACGCCGCGCCCAGCGCCGGGTCCCGGGTCGCTGCGGCGTGCAGCCGGCCCACGTACGCGTTGACCAGCCGCACCCGCGGCGAACGTCGGCCGGGCACCTCGGGAAAACGCAGGTCGGTGCCGACCGCGATGGACCACGGGCCGTCGATCAGCCGGGCCGCGCCCCGGAAGAACCGCCGGGCGAGCCGGCCGGACGACCGCCGCAGCAGCCGGCGAAGCAGCAGCGCCTCCAACGCGGCCACCGTCATGCCCTGCCCGTAGACCGGGTTGAAGCTGCACAGCGCGTCCCCCACCACCAGGTAGCCGGCCGGGAAACGGCGCAGCCGCTCGTAGTGCCGCCGCACGCTGGCCGGGAACCTCATCGTCGCCGGTGGGCTCTCCGGCTGGGCCGTACGCAGCAGGTCGGCGATCTGCGGGGCGGCGAGGGTCTCGGCGAAGGCGGTCATCCCCTCGTCGTCGGCCGGCGGCTCCTCGCCGAACATGCCGCTGAGCGCCACCGCGAACCGGCCCTGCTCCTGCACGGCGACGATGCCGCCCCGGGGCTGGCCTGGCACGGCGTTGGTGAGCGCGCCGAGCAGCCCCTCCAGGTGGTGCGGCTCGCGCCGGTAGGTGCGGGTGAGGTAGGTGACGCCCACCCTGACCTGCTCCTCCGGCGCCGGCCGGTAGCCCAACTCGGCCAGCCACACCGGGCTGCGGGTGCCCCGGCCCCCGGAGTCCACGACGAGGTCGGCCGTGACGGTGGTCGGTTCACCGTCGCGGGGGCGCAGCCGTACGCCGGTGACCCGTCCCCGGTCGGCGGTGGTGGTCAGCCCCTCCACCTCGCAGCCCGACACGATCCGCACCCCGGGCAGGGCGGCCACCCGCTCCCGGACGACCTGTTCGAGCAGCGGCCGGCTGACCCCGAGGGCAAGCAGCGGCGACGGCGCGCGCCGCATCCGGTGGCCGTTGTTGTACCAGTGGACCTGCTCGTGCAGGTCGACCGTGGGCACGCCGCACGCGGTCAGCTCCGCCGAGATCCCGGGCAGCAGTTCCTCGAACGCCTGCCGGCCCCGGGTCAGCAGGACGTGCAACTGCCGCCCCTGCGGTACGCCCCGGCGGCTGTCCGCCCGCTCGGGCAGCAGGTCACGGTCCACGAGGGTGACCCGGTCGTACGCCTCGGTGAGTGCGCGGGCGGTCAGCAGGCCGCCCATGCTGGCGCCGATCACCACGGCGCTGCCCGTTGCCATGCCGGCAGCGTAGGCAGGCCGGCAGGGGCCGGGCGTCTTCCGTCGTGCGCACTCGCGGTGCCCGTCGGCGGGGTCAGAGTGGCTCGACGCCCGGCGGCAGGTCCCCGTCGGTGGTGGCGTCGCGGACGTAGTCCAGCAGTATCCGGCGCAACTCCCGGCCGGCGTGGGTGGGCACCACGTCGCGGCGCCGGGCGACCGCGATGGTCCGCCGGACGCCGGGCGGGGCCAGCCGGGTGACGCGCACGCCCGGACGTCGGGCCACCACGATCCCGGGGACGAGCGCGATGCCCAGCCCGGCCTCCACGAAGCTCAGCACCGCGTCCATCTCGCCGCCGTCGACGGCGATGGTCGGCTCGAAGCCGGCCTCCCGGCAGGCCTGGATGGTGGCGTCGCGCAGGTCGTAGCCCTCCCGGAACATCACCATCGGCTGGTCGCGCAGGTCGGTGACGTGCAGCCGGCCAGTGTCCCTGGCCGCCGGCAGTTCCTCGACCGAGGCGACCACCAGGCTCTCCCGCAGGATCGGGTCGGCGCGCAGCCCGGGGTCGGTGCCCTGGGCCGGCATGATGATCAGCGCCAGGTCGAGGTCGCCGCGGAGCAGGCCGCGGACCAGGTCCTGCGAGCCGCTCTCCTCCACCCGCAGGTCGATGGTGGGGTGGGCGTCACGGAACCGGCGCAGCACCGGCGGGGCGAGCGAGGTGGCCAGGCTGGGGGTGGCGCCGAGCCGGACCCGGCCGCGACGCAGGCCGACCAGCTCCTGCACCTCGCGGGTCGCGGTGTCCACGTCGGCCAGGATCCGTTTGGCCAGCGGCAGCAGCACCTCACCTGCCGCGGTGAGGGTGATGTTGCCCCTTACCCGCTCGAACAGCGGGGCCCCGAGGGCCTCCTCAAGAGCGTGAACTTGCTTACTCAGCGAGGGCTGGGTGATGCCCACGATGTCGGCGGCCTGGGTGAAATGTCGTACTTCCGCCACCGCTACGAAGTACTTCAGCTGATGGAGCTGCATCTACATAGCCTATAGCTATCAAGACTGCGAGTTCGATGCATTGGACGACTGAATCAAGTGCTCCTAGCGTCGATCGCGTGGTAGTCACGCAAACTCGGTCGCCCATCCGCTCCAGCGTCGGCCTGAAGGCCGTCATGGCGGTGACGGGCATCATCCTGGTGTCGTTCCTCATCGCGCACATGCTCGGCAACCTGAAGATCTTCACGGGGGCTGCCTCCTTCGAGCACTACGCGCACTGGCTGCGCGAGATCGGCGCCCCGCTGCTGCCCGGCACGTGGTTCCTGTGGATCATGCGGATCGGCCTGCTGGTGGCGGTGCTCGGCCACATCTGGGCCGCGACCACCCTCGCCGTGCGCGCCCGCGCCGCCCGCCCCGTGCGGTACGCGCACCGCAAGAAGGTCCGGGGCAGCTACGCGGCCCGCACGATGCGCTGGGGTGGCGTGATCATCCTGCTCTTCGTGATCTACCACCTCCTGGACCTCACCACCGGCACGCTGAACCCCGTCGGCGACCCCAGCCGGCCGTACGCCAACGTGGTGGCCGACTTCGCCCCGGAACGCTGGTACGTGACGCTCTTCTACACCCTGGCGATCGTCACCCTCGGCTTCCACCTGCGGCACGGCCTGTTCAGCGCGCTGCGCAGCCTCGGCCAGCAGAGCCCGCGCGGCGAGCGGCGGGCCCGAGCCGTGGCGCTGGGCTTCTCCGTCGCGCTCTGCGCCGGCTACCTGGCGGTCCCGTTCGCCGTACTCACCGGATTGGTGTCCTGACATGGATCTCTACACCGAGGGCGACCCGATCGCCGACACCAAGGCTCCCGACGGCCCGGTCGAGACCCGCTGGGAACGCCGCCGCTTCGAGGCCAAGCTGGTCAACCCGGCCAACCGCCGCAAGCTGACGGTGATCGTGGTCGGCACCGGCCTGGCCGGCGGCTCGGCCGCCGCCACGCTCGCCGAGCAGGGCTACCAGGTCAGGTCCTACTGCTACCAGGACAGTCCGCGCCGGGCGCACTCCATCGCCGCGCAGGGCGGCATCAACGCCGCCAAGAACTACCGCAACGACGGTGACTCGGTGCACCGGCTCTTCTACGACACCGTCAAGGGCGGCGACTTCCGTTCCCGGGAGTCGAACGTGCACCGGCTGGCCGAGGTGTCGGTCAACATCATCGACCAGTGCGTCGCCCAGGGCGTCCCGTTCGCCCGCGAGTACGGCGGCCTGTTGGACACCCGTTCCTTCGGCGGCGCGCAGGTGCAGCGCACCTTCTACGCCCGGGGCCAGACGGGCCAGCAGCTGCTGCTCGGCGCGTACCAGGCGCTGGAACGGCAGATCGGCCTCGGCAACGTGGAGATGAACGCCCGGCACGAGATGCTGGAGCTGATCGTCGTCGACGGCAGGGCCCGGGGCATCGTCGTGCGGGACATGGTCACCGGCGAGATCACCACCGAGTTCGCGGACGCGGTCGTGCTCGCCTCCGGCGGCTACGGCAACGTCTTCTACCTCTCCACCAACGCCAAGGGCTGCAACGTCACCGCCACCTGGCGGGCGCACCGCAAGGGCGCGTACTTCGCCAACCCCTGCTACACGCAGATCCACCCGACCTGCATCCCGGTCTCCGGCGACCACCAGTCGAAGCTGACCCTGATGAGCGAGTCGCTGCGCAACGACGGCCGGGTCTGGGTGCCCAAGGCCAAGGGCGACGCCCGTGGCCCGAAGGACATTCCCGAGGAGGATCGGGACTACTACCTGGAGCGGATCTACCCCTCCTTCGGCAACCTGGTCCCCCGCGACATCGCCTCCCGCGCCGCCAAGAACGTCTGCGACGAGGGACGCGGCGTCGGCCAGACCGGGCTCGGCGTCTACCTGGACTTCGCCGACGCGATCAACCGGCTCGGCCGTAAGGCCATCGAGGCCAAGTACGGCAACCTCTTCGAGATGTACGAGCGGATCACCGGCGAGGACCCGTACGAGGTCCCGATGCGCATCTACCCCGCCGTGCACTACACGATGGGTGGCCTCTGGGTCGACTACGACCTCCAGTCGTCCATCCCGGGCCTCTTCGTGATCGGCGAGGCGAACTTCTCCGACCACGGCGCGAACCGGCTCGGCGCCTCGGCGCTGATGCAGGGCCTGGCCGACGGCTACTTCGTGCTGCCGAACACCGTCGCCCACTACCTGGCGTCCAACCCGCTGGAGAAGGTCGACGCCACGCACCCGGCGGCCGTGCAGGCCCGCGCCGACGTCGAGGACCGGATCCAGCGGCTGCTGGCCGTCGACGGGGACCGGACCGTCGACTCGTTCCACCGTGAGCTGGGCCAGATCATGTGGGAGCACTGCGGCATGGAGCGCAGTGAGGCCGGGCTGCGCAAGGCGATCGACGAGATCCGCGCCCTGCGCGAGGAGTTCTGGCAGCGGGTCAAGGTGCCCGGCAGCGGCGAAGGACTCAACCAGTCGTTGGAGAAGGCCGGCCGGGTGGCCGACTTCTTCGAACTGGCCGAGCTGATGTGCATCGACGCCCTGCACCGCGAGGAGTCCTGCGGCGGTCACTTCCGCGCCGAGCACCAGACGCCCGACGGCGAGGCGGAGCGCGACGACGAGCGCTTCGCGTACGTGGCGGCCTGGGAGTTCACCGCCACGGGCGAGCCCTCGGTGCTGCACAAGGAAGACCTGAACTTCGAATACGTCCACCCCACGCAGCGGAGCTACAAGTGAACCTGACCCTGCGCATCTGGCGCCAGACCGGCCCCGAGGACAAGGGTCGGATGGTGACATACAAGGTCGACGACGTCTCCCCGGACATGTCCTTCCTGGAGATGCTCGACGTGCTCAACGAGCGGCTGATCCTCGCCGGCGAGGAGCCGGTGGCGTTCGACCACGACTGTCGCGAGGGCATCTGCGGCATGTGCGGTCTGATGATCAACGGTGACGCGCACGGGCCGCAGCGCGGCACCACGGCCTGCCAGCTGCACATGCGGCAGTTCACCGACGGCGAGACGATCGACATCGAGCCGTGGCGCGCCCGGGCCTTCCCGGTCATCAAGGACCTGGTGGTCAACCGGAGCGCCTTCGACAAGATCATCGCGGCCGGCGGCTACATCACCGCGCCGACCGGCAGCGCCCCCGAGGCGCACTCGACCCCGGTCGCCAAGGCCAACGCGGACGCCGCCTTCGAGGCGGCGGAGTGCATCGGCTGCGGCGCCTGCGTGGCGGCCTGCCCGAACGGTTCCGGCATGCTCTTCACCGCGGCGAAGGTCACCCAGCTCTCGCTGCTGCCGCAGGGCCAGCCGGAGCGCTACACCCGGGTGATCGGCATGGTCGACGCGCACGACGAGGCCGGCTTCGGCGGCTGCACCAACGCCGGTGAGTGCACCGTGGTCTGCCCGAAGGGCATCCCGCTGAACACCATCGGCCGGCTCAACCGCGACTTCCTGATGGCCACGTCGAAGCGGGGCGACGACACCCCCGGCTCCTGAGGACCAGACCGGACGGGCGGGCCGCCGTACCCCTGCGGGTGCGGCGGCCCGCCCGCTTTCCGCTCTCCCCTTCACGACTCGACGACCAAATTTCCACCGCGTCGAGGTGACGGGGCAGGACTCGACGGCCCCTGTCGAGCTGCCCCGTCCATGAGACCAGCCATCGTCGCCGTGGCGTTGCTCGGCGCGCTGTCCCGGCTGTCTGGCCAGCCCTCCGACCGGCCAGCCCTCCGACCGGCCGCCATCACGGCGGCACCCGCAGCACACTTCCCGCCAGCGTTCCGATACGGGGCCGGCACCAACCGGACGCCCCATCCCGACCTGCCGGCACCATCCCGACGCACACCTCACGCACCCCACGCCCCAACCTGCCGGCACCACCCCGACGCCCCACGTACCCACATGCCCCATCCCACGGGGCAGCTCGACAGGGGCTGGACCGCCCACCCCACCGGTCGAGCTGCCCACACCTTGGGGCAGCTCGACCGCGCCCGCGCGGCGCACCCCGGCACACCTCTTCACCCGGGACTTCGGGCCGTCGCAACGCCGCCAGGAACAAGACCGCCGGGAGCAAGGCCACCGGAGCAAGGCCACCGGAAAGGAAGCCACCGGGAATCGGACGGCGGGTGGTTCTCCGGTTCACCCCGCCGCAGGCGGGTAGCACTCCGGGGGACGACACGAGGAGGGACGGCGGGACATGAGGGCACTGACCTGGCAGGGCAAGCGGGACGTACGGGTGGAGGAGGTGCCCGACCCGCGGATCGTGGAGCCGACGGACGCGGTCGTCCGGATCACCTCGACCGCGATCTGCGGCTCCGACCTGCACCTGTACGAGGTGCTCGGGCCGTACCTGAAGCCCGGTGACGTCCTCGGCCACGAGCCGATGGGCATCGTCGAGGAGGTGGGTCCTGGAGTGACCCGGCTCAGGGCGGGTGACCGGGTGGTGGTGCCGTTCAACATCTCCTGCGGCGCCTGCTGGATGTGCGACCGCCAGTTGTACGCGCAGTGCGAGACCACCCAGGTCACCGCCGAGGGCAAGGGCGCCTCGCTGTTCGGCTACACCTCGCTCTACGGCTCGGTGCCCGGCGGGCAGGCGGAGTACCTGCGGGTCCCGCACGCCCAGTTCGGCCCGATCAAGGTTCCCGACACCGGGCCCGACGAGCGCTGGCTCTACCTGTCCGACATCCTGCCGACCGCCTGGCAGGCGGTGAGGTACGCCGACACCCCGCCCGGCGGCACCCTCGCCGTCTTCGGGCTCGGGCCGGTGGGCCAACTCTGCGCCCGCATCGGGCGGCACCTCGGCGCGGACCGGGTGATCGGGCTGGACCTGGTGCCGGAGCGGCTGGCGATGGCCCGCCGGCACGGCATCGAGGTGCTCGACGTCAGCGAACTCGACGACGTGCCGGGCGCGCTGATCGACCTCGTCGACGGGCGCGGCCCCGACGCCGTCATCGACGCGGTGGGCATGGAGGCCCACGGCGCGCCCCTCGGCAAGCTCGCCCAGACCGCCGCCGGGCTGCTGCCCGACAAGCTCGCCCAGACCATGACCGACAAGGCGGGCGTCGACCGGCTGGTCGTGCTCAGGGCCGCGGTCAAGGCCGTCCGGCGGGGTGGCACCGTCTCCGTCTCCGGCGTGTACGGCGGCGAGGTCGACCCGATGCCGCTGATGGAGATGTTCGACCGGGGCATCCAACTGCGGATGGGACAGTGCCACGTGCGCCGGTGGACCGACGAGATCATCCCGCTGCTCTCCGGCGACGACGACCCACTGGGCGTGGAGGACCTGCGTACCCACCGGGTGCCGCTCGCGCAGGCGCCGCAGGCGTACGAGATGTTCCAGAAGAAGGAGGACGGCTGCGTCAAGGTCGTGCTCGCACCGTGACCGGACGGTGAGCCCCTCGCGGGATCACCGGCGTCGATCATCTCACCTAGGGTGGTGGGCCGGAGAGCACTCCGGCCCACCACGACGGGAGAGACGATTGACTATCCGGGTGAACCGCAGGACCGCGCTGGGACTGGGCACGGTGGCCACGGCGGGAACGGTGCTCGGCGCCGCCACGCCGGCGTCCGCCGCCCCCGAGGTCGACGAGCCGGCTCCGACGACACCCTCGCAGGCCGCCCGTCGGGTGGCCGCGAAGTATGCCCGGGAGACCGAGAGCGCCGGCGGCAACTGGCAGGCGTACGTCAGCGTCGCCGACCCGGCCGGTGAGCCGGTGGTGGCGGTGTCCGACGAGCCGGACCGACGGATCGAGGCCTACAGCGTCAACAAGATCGCGGTGGCCGCGGCGGTGCTCGACAAGGTCGACCGGGGGCTGCTGACGCTCGACCAGCGGGTCGAGGTGACCGCCGCGATCGTGGTGCCCGGCGGGGACGGCATCTTCAGCCTGGACGGGGCGTACCCGAGTTCCGTGACGCTCGGTCACGCGTTGGCCAACCTGCTGACCGTCTCCGACGACACGGCGGTACGGCTGTGCGGCCTGGTCTGCCCGGCTGCCGAGCTCAACGAGATCCTGCGCAGCAAGGGCTTCCCGAACACGCAGGTGCAGCCGGTCGCCAACCCCAACCGGTTCTTCCTCGGCACCAGCACCCCCCGGGAGACCCACGACCTGCTGCGCGCGCTGGTGGGCGGCACGCTGCTCTCGCCGGCCAGCACGGCGTTCGTGCTCCGGCAACTGCGCGCCCCCGTCGCGTACACCGACGGGGTCCGGCGCGTCATGTCCTCGGTCGAACGGGCCCGGATCGCCACGAAGGCCGGCTGGTTCGCTGACGCCCGGCACGAGGCCGGGGTGATCTTCGACGCCGCCGGCGCGCCCGTGCTGACGTACGCCCTCTTCGCGGACGGGCAGGCCGAGCCGGACAACTACGGCGCGACGCACCCCGCCGTCGAGGCCCGGGCCCGGATGGGCCGGCGCTTCCTCGCCGCGGTCGACCGCCTCACCGGCACCGGCGTCACCCACCGGCCGGCCACGCAGCGGCCCAGCAACGGCGGCTGAGTCACCCTGCGACGCGGAGGGCCCGCCGTGGCGGCGGGCCCTCGGCGACCCTCCGGCGGTCCCTCGGTGGCCGGGCTACCGTGTACGACGGGACACGGCGGAGGGACGACGATGGGCGCACCAGCGGAACGCGCGGGACTCGACCGGGCGCTCGGGCGACGGCTGCGCGGGGCGGCCGGACTGGCCGCGCTGGCCGGGCTCGCGTGGGTGGCCCGGGACGTGCCGGCGGCGCTGGGCGGTCGGCTCACCGGCGCCCGTGCGGAGCGGGCCGCCCGCTCGCCCCGGTTCCGCGACGGCACCTTCCACAACCCGGGCGGCACCCGCTCGATGGCCGGCGCCCCCGACCGCGGCCTGGTCCGTGAGCTGATCTTCGGGAAGCAGAAGCGCCGGCCGGGCACCGCGGTGCCGCTGCTGCGCCCGGGCACCGCCCCGGCCACCGACGTCACACACGAGCTGAACATCGTCTGGTACGGCCACGCCTCCGCGCTGATCGAGATCGAGGGCCGCAAGGTGCTGCTCGACCCGGTGTGGAGCGACCGGTGCTCGCCGTCGGCCCTGGTCGGGCCGCGCCGCCTGCACGAGCCGCCGGTACGCCTCGACGAACTGCCCCCGGTGGACGCGATCCTGATCTCGCACGACCACTACGACCACCTCGACATGGCAACCGTCCGGGCGCTGCTGACCAGCCAGTCGGCGCCGTTCCTGGTGCCGCTGGGGGTGGGCGCGCACCTGGACCGCTGGGGCGTACCGGCGGAACGGATCGTGGAGCTGGACTGGTCGGAGAGCCACCGGGTGGCGGGGCTGGAGATCACCGCCACCGCCGCCCAGCACTTCTCCGGCCGGGGGCTGCGCCGCGACGGCACGCTCTGGAGCTCCTGGGTGGTGGCCGGTGCGCACCGGAAGGTCTTCTACACCGGCGACTCCGGCTACTTCGACGGCTACGCCGAGATCGGCTCCCGGCACGGGCCGTTCGACGTCACGCTGATGCAGATCGGGGCGTACGACCGGGCCTGGCCGAGCATCCACATGTTTCCCGAGGAGGCCGTCGCCGCCCACCTCGACCTGCGCGGCGGGCTGCTCCTCCCGGTGCACTGGGCGACGTTCAACCTCGCCCTGCACGCCTGGTCCGAGCCGGTGGACCGGATCTGGGCCGAGGCGAAGGCCCGGGACGTACGCCTCGCCGTACCCCGCCCCGGTGAGCGGGTGGTGGTGGACGACCCACCCCCCGTCGACGGCTGGTGGCAGGCGGTCGCCTGACGGCCCTCAGAGGACGAAGGCGTCGGTCCAGAGGGCCCCGGAACGGCCCGACAGGGCATCCAGCATGGCGACCGCCTGGCCGTCGGTGAGCTGGGCGACGAAGTCGACGATCGCCCGCCCGCGCGCCTTGCCGATCCGGTCCGGCGTACGCGGGTGCAGTTCCGCCTCGGCGAGCTCCACCAGGTCGTGTAGGCGCCGCGGCAGCCGGGACTCCTCCTCGGGGTCGAGCAGCCACTCCAGCAGCGCCTCCACCAGGGTGCCCAGCAGCCGCGCCTGCCCACGCTGGTGCAGGGCCAGGTCCGGCCGGGCCAGCACGAACCGGTGGTGGACGAACTTGAGCACCTGCACCTCGTGCCACTGCGCCGGAGCGAGCAGCACGTGGCCGGAGCGGACCGCCGGCTGCCCGACCACCGTGATCGCGTCGACGAAGCGGGTCGTCCAGCGGGCGGAGAACCGGGCCACGTACTGCTCCGCCTCGATGGATCCGTCGAAGGGCATGGCCAGCAGCCCTTCGACCAGTTCCTCGCGGACGTGTTCGACGGCGGCGGCGAACGCCTCGTCGTCGGCGATCCAGGCGTCCTTGCGGTGCAGTTGCCGGCGCAGCCGCTCGATCGCCGCACCGGGCCGTCGGGCGGCAGCGGCCAGGGCCGCGTCGGTGATGGCCCGGAAGTGCCCGCTCTCGCGCTGCCAGGCCATCAGTTCGGCGGCCACCGCGCCCTGCTGGAGCACTCCGACCCGGTAGAAGTCCTCCACGTCGTGGATGGCGTACGCGATGTCGTCGGCGGTGTCCATCACCGACGCCTCGACGGTCTGCTGCCAGTCCGGGATCCGGCCGACGAACGGCTCCCGGGCCTGCCGCAGGTCGTCGATCTCGGTCCGGTACGCCCCGAACTTCGACGAGCCGCTGTCCGGGTCGTCGGGCGGCGGGGTGGCGCCGCGCGGCGGCGGGTCCAACAGCCGGGGGTGCGGGTCGGGATGGTCCAGCCGCGTCCACGGGTACTTCAGCAGCGCCGCCCGCACCGCCGCCGTGAGGTCCAGACCGGTGGTCGCCGCGCCGCGGATCTCGGTGCTGGTGACGATCCGGTACGACTGGGCGTTGCCCTCGAAGCCGTCGGTCAGCCCGAGCCGCTGCCGGGCCAGCCGGTCCAGCACCCGCTCCCCCAGGTGCCCGAACGGCGGGTGCCCGAGGTCGTGCGCGAGGGCAGCGGCCTCCACCACGTCCGGGTCGCAGCCGCCCAGCTTCTCCAACAGGTCGCGGTGCCGGTCGTCGGCGGTGAGCCGCTCGGCGATGGCGCGCGCCACCTGCGCCACCTTCAGGCTGTGGGTGAGCCGGTTGTGCACGAGCAGGCCGGAGCCGCCGGGGCTGACCACCTGGGTCACGCCGTTCAGCCGGGCGAAGAACGGCGAGGCCACGATGCGGTCCCGGTCGGCCCGGAACGGGCTGGCAGCGAGGTCGCCGAGCGCCCGGGCGCTGCCGCCGAAGAGCCGCCGGGCACGCGGGTCCGCGGGAGGTTCCATGATCGCCACGCTAGCGCAGCGCGGGCCGGTACGGCGCACGCCGGCCGGGTCGGAAGGCGACGGCGCGCCGGCCGGCAGCGTCGCGGGCGGCGCGGGTGGGAACGGCACGCCGGGCCGGGGGCGGGGGCGACCGTCGGTGCGGGCCGGCAGAATGCACAGCGGAACCCACACCTAAGGCGGATCGAGATCGTGACCCTCTCTGTTCATCAGCGGATCGCCGAGGAGCTCGGCGTCGCCGAGCGCCAGGTACGGGCGGCCGTGGAGCTGCTCGACGGCGGCTCGACCGTGCCGTTCATCGCCCGCTACCGCAAGGAGGCCACCGGCCTGCTCGACGACACCCAGCTGCGCACCCTGGAGGAGCGGCTGCGTTACCTGCGCGAGTTGGACGAGCGGCGCGCGGCGGTGCTGGAGTCGATCCGCGGCCAGGGCAAGCTCGACGAGGCCCTGGAAGCGCAGATCATGGCGGCCAACTCGAAGTCCCGCCTGGAGGACATCTACCTGCCCTACAAGCCCAAGCGCCGGACCCGGGCGCAGATCGCCCGCGAGGCCGGGCTGGAGCCGCTCGCCGAGTCGCTGCTCACCGACCCGGGGCAGGATCCGCGCCAGGCCGCCGCCGGCTACGTGGACGCGGAGCGGGGCGTGGCCGATCCCGCCGCCGCCCTGGAGGGCGCCCGGGCCATCCTCATCGAGCGCTTCGCGGAGGACGCCGACCTGATCGGCACGCTGCGCGAGCAGATGTGGTCGCGGGGCCGGCTGGTTTCCCGGGTACGCGACGGGCAGGAGTCGGCCGGGGCGAAGTTCGCCGACTACTTCGACTTCGCCGAGCCGTACCCGAAGCTGCCCTCGCACCGGATCCTGGCCATGTTCCGGGGCGAGAAGGAGGGCATGCTCGACCTGACCATGGAGCCCGAGGAGGCCGGCGAGACCGACGCGCCGGTCACCGGGCCGACCCGCTACGAGGCGGCGATCGCGGGCCGGTTCGGCATCAGCGACCAGGGCCGGCCGGCCGACCGGTGGCTGGCCGACACGGTGCGCTGGGCCTGGCGCACCCGGGTTCTCATCCACCTCGGGGCAGACCTGCGGATGCGGCTGTGGCAGGCGGCCGAGGAGGAGGCGGTGCGGGTCTTCGCCACCAACCTGCGGGACCTGCTGCTCGCCGCGCCGGCCGGCACCCGGCCCACCATGGGGCTGGACCCGGGCCTGCGTACCGGCGTGAAGGTCGCCGTCGTGGACGCCACCGGCAAGGTGGTCGCCACCGACACGATCTACCCGCACGAGCCGCGCCGGCAGTGGGACGCCTCGATCGAGACTCTCGCCCGGTTGGCCGGGGCGCACGGCGTCGAGCTGGTCGCCATCGGCAACGGCACCGCCAGCCGGGAGACCGACAAGCTCGCCGGCGAGCTGATCAAGCGGTACCCGCAGCTCAACCTCACCAAGGTGGTGGTCTCCGAGGCCGGCGCGTCGGTCTACTCCGCCTCCGCGTACGCCTCGCAGGAGCTGCCCGGGATGGACGTCTCGCTGCGCGGCGCGGTCTCCATCGCCCGCCGTCTGCAGGACCCGCTCGCCGAGCTGGTCAAGATCGACCCGCGCTCGATCGGAGTCGGCCAGTACCAGCACGACCTGTCGGAGGTGAAGCTCTCCCGGTCGCTGGACGCGGTGGTCGAGGACTGCGTCAACGCGGTCGGGGTCGACGTCAACACCGCCTCCGCGCCGCTGCTGACCCGGGTCTCGGGCATCGGCGCCGGGCTGGCGGAGAACATCGTGCTGCACCGCGACGCCAACGGCCCGTTCCGCACCCGGGTGGAGCTGAAGAAGGTCGCCCGGCTCGGGCCGAAGGCCTTCGAGCAGTGTGCCGGCTTCCTGCGCATCCCCGGCGGCGACGACCCGCTGGACTCCTCCAGCGTGCACCCCGAGACGTACCCGGTGGTGCGCCGGATCCTGTCCAGCACCGGGCAGGATCTGCGGTCGTTGATCGGCAGGAGCGCCATCCTGCGGGGGTTGCGGGCCACCGACTTCGTCGACGACACCTTCGGCCTGCCCACCGTCACCGACATCCTCGCCGAGTTGGAGAAGCCGGGTCGCGATCCCCGGCCGGAGTTCCGCACCGCCACCTTCGTCGAGGGGGTGGAGAAGATCGGCGACCTGGTGCCCGGAATGGTGCTGGAGGGTGTGGTGACCAACGTTGCCGCGTTCGGCGCGTTCGTGGACGTCGGCGTGCACCAGGACGGGCTGGTGCACGTCTCGGCCATGTCCCGGACCTTCGTCAAGGACCCGCGCGAGGTGGTCAAGTCCGGCGACGTGGTCCGGGTCAAGGTGCTCGACGTCGACGTGCCCCGCAAACGGATCTCGCTCACCCTCCGGCTCGAGGACGACGCGGAGGCGGGCGCCGGGCGCGGCGGCCCGGACGGCGGTCGCCGCGAGCGCGGCGGGCAGGGCGGGCCGGGCGGGCCACGCGGTGACCGGGGTGCCTTGCGGGGCGGTCAGGGCGGTGACCGGGCCGCCCCGCAGGGCGGTCAGACCGGCCAGGGCGGCGGGCGCGGCGGGCAGGGCGGCGGGCAGGGCGGCGGGCGCGGCGCGCAGACCGGGCAGGGCGGTCAGACAGGTCAGGGCGGCGGGCGCGGTGACCGGGGTGCCTCGGGCGGCGGACGCGGCGGGCAGACCGGGCAGGGCGGCGGGGCGCAGCGGCAGGGCCGTGGTGGAGCGGGGCCCGCGCCGGCCAACGACGCCATGGCGGACGCGCTGCGTCGGGCTGGACTGGCCTGACATCGTCACGCCGGCCGGCAAGCGGCTCGGGGCGCTGCCGGCCGGCGGAGGATCCACACCCGGGACGCTGTCGAGCTGATGTCGCAGACGATTCAGGGCCGTCTGGTGCCACAGCGGATCCACGCACCGCCTGATGTCGCAGACGACTCAGCTCGACAGCGTCCTACGACCCTTTCGCCCGCGGACCGGCTCGGCGGCCACCACCGCCCACCACCGCCCACGGAGCGGTCGCCCATCCGGCGGTCGGACCGGCGAGGGCCGGTGGGTAGGACCCGGTGGGTGGGACCGGCGGGTGGGACCGGCGAGTGGGACCGGCGAGTGGGACCGGCGAGTGGGACCGGCGAGTGGGACCGGCGAGTGGGGACCGGGGCCGGACGCTTTCCCGTGGCGGGCGTCGGGGCGTACCGTCGCCGTCGTGGATGAGGGCGACGGCCTGGAGTGGCGGGAGCGGCAGCGACGGGCGGTGCGGGCGCACGCGGCGGCCGACGAGCGCCGGCGGGCCGCCGAGCAGGCCGAGGCGGCGGAGCTCGTCGCCTGGTTCGTGGCCGAGGCGGCCCGGCGCGGGCTGCCCACGGAGCGGCTCACCGCGCGGGGCCTCGACGGGCGTGGAAGCTACCGGACGGGGCTGCGCGGCTGGTACGTCGACCGGGCCCGTACCCGGGCCGTCGACGTCGACGGGCGGTTCCACCTGCTGACAGTGACGGGCGGCCTGCGTGCCCGGCTGTTCGGGGCCGAGCCGCAGCCCGGTCCGCCACCGCTCGTGGTCGGTGCGGGTGGTCGCGACGGCGAGTCGATCCCGCTGCGCACCCTGCTCACCCGGCGGCTGGACGCGGGCGACGAGACGCCCTGACCTGGGTCAGCGGGCGGCGGACCTCGGGCCGGACGCGATCGGCGACGGCCGGCGGCACGGCATGGGTGGCGGAGATGGGTGGCGGAGAGTTCCGTCCGTGCCGGGCCGCGTCCTGACAGGCCGTTGGGCGGTTGACCTGTCGGGATCAGCGTCGAGTGTCGCGATTCGGCGCCTATGCGACGTTAATCCCTGTTAGAACGGGTTTGTCGCGTGTGCCTGACTCTACCTGGAGGTCGAGACCTTGCCTGGTTCCGTGGACACGCCGGTGGACCTCGCGCGCCGGTCCCACCGGGAGACGCTCAAGCGGGCGGTCGACGTGGCGGCGGCCGTGCTGCTGCTCGTGCTGGCCGCGCCCCTGATCCTCGTGGTGGCGGTGCTGGTGGCGGTGGGACTCGGCCGGCCGGTGTTGTTCCGGCAGCCGCGCGTGGGACGGCACGGCCAGGTGTTCGAGCTGGTCAAGTTCCGCACCATGCTCCCGCCCGATCCGCAGCGGGGGCGGGTGCGTGACGGGGACCGGCTCACGCCGCTCGGGCGGTTCCTGCGTTCCACCAGCCTCGACGAGCTGCCGACGCTGGTCAACGTGCTGCGCGGCGACATGAGCCTGGTCGGCCCCCGTCCCCTGCTCACCGCGTACCTGCCGCGCTACTCCCCCACCCAGGCCCGCCGGCACGAGGTCAGGCCGGGCGTCACCGGGCTGGCCCAGGTGCGCGGGCGCAACAGCCTGGGCTGGGAGGAGAAGCTGGACCTGGACGTCTGGTACGTCGACCACCGCTGCCTGCGGCTGGACCTGTCGATCCTCGCCGCGACCGTCCGCACCGTGCTGCGCCGCGAGGGGATCTCCGCGGCGGGCTCGGCCACCGCGCCCGAGTTCCTCGGCACGCCCTCACTGGTCCCCGCCCGGTCAGGGCCGGACGCCCGGCCGGGACCGGACGCCGACCTGGCCGTCCCCGCCGGAGGTCGCCGATGAGCCGGACCATCCACCTCTCCCCGCCCGACGTCGGGCCGCTGGAGGAGTCGTACCTGGTCGCGGCCCTGCGATCCGGCTGGGTAGCGCCCGTGGGGCCGGACCTCGACGCGTTCGAGCGCGAGGTCGCCGCCCGGGTGGGCACCTGCGGGGCCGTGGCCGTGAGTTCCGGCACGGCCGCGCTGCACCTGGCGCTGCTCGGGGTGGGAGTCAGGCCCGGGGACGCCGTCATCGTGCCGACGCTGACCTTCGTGGCCACCGCGAACGCGGTCCGGTACACCGGTGCCCGGCCGGTCTTCGTCGACTGTGATCCGTATTCCGGGAACATCGACGTCGCCGGCGTGGAGGAGCTGATCCGGACCCTCACCGCCCGGGGGGAGCGCGTCGGGGCGGTCGTCCCCGTCGACCTCTTCGGCAGCTGCGCCGACCACACCGCGCTGGCCCCGGTCTGCGCGGCGGCGGGCGTGCCGGTCGTCGAGGACGCCGCGGAGGCCCTCGGCGCGACCCATCACGGCCGACCGGCCGGCTCCTTCGGGCAGGTGGGCATCCTCTCCTTCAACGGCAACAAGATCATGACCACCTCGGGCGGTGGGATGCTCGTCTCCGACGACCCGGACCTGCTCGCCCGGGCCCGGTTCCTGTCGACCCAGGCCCGCGAACCGACACCGCACTACGAGCACCGCGAGACGGGCTACAACTACCGGCTCAGCAACCTGCTCGCCGCGCTGGGGCGTGCCCAGCTCGTCCGGCTGGACGGGATGATCACCCGACGCCGGCACCTGCGCGACCGCTACGCCAAGCTCTTCGCCCCGGTTCCGGGTGTGCGCCTGCTCGGCGTGGAGGATGCCGGCTCCAACTGCTGGCTGACCACCATCGCGGTCGACCCGGAGCGGTCCGGCTGGCGGGCCGCCGACCTCGCCGCCCACCTGGCCGGGCGGGACATCGAGACGCGACCGGTCTGGAAGCCGATGCACCTGCAACCGGCGTACGCCGACGCCGAGCGCCTCGTCACCGGGGTTGCCGAGCGGTTGTTCGCCGACGGGCTGGCCCTGCCCAGCGGCAGCGCCCTCAACGAGCGGCAGGTCGGCCTCGTCCTCGCCGCCGTCGGCGAGTTCCTGACGGAACGGGTGGGAGCGTCGACGGCGTGACGATCCCCCTGGTGGTCGTCGGCTGCGGCGGCCACGGCCGGGAGGTCCTCACGATCGCCCGGGCGATGGACGCCGCCACCGGCCGGCCGCGCTGGCGCCTCCTCGGGTTCGTCGACGACCGGCCCTCCGAGGAGAACCTGAAACGGATGCAGCGGCTCGACGTGCCCTGCCTCGGCGGCGTCGCCTGGCTGCGCGACGCGCCCCCGGACACGCACCACGTCATCGGCATCGGCGACCCGCGCGTCCGGCGGGCGGTCGCCGCCCGGGTCGACGCGTACGGCACGGCGGCGGCGAGCCTCGTGCACCCCGCGGCGACGATCGGGCCGGACATCGTGCACGGCCCCGGTTTCGTGGCCTTCCCGGGGGCCCGGGCCACCACCAACATCACCGTCGGCCGGCACGTGCACCTCAACCAGAACGCCACGGTCGGGCACGACTGCACCCTCGCCGACTTCGTGTCGGTCTACCCGCTGGCCGCCGTCTCCGGCGACTGCCACCTGGCGGAAGGGGCGCTCGTCGGCACGACGGCGGCCGTGTTGCAGGGCCTGCGGGTGGGACGGGACAGCACCGTCGGGGCGGGTGCCTGCGTCGTGCGGGACGTGCCGGACGGCGTGGTCGTCAAGGGCGTACCCGCCCGCTGAACCGACGCCCGCCCGCCGGGAACGAAAATCGGTCATCAAACCTGAAAAGCTCCAAACATCGCGTTAAGGCATGTATCAACTAAAGGAGCCCAAAGCTCCTTCCGCCTCACGGCGGAAGCGGTCGGAGACTGACAGGGAGCACAGATGCCGCCGGAAACAGAGCCCGCCCGCCTCGGTGGGCAGAGGTCGTACCGGGCCAGGGTGCGCCGCCGCACCATCGGATTTCTCGCCACCGACAGCACCGCCTGGATCGGCGGGTTCATCGCCGCGGTCTGGTTCCGCTACGAGTTCGACCTGACGACCGACCACCTCGCCCGCGCCGCCGCCTGCGGCGTCCTCGCCGCCGCCGTGCACGTGGCCGTCGCGGCGGTGCGCCGGATCTACTCCGGACGCCACCCGCTGGGCAGCCTCCAGGAGGTGCAGGGGGTGGCGGGCACCGCGGCCACCACGGCCGCGATCCTGCTGGTCGGGCTGCTGCCGGCCGGCGTACGACCGGTGCCGGCGAGCACGCCGCTGGTCGGGGGCGCCCTGGCGCTGCTGTTCATGCTGACCGCCCGGTTCACCTACCGGCACCGCCGCGACCTCGCCATGCGGCCGGACGCCCGATCCTCCGACCCCGTGCTGCTGTTCGGACTCGGCGACGCCGGGCAGGGGCTGCTCCGGGCCATGCTCGGCGACCCGCGCGGGCGCTACCGGCCCGTCGGCGCCCTCGACGACGACCCCGACAAGCGGGACCTGCGCATCGGCGGGGTACGGGTGCTCGGCGGTCGCCGGGACGTGGCGACGGCCGTACGGCGTACCGGCGCGACGACGGTGATCTTCTCCGTCGCCAACGCCGACGCCGCGCTGATCCGGGAGATCCGCGAGGCCACCCTGCCGACCGGGGCGGCGTTCAAGGTGCTGCCTCCGGTCCGGGACCTCGTCGACCACCGGATCACCGTCACCGACGTCCGCGACGTGCAGATCGGTGACCTGCTCGGTCGCCGGCAGGTCGTCGCCGACATGCAGTTGAGCGGCAACGGGCTCACCGGCCGGCGGATCCTGGTCACCGGCGCCGGTGGCTCCATCGGCTCGGAGCTGTGCCGGCAGCTGATGAAGGCGGATCCGGGCGAGCTGATGATGCTCGACCGCGACGAGTCGGCCCTGCACGGCCTCCAGATGTCGCTGGCCGGCCGGGCCATGCTGGACGGTCCCGAACTGATCCTCGCCGACCTCCGCGACGACGAGGGCATCCGGCGGATCATCCGGGACCGCCGGCCGGACGTCATCTTCCACGCCGCCGCGCTCAAGCACCTCACGCTGCTCCAGCGGCACCCCGGCGAGGCGGTGAAGACGAACGTCTGGGGCACCCTCTCGGTGCTCGACGCGTGCCGCGACGTGGCCCGGTTCGTCAACATCTCCACCGACAAGGCCGCCGACCCGATCAGCGTCCTCGGATACTCGAAGCGGATCACCGAGCGGTTGACCGCGCACGCCGCCTCCCGTTTCCCCGGCACCTTCCTCAGCGTCCGCTTCGGCAACGTGCTGAGCAGCCGCGGATCGGTGGTGACCGCGTTCCAGCGGCAGATCGAGCTGGGCAACCCGCTCACCGTCACCCACCCGGAGGTGACCCGCTACCTGATGACGGTGCAGGAGGCGGTGCACCTGGTGTTGCAGGCCGCCGAGATCGGCCGCGACGGGGAGGCGCTGGTACTGGACATGGGTGAGCCCGTCCGCATCGCCGACCTGGCCCGGCAGATGGCCGAGCAGGCGGACAGCGGTGTACCGATCGTCTACACCGGACTGCGACCCGGCGAGAAGCTGCACGAGGACCTGTTCGGCGACGGCGAGACCGACACCCGGCCGCTGCACCCGCTGGTCTCGCACGTGACGGTGCCCGCCCTGGACCCGATGGAGGTCAGCGGCCTCGACCCGTACGACGATCCGGAGAAGGTGGTCGCGCAGCTGGCCCTGCTCTGCGACCACCCGGCCGGGCCGGTCCGCCGCTCCTCGGTGCAGGTGCCGCTGTCCCGCTGACACCGTCGCGTGCGGACGCCGCCGACCCCGAGGGGTCGGCGGCGTCCGCAAAGGTGGCGGCCGACGCCGCCGTCCGGGCCGTCCCGATCAGGCCGGAGGTACCCGCCTCTGTCACCCGCATTCCGTCGGCAGCACGAAACCGGCGACCGGAGGTTCCGGTCGCCGGTTTTCGTTCTGCCGGTCTCAGCGGCGGATGCCCGCCCAGTCGTGGTGCCTACGGACGGTGGAGAGAACGAAGTCGACCACCCGGCGGGAGGTGTCCGGGACCCGGTAGTCGACCGGGCACGGCACCCCCTGGGCGGCGACCTGACCCACGGTCACGTCGACCGCCTCGACCACGCCCTGCGGGTCGAGGCCGGTCATGATGATCCCGCCGGCGTCCAGCGCCTCCGGGCGCTCGATCGACTCGCGCAACGTCACGGCCGGGAAGCCGAGGATCGCGGCCTCCTCGCTGATCGTGCCGCTGTCGGAGAGCGTGCAGAAGGCCCTGGTCTGCAAATGCACGTAGTCGAAGAGGCCGAACGGCTCGTGGAACGCGATCCCGTCGAGGACGCTCGCGTCCGGCGCCAACGCCTCCAACCGCTTGCGGGTGCGGGGATGCGTGGAGACCAGCACCGGATGCCCCCACCGGTCGCGGACCGCCTTGAGGCAGTCGAGCAGACGCTGGAGGCGGGCCGGCTGGTCCACGTTCTCCTCGCGGTGCGCGCTGACCACGAAGTACCGGCCGGGTGCGAGGTCGAGTTGGCGCAGCACCCCCGACGCGGCGATGTCGGCCCGGTAGTGCTCCAGCACCTCGCGCATCGGCGAGCCGGTGTGCAGGATGCGGCGCGGGTGCAGCCCCTCGGCCAGCAGGTTGCGCCGGGCGTGCTCCGTGTAGACCAGGTTGAAGTCGGCGACGTGGTCGACCAGCCGCCGGTTGGTCTCCTCGGGGACGTTGAGGTCGAAGCAGCGGTTGCCGGCCTCCATGTGGTAGACCGGCACCCGCATCCGCCGGGCCATCAGCGCGGCGATGCAGCTGTTGGTGTCGCCGAGCACGAGCAGCGCGTCCGGCCGCGTCTCGGCGATCGCCGCCTCCATGCCGACCAGCACGCCGCCCAGCACCCGGCCGAGCGACGAGGTGTCCACCCGGAGGAACCGGTCCGGCTCGCGCAGTCGCAACTCCTTGAAGAAGACGTCGGAGAGCGTGCTGTCCCAGTTCTGTCCGGTGTGCACCAGCAGGTGGTCCACGGTGTCGTCGAGCCGGGCGATCACCCGGGACAGTCGGATGATCTCGGGTCGGGTGCCGACCACCGTCATGATCCGGGTCATGCCCGTCCTCTCTCTGCTGCCAGCTTGATCAGGATGTCCTCGAACTGGTCCACGCCCACCCGCAGCGACATACGCTCCTGGTAGACCCGTCGGGCCCGCTGGCCCAACTCCGCCCGGACGTCCGCGGACTCGGCCGCCGCGACGCAGAACCGCGCGGCGAGCGCCCGCCAGTCCCCCGGCGGGGAGACCAGGCCGACCCCGGCCGAGCGGACCAGGGCCGCGGCGTCGCCGCCCACCGACGCGATCACCGGGCTGCCGCAGGCCAGGGCGGCCTGCAGTTTCGACGGGATGCTGCCGCGCAACGCGGGCAGGTCACGCAGGCAGACCAGCTGCCAGTCGGCAGCCGCGTACAGCTCGGCCATCTGTTCGGCGGGCCGCCGGCCGACGAACCGCACGTTGTCGGCGCCGAGGTCCGCGGCGAGCCGGCGCGCGGCCTCCTCGCCGGCACCCGAGCCCACCAGCACCAGGTCGATCAGGTCGCGGGCGGCAGCCGCCGCCCGGATCGCGGTCTCGACACCCTGCAACAGGCCGATGTTGCCGGCGAACATCACGGTGTGGCGCCCGCGGTGGCCGAGCACCGCACGGGCCTCGTCGGTCGCCGGCACCGGCCGGAACAGCGCGTCGTCGGTCCAGTTCCACACCACCCGGACCCGGTCCGGGTCCGCGCCACGGGCCACGACCAGGTCGGCCATCGCCGGCGAGATCACCACGACGGCACCCGCCAGGCGGTACGTCGCGCGCATCAGTGCCCCGACGCTGCGCTCCAGGGCCCGGCCGGTCCGGCCGGCGGGCGCCATGCCCGACCCGAGCACCGACTCCGGCCACAGGTCCTGGACGTGCAGCACGATCGGCGTACGCCGGGCCAGACGGTGCAGTGCCGCCGCGGCGATCGAGGTGGGTGGCGGATGGTAGACGTAGGTGACGTCGGCGTCCGCCAGCCAGCGGAGACCGCCCAGCGCGCTGCTGGCCCCGAAGGACAGGTGGCTCAGCGCGCGCCGGGCGGCGGACGTGTCGTGGCTGGGATAGGCGGGCACCCGCCGGACGGCGACCGGCCCGTCGGTCTCGGTGTGTCGCCAGCGCTGCCGCCAGCCGGGGAAGATCCGGCCGTACGGATAGCTCGGAAAGGTGGTGAGCACCCGCACCTCGTGGCCCCGCTCGGCCAGTTGACGCGCCAGGTTGCCGGGGATGAACACCCCTTCGGGCGGGTACCACTGGCTGACCAGGCCGATCCTCACGCGGCGACCACCGCGCGCTCCGGTCGGGCCGTCTCCACCGGCTCGGGCCAGGTGTCCGGCCGGGCCGGGTCGAACAGCTCGTTGGTCCAGAACATGGTGACCAGGTCGTCCGGACCGGTGTTGACCAGCTTGTGCACCCACATGGTGGGCATGTCCACCAGCACCGGCTCGTCGCCGGAGACCGGGAACCGCACCACCTCGGTGTCGCCGACCCGGCGCAGGCTGATCTCCGCCGTACCGCGCAGCACCACGAAGCGTTCCACCTTCGCCAGGTGGAAGTGCTCGCCCCGGGTGATCCCGGGACGGGTCGTGGAGCAGAAGGTCTGCCCGCCTCCCCCGTGCGTCCTGACCGTCTCGACCAGCTCGCCACGGGCGTCGGCCCGGCGCGGCAGCGCCAGCGGGTAGTGCGCCGGGAAGCAGTGCGACCGGTAGGTGTTGAACAGCCGCACGTCGTGCCGGTCCACCAGGGCCGGCAGCTCGCCCGTCCGGTAGGTGGCGGCGACGTCGGCGAGCCGGTCGGCGAGGGCCCGCACGCCGGTCCGCAGCGCCGGCATGGCCGGGTCCCACGAACCTGCGGCCGGAACGCCGACGATCCGGGCCGCCGCGTCGGTGACGTGCACCAGGCTCAGCTCACGGTCGCCGTGCACCTCCGGCTGCCCGCCCTCGGCGAGCAGCCGGCAGAACGTCGCGACCGCGGAGTTGTAGAACGGCCGGCCGTGCTCCCCGTACAGGTTGGGCAGCAGGACATCGTCGACAGGCAGGCCCGTGTCGGCCAGGGTGCCGGCGGCGGCGGCCTTGGCGTCGCCGTAGGGCGTGCCGTTTCCGGCCTGCACCGAGTTGGCGAAGACCACCGCGCCGGGCGGCGTCGGGCAGTGCTTGAGTCCCTGCGCGAGCTGGGCGGCGAGCTGCACGTTGCCGGCTGCCACGTCGGCCGGCTCACCCCGGTTGACCCCGGCCAGGTGCAGCACCCGGTCGACCCCGTCGAGCTTCGCCGCGGCCCGCTGCGGGTCGGCCAGGTCGGCCTGGGTGACGACGACCGGCTCCGGCCAGCCGAGGACGCGCAGCAGCACCCGCACGTGCCAGCCGAGGAAGCCGCCGGCGCCGGTGACCGCCAGCCTCAGCACGCCAGCACCGGGTCCCGCAGGGCCAGCTCCGCGCGGACCTCCGGCAACGTCTTCAGCAGCTCGACGATCTGCGGTACGCCCAGCCGCGGCGCGTTGGCGGAGTTGAAGTCCTCCGGCGGCCCCTGGTCGAGTTCTCCCTCGGAGACGTAGAGCGCGTAGTTGAGGTCGCGGCCGTCCAGCGGCACCCGGAGGAAGTCACCGAAGTCGTCGGCCTGGGCGAGTTCCTCCCGGCTGGCCAGCGTCTCGTCCTGCTTCTCGCCGTGTCGTACGCCGATCACGTCGAGCTTGGCGGGCACGTCGAAGAGTTCGCAGACCGCCTCGGCCAGGTCGCCGACGGTGCAGGCGGCGGCCTTGCGGATGAAGATGTCGCCGGGCCGGGCGTGCTGGAAGGCGTGCTCGACCAGCTCCACCGAGTCGGCCAGCGACATCAGGAAGCGGGTCATCCCCGGGTCCGTCACCGTGGGCGCCCGGCCCGCCTTGATCTGCTCGATGAAGAGCGGGATCACCGAGCCGCGCGAGTACATGACGTTGCCGTACCGGACGCAGGAGACGGTGGTCGCGCTGTGCGGGTTGTTCCGGGCGTGCGCCTGGGCGACCTTCTCCATCATCGCCTTGCTCATGCCCATCGCGTTGACGGGGTAGACGGCCTTGTCGGTGCTCAGCACGACCACCGAGCCGACGCCGTTGCGCTCCGCCGCCTCGACCACGTTGGCGCTGCCCAGGACGTTGGTCCGCACCGCCTCCAGCGGGAAGAACTCGCACGAGGGCACCTGCTTGAGGGCCGCCGCGTGGAAGATGTAGTCGATCCCCCGGCTGGCCCGCAGCACCGAGTCGTAGTCGCGCACGTCCCCGACGTGGTAGCGCACCCGGTCGTCGCCGAGCAGCCGGCGCATGTCGTCCTGTTTGGCCTCGTCGCGGCTGAGCACCCGGACCTCGCCGACGCCGCGGTCGAGGAGCCGGCGCACCATCGTCTTGCCGAAGGAACCCGTGCCTCCGGTGATCAGGACCCGGCGGCCGTTGGTCGAATACGTCACTGGTTGCTCCCCGTCTCGGTTCTCAGGTGGCGACCGACGCCGCAGGTCACGGGGCGGCGGTCCCACCTCGGGAAACGAGCCAGTTGACCCCGGGGGAACGCTCAAAACGGACGAAGCTGCCGGCAGGACCGCTGCTGAGTCATCGGCCAACCGACATTCATGAAACACCCGAGCGTGCCGGCGGATCGTTGCTATAACCAGGGCACTCACCCATCAAGCCAGGTCATCGGTCGGGCGGTCCCTCCGCCGGCAAGGCCGTAAGGGCAGGAGCGCTGACCACATGACGACGACCATCGTGAAGAGGGCCACGTCGCACGGCGCGAGGCAAGACGGCGCACACGGCTGGGCCTTGGCCTACATTCCACTCAAGCTGGCGGTCATTTACCTGGTAGGCACCTATGGGCTCTTTCTGACTCTGGGCAGGGCAGCGGAAAGCCCGAACCTGATGAAACTCACCCTGTTCGTGTCAGCAGCCACAGGAGCGCTGTGCGTCGGGTACGTGATGCACGTGGCCCTTAGGTCCTCGCCCACGGCGTTCGGGGCAACCGTCGGTCGCCGCCACGCCCCACCGCGAACACTCGTAGTCGTCAGCGCCACCTACGTTCTTCTTCTCGGGATCGCGCAACTGAACGTGATTGGCATCTCGAGCCCGACCGAACTCGCCCATGCCGTCACCAACCCCGGCGAGCGGTATTTTCTGCAATTACAGCAGGAGGGACAGTTCTCGCGCCCGGTGCAGCTCCTCACGTTGCTGGCAGCGCTCTATCCCCTGCTCATACCAGTTGCTGTCCTCCACTGGTCGAGGCTGGGTCGACTCTTGCAGCTGTATGTCCTGGGCAGCCTTACCACCTTTGCGGTCTACTACATGGCGATCGGAATTCTCAAAGGACTGGGCGACATGCTGATCTGGTGGGCTGCCAGCTATCTTTTGCTTCTCGGCTCCAGATCCATTCGACCGGCACGGGCGATGAAGCTGACAAACTGGCGTCATCTCGCTGCCTTCGCCGCGATGTTGGTGATCTTCCTCGGGTACATGTCCTTCAACCAGAGCGATCGAGCACGTACGTCCGGACAGGGACCGGCGGTACAGGGCAGCCCTGTGGTTGCCGGCCTGATCGGTGACGATCTCGCCGCCGGCCTCGCAGTCACCATCTCCTATCCCACGCACGGCTACCTGGGCTTGAGTCACAACCTCAGCGTGCCGTTCGAGTGGGCCAAGGGGACGGGCTCGTCACCGGCGCTTGGCAGCTACCTGGAGCAGTACACACCTTTCGATCCCCAGTTCGAAAGGCGGTACACCGCCCGTACAGAGGTGGCGACCGGCTGGCCTGACGGAATGTACTGGTCGACGATCTATCCGTGGCTCGCGTCGGATCTCACGTACCCGGGCGCCGTCTGCCTGATGGCAGTGGTGGGATGGTTCCTTGCGAAGTTCTGGCGTGAGGCGGTCCTACAGCGCCGTGTCCTCTCAATGGCACTGTTCGGCCAGCTTGCTCTCCTGATCGCCTTCGTGCCCGCCAACAATCAACTCGGACAGACAAGACCGGCGCTGATCGCGTTCGTCTCGCTGTGCGCACTGTCGGTGTTCGCAAGGATCCAGCGACGCGTCTCGCTGACAGCCGAGCCTGCGGAATCGTCTTTGCCCACCGGTCGACACCACCGTCCCACCACGAGCGGCGCCACCCGAGGCCGTCGGCCCGACAGCGTCCTCACGGCCTGAGGTATCACCACCAGCGCGACACCCGGCCGCCATGACGGGTGCCGCGCCTCAGCCGGTGGCATCTTGGACGGCGGTCAACTCAGCGTCATCGCCGGTCGGTGATGACGCGTCACGATGCGAGACTCGGCGCCACAGTGCCTCGTACCGATCGAAGACGGCGGGCAGCGCGTATTCGGCAGCCGCCTTCCTCCTGGCCCGTTCGCCGAGCTCGCTTCGGTGACTCGGGGAGCTCATCACCGCCGTCAAGGCGGCAGCAAGTCGATCCGGTTCGTGTGGCGGAACCACGACGCCGCAGCCGTCGCCCAGCATCTCCCCCACCGCCCCGACATCCGTGGCCACCACCGGACGCCCGAGCGCCATCGCCTCAAGAATCACGTTGGGGAAACCCTCCGAGTGGCTGGGCAGTACGAACACCTCGCAGCCCGCCATGAGTTCCAGCAGTTCCTGCCCGCCCAACTCGCCGAGGAAGGTCACGGCGGGCTCGGGCGAGGATGGCCGGATCTGCTCCAGGTAACCCCTCTCGCCAGGGCCGGCGACCACCAGTTCCCAGCCCGTGGTCTCGATGTCGTTCCAGGCGGCCAACAGGTCCTCGACGCCTTTCGCGGGGATCACCCACCCCGCGAAGAGCACCTGCTTCCGCGGAGATTCCTGTCCGGGACGCAGCGGCAGCGTCGACAGGTCCACGCAGTTGGGAACGCGCACGAGCAACTTGTGGTCGGCGTATCTGTGGATGGCGTCTTCGGTCTTCTCGTCCAGGGCCACCACCGCTGACGCCCGCTCGATGACTCGCCGCATCAGACGCCACTCCCAACGGCCTGCGGCGGCGATCTCCGGCACCCTGCCGAACCGGATGTGATAGACGAACGGCACCTCGAACACCCGGGAGATCCGGAGCATCACGAGGTCGCGAACCACGCCGAGGTGCCCCGAGGTGTTGACGTGCACAGCGTCGGGCCGCCGTCGCACCATCTGCCAACCGAGCGAGCAGGCGCTTCGGGCGATCTGGACGGCTCCCGCGAGGATCCGGCGTGCCAGCGACGTCTGATGGATCGACCTTCCCCGCAGCGCGATGTCCACGACAACGACGTCGACGGTGTCCATGCTCCGCGCAGCGCCTGCGATCATCGCGGTCCAGCGCGCGATACCTCCCTGCGGCGGTGGCAACGGCGAGACCAGGGCCACCCGGAGTGGACGGCTCACCGCGCACCCTCCCGGGCCGTACCCGCCACCTGCGCCAGTTGGGCCACGAACGCCGATGCCACTTCCTGGCGCGAGTGGCGCACCTTCGCGTAGGAGTATCCGTTGTCTCCGAAGCGCTGACGGAGCAGGGGATCGCCGCACAGTTGCTCGATGCGCCGCACCAACGGCTCCACCTTCTCCTCACCTACCACCAGCCCGGCGTCCGCCGTCACGATGTGCCGCATCGAGGCCAACTCTCCCGGGCCGTGCCCGAGGATGGGCCGACCGGCGGCCAGGTACTGCGGGATCTTCGTCGACAGCGACAGGCGCGTGTACCGCACGAGCTCGGGCGCGAACGACTCGACGTGGACGAGGACATCCGCGCTACGCAGGATCGAAAGAACCTCCGTGCTGCCGACGGACCGCGCGAGGCGGACCGCCGGCAGGTCGGCGAAGGCCGAGGCGTAGTGCTCCAGGTCACGCTCGGGCGCGTACACGGTCAGCCGTGCCGGTGGGAGCGGCGACACGATGCGCTCCAGCGCCGCCCCGATCCGCGCCAGTGAAGCCCATCGCCCCAGATGCAGGCCACCGGCGTAGACGAACTCCACCCCGCCCTCGGCCGACCTCGGGTCAGGCGGCCGCGCGCCTGCCCGATATCCGGCAAAGGCCGCCCCGTCCACGCAGTTCATGAAGGCGGCGAAGGGGATGCGGTAGCGCCGGCGGTACTCGTCGGCCATGGGCGTGCTGATGCAGAGCCCGGAGCGGGACAGCCGCACCACCTCACGGAGGTTCGCCTCCTTCGCCCGCCGGCCGAGGCCGAGCAGTTCGCCGTCCGCATACAACGTGGTCGGCCAGTCGTCCATGAAGTGCGGCACCAACGGCACCCCGCAGTGCCGGGCGATGCCGCAGGCCAACCTCATGACCCGGACGCTGCCCAGGACCGAGTAGACGACCTCCGGACGGTACCGGCGGGTCCAGCGGAGCAGCTGTCGCGGAAGGACGAGCGGGCTCAGATCCGCGACCGCCCGCATGTGCTGCCACATCCGCCCGCCTGCCGACCGCGCGGCCGGATTGGCCGCCGGTGCCGGAGGGCCGCCGGGGGCACCTTTCGCCACGAACCGCCGCGTCCAGTAGTCGACCGGTGCGCTGCGCGGATCCAGCGGAAAGTAGTGCTGGCACACATCGGTCGAGGGCGCCCTGGCGGTCAGGTGCACCTGCGCCAACCGGTCCGTCGGCCAGCCACCGAAAAGGTTGGACAGAGTGATTCCTGTCCCCGTCGTATGTCCGAAGGGCTCCGCGCCCACCACGAGTACGCGCGGGTATGTCGACACGTCTGCCATCAGTCGGTTTCCTTTGCTGTAGCCGCAGGATCGTTGAGTACCGCGCGGTATCCGTGCAGAGCGCCCGGGACGACCGTGAGCAGATAGACCAACGCTCCGGTGATCGGTACGGCGGCCACGCCGTACCTGCCGGCCGCGTACCACTTGAGGGGAATCGAGACGGCCAGGTAGGCCGTCCACCCCAACAGCTGCGGGCGGATGACGCCGGCGGCGTTCTGCACCATGAAGCATGGCGACATCGCGGCCAGCAGCACCCACCAACAGGCGAGTCCAGCGAGCAGCAATCCGCCCCCCTCAAGACGGATGCCGGCCCAGGCGCCGAGCAACGGGCCACCGGCGAACACGAGTCCACCCCCGAGGACGACCGCCATGCTCGATGACACGATCGTCATCCGGCGGCTGGTCCGCCGCACCCAGTCGATCTCTCCCCGGGCGAGGGCGTCTCCGTTCGCCGTCCAGAGCGGCACGTTCACGAGCGATACCAGGATCCCGACCTGGGCAAAGAGCCGCGCGGCGACAGCAAAGTCGGTGACATCCCGCATCTGCAACACGTGAGCGATCAGCAGACTGTCGGCATTGTTCGCCACCGACATGACGATCGTCAGGAGGAAGAACAGTCCGCCGAGAGCCACCAGTTCCCGCGCCTCACCGCGATCGGCCGCACGTAACCGCGGTCGCAGTTGCGGCAGGGCTCGCCCGTACACCCAGCAGCTGGTGAGCAGGTTCGTCAGGACCGGTCCGGTCACGCTGGCCGTCACGACTCCGACCGGTGGCATGTCGACATGCACAGCGAGCAGCACGAGAGGCACGGCGGACAGGCCGCCGAGCGCCTGCCACAAATTGCTCTGCGCCACCTGCTGGTACGCGAACTGCACGCGGACGACCAGGGAGAGCGGCACGTTGACCACGAAGGCCGTGAGACAGGCGAGCATGAAGGGTTCGGCCTCGGCACCGGCCGGACCGTCGGCGCCGATCAGCCCCGACCACGGCACCAGCGGCGAGGCCGACCACAGGCACAGCAGGATCAGTACGGCGATGCCGGTGAGCAGGACGTAGGCGCTGGAGACGTAGCGACGGGCACGCGCCGTGTCCCCCGTCGCGAAGCAGGGCGCGAGTCTGGTCATCAGGCCGTTGCCGAGGCCGAGGTCGGCGAAGGCCGCCATCGCGGTCAGGGCACCGACCGCCGCCCACAATCCGTAGAGATTCGGCCCCAGCTCCGCCAGCATCACCGGAATCAGCACGAGCGGGGTCACCACGCCTACGGCCCGGCAGAGCACCGTGGCGGCCATTCCGGTGAGCAGACGCCGTTGTCGGTCGCGGGCCGGCAGAACGTCCGTGTCCGCTGTGGTCAGGGGCGGCTCGGCCCGCACCGACGTAGCGACTTCCCGGGACAGGGACATCACTCACCCGCCGATCGGCGGGGTACGCAGTCCGCCGCCGGGCGCCTCGGCGTCGCGCCACGGCCACACACCGGTCGCGGCCGCCAGCTCATGTGGCTCTGACGGAGTATCGCTTGAAGCGCAGTGCCGGCTTCTCCACCAGGTGCCATGAGGCGACGGCACAGCCCAGCGTGAGCGCGACCAGCAGGATGACCAACGCCGTGCCCCGTACCGGCCAGTGGTCGCGGCCGGCCCAGATGAAGACGTTGACGAGAGGCATGTGCCAGATGTATGCCCCGAAGCTGAGGTCACCGATACGGGCTGTCAGCCCTTGAAGGACGGCAGGCCCTCGGTGCCCCATCCAGAACACCAGGTAGGAGAGGGGAACACCGGCCAGTACGCCGAGCAACACCCGGCCCGAAGGGCCGACCAGGTGCTGGGTCCAGGTAAGCGCGCCGTACCCGCAGAGCACGGCGAGGGCCGTCGCGCCGGATCGGGGTGCCAGATGCCAGGATCGCGACCACATGACGCCGAGCAGGAAGTAGCCGAGCCACGGTAGGACGGAGACACCGAGCAGCCGTGCGATCTGGTTGTCGCCAGCCGTGCTCAGCGACCACGCGTACAGGCCACAGCCGGCCACGGCGACGACGACCGCGCCGTACATCATCGCCCGGAACGACCGACGAACGGCGACCAGCACCAGTGCCGGCACGATCAGGTAGAAACCGATCTCGGCAGGGATCGTCCAGAGGCTGCCGTTGACCACGCCCGTCCCGAAGTCCCCGAAGAGTGCCGGATGGTAGACCGGCACAAGGAACAGGGTGCTGGCGAACCAGCCCGCGAAGTGGACGTCGGTGAGCGATCGGGCATCCACGACACCGACGATCAGCAGGAGGCCGGTCATCGCCAGCAGATAGACGTAGATGGCCGGAGCGATGCGGAGAAACCTGTTGCGGAAGTATTCCGCCCAGCCTCGGCCGCTCTGCTGACACCTGAACGCCGAGCTGAAGACCAGCCCGCCACTGATGATGAAGAACACGGCAACCCCATCGCCGAACCACCTGCCGCTGCCCGGCTCGTACCACATGAAGCGACTGCCAGTGTGCTCAACGGTGTGTTGGACCACAACCGCGAGTGCCGCCACCAGTCGGAGCAAGTCGAAGCAGTTGCCGTCCTGCCGACGTGGCGTTCCGGTTCGGCGGGCCGCCGAACGGGCGATGGCCGTCATGTGATGTCGTCTCCCCGCGATCGACGTGTCCGTGCAACTGCCGGGCCGGTGGTCCCATCGATCGCATACCGCCGCCCGTGAAGAGAATCGAGGAATCCGGCAACGGGCTGGGCGAACCGTCGGTAGTCGAAGGAGGACTCGGCGGTGGCCCTCGCCGCCACCCGCATCTCCTCGTGCTGTGACCGGGGCAGCATGGCCGCACGCCGCAACACGCGCTCAAGCTCGGTGCTGCTGTGGTCGACGCAGACGAACCCCTGCCGGCCGTCCTGGAGGTAACGCCCCATGTCGCTGGTCAGGTTGGCGATCACGGGAGTGCCGCAGGCGAGACTCTCCACGAACTTGGTGGGGAAGCCCGCGTGCGTGAACCGTTCGGACGGCCGGACAAGGACGCTGAAGTCCGCGTTCCGGACGATGGCCTCGACGTCCTGCTGCGGCACTCGACCAGGCACTCGAACCGAGGAAGGAAGGTCTGCGCCGTCGAGCAGGTCGCGGACCTGCTCGACAGTGGGTCCGTAGACCGAGAGGGTGACCGGCGTCCTGCGGCTGACCGCGTCAGTCGCGCGGATGATCGTCGTCAGGAGATCCTTGCGACCCGGTGTTCCGAAGTACACGGCGTTGAGCGGACCAGCCTCCGTGGTGACCGCATGGCCGCCCGGCTTCACCTCGAACACGTCCAGGGTCGGCGGCACCAGCAGGACCCGGCAGCCGCGTTCCCGGTAGTGGCGCTCCAGCAGGGAACTGATCGCGATGATGCCCTGACAGCGGGGATACTGATGTCGCAGGGCGAGCTTCGCGCTCAGGTGCGGTGGTCCGAGTGCTCCACCCGGCATCTGGTGCGGGGCGTACCACTCCACGACGTCCGCGACCAAGGCAACGCCGTTGCGGCGGCACCATCGGCCCACGCGGGCCATGTACTGGGCCCCGCCGCCGTAGACGACGACGCACTCCGGGCGGGTGGGCTGTTCGTCGAGCCACCGTACGGTCCGCTCACCGAGGCGGACGACCATCTGGACCGCCTTCGACACGATGCTGGCATCGGCCGATGGCCGCTCCCCGGCGCCGACATGGCGCAACAGGCCCGCCCCAGCCGTACTGACGGTGACGGGCGTCTTCGGCCCGCTCTCGCCGCTGACCACGACGACGTCGCGGCCGGCTGCCGCCATCGACTGCGCCAAGCCGAAGACACGCCGCGAACCCGGCTCGCCCCAGGGAAAGCGGAACGGTCCCACGTAGGCGATCCATGTTCCCGCGCCGGTCATTGTCGTTTCCGTTCCGACGGACCCAACGGCTCACCGCTGCCCCGGCAGCGGTGCAACGGGTCACGGTTCGACGAGCACACGGTCCGACATCCCGCCGACGGTCGCCTCGAGGCCCGCACGCAACGGATACCGGCGCACCGAGGGGAACAGCTCGAGCAGTCGTGCGCAGTCCGCCTGCGAGTCCCGCACGTCGCCGGCGCGCGGCGGGCCGTGCTCCACGTCGAGGCGGCGGCCGAGCACCTCTTCCAGCTCCGCGATCAACTCCAGCAGCGAGACCCGCGCGCCGAAGGCGAGATTCACCACGTCCGGCGCGCAGACACGGCGCAGGACCGCGTCGACGATCACGTCCGTGACGCTGCCGACGTAGGTGAAGTCGCGGGACTGGGTGCCGTCGCCGTGCACCTGGAGCGGCCGGCCCTCCAGCGCCGCCGAGACGAACCTCGGCACCACGGCGGCGTACGCGTGGTTGGCGGCCTGGCGGGGCCCGTAGACGTTGAAGAAGCGGAACGGCAGCACCCCGATGCCGTAACAGGAGGCGTACGCGAGCGTGTAGGCCTCGGTTGCCAGCTTGGAGACCGCGTACGGGCTCACCGGCATCGGCCGCAGCGTCTCCTGACGTGGCAGGACCGGGTTGGCGCCGTAGACGGAGGACGACGAGGCGACAACGATGTGCGGGACCCCGTGGCGACGGACCGCCTCCAGCACGCTCAGGGTGCCGGTGGCGTTGGCGTGGTGACTGCGCAGCGGGTCGTCGATGGAGCGGGGCACCGAGCCGAGGGCACCCAGGTGAACGACGCTGGCCGCCCCGCTGACCGCCTCGTCGAGCAGGTCGGGGTCGAGGATCGTCCCGGTGAACAGCCGGACGGGCAGGTCGAGGAGGTTGTCCAACGACCCGGTAGAGAGGTCGTCGACGGCCACGACCTCGGTGACCTGCGGCGCGTCGGCGAGGGCGCGTACCAGGTTGGAGCCGATGAAACCGGCGCCACCGGTAACGACGATCTTCAAGGATCCTCCTCGTGGTCCCGGCCCGGCGCGCCACCTGCGCGCGGGCACGGGGCAGCGGGCCCCTTCGGACCCGCGCCCGTCTCTACAAACGACCGGGCAGGCCGCCCGTCACGCGAAAAGGCACAGAAGGGACTCCGGGGCGGAAACAGCCGACGGGTGCACCGGCGGCCCCCGAGGGCCGCAGGCGCGGACGCACCTTGCGGTACGCCCGTGCGGGGCCCCTGGATGTGGTGAGCTGTAGGCATGGACCGGAGCCGGCTCGGGCTGGTGCTGCATCCCACCCGGGACGTCTCCGCGGTGGTCGACACCATCGTGAACTGGGCCGCCCGGCACCGGATCGCCCTGGCCGTACGCGCCGAGGACCGGCACCGGGTGCCGGCAACGGTCGAGCCGTTGCCGGTGGGCGAGGTGGCCGTCCGGTCGGACGCACTGATCGCCATCGGCGGGGACGGGACGATGCTCGGCGCGTTACGCGCGGCCGTCCACGATCCGAAGCCGGTGCTCGGCGTACACGTGGGCAAGCTCGGCTTCCTGGTCGAGGTGGAGCCGCCGGAACTGCCGACGGCCCTGGACCGGCTGGTGGCGCACGATTTCACGGTGGAGAGCCACAGCTGCCTGGTCTGCGATCTCTGCGGGGAGGATCTTGTCGCGTTCAACGACGTCGTGCTGATCCGCCAACCCGGTTCGGGCTTCGTCGACGCCTCGCTCGCGGTCGACGGGCAGCAGTACGGCTACTACCGCTGCGACGCGCTGGTGATCAGCACCCCGACCGGCTCTACCGCGTACAGCTACGCCGCTGGCGGCCCGCTGGTCTCGCCAGCGGCCGACGTGGTGGTGGTGAGCCCGTCCGCACCGATGGCCGGTATCTCCCGCGCGGTGGTGCTCTCCCCCGACGAGACGATCCGGCTGGAGCTGCGTGAGGGCTCCGGGCCGATCGCCGTGGAGATGGACGGCCTGGTGATCCGGGACGCTTCGACCCAGGGAGCCATGCAGGTGCGCTACCGCCGCGACGCCGGCCTGGTCGTACGCCTGGACCCGCGCCGCTACCAGGAGCGCAACCAGCTCAAGCTGACTCTGCTGGACCTGCCACTGCTCCCCGAGCAGCTTCGCGAACTGCTTCCGGAGAGCCTGCGCGACCAGCTCAACCGTCGAGAGTTGCCCCCGCCCCGCTGACCCGGACCCATGCCCCGCCCCGGTCCTTGGTGCCAGGTGTCAGGGGTCTTGGTGCCTAGTCTGGTGCCCTGGTGCCCTTCGTGCCCTGGTGCCCGGCTGCTTGGGCGTGCGGCGATTGCGGGACCAGCGTCCATGGGGCTGGTGCGACGCTGTCGAGCTGCCCCATGCATGCGACCGACCCGGGGCTATTTCCCTGCCCCAGCTATGGGGGCAGCTCGACAGTGCGCACACTAGCCCTCCAGGACCCTGGCACCGCACCACCGCACCAACGCCGATTCGCCCAACGACCCGGCACCGCGCATTTCGGCGCCACGCGACCGAGACCACGAGACTCGGCACGCACGCACGACGCGGATGGCGTGCGGGGCGGGCTGGGCGGGCACCCCGCACCGCACGACCGCACCGCGCAGTTGCGCACCGCACGACCCCAGCACCCACCCACGCCGGGTCGGCTCCCGGACCGATGAGGTGGGTCGATGCGGGTGGCTCGGGCGTTCAGGCCTGCTTGAGAACCCCGGAGACCAGGTCCTTCGCCTCCTGCTGGATCCGGGTGAGGTGCTCCGGGCCCTGGAAGGACTCGGCGTAGATCTTGTAGACGTCCTCGGTGCCCGACGGGCGGGCCGCGAACCAGCCGGACTCCGTGGTCACCTTCAGCCCGCCGATCGGCGCGTCGTTGCCCGGTGCGGTGGTGAGCGTCGCGGTGATCGGCTCACCGGCCAGTTCGGTGGCGGTCACCTGCTCCGGCGAGAGCTTGCCGAGCACGGCCTTCTCCTCCCGGGTGGCCGGCGCGTCGATCCGGGCGTACGCGGGTGCGCCGAAGCGCTCGGCCAGCTCCGTCCAGTGCTGGCTCGGGGTGCGGCCGGTGGTGGCGATGATCTCGGCGGCGAGCAGGCAGAGCAGGATGCCGTCCTTGTCGGTCGTCCAGGTGCTCCCGTCGCGGCGCAGGAACGACGCGCCGGCGCTCTCCTCGCCGCCGAAGCCCACCGCGCCGTCGAGCAGCCCGGGCACGAACCACTTGAAGCCGACCGGCACCTCCAACAGGGGGCGGCCCAGGTCGGCGGCGACCCGGTCGATCATCGAGGAGGAGACCAGGGTCTTGCCGACCGCAGCGGCCGGCCCCCATCGTGTCCGGGTGCGGAACAGGTGGGAGATCGCCACCGCGAGGTAGTGGTTGGGGTTCATCAGGCCGCCGTCGGGGGTGACGATGCCGTGCCGGTCGGCGTCGGCGTCGTTGCCGGTGGAGACCTGGTAGTCGGCACGGGCGGCGATCAGGGAGGCCATCGCGTTCGGCGAGGAGCAGTCCATCCGGATCTTGCCGTCGCCGTCCAGGGTCATGAACCGCCAGGTCGGGTCGACCGTCGGGTTGACCACGGTCAGGTCCAGCCGGTGCCGCTCGGCGATCTCGCCCCAGTAGGCCACGCTCGCGCCGCCGAGCGGGTCGGCGCCGATGCGCACCCCGGCGTCGCGGATCGCGTCGACGTCGATGGCCGCCGGCAGGTCGTCGACGTAGCGGGCGAGGAAGTCGTACGACCCGGTGGTGTCGGCGGCGCGGGCCCGGGCGTACGGGATCCGCCGGACCTCCTTCAGTCCGTCGGCGAGGATGGCGTTGGCCCGGTCCTGGATCCACCTCGTGGCGTCGGTGTCCGCCGGGCCGCCGTGGGTGGGGTTGTACTTGAAGCCGCCGTCGTCGGGCGGGTTGTGCGACGGGGTGATGACGATGCCGTCGGCGAGCCCGCTGGTGCGGCCCCGGTTGTGGGCGAGGATGGCGTGCGACACCGCCGGGGTGGGCGTGTAGCCGTCGCGGCTGTCCAGCAACACGGTGACCTCGTTGGCGGCGAGCACCTCGAGGGCGTCCACCGTTGCCGGGGCGGAGAGCGCGTGGGTGTCCCGGCCGAGGAAGAGCGGGCCGTCCGGGCCCCGCTCCCGGCGGTAGTCGCAGAGCGCCTGGGTGACCGCGAGGATGTGGTCGGAGTTGAACGCGTTGCGCAGGCTCGACCCGCGGTGCCCGGACGTGCCGAAGGAGACCTGCTGCGCCGGGTCCTGCGGATCCGGGTGCTCGGCGTAGTAGGCGGTCACCAGCCGCGGCACGTCGACCAGGTCGGCGGGCTGGGCGGGCTGGCCGGCCCGGGGATGACTGCTCACGGTTCCACCTTCTGTCCCTTGCCGATCACCACGATGCCGTTGTCGGAGACTGTGTAGCGCTGCCGGTCCCGCTCCAGGTCGACGCCGATCTCGGCGCCCTCCGGCACGATCACGTTCTTGTCGAGGATGGCCCGGCGGACGACCGCGTGCCGGCCGATGTCGACCCCCTCCATCAACACCGCGCCGTCCACGTGCGCCCAGGAGTGCACCTTGACCTTCGGCGCCACGACCGAGTTCTCCACCAGCCCGCCGGAGATCACCGCGCCGGGCGAGACCATCGAGGCGACCGCCCGGCCGACCCGCTCGCCCCACTGGTGGACGAACTTGGCCGGCGGGTACGGCGACAGCCCCGTGTAGATCGGCCAGTCGAAGTTGTAGAGGTTGAAGACCGGGTGAACGTTGATCAGTTCCATGTGGGCGTCGTAGTAGGAGTCGAGTGTCCCCACGTCGCGCCAGTAGCCGCGGTCCCGGTCGGTGCTGCCCGGCACCTCGTTGTCGCGGAAGTCGTAGACGTTGGCCTCGCCGCGCTCGACCAGCATCGGGATGATGCTGCCGCCCATGTCGTGCTTGCTGGACTTGTCCTCCGCGTCGCGCTCGACCGCCTCGCACAGCGCCTTCGTGCTGAACACGTAGTTGCCCATCGAGGCGTAGATCTCGTCGGGTGCGTCGGGCAGGCCGACCGCGTCGGTGGGCTTCTCGCGGAACGCCCGGATCCGCCGGCCGTCCTCGCCGACCTCGATCACGCCGAACTGGTCGGCCGTCGACAGCGGCTGCCGGATGCCGGCCACGGTCACGGCGGCGCCGGAGGCGATGTGGTCCTCCACCATCTGCCGGGGGTCCATCCGGTAGATGTGGTCGGCGCCGAAGACGATCACGTGGTCGGGCTGCTCGTCATGGATGAGGTTGAAGCTCTGGTAGATCGCGTCGGCCGAGCCGGCGAACCACCACGGGCCGCGGCGCTGCTGCGCCGGCACCGGGGTGACGTAGTTGCCGAGCAGGGTCGACATCCGCCACGTCTTGGTGATGTGCCGGTCGAGCGAGTGCGACTTGTACTGGGTCAGCACGACGATCTTCAGATAGCCGGCGTTCGCCAGGTTGGACAGGACGAAGTCGACCATGCGGTACATCCCGCCGAACGGGACGGCCGGCTTGGCCCGGTCCGTGGTGAGCGGCATCAGGCGCTTGCCCTCTCCGCCGGCCAGGACGATCGCGAGCACCTTGGCAGCCATGTCCAGACGCTATCCATCCCCGTGGGAGTTCACCACTCGTACGGGCACTTCTGCACTAGGGTGCGGGGGATGACGGCACCGGCACCCCTTCGCGTCGACCTGCTCACCCGGGAATATCCGCCGGAGGTGTACGGCGGGGCCGGGGTGCACGTCGAGTACCTGGCCCGTGAGCTGCGTCGGCTGGCCGACGTGCGGGTGCACTGCTTCGGCATGCCGCGCACCGAGGCGGGTGTCACCGCGTACGCCGAGCCGGCGGGCCTGACCGGCGCGAACGCCGCGTTGCGGACGATGGGCGTGGACCTGGAGATGGCGGCGGCGTGCGCCGGCACCGACGTGGTGCACAGCCACACCTGGTACGCCAACCTGGCCGGGCACACCGCGAAGCTGCTGCACGACGTGCCGCACGTGGTGACCGCGCACAGTCTGGAGCCGCTGCGGCCATGGAAGGCCGAGCAGCTCGGCGGCGGGTACGCGCTCTCCTCCTGGTGCGAGCGCACGGCGTTCGAGGCCGCCGACGCGGTCATCGCGGTCAGCGAGGGGATGCGGCGTGACGTGCTGACCGCCTACCCGGCGGTGCACCCCGACCGGGTCCGGGTGGTCCACAACGGCATCGACACGGCGCAGTACGCCCCGGACCACGGCACGGACGTGCTGGAGCGGCTCGGCATCGACCCGGCCCGGCCCAGCGTGGTCTACGTGGGGCGGATCACCCGGCAGAAGGGCCTGCCCTACCTGCTGCGCGCGGCACGCGACCTGCCGGCGGACACCCAGCTCGTGCTGCTCGCCGGCGCACCGGACACCCAGGAGCTCGCCGCCGAGGTGGAGGGTCTCGTCGCCGAACTGCGGGCGAACCGGTCGGGCGTGGTGTGGGTGGCCGAGATGCTGCCCAAGCACGAGGTGATCCAGGTGCTCACGCACGCCACGGTCTTCGTCTGCCCTTCGGTCTACGAGCCGATGGGCATCGTCAACCTGGAGGCGATGGCCTGCGAGACGGCGGTGGTGGCCACGGCCACCGGCGGCATCCCGGAGGTGGTCGCCGACGGCGAGACCGGGCTGCTGGTCCCGATCGAGCAGGCCGGCGACGGCTCCGGCACCCCGCTGGACCCGGACCGCTTCGTGGCCGACCTGGCGGCGGCGATGAACGAGATGCTGGCCGACCCGGTGAAGACCGCCGAGCGGGGCAGGGCCGGGCGTCGACGCGCGGTCGAGCACTTCTCCTGGGACGCCATCGCCGCCCGCACCCTCGACCTCTACCGCTCACTGTTGGGGTAAGGCAGCAAGGCCCGCTTGCCGACGGTCGGCAGAATGGCGGCATGGGTTGGCGGAGAAAACGTGCACCAATCCCCCCGCGCAGCCGTTGGCTGCCCGGGTACTGGCTGCGCCACCCCCTGTTCAGCCTCGTGGCTCTGCTGCTCGGAACCCCGGTGCTCCTGCTGCTCGAGATCGACTCGGCATACCGCAGCCACCGGTTGAACACGTACGGCGTGCACGCCGAAGCGACGGTGCTGGAAGTGCATAGCCTTGAGCGGAACTCGTACGTGGTGGCCTCGTTCACCACCGCCGACGGCCACCACGTCGTCACGCAGATCACCGACTACTACTGGTCTCCCTGGCCCCGGGTGGGCGATGCGGCCACCGTGCTCTACGACCCCGCCTCGCCCGACGCGATCGTCCGCGACATACGCATCGGCGACGAGTCCCTCACAGCGTGGGTCTTCTTCGGCCTGGTAGTGACGCTGGTGTCGGGCGGTGGCGTGTCCCTGTGGCGCACCTGGTCAATGTGGCGGGAGAACGCCGAAGACTGGCGGTCCGGGCGCCACTTCGCCTGACGGCGACGCTGGTGTCAGGTGACTTGGAGGGTGGCGGCCAGCCGGGCCAGGCCGGCCGGGGCGGCGGTGGAGCGGGCCACGACGGCGACCAGGTCCCGTACCATCGGCCGGTCGGGCACCTCGCCGCGCGCGGTGCGCTCCCATCCAGCAGCGCCCGGCCCGCCCGCAGCATGTCGCCCGGCCGAAGCCCCCGCCACCGGCCGCGACGTCCCGGGCGGCCTCCGCGGCCCGGTCGAGCAATTCCCGAGTGCCGGGTTCATCGCCCCGGCCGGCGGCGAGGGCAGCTGGATCGAGGTGCACCAGGGCAAGGGCTCGTTCGTGGCGCCGGAAACCACCCACCTGAACGCCACCACTCCCACGTACTGGCCTTCTGCTTCCACATGCCAGGAAGCCCCTAGATCTTGGCAGGAAAAGGCCCCTATAAGGGCATATTCTTACCAAGATCTAGGACGAGTCAGGAGGACAGCAGTTCGCCGACGTCCTCGGCAGGGGGACCCGCGCTTCGTTCATCGGTCACGGCAGGCGGGTGAGTCGTTGACGACATCAGCTCGACAGGGCCTCGGCAGGCAACACGGTCCACCGCCGGTCACCGGGACACAGTTCCCGGGCTCCGCTGCCAGATCCTGGTACGACGTGGGGGGCGCGCACCGCGCTGGCAACCCCGGAGACCTCGCAGCCGGGGCGGCCACGCCGTGCCAGCATCCGGCGAGACGGAGCAGCCAGGTCCGACCGGCTGCCAGCTGGCCGAAAGGAACCGACATGGGAACGTACGCGGTGACGGGTGCCGCCTCGGGCATGGGCAGGGCCGCGGCCGAACGGTTGCGCGGCGACGGGCACACCGTCATCGGCGTGGACCTACGGGACGTCGAGGTCATCGCCGACCTGTCCACGCCGGCGGGGCGCTCGGCGGCGGCGGCCGAGGTGCTGGAGCGCGCGGGCCGGCTCGACGGCGCCGTCTGCGCCGCAGGGCTCGGCGGCATCCCGGGACGCGACGGCATGGTGCAACAGGTCAACTACTTCGGCGTCGTGGACCTGCTCGAAGCCTGGCGGCCGGCACTGGCCGCCGCAGGCAACAGCAAGGTCGTCGTGTTCGGGTCGAACTCCACCACCCTCACCCCGATGGTGCCCGAAAGCGCAGTCCGGGCCCTACTCGACCGCAACCCCGCCAAGGCGCTACGCGTGGTCGGTCGCTTCCGCGGACGCTCGGCACCCTTCGCGTACGCCAGCTCGAAGATGGCGGTGACGCGGTGGGCGCGGCGCAGCGCGGTCTCGCCGCAGTGGGCCGGTGCCGGCATCCGGGTCAACGTCCTCGCCCCCGGCATCATCGCCACACCGCTGCTCGAGGAGCAGATCGCCCGCGGCGAGAAGGACGCCGTCGAGCAGCTGGCCGTACCGATCGGCGGACGCGGCAAACCGAAGGACGTCGGCGACTGGGTGGCGTTCATGCTGTCGCCGGCCGCCGACTTCCTCTGCGGCTCGGTCATCTTCCTCGACGGCGGATCCGACGCCTACTTCCGCACCGACGACTGGCCCGCCTCCACCGGCCCGGCCGGGGTGATCCGCTACCTGCGGCGCGCGAAGGAATGGCGGGCCCGGCACTGACCCGGCTCCCGTCCGGCCGGCAGCGGAGCCGAAGGAGCGCGCAACCGAGCGCGAGACGATCTCGGGCAGTAGGTTGGCGGGGTGACTGGACGGTTCCCGATCGAAGACGTCTCCCCCGTCGTCTCCTGCGGTCGCTACCCGGCCAAGGCGGTGATCGACGAGCCGGTGCCGGTGTCGGCCCGGGCCTACCGGGAGGGGCACGACGCGCTCGGCTGCAACGTCGTCTGGCTCGGCCCCGACGGGCGGGCCCGGCCGTTCACCCGGATGCGCCCCGGCGAGCCCGGGCAGGACCGCTGGCACGCGATGATCCGCCCCGACGCCGTCGGCGAGTGGAGCTTCGCCGTCGAGGCGTTCCAGGACCCGTACCTGACGTGGCAGAACGCGGTGACCAAGAAGATCGCCGCAGGGCAGGGGCCGGCGGAACTGGCCAACGACCTGGCCGAGGGCGCCCGGGTGCTGACCGCCGCCGTGGAGCTGGTGCCGGCCGGTGACGCGGGGCGGGTCCGCGCGGCGGTGGCGGCGATGGGCGACACCGACCGGGAGCTGGCCCGGCGGGTCGCCCCGGCGCTGGAGTTGGCCGACCTGCTCTGGGCGCACCCGGTGCGGGAGCTGGTCACCACCGGCGACGAGCACCGGCTGTGGGTGGACCGCCCCCGGGCGCTCTTCTCCTCCTGGTACGAGTTCTTCCCCCGCTCGGAGGGGGCCGTCCCGGCCACCGCCGACGCGGCGGCCCGTTCCGGCACCTTCGCCACCGCCGCCGAGCGGCTGCCGGGCGTCGCGGCGATGGGCTTCGACGTGCTCTACCTGCCGCCGATCCACCCGATCGGCCGGGTCAACCGCAAGGGCCCCAACAACTCGCTGACCGCCGGCCCGGACGACGTCGGCTCGCCGTGGGCGATCGGCGCCGCCGAGGGCGGCCACGACACGATCCACCCCGACCTGGGTACGCCGGAGGACTTCCGGAACTTCGTCGCCGCCGCCGCCGAACAGGGCCTGGAGGTGGCGATGGACCTGGCGTTGCAGTGCGCGCCGGACCACCCGTGGGTGGCGGAGCACCCGGAGTGGTTCACCGCCCGGGCCGACGGCAGCATCGCGTACGCGGAGAACCCGCCGAAGAAGTACCAGGACATCTACCCGGTGAACTTCGACAACGACCCGGAGGGCATCCGGGCCGAGGTGCTGCGGGTGGTGCTGCACTGGGTCGGCGAGGGCATCCGGATCTTCCGGGTGGACAACCCGCACACCAAGCCGTTCGACTTCTGGCACTGGCTGATCGCCGAGGTGAAGCAGGTCGACCCGGACGTGCTCTTCCTCGCCGAGGCGTTCACCCGACCGGCGATCATGCACGGGCTCGGCAAGGTCGGCTTCACCCAGTCGTACACCTATTTCACCTGGCGCACGACGGCGGCGGAGATGCGGGCGTACTGCGAGGAGCTGGTCGGGGCGGCCGACTACATGCGGCCGAACTTCTGGCCGAACACGCCGGACATCCTGCATGAGTCGTTGCAGCACGGCGGCCCGCCGATGTTCAAGATCCGGGCGGTGCTGGCCGCGCTGCTCTCCCCCTCCTGGGGCATGTACGCCGGCTACGAACTCTTCGAGCACGTCGCCCGCCCCGGCGCGGAGGAATACCTCGACAACGAGAAGTTCGAGTTGCGCCCCCGGGACTGGGCCGACGCGCAGGCGCAGGGCCGCTCCCTCGCTCCGTTCGTCGCCATCCTCAACCGGGTACGCCGGGAGAACCCGGCCCTGCACCAGTTACGCAACCTGGTCTTCCACGAGATCGACAACTCGGCGCTGCTCTGCTGGTCCAAGCACGACCCGGACACCGGCAACACGGTTCTCGTGGTCTGCTCGTTCGACCCGCAGGGCGTGCAGTGGGGCAACACCACGCTGGACATGCCCGCCCTCGGTCTCGACTGGCACGACCGGTTCACGGTGCGCGACGAGCTGACCGGCGCCAGCTACGACTGGGGGCAGCGCAACGCCGTACGCCTCGACCCGTACCTGCAACCGGCGCACGTGCTGACCGTGCGGCGGCCCACTCCCGGCGCCGGCCCGGTGTCGGCGACGGTGGCTGCGGACCTGACCGTCGAGAACGTTCCCGACGACCTCTCGGGCGGCACCGCCCCCACCGTTCCCGCCCAGGAGGACGACGCCCGATGGACCAGCTGATCGCCGGCGCCACGCACGACCCGCACGCCGTCCTCGGCGCCCACCCGGCCGACGGGCGGACGGTCGTCCGGACGCTGCGCCGGGGCGCCGCCGACGTCGCACTCGTCGTCGACGGCGAGCGGCACCCGATGCGGCGGGTGCACGACGTCGGCGTGTTCGAGGCGACGGTGCCGGGCGAGGTGCTCGACTACCGCGTCGAGGCCGACAGTCACCTCCACGACGACCCGTACCGCTATCCGCCCACCCTGGGCGAGCTGGACCTGCACCTGATCGGCGAGGGTCGGCACGAGCGGCTCTGGGAGGCGCTCGGCGCCCGGGTCTTCGACGAGGGCGTGGCGTTCACGGTGTGGGCGCCCAACGCGCGCGGCGTGCGGGTCGTCGGCGACTTCACCGGCTGGGCACCGGACGACGGCTGGCCGATGCGTTCACTCGGCGGCAGCGGGGTGTGGGAACTGTTCGTCCCCGACGTCGGGGCCGGGGCCCGCTACAAGTACCGGGTCCTGGGCGCTGACGGGCACTGGCGGGACAAGGCCGACCCCCTGGCGGCGTACGCGGAGGTGCCGCCGGCCACCGCGTCGGTGGTGCACCACTCGACGTACGAGTGGGGTGACGCCGACTGGCTGGCGCGGCGGGTCCGGCGGCAGCCGCACCAGGAGCCGATGAGCGTCTACGAGGTGCATCTCGGCTCGTGGCGTCCCGGGCTGAGCTACCGGGAGTTGGCCGAGCAGTTGACCGCGTACGTCACCGAGCTGGGCTTCACACACGTGGAGTTCATGCCGGTGATGGAGCACCCGTTCGGCGGTTCCTGGGGCTACCAGGTCACCGGCTACTACGCCCCGACGTCCCGCTTCGGTGACCCGGACGAGTTCCGGCACCTGGTGGACGCCCTGCACGCCGCCGGGATCGGCGTCATCCTGGACTGGGTGCCGGCGCACTTTCCCAAGGACGAGTGGGCCCTCGGGCGTTTCGACGGCACCCCGCTCTACGAGCACCCCGACCCGCGTCGCGGCGAGCACCCCGACTGGGGCACGTACGTCTTCGACTTCGGCCGCCCCGAGGTGCGCAACTTCCTGGTCGCCAACGCGCTCTACTGGTTCGATCAGTTCCACGTGGACGGGCTGCGGGTCGACGCCGTCGCCTCGATGCTCTACCTGGACTACTCCCGCCCCGAAGGGCAGTGGGTCCCGAACCGGCACGGCGGCCGGGAGAACCTGGAGGCGCTCGCCTTCATGCAGGAGGTCAACGCCACCGTCTACAAGCACCACGCCGGGGTGACGATGATCGCCGAGGAGTCGACCGCCTGGCCGGGCGTCACCCGCCCCACCGCCGACGGCGGGCTGGGCTTCGGGTTCAAGTGGAACATGGGCTGGATGCACGACACCCTGCTCTACACCTCGAAGGACCCGGTCCACCGGCAGCACCACCACCATCAGCTCACCTTCTCCCTGGCGTACGCCTGGAGCGAGAACTACGTGCTGCCGATCAGCCACGACGAGGTGGTGCACGGCAAGGGCTCACTGGCCGCCAAGATGCCCGGCGACACCTGGCAGCGGCTGGCCAACGTGCGCGCCCTGCTGGCATACATGTGGGCGCACCCGGGCAAGCAACTGCTCTTCATGGGCTGCGAGCTGGCCGACGACCGGGAGTGGAGCGAGGAACGGGGGCTCGACTGGTACCTGCTGCACGACCCGGCCCGGGCCGGCGTGCAGCGCCTCGTCGGCGACCTGAACCGCGTCTACCGGGGCACCCCGGCGCTGTGGGCGCAGGACACCGAGCCGGCCGGCTTCCGCTGGATCGCCGGTGACGACGTCGCCAACAACACCGTCTCGTTCGTCCGGATCGCCCCCGACGGCGCGACCCTGGTCTGTGTGGCGAACTTCTCCGCCCTGCCGCTGGAGGACTACCGGGTGGGGCTGCCGGCCGGCGGCACCTGGGCGGAGGTGCTCAACACCGACGCCCACCACTACGGCGGGTCCGGGGTGGGCAACCTGGGCGAGGTGCACGCCGAGGACGTTCCCTGGCACGGGCTGCCCGCCTCGGCGGCGCTGCGGGTGCCACCGCTCGGCGTGCTCTGGCTGCGCCGGGACTGAGCCGGGCGTTCGTTGGTGCAGACGCGGAGATCCAGCACGAGCAGACTGTCGGGTACGAGCGGCGCGGGCCGTTCCGGGGCCGGTGACCGAGACGCGTTCTGACTGGTTGTCGTCGGACGCCAGTCCGATCCGGACCGCGCCTTTCACCTGGAACGCACTCATACCAGCACCACGAGCAGGAGCGCCATCTCCGACAACAAGCCGGGGCCACGACTCATCGCACGGGAGATCTTGGTAGGAATCGGCCCCTGGAGGGGACTTTTCCCACCAAGATCTCCCGTCATCCTGAAATGCGGAACGAGATTCCCGAAGTTTGGACGAAATCGGGCGGGATCGGCAGGGTCGGGGGCGGCGAGCAGGTACCCACAGGGGAACCCACTCGCCGGACAGACCGGCACGGCTTCGGCCGTACGACAGGCTTCTCTATCAGCTCAGAGCCGGGTGATCCGGACGGCGTCGGCGACGACGTACCCCGTCGTGCTGGTCCAGCGGCTGACCCCGACGACCTGGCGCGTCCCCGCGGTGAGGTCGTAGGTGCCGAGCACCCGCCACTGGCCGCCGCCGGCGCGCTGGTCGACCCTGGCCGTCACGGTCCCGCCCGCCGTCGCCACCAGGTACGGCGTGGCGCTGTTGTAGCCGGGGTCGGCCGGGTACCAGACCTCGACCCGGTACGAGCCGGCGGCGGGCAGCGTCGCGCTGAACCAGGCCGGGTCGCTGACCGCCTGCGGTTCGGCGAACCGGTAGTTGGCGCCGTACCGCGCCGGGAGGTACGACGACGTGCCCCAGGTGGCGGCGGCGGTGAAGCCACCGGCGGTGGCGTTGTCCACGATCACGCTGAACGTGCCGCCGGTGCCGGTGACCACCCGCGCGTTGCTGGCCGGGCTCTCGTGGTGCAGCCGGTCCAGCCCGGTCACCAGGTAGCGGTAGGTGGAACCGGCTGCGGCGGTGGCGTCGGTGAACGTCCCGGTGCTGCCCGAGGCGCGGACCGTGCCGAGCAGGTTGCGGCCGTCGGCCAGATCGCAGGGGTCGACCGCGCCGTCACCGGGCAGCCGGTACACCGCGTACGCGGCCGTGCTGCCGGTCGCGCCGCGCTGCCAGTTCAGCGTGACGCCGCCGCTGCCGCGTACCGCCGAGGTGAGGTTCGGCGCGGCGGGCGCCGCGCCGCCCACCCCTGCCGGCGCCAGCGCGGGCCGGCGGTAGTGGTCGGTCGCCGCCCGGGAGACGGCGCCGATGCGGTCGGCGCGGACGTCCTTGGCGCTGAAGTGGATGTCGCCGACGATCCGGGGGTACGCGCGGTTGAGCGTGAGGTGGTCGGTCAACTCGGCCGGGTCCTGCCAGGCGGCGTCCTGCCCGGACGCCCCGGCGCGGTAGGTGGCCTGCCCGACGAGCAGCTGTACGTTGGTGCCGGTCACGGTCTCGGACCACCAGCGGACCAGCTCCGCGTAGTCGGCCGAGGGGTGGCCGATGTGCCAGTAGATCTGCGGGGCGATGTAGTCGATCCAGCCCTGCTTCACCCAGCGGCGGGTGTCGGCGTAGATCGCGTCGTACGACTGGAGGCCGGTGGTGCGCGAGCCGAGCGGGTCGGTGCCGGCGTTGCGCCAGATGCCGAACGGGCTCACGCCGAGCTTCACCCACGGCTTGACCGCCCGGATCTTGGCACTCATCTCCTGCACCAGCAGGTTGACGTTGTTACGCCGCCAGTCGCCGATGTTGCTGAAGCCGGCGCCGTACTGGGCGAAGGTGGCCTGGTCGGGGAAGCCCCCGCCGCTACCCGGGTACGGGTAGAAGTAGTCGTCCCAGTGCACCGCGTCGATGTCGTAGCGGTTGACGGCGTCCATCATGGCGGTCTGCACGAAGGCGCGGACGGCGGGGATGCCGGGGTTGTAGTAGAGCTGGCCGTTGTAGGCGACGGCCCAGCCCGGGTTCTTGCGGGCCGGGTGGCTGGCCGCCAGCTTGCTCAGGTCGGTGTGGTTGGCCACCCGGTACGGGTTGAACCAGGCGTGGAACTCCAGGTTGCGGGCGTGCGCCTCGGCCACCATGAAGGCCAGCGGGTCGTAGCCGGGATTGCCGCCCTGGGTGCCGGTGAGCCACTGCGACCACGGCTCGTAGGTCGACGGCCAGAACGCGTCAGCGGTCGGGCGGATCTGCACGACGACGGCGTTCATCCGCCGCTGCTTGGCCAGGTCGAGCCAGCCCCGGTATTCGGCCTGCTGGGCGGCCGGGGTGAGCCCGGTGCGGCTGGGCCAGTCGATGTTGGCCACGCTGGCGATCCACATGCCCCGGAACTGCCGTTTCGGGGTGGCCGGATCGGTCACGCAGGCCGCCTGGGCGGCCACCGGCACGGTGTCCGGCGCGGCGGGCGGGGAGGTGGGGGCGGCCGTGGGAACGGCTGCGCCGAGCGCCAGCGCCGCTACCAGCGCCAGCCCGGGAAGGAATCGACCATAATCTCTGCGCACGAAAATATATTCAACGGCGTCGAGACGTTACGCAAGTAACCTTCACGACTTTCCCGGAGCGGGGTCATGTCGTGACGACACCCGGTAGCCGCTGCGGTCGCGCAGGGCCCACATGCGAGCCAGGAGGATGGCGCCAGCCACGGCAGCCACGACGAACGCTGCCTCGATGGCCACGATGTCAGACCAGGCCGGCGTCGCGCAGCAGCTTCCACAGCCCCGCGCCGTCGGGCGCGGAGAGCCACTTCTGCCCCACCGGTCCCGCCGACGACTCGCCGGCCGCGGCGGGCAGGCCACCGGCCAGCACCGCCTGCGTGGGCGACAACCGACGGATCGCCACCCCGGCCACGTTCTCCGGATGGGCCGCCGCGAACTCGCGGTAGATCTCCGGGTCGTGCTGCCCGTCGTCGCCGACCAGCAGCCACTTCACCTCGGGGAACTCCCTGGACAGCCGGGCCAGGGTGACCCGCTTGTGCTCCCGCCCGCTGCGGAACCAGCGGTCGGCGGTCGGCCCCCAGTCGGTCAGCAGCAACGGCCCGGCCGGGTAGAGGTGCCGGGACAGGAACCGGGTCAGCGTCGGCGCAACGTTCCAGGCGCCGGTGGAGAGATAGAAGACCGGGGCGCCCGGGTGCGCGGTGACCAGCCGCTCGTAGAGCACCGCCATGCCGGGCACGGCGTTGCGGGCGTGCTCGTCGAGGACGAACGTGTTCCAGGCGGCCAGCAGCGGGCGGGGCAGCGCGGTGACCATGACCGTGTCGTCGATGTCGGAAAGGATGCCGAAGCGCACCTCCGGGTCGAGAATGCGCACCGGCGCCTCGACGGGCTCGGCGTCCGGCAGGCTGATCCGCACCGAACCCCAGCCGGGCGGCAGGTCCGCCTCGACGACGACGTCGACGAACCCGCTGCGGTCGGCCCGCGCCTCGTGCCGCACCCCGCCGGCCTCGATGCTCACGGTGACGTGCTTGGCCGGCAGCGTGGTGAAGCTGCGCCACCCGCGCACCTTCTCCAGCCGGCCCCGCTGCCGGATGTCCGGCCGCCCCAGCAGCACCCGGCACATCACCCGCACCCAACCGGACCCGCCGTAGCCGGCGTACGCGATGATGTTCGTCCGCCAGCCGGTACGCCGCAGCCGGCGCTCCACCAGCGAGTGCACGGCATCCTCGATCCGCGCGGCCCGGTGCAGGTTAGGTACGGCCAACTGGCCGGCGGGAGTGGGTGGCACGCCAGCAACCCTGCCACAGCCCGGCCACCTCGGCCACGCGAGGCGATCTTCCCCGACCGTGCTGCGCCGATCCGCCCCACCCGGCCCCGGCGGCGTGAAACACTCCGGTCGGGACGACGACGGGGGCGTTGGTCGTGTCGCAACCAGTACGCAAGCGTGGACGGTGGCGCCCACGGCTCGACCGGCCGGCGCTCGTCGCGCTGCTGTTCGGGCTCGCCGGGGTCGGCTACCGGCTGATCCTGACCCTGCACACCGTGCCCGTCTCCAACAGCGACGAGGCGACGTTCGGGCTGGCCGCGCTGCACATCGCACAGGGCCGCGAGCTGCCGGTCTTTCTCTACGGGCAGCGCTACATGGGGGTGCTGGAGTCGTACCTGGCCGCGCCGCTGATCGCGGCGGCCGGGCCGAACTGGCCGCTGCTGCGCCTGCCGCTGCTGCTGCTCTACGCACTCTTCCTCTGGTTAATCCACCGACTGACCCGGCGGATCTGCTCGCCCTGGTTCGCCACCGGCGTCGTCGGCCTGCTGGCCCTCGGCGGAGAACGGGTGGTCCGGGACCAGCTCACCGTGGTCGGGGGCCGCCCGGAGGTCAAGGTCGCGGTGCTGCTGATGCTGCTGATCGCGGTGGGACTCGCCCGGGGCACGGTCCGGCACCGCCGGCTGGCCGTCGGGCTCTTCGGCCTGCTCGCCGGGGTGGCTGCCTGGTCGGACTGGCTGATCCTGCCCTACCTGGCGGTGGCCGCGCTGGCGCTGGTGTGGGTGGCCCGCCGGGAGCTGCTCGGCTGGGCCGGGGTACTGCTGCTGGCCGGGTTCGCCGTCGGGATCGCGCCGATGATCCGGGACAACCTCCTCGCCCCGCCCGGCGAGGACTCGCTGTCGGTGTTCCGCGAGATCAGCACCCGGGCCGGGCCGACCCCGTCGTGGTCGCGGCGGCTGGACGGCGGGCTATTGGAGGGGGTGCCGCTGGCCACCGGCCTCTGCCCGGTGGACGGCTGCGCCCGCTGGCAGGGGTGGTTCGGGCTGCTCTACCCGGTGCTGCTGGCCCTCGCCGCCGCGCTCGCCGTCCGCGCGTACCGCCGGGCCGCGGGTGCCCCGCGCGGCGAGCGGGTCGGCCCGGTGGTGCACCTCGCGCTGGTCGTCGGCGCGGCGCTGACCATGCTGTCGTACGTGCGCAGCCCGCTCGCCGCCACCAGCCCGCTGGACAACGCCCGCTACCTGTCGGTGCTCCAGCTCTCCCTGCCGGCGGTGCTCTGGCCGCTCTGGGTGGCGGCGGTCGCCTGCTGGCGGGGCACGGTGGGGGTGCTCGGCCGGCTGGCCGGCGCGCTGGCCACCGCCGTGCTCGCCGCGCTGGCCGCGACCCTGCTGGTGGTCACCGTGCTGTTCGCCACCACCGGCGCCGAGGCGTCCCGGGTCGAGGAACAGCAGGCCCGCGAGCTGGCCGACACGCTCCGCGCGGGCGGCCCACGCGAGGTGTACGGGGACTACTGGACCTGCAACCGGCTGATCTTCAACACGGCCGAGGAGGTGGTGTGCGGGGTGCTCGACGGCGACCTCACTCCCGGGCAGAACCGTTACCGGGCGTACTGGCGGCAGGTGGGGCGGGCCGACCGGCCCGGGTACGTGCTGGAGGCCGGCTCGGCGGCGGAACGACGGCTGCGCCGGCTGCTGGGCGACCGGGCCGACGCCGCGCTGGTCACCGAGGTCGGCGGCTATCGCGTGTACCACCCGCAGACGCCGGTGCGGCCGTGGCGGTAGGAACGGCCCGTACGCTGGCCGGACCGGCGCGCGCAGGCCGCGCCGAGCCCAGCCGAGGAGTCCACCGATGCTCATCCTGCTGCCGCCCTCCGAGGGGAAGGCCGACGCCGGCACGGGCCGGCGGCTGGACCTCGCCCGGCTCTCCCTGCCGGAGCTGACCGGCGCCCGGGAGGAGGTGCTGACGGCGCTGGTGGCGCTCAGCGCCGACGGCGACGAGGAGGCGGCCCGGGCGGCACTGGGGCTCAGCGAGGGCCAGCGCGGCGAACTGCGGCGCAACGCCCGGCTGTGGGCGGCGGCCACCGCGCCCGCCGGCCACGTCTACACCGGGGTGCTCTACGAGGCGCTCGACCTCGCCACGCTGCCGGCGACCGCGCAGCGGGCCGCCCGCCGGTCGGTGCTGATCAGCTCAGGGCTGTGGGGCGCGGTACGCCTCACCGACCGGATCCCGCCCTACCGGTGCCCGATCGGGGCGAGGCTGCCGGAAGTCGGCGCCCTGTCGGCGTACTGGCGGCGGGCGCTCGCACCGGTGATGGCCACCGCCGTCGGCGACGGGCCGGTGCTCGACCTGCGCTCCGGCGCGTACGCGGCCACCTGGGCGCCCCGGGGCGAGTTGGCCGAGCGCACGGTGACCGTCCGGGTGCTGCACGAGCGGGAGGTCGACGGCGTGCCCGTCCGGTCGGTGGTGAGCCACTTCAACAAGGCGACCAAGGGCCGGCTGGTCCGCGACCTGCTGACCGCGGGCGCCCGACCGCGCACCGTCGGCGGGCTGCTGACCGCGCTGCGCGACCTGAAGTATCCGGTGCTGGAGCAGCCCGCCCCGGCCGGCCGGCCACGTCCGGTCGACGTGATCGTCACGGAGCTGTAAGACAGCCGCAAGATTTCCTCAAGGCTGGGGCGGATCGGTTTCCCCGTCGGCGTCGACCAGCCACGGTAGAGGAACCCCGACGCCGACAAGGAGTGCCTGAGTTGGCTCCCGAACAGATCCTGCTCGACCGGCCGCGCCCGCCCTCGACCCCGCCGCCGCTGGACTGGTCGACCCTGGCCGACGCGTTCGAGGCCGCCTGCCTGCTGCGCTGCACGCCCCCGCCGGCCATCGCCGGTGCCCGTCGACCGGCGCCGGACCACCGCCCCCCGTCGGTGGAGTTCAACCGTGAGGAGGCGGCGCACCGGATGCGGCAGCTACTCGGTCGGCTGGACGTCCCCATCGTGCACGAGGTGGCCGTCGGCGGGCTGCGCCGCCGGTACGAGTTGCACCGGCTCTCCGTGCCCCGCCAGCACCAGCCCACGTACGCGAGAATGCTGGAGGCCGGCTGGCGACAGGGCCGGCGCGAGCTGCTGGGCGGGCCGGTTCCCGGCGCGTCGACCGTACGGCGGGCGTGGCGGCCCCGGCTGGCCGCGGCGGCCTGGCGGGCCGCCCTGCTCGCCGGAGGCCGGCACGTCCGCCGGCACATCCTCGGCGTTCGGATCACCGACCGGGAACTGGCCGCCGTCCTGGTGCGCGGGGCCGCCCTGCTGGACGTTCCGGCGCTGCTGCGCCCTGGCACCGGGTGTTACCTGGTCTGTGTCGCGGACGGCCCGGACCGCCAGCGGATCCTGCACAGCACCGCGCTGGGTCCCGCCGCCCACGTGCCCGATCGGGCCTGAGCGCCGGATGAGCGCGATCGGGGTCGCCCGCCGAAACTGACCACCACCGTCGACCCACCCGCCGGGGCCGTAGCCCGACGGGCGGGTTGCGGGTTGCGGTGACGGCGCGCGCGGCGCAGAGTGCAGCGCGTGAGTCGCACCCGGTTCCACCGTGTCCGTCCGCGCCCCGCCCGTCCACCGGCGCTGCTGGCGCTGCTGCTGGTGGTGACGTCGCCCGGCCTCGCCGGCTGCCAGGACCCTCCCGAACCGCCGATGCGGATCCGGATCGCGACCGGCAGCCCGACGGCGGTCTACCACGCCTTCGGGCAGTCGCTGGCCGCCATCCTCAACCGGGAACTGCCGGACGTCCAGGCCAGTGTGGTGGTCACCGCCGCCTCGGCGGAGAACGTCCGGCTGGTCGGCGCCGGCGAGGCCGAGCTGGGATTCACCCAGGCCGACGTGCTGCCGGCGGCACCGGCGGCACACCCGTCCGTGGTCGCGGTCGCCCGGGTCTACGACGACCTGCTGCACCTGGTCACCACCGCCGGCGGTCCCGTCCGCACGCTGGCCGACCTACGCGGGCGGCGGGTGTCCGTGGGCGCGCCCGGGTCCGGCACCGAGATCACCGCCGTCCGGCTGCTGGAGGTGGCGCGGCTGGGCGGCGACCGGGTGCGCCAGGAGCGGCTCGGCCTCGACGACTCCGTCGCGGCGCTGCGGGCCGGCACGATCGACGCGTTCTTCTTCTCCGGCGGGCTGCCCGTGCGGGCGGTGGAGCAGCTCACGGCCGACAGCGCGACCCGGATCGTCGACCTCGGCGAGTGGACCGGGCCGCTACGCGAGAGCAACCCGGAGGTCTACGTGTCCCGGGACATCCCCCGCTCGGTGTACGGCACGGACCCGGTGACGACGGTGGCCAATCCGAACTTCCTGATCGTCCGGGCCGACCTGCCGGCGCCGCTGATCCGGGAGGTGACCCGGCTGCTGATGGAACGCCGTCAGGAGCTGGCCGCCGCGCATCCGGCCGCCGGCCGGATGAGCCAGCGCTCGGCCATCGCCACCGCCCCGCTGCCGCTGCACCCCGGCGCCGCCGACTGGTACCGCTCCGCCAAGCCCTGACCCCACACCCCCGGCGCCGCTGTCGAGCTGCCCCGTGGCGCGGGGCAGGTCTCATGGACGGGGCAGCTCGACAGGCCCCGACCGCACCGCACCACCGGCCGCGCCGCGCCACCGACCGCACCGCACCACCGGCCGCGCCGCACCACCGACCGCGACCCGCACCGGCCTGGCCTCAGCGCTCGGCCGCCCGCGCCGGCCGCGCCGCCCGACGGGCCGACGGGAGCCTGGCGGAGGCCGGTGCGCCGGCCTCCTCCAGGGGCGACGCGGGACCGTCATCGCGGGCCGACGCGCCGGGATCGGCGGGACCGGAGTCGGCGGGGGCGGGGGCGGCGGGAGCGGGGAACCAGAGGCCCGCGACCAGACCACCCGGGTCACCCCGGCGCATCGTGAGCCGCCCGTCCGAGGCGTCGACCAGCACGGCGACGATGGTGAGGCCCAGCCCGGCACCGTCGACGTTCTGCACCTCCGGAGCCCGCCAAAACCGCTCGGTCGCCTGACCGAGCTGGCTCGCCGTCATGCCCGGGCCGGTGTCCCGGACCTCCAGCGCGGTCCCTCCGTCGTGCTGCCGGACGGTCACCGTCACCTCCCCACCGGCGTCGCTGAACTTGACCGCGTTGTCGATCAACGCGTCCAGGGCCTGGTCGATGGCGGTCGGCACGGTCCGCGCGTACGCCGGGCCGTCCTCGCCCGCCAGTCGGAGCGTGATGCGGCGGTGCCGGGCAAGCGGCTCCCAGGCGGCGACCCGGGACGCGGCGACGGCCGCCGCGTCGACGGTGAACCGCTGGTTCTCCCGCCGTTCGGCGCGGGCCAGGGTCAGCAACGCGTCCAGCACCAGGGCCAGCCGGTCGGTCTCCTCCAGGGCCAGCCGGTGCTCGGCCCGCCCGTCCGCGTCGGTCAGGCTCGGCCCCAGTTCCTCCACCCGCAGCCGAAGCGCGGTCAGCGGGTTGCGCAGCTGGTGGCTGGCGTGCGCGACGAACGCCCGCTGCCGGTCCATCACGTCGGACACGACGTCGGCCATGTGGTTGAAGCTGGTCGCCAGGCGGCGCAGCTCCGGCGGGCCGAGGCGGTGCTGCACCCGGGCGCCACGGTCGCCCTCGGCGATCTCGTGGGTGACCGCGTCCAACTCGGTGACCGGGCGCAGCACCCAGCCGGCCAGCCAGAACGCGGTCAGCACGCAGGCCAGTACGACGAGCAGGCCCGTCCCGGCCAGTGCCAGCCACCAGGCGGTGACGGCCCGCCGGACCGCGTCGGTCGGGGTGGCGATGACCACCGCACCGAGCACCTCGCCACCGTCGTTGATCGGCACCGCCACCACGATCGGCCCGTCGACCCAGGGCCAGACCGAGTCGGGCCCGCTGGCCTGCTGGCCGGAGAGTGCGGTGTCCAGTGCCTCGCGGGTCCCCGGGGCCGGCCGCCAGCTCTCCGAGGCCGCCACCGTCCGGCGGTCCCGGTCGACCACCGCCGCGCCGATGCCGTACAGGGCGTCGTAGCTGCGCAGCTCGTTGTCGAGCGGGCCGGGGGTCCCACCCCGCAGCGCCGGGCCGGCCAGCGAGGCGAACCGGGTGGCGTCGGCGAGCCGGTCGGCGCGTACCCGGTCGGTCTCCCGGCTGGCCAGGGTGGCCGCCAACGGGGTCTCCAGCGCGATCAGCACCAGCACCATCAGCAGCAGATAGCTGATCACCAACCGACGTCGCACGGCGTCCTCACTCGCCGCGCAGCCGGTAGCCGACCCCGCGTACGGTCTCCACCAGGCGGGCGTCGCCCAGCTTGCCGCGCAGCGACCCGACGTGCACCTCGACCGTGTGCCCGTCGCCCCAGGTGGTGCCCCAGGCGTCGAGCAGGATCCGCTCCCGGGCCACCGCCACGCCGGGTTGCCGGGCCAGGGAGAGCAGGACGTCGAACTCCTTGCGGGTCAGTGCCACCGGCCGGCCGGCCACGGTGACCGTCCGGGCGGCCACGTCGACGCGTACGGGCCCCACCTCGATCAGGTTGCGTTCCGGCACGGCGTGCGCCGCGCGGCGCAGCACCGCCTCGATGCGGGCCTGTAGCTCGGTCATGGAGAACGGCTTCACCACGTAGTCGTCCGCGCCCAGCCGCAGGCCGAGCACCCGGTCCCGTTCCTCGCCCCGGGCGGTCACCGCGATGATGCCGAGCTGGCTGCTGCGCCGCCGCAGTTCCCGGCACAGATCGGTGCCGTCCCCGTCGGGCAGGGTCAGGTCCAGCAGCACCAGGTCGCAGGGGGCGGCGGAGAGCGCCGCGGCGACGGTCGCGGCGTGCTCCACCTCGTACCCCCGGCGGGTCAGGGCGGAGGAGAGCGCCGCGGCCACCCGACGGTCGTCCTCGACCAGCAGGATGCGCACCCGTGCCCCCATTTCGTCGGTCCGATCAGCGAATCGTCGCAGACACGCGCCCGCTGCGGCAGTACCGGATCCCGACCCGGTTCCCAGTTGGCTAGGGTCCCGGTCGTGATTGCCTCCCCCGACCCGTCGCACAAGCCCACCGCCCGCACACCCGACACGCCCGGCCACAGCAACCGGGAGGATCCCACCGACGCCGGGGCGTCAGGCCCGGCCCCGGGTCACGAGCACCGCTCCGGCCTCCTGCGAGGATGGCGGCGGCTGCCGGCGGCAACCACCGCGCTGGCGGTGTACGTCCTGCTCCGGGCGGTCGGGCTGGTCATTCTGTGGATCTTCGCGCAGCGGGCGGGCGTGGACTTCTGGCAGTTGCTCCACAGCCGGTACGACGCCCTCTGGTACCAGCAGATCGCCGCGGAAGGCTACGACCACGCGGCGGTCAACCACAACCCGGACGGGTCCCCCCGGCTGCCGAACCTCACGTTCTTCCCGCTCTACCCCGGGCTGATCGCGATGGTCGCCGCGATCAGCCCGTTCTCCCTGCCGGTCGCCGGCCTGATCGTGTCCTGGGCCGCCGGGCTGGCCGCGGCCTGGGGCATCTACGCGGTCGGGAGACACATCGGCTCGCATGCGGTCGGCGTGACGCTGACGGCTCTCTGGGCGGTGCTGCCGCACGCGGTCGTGCAGAACATGGGTTACACGGAGACCCTGTTCACCGCGTTGGTGGCCTGGTCGCTTTACGCGCTGCTGTGCCGCCGGTGGCTGACCGTGGGCCTGCTCTGCCTGGTCGCCGGCCTGAGTCGACCGACGGCGACCACCCTCGTCGCGGCGGTGGGCCTGGCCGCGCTGGTGGCGATCGTCCGCCGTCAGGACGGCTGGCGGCCGTGGGTCGCCGCGCTGCTCGCTCCCATCGGCTACCTGGGCCACCTCGCCTGGGTCGGCCACCGGCTCGGTCAGGTCGACGGCTACTTCCAGCTCCAGGACGACTACTGGCGCATCGGGTTCGACGGCGGGGCGAACACCCTGGGAGTCCTGAAACTGGTGCTCACCCGGCCGGTCCCGTTCCCGCTGTACACCTCGACCCTGCTGTTGAGCCTCGCGACCGTTCTGGCCGTCCTGCTCGTGCTGCACCGCTACCCGCTGCCGGTGGTGGTCTACTCGGTGACCTTCCTGCTCCTCACGGCCGGCACGGCTGGCTACTACTGGGCGAAGGGCCGCTACCTGGTCCCGGCGTTCACACTGCTGCTGCCGGTGGCGATGGCGCTGGCCAAGGCACGCCGGAGCACCCAGGTGACCGTCATCGTCTTCCTCGTGCTCGCCTCGGGGTGGTACGGGACGTACCTGAGCCTGATCTGGCACCGCTCACCGTGACGGACGGCCCGGCGCTGCCGGTGGACGATCCGGTCGCCGACGCGGTGGCAACTCTCCTGCCATGAGCGGATCGTTATGCTACGCCGAGTCCGTCCGCCCGGGTCCGGAACGTCGCACCTCGGGGCGGACGTGACCACCCCGCCCGTCCGGGTGCCGCGCGCCTCCGGCCGCCGCCCGGTGCGGGCCCTGACACGGCGCGACGGTGCGCCCCCGACCGATGCGAGTTGACATGACTGACAAGAACGACCGGCCTTCGGTATTCGTCCACCCCAGTGCCGACGTCGAGGAGGGCGCCCGGGTCGGCGACGGCACGAAGGTCTGGCACCTGGCCCACATCCGTTCCTCGGCGCAGGTGGGCGCCGGCTGCGTCATCGGACGCAACGTCTACGTCGACGCCGAGGTGACGGTGGGCAACCTCGTCAAGATCCAGAACAACGTTTCGGTGTACCAGGGCGTCACCATCGAGGACGAGGTCTTCGTCGGCCCCTGCGCGGTCTTCACCAACGACTTCCGCCCGCGCGCCCAGAACCCCGACTGGACCATCACGCCGACCATGGTCCGCCGGGGCGCCTCGATCGGCGCCAACGCCACCCTGGTCTGCGGCATCGAGGTGGGCGAGTACGCGATGATCGCCGCCGGTTCGGTGGTCACCAGGGACGTCAAGCCGTACCAGCTGGTCGCCGGCAACCCGGCCCGGCCGAAGGGCTGGGTCGACGCCAAGGGCGAGGTGATCTCGCGCGACGTGGAGAACCCGCCGGCGGGCCTGTCCGAGGGCTGAACCGCCAACGACGCGAAGCGGGTCCCGACCGTGTGGTCGGGACCCGTCGTCGGTGCGGGGCGGATCAGCCGCCGATGACCACCCGGCGGACGTCCGCCCAGCGGGCGGGGTCGGTGACCCGGCGGCCGTCGACCAGTACCCGCACGGTCGGCAGGTCGCTGGCGGCCAGCGAGCGGTACTCCGCGTGGTCGGCCTGGACCACCACGGCGGTGACCGGCTGACCGTCGTACGGGGGCAGGCCGTGTGCGGTCAGCTCCTCGGCCGTGTACATCGGGTCGGAGACGTACGGCTTCGCGCCCCGGGCGCGCAGCGCCTCGACGGTCGGGAAGACGCCGGAGAAGGCGGTCTCCTTGACCCCGCCCCGGTACGCGGCACCGAGCACCAGCACCTCGGCGCCGGTCAGGTCGCCGTAGGCGGCGGCGAGCAGGTCGACGGCGTACTGCGGCATCGCCGCGTTGGCCTCACGGGCGGAACGGACCACCGTGGCGGTCGGGTCGTTCCACAGGTACATCCGCGGGTAGATCGGAATGCAGTGCCCACCGACGGCGATGCCGGGCTGGTGGATGTGGCTGTACGGCTGGGTGTTGCAGGCCTCGATGACCTTGGTGACGTCCACGCCGACCGTGTCGGCGAAACGGGCGAACTGGTTCGCCAGCCCGATGTTGACGTCCCGGTAGGTGGTCTCGGCGAGCTTGGCCAGCTCGGACGCCTCCGCCGAGCCCAGGTCCCAGACGCCGTTCGGGCGGGCCAGGTCGGCGCGCTCGTCGAAGTCGAGCACCGCCTCGTAGAAGCGCACCCCGTGCTCGGCCGAGGCCTCGTCGATGCCGCCGACCAGCTTCGGGTAGCGGCGCAGGTCGGCGAAGACCCGGCCGGTGAGCACCCGCTCGGGGCTGAAGACCAGGTGGAAGTCCGTGCCGGCGGTCAGCCCGGAGCCCTGCTCCAGCATCGGCGCCCAGCGGTCGCGGGTCGTACCGACCGGCAGGGTGGTCTCGTAGCTGACCAGGGTGCCCGGCTTGAGCCCCGCCGCGATCGCCCGGGTCGCGTCGTCCATCCAGCCGAAGTCCGGCACGCCCTCGGCGTCGACGAAGAGCGGTACGACCACCACGACGGCCTCGGACCCGGCGACGGCGGCGGCGGTGTCGGTGGTGGCCGACAGCAGGCCGGCGGCGACCGCCTCCTTGAGCTTGACGTCCAGGTCGGTCTCGCCCGGGAACGGCACCGCCCCGGCGTTGACCAGGTCGACGACCCGCTCGGACACGTCGGCACCGATCACCCGGTGCCCCTTCGAGGCGAACTGCACGGCGAGCGGCAGCCCGATCTTCCCCAGCGCGACCACGCAGATGTTCATGACTACTACTTTCCTCCTATTGGGAGCCGGCGTCGCAGGCGGGCGACGAACCGGCTCGGCGTGACAGGTGCCACCGCGATGACGAGCTGACCCTTGTGGTTGGTGGTGCTGGTGACGACGTGCAGCCGGGTGCCCCGACGCAGCACGGTCCGTCGGGGCACCGGCCGCCGGGGACCGCGCAACGCCGCCGCCCCCGTGGTGCCGAACGCCTCGACGTGCGCCTGGATGGTGCGCAGTTCGCCGCCCGGCGCGCTGTCGGCCAGCAACCGGTCGAGGGGGATCCGGGACCGGACCGTGGTGCCGGTGGCGTCCGCGACGACCGAGAGGGTGACCCCGGCCGCCCCGCCCGCGTCGATCCGTACGGCCGTGGCGAGCTCCGGCAGATCCGGGCGGGGGCTGCGGGCGGTGACCAGCAGCGCCCGGGTGCCCTCGAAGGCGACCGAGACGGTGTCCAGCCGGGCGATCCAGTCCGCCACGTCGGCGGTGACCTCGTACCAGGCGTCCGGGATGTCCAGCGTCGGGTCGCGGAAACCCGGATAGCCGGCGTACCACCGGTCGCCGTCGACCACCGCTGGCGGGATTCCCAACTCGGCGTCCTGCCGGATCACCGCGAGGACGTGGTCCACGTCCCCGTACCGGGCGGCGGCCAACCGCACCCGTGCCTCGAGCGGCAGCCGGTCCCGGATGCCGTCGGTCAGGTGCTCCACGACCAACGCCCGCACGCCGGCCGCGACCCGCTCCTGGACCTCCCGGTCCAGCCCCAGGAAGTCGTTCTCCAGCAGCTTGGCGACCTCCCAGGCGAAGTGCCGCAGCAGCACCGCGTCACGCCCCCGGCCGGGCTCGATCAGCCCGGCCACGAACGCCACGAGTTCCTGCGCGCAGCGCAACCGCTCCAGGTGCCGGCTCTTGTACGTGATGTTGCGGGCGTTGAGCCGGCGCACCGCGAAGTAGTAGTCGTAGTCGGCGAGCACCGAGATCCGCCGGGCGCGTACGCAGGCCTCGATCGTGAACGGCTGGTCGCTGCCGACCGGCATGTCCTCCGGGTAGCGCAGCCCGTACCGCTCGATCAGCTCGCGGCGGAACAGTTTCGTGTTCGACAGCGACCAGGGCAGCGCCGAGTCGAACAGGTCCACGTCGGCCGTGGTCTCGGCGTAGACGGCCTGGTGGATGTGCCGGCTGTTCACCCCGACCAGGCGGCCCAGCACGACGTCGGAGTCCCACCGGTCGGCCGCCGCCACGAGTCGCTCCAACGCCTCCGACCCGAGGTAGTCGTCCGAGCCGATGAAGAAGACGTAGCGCCCGGTGGCCCGTTCCAGCGCCCGGTTGCTCGGTGCCGCCGGCCCGCCCGAGTTCGGCTGGCGGAGCACCTGCACCGTGCCCGGGTACGACTCGGCGAACCGGTCGAGTTCCCGGCCGCTGCCGTCGGTGGATCCGTCGTCGACCGCGATGATCTCCAGCCGGTCCCGTCCGATGGTCTGCTCGACCAGGGAGGTCAGGCAGCGGGTGAGGTACGGCATGGTGTTGTAGACCGCGATGACGACGGTGACGTCGGGAACGGTCACGTGCCGACCCCGAGTGCCGGCAGCGGATCACCCGGCACGGGCTCGTCGAGGTGGTCGGCTACGGCCGGGCGGCCGGGCAGCAGCCGGCGGTACACCCCGTCGAGCACCTGGGCCTGCGCCTCCCAGGTCCAGCTCCGCAACAGGCCGGCGCGGTCGTACGCGGCCCGGTAGCGCTGCGGATCGGCCAGCACGGCGCGCACAGCACGGATGTAGTCGGCGACGTCCTCGGCGCGGAACACCTCACCCTGACCGGTCGAACGCACCGTGCCGGCCATCGTCTTGACGTCGCTGACGATCAGCGGCAGCCGGCCGTGCGAGTACTCGAAGAACTTGGTGATCAACGCGATCTCGTGGTTGGGCCAGTGGTGGATCGGGATGACCCCGGCGTCCGCGCCGGACAGGAACGGCACCACCTGCCAGTGCGCCACGTACGGCAGGGCGTGCACCCGGTCGCCGACCCCGAGCTTCCTGGCCCGGGCGAGCACCCCGGAGACGTACGGGCCGGCCGGCTTGTTGACCACCAGCGCCACGTGCACACCGGGCAGTTTCGGCAGCGCCTCGACCATGACGTCCAGGCCACGCTGCCGAGCGGCGGCGCCGCTGTAGACCAGCAGCGGCACCTCCGGGCCGATCCCGCAGAGCTTGCGCAGGTCGGGGGCGGGCGCGTCGGGGTCGAGCTCGTCGTGCTCCACGGCGGGGGCGTTGAGCACCACGTCCGGCACGACGGCCAACCGGTGCTCACGCTGCAGAAGCTCGGCCAGGCCGTCGGAGACGGTCATCACCGCGTCGGCGTACGGGGCGTACTCCCGCTCGTGCGCGGTGTGCGCCGGCAGCCAGCGGGCGTTGTCCTGCCACGGCTTCAGGCCGGGGAGGAACTCGTGCGCGTCCCAGACCAGTTTGATGTCCCGCCCCGCGGCGGCGGCCCGGATCTTCGCGCGGGCGCCGACGCCCAGCATCCGGAAGTCGTTGGCGTGGATCAGGTCCGGCGCCAGTTCGTCGACGACCGGCCCGTAGGCCAGCTCGTAGTCCCACAGGCCCGGTTCCAGCCGCCGCCAGGCGCCGTCGCCCTTCACCGCCTGCCAGAACATGGTGTAGGCGCGGTCCCACGGGTTGCGGAACTTCCGCCGGGTCCGCGCCCTGGTCAACATCCAGTACCGCAGCGAGACCCACTTGCCGGCCGCCTTGGCGGCTGCCTGCTGCACGGTCAGCACCCGCCGGCGCAGCGCGAGCCCGGGCGTGCCCGGGTCGGCGACGGCGATCTCCGCGGCGCGTACGGCCAGGTCGGCACGCCACGCCTTGACGGCCTGGGCCCGGTGCGCGGCGATGCCACTCGGCGGGTAGGCCAGCGGCCAGCGCAGCCAGGCCCGGCGGAACTCGTGCCGGCGACGGGCGAGCGGTGCCGGCATGGCCAGCAGTCGGACTGTGGCGTCGCCCAGCTTCCAGGTCCGCTCCTCGGTCACCGGGGAACGGCCGAGCAGGGTGACCTCCCAGCCCGCCTCGGCGGCCGAGCGGGCCGCCTTCTGCACCCGGGAGTCGCCGTTAACGCCGTTGTCCACCAGCATGACCACCCGTCCACGTGCGGGTGGCTGCGCGGCAGCGCCGTCGAATTCCATTTCTGTCCGTTTCTGCCTCTCTGCGGACCTCTGATTCGCCTCCCGGAGGGAGGATCGCGCGCCGCGCGGCGGCCGGCCCGACGCGCCGGCACCCGCTCGCGAGCCTCCGCGAGTCTACGCGAGCGCACCGCGCGGACACCGACACCTCACCTCGGCACCGGCGGCACCCGTCCCGGCCCCGGTGGGCGGCACCGCCGTCACCGGCGCCGGGACGTGCCCACCGCTCAACGCGGAGCCGGCTCCGGCGGGACGAGCGAGGTGGTGACGGTCAGTTCCGGCCGCTTGCGGCCCAGTTGCCAGCCGATGGCCACCCCGTAGACCCCGGCCACCACGACCCGCTCGGTCCGGGCCAGATCGATCTTCGGCAGCACCTCGCGCTGCACGATCCGCCAGAGCACCCGCGGCCGGACCACCCGGTAGCCGGGATAGAAGACGGAGGTGTGGAACTTGCGGGCGAGCGAACCGTGGGTGCTCCCGATCCGGGAGACGAGCGCCTCGGGCCAGATGGCGTGCTGCTTGCGGGCCCGGTCCCGGGCCACCGAGAGGGCCTTTCCGGGCGCCCGGTAGACGACCAACTGCTCGACCCGGAGCAACGGTCGCCGCCGTTCCGCGACGTCCAACGGCAGCAGGCGCACCCGCTCGTCCACCTCCGACCGCTGCCACTGCCGCGGATCGTTGGTGATGATGTCCACGGCGTAGCCACGGTCGAGGAGCCGATCGACGTACTCGCGGACGAGCTTGAACTGCGGCGGGCTGATCGCCACCAGCACCACCCGCGGGGCCTCGGCCGTCCGGGGCGGGGCAGGGGCGTCGGCGGTGACCATGTCGGCCGGGACGACGGCGGTCACCGTGTCAGCGGGGACGGCGGCGGCCACCGTGTCAGCCGGGACGGCGGCCGTCGCCGGCACGTCGTCGGCTGCGGCCGGCTCGGGTGCCGCGTACACCTCACGGAGTCGGGCGGCGACCGCCTCACGTCCGTACCGCTCGATCAGGGCGGCCCGGGCGCCCGGCAGGTCCAGCTCGTCCACGCGCTTGCGCAGCTCCCGGAAGCCCTCCACGAGCACCGCCGGGTCTTCGCTGACGTCGACCAGGAGGCCCGCCCGCCCGTTCAGCCCGCCCAGCGTCTCCTGCGGGCCCTGGCTGCGGGCCACCAGGACCGGGGTGCCGCAGGCCACCGCCTCCACCACGGTCATCCCGAAGGTCTCGACCGGGCTGGCGTGCACGAGCAGGTCGTGGGTCCGCATCAGCTCCGGCACCTTCGCGGGCGCGACCGCCGGGCGGAGATCGACCCGGTCGCCGTACGGGCTTCCCGCGATCCGGTCGCGGATCTGGTCCACCAGCGGGCCCGCCCCGACGAGGGTGAGGGTGGCCTGCGGCTCCTCGGCGGCGACCGCCAGGAACGCGGACAGCAGGGTGTGTACGCCCTTGGCCTCGCTCAGCCGGCCGACGTACAGCCAGCGCAGCAGGTCCCGGGGCGGCTCGGTACGCGGCGCGAAGTCGCCGAAGTCGATCGCGTTCGGCACCACCCGCAGCTTGTGGGCGTGGTGCGGGAAGGCCTCCCGCACCTGTTCGTGCAGGTTCCGGCTGACGCAGAGAAAGACGTCGGCCCGGTGCAACGCCTCCTCGTAGAGCCGACGGGCGGCCGGCTGCGCGAAGATCTGCGCGAGGAAGCTCGCGTGCTCGGTGACGACCACCCGGGCGTCCGGACGGGCCAGCCGCTGGGCGACGACCCCGCCGTAGATGCCGGTGTGCGCGTGCACCAGCGGCGCCTCGATCCGGCCGGTGGGCAGGGTCCGCCGCATCGCCTCCACGTGGGCGAGCGCCCAGACGGCGTAGTCGCGCCGGGACGAGATGGGCACCGGCACCCTGGTCAGCTCCCCCGCCCCGGTGTCCCGCACCACCGGTCCGACCCGCCGGCCGGCCAGCCGTTCGGCGGCGACGGCGATGGCGATGGCGTCCGGCGCGTCGTGACGGTACGGCCAGTCCTCGGTGTGCAGGACGGCGATCCGGGGATGGTCCGCCCGCACCGCCCCGATGGTGGCCTCGACGAACGCACCGGCCAGCGCGTTGTTCGCGGACGGGTACCAGGGGGTGACGACTGCCAGGTCCGCCGGGGCGGGCCGCCGCCCGGACGGCGCTGTCGGCTCGTCGAGCGCGACGACGAGGTCGCCGCGCCGGCCCAGCGCGTCCCAGGCCGCCGGCAGGGCGTACGGGTCGCCCGCGACGAGCAGGTCGGCGTCGCGCAGCGGGCCGTTCGAGGCGCGCAGCAGGCGACGGGCGGCCCGGGCGGTGGCCCGGGCGTCGGTGGCGTCGACCCGGTGCACCGGCACGCCGGCAGGCAGCTCGGCGTCGGCCCACTCGGGCAGGTCGGGAACGACGAGCGCGACCTTCGCGCCGCTCGCCGCGAGCTCGGCGAGGTGCCGCTCGGCCGCCCGGACCCGGTGGGGACCCAGCGCCAGGTAGACGACGTTACGGGGCTTCACAGTCAACGGGACTCCTCGACCAGGGCGCGCATCCGGGCCTCCCACGGCTGCAATGTCGCACTCCGGGTGTACTTCTCGGCGTGGTCCTGGGCGGTCGCGTGCCGGGACGGGTCCTGCTCGCGGGCGGCCTTGGCCGCGGCGATCAACGACTCGGCGACGGCTTCCGCGTCCAACCGGTCCCCCGCGAACCAGAGCGGGTAGTCCTCCAGCACCTCGGCGGCGGCGATCTCCGGCTCGTGCACGGAGACGACCGGCTTGCCGGACGCCATGTACTCGAACACCTTGCCCGACGTCACGTACTTCGCGCCGGGGACGCAGAAGACCAGCACGTCGGTCTCGGCGTAGACATCCGCCACGTCGGCCTTGCCGAAGGGACCCCGGTAGCGGACACCCGCATCCTCGTGCCGGGCCAGCTGCTCCCGCAGCGACGCTGCGGTCTGGGCGAAGAAGCCCAGGTGGCCGTGGACGTGGAGCTCCGCGTCCGCCAGCAACGGGTCCTTCCGGGCCCGGCGCCAACCCTCGAACAACACCTCCAACGGCAGGTACGGCGTCACGGTGCCGAGGTAGCCGAAGCGCAACGGTCGGGCCGGGTCCGACGGCCGGAACGCGGGCCGGCCGACGAACTCCGGCTCCCAGCCGTTCGGCACCACCGTCATCCGGTCGGCCGCGAACGGGTACCGCTCGACGTGCCACTGCCGCATGCCGTCGTTGACGAAGACGATCTCGGCCGCGTCCCGCAGCACCCGCGCCTCCCACTTCGCGGTGCCCGTACCCGGCCCGAACCGGACCTCCTCGGTGAACTGGTTGAACGTCCACGCGTCGCGGTAGTCGACCACGTACGGCACCCGCCAGGCCCGACCCAGCATCCAGGCCGCGGCGAACGACACGAACGGGTTGCCGGTGGCGATGACCAGGTCGAAGCGCCGCCGGGCGTGCAGCTTGAACGCCCGGCGCAGCAGACCGGGGATCCAGCCGATGTAGTGCTCCGGCAGGAACGAACGTTGCAGACGCCGGTAGAACTGGTCGACCACCACCGGGAGCGCCTTGCGCAACCGGCCGTACCGCCGGACGTCGTTCTCCCAGTGGTAGGTGTTCATCGGAGGCCGCTCGACCCGCACCCGGGGGTCGACGGTCGCCTCCAGGGTCGGGTCGCTGCCGCCGTCGAGGTAGTAGCTGAAGAACTCCCGGGGGGCGGTGATGACGGTGACGTCCCAACCCGCCTCGGCGAAGTGGTTGGCGGTGGCCCGTCCGCGGAAGACCCCGCTGGCCCGGCTCGGCGGGAAGAAGAACGACAGGTAGAGCACGCGTGGCCGTCTGCCGGCGCGCCGCGCGGCCTGCTCCAGCTCGGCGACCGGGCTGGGGGCACCGGCCGGCACCGCACCGTTCGGCGCGCCGGTCGCCGATCCGCCGGGCGACGTCCGCCCGGCGGTCGACACACCGTCACCGCCGATGGCACCTGTCGAGTTTGCGAACTCGATCGATTCGATGGGCTCGGTCGACTCTACGTCTCGTCGCATCGCGCTTTCTTCGGTCGGGGTCGATGGTCACGGCGGAACGCCGGGCCGTCGCTCGGATCAGCGTGGCGTGGGGCCCGACGGCCCGCTGGCCGCGGCAGCCGGATCACGTGCGAGGTGTTCTGCGACGGTACCGCCGTGGTGGCCGGGCGTGCCGGGAAGGAGGCGGGAGTAGAGGTCGTCCAGCACCCGCGCCTGCGCCTCCCAGGTCCAGTTCGCCAAGAGTCCCGGCTGGTCGTACGCGGCCCGGTACCGCTGCGGGTCCGCCAGCACCCGCCGCACCGCGCCGACGAAGTCGGACACGTCCTCCGTCCGGAACACCTCGCCCTGCCCTGTCGAACGGACCGTCACGGCCATTGTCTTCACGTCACTGACCACCAGCGGCAGTCGCGCGTGTGAGTATTCGAAGAACTTCGTGATCAGGGCGATCTCGTGGTTCGGCCAGTGGTGGATCGGGATCACCCCGACGTCCGCCGTGGCCAGGAAGGACACGACCTGCCAGTGCGCCACGTACGGCAGCAGGTGCACCCGGTCGGCGACCCCGAGCTCGGCGGCCCGGTCCCGCAGCCCCCGCACGTACGGGCTGTCCGGCCGGTTCACCACGAACACGACGTGCGCGTCGTCGAGGTGCGGCAGCGCCTCCACCATCGTGCCAAGCCCACGCTGTTCCGCGGCGGCGCCGCTGTAGACCAGCAGGGGCACCGTGGGCCCCACCCCGCACCGGGCCCGCAGGTCGGGTGCCGGCTCCGCGCCCGCCTGCCCGGGCTGCATCTCGGGGGCGTTCAACACCACCGTCGGCAGTTCACGCAGGCCGTGGGTGGTGCGCAGCAGCTCGGCCAGCGACTGCGACACGGTCATCACCGCGTCCGCGTACGGCGCGTACTCCCGCTCGTGCGCGGCGTGGGCCGGCAGCCAGCGCGCGTTGTGCCGCACCGGCCGCACGCCCGGCAGGAACTCGTGGGCGTCCCAGACGACCTTCACCGGCCGGCCGGCCGCGGCGGCCCGGACCTTGGCCCGCGCCGCCACTCCCAGCATCCGGAAGTCGTTGGCGTGGACGAGGTCCGGCCTCAACTGGTCGACCACCGGGCCGAACGCCAACTCCCAGTCCCACAGACCGGGCGCCAGGCGCCGCCAGGCGCGGTCACCGAGCAGCCGCTGCCAGAACGCGGTCTGCGCGCGGTCCCAGGGCCCGTGCAGGGTGCGCGGCGCGCGGGTCTGCTGCGCGACGCGGAAGTCGACCCAGCGCTCCAACAACCCGGCCGCGAACTCCTCGGCCCGCAGCCGGGACGAGGATCCGGCCCGCGTCGCCCGCAGGCCCAGATCGGCCCGCCAGGCCCGAACCCACTGCTTGCGGTGCGCCGCCAGGCCACCCGGCGGGTACGCCAGCGGAGCCCGCAACCAGCGGCGGCGGTACTCGTGCCGGTGTTTGGCGAGGGTGGCCGGCACCGGCAGCAGCCGCACCTGGGCCTCTCCCAGTTGCCAACTCTCCGGCAGACCGGACGGCGAACGGCCGAGCAGGGTCACGTCCCAGCCGGCCTCGGCCGCCGATCGGGCCGCCTTCTGCACCCGGGAGTCACCGGTGACGCCGTTGTCCACCAGCATCACGATCCGCCCGCGCCGGACCGGGCTGGCCCCCCTGGACATCATCCGGCTCCGCGTCCCCTTCGTCGTCTTCTGCCCCACCCGGGGGCCTGGCGAGTCTACGGTAGTCAGCCGATCGGACTGTCTACACTCCCCCTGTAAGCTGACGGCAGTCCCCGCTCAGCGCCGGCCCGCCCCACGTCGGCGGCCCCGATGCCCGGACCCTGCCCACAACGAACCTGGAGTACCGCCACGTGAAGGTCGTCAGCGTCGTCGGCGCCCGACCCCAGCTGGTCAAGCTGGCCCCGATCGCCGACGCCTTCGCCGGCACAGAGCATCAGCACGTCATCGTGCACACCGGGCAACACTACGACGCCGACCTCTCGGACGTCTTCTTCACCGGCCTGGGCATCCCGCAGCCCGACGTACACCTGGGCATCGGGTCCGGCAGCCACGGGGTGCAGACCGGCCACGCCCTCGCCGCCCTCGACCCGGTGCTGGCGGCGGAGCGGCCGGACTGGGTGCTGGTCTACGGCGACACCAACTCGACCCTGGCCGCGACGCTCTCAGCGGTGAAGCAGCACCTGCGGGTGGCCCACCTGGAGGCCGGTCTGCGCTCGTTCAACCGCCGGATGCCGGAGGAGCACAACCGGGTGCTCACCGACCACGCCGCCGACCTGCTGCTCGCGCCGACCGAGGAGGCCATGCGGCACCTGGCGGGCGAGGGCCTCGCCGCGCGGTCGGTGCTGGTCGGCGACGTGATGGTCGACGTCTGCCTGGCCGTCCGCGATGCCGTGCTGGCGGGCGGGAAGCCGGCGGCGCTGCCCGAGGGGATCGACCCCACCGAGCCCTACCTGGTGGTCACCCTGCACCGGGCGGAGAACACCGACGACCCCGAACGGCTCGCCGCGCTGGTGGACGCGCTGGCGGGCCTGCCGGTGCCGGTGGCGCTCCTGGCCCATCCCCGGCTGACGGCCCGCGCCGAGGAGCACGGCGTCAAGCTGGACCGGGGTTCGCTGCGCGTCGGCCGGCCGCTGCCGTACGCCGGCATGGTGGCGGCGGTGCTCGGCGCGGCGGGTGTGATCACCGACTCGGGCGGCCTCCAGAAGGAGGCATACCTGCTCGGCCGGCCGTGCACGACGCTGCGCCCGCAGACCGAGTGGCCGGAGACCCTCGACGGCGACTGGAACCGGCTCGTGCCCGACCCGCACGAGCTGGGCGCGGCGCCCTGGGCGGCGGTGGCCACCCGCCCGGCCCCGCCCGCGCCCCGTGGTGAGCCCTACGGGGACGGCCGCGCCGCCCGCGAAGTGGTACGGGTGCTGACCGAAGCCGGCCGCTGACCTCCGCACCTCCCCACCCACCCCGAGCACCCCCACCAGCCGGAAGAGATCGGCAGCAGCGCGATGCAGAGCAGGTTCTCCCCCCTCACCACCCGGCCCCGGGCCGGCCGCCGCCGGCCGGGCCGGGGCGATCGTCCGCACGTCATCTACCTGGCCATCGGCTTCCCGCCGGCGGCGAAGAGCTCCGCCTACCGGATGCGGGAGACCGCCAACCAGTTCGCGGCCCAGGGCTGGGACGTGACGGTGATCACCCTCGCCGACGAGTCCTGGGAACGGGAGTACGGAGTCGACCACACCCTCTCCGCCGGGGTGGACCCACGGATCGACGTCGTCGGGTTGCCGCTGGCCCGGACGGATCTGGAGACCGACATCCGGGCGTTCTCGGAGGCCCGGTCACTGCGTCCGCGCCAGTGGATCGAGCAACAGCGCCGGCAGGAACTCAAGGTGTTCCCCGAGCCGGTCTTCGGTGGCTGGCGGCCGGAGCTGGAGAAGGCGGTGCTGCGCGTCCACCGGGATCGTCCGGCGGATCTCCTCATGACGACCTGTGCTCCGTACGTCAACCTCGCCGCGACCTGGCGGCTGTGGCAGGAGCACCGCGTGCCGTACGTGGTGGACTTCCGCGACGGCTGGTCGGTCGACGTGATCGACGGCGGGGCCGCCTTCGCCGAGCAGTCACCGGCCGGGCGCTGGGAGAAGCAGGTGCTGGCCGAGGCCCGGGCCGTCTGGTGCGTGAACGAGCCGATCGCCGAGTTCTACCGGGAGCGCTACCCGGCGGTGGCGGACCGGGTCCGGGTGGTGCGCAACGGTTACGACGAGGACTGCGTACCGGCGGGCACGCACCGCGCGGATCCCGCCTCCGGGCTCACCTTTGGCTACCTCGGCTCGATCAACTTCGCGCCCGCGCTGCTCGACTCGGTGCTCACCGGATGGCGGATGGCACGCCGGGAGGATCCCGTGCTGGCCCGCAGCCGGTTCGAGGTGCGTGGGCACATCGGGGCGGGGGCGCTGCGGGAGGCCAACGCCCACATGGAGCTGTTGCGGGCCGCCTCGGACGACGGGGTCGAGTTCGGCGGGCCGCTGCCCAAGGCGGAGGTGGCTGCCGCCTACGGACGCTGGGACGCCCTGGTGCTGATGCTGGTGGGCGGCCGTTTCGTCACCTCCGGCAAGGTCTACGAGTACGCCGCGAGTGGGCTGCCGGTGCTGTCGGCGCACGAGGTCGACCACGACGCCGCCACCGTGCTCGCCGGTCATCCGCTGTGGACCGGGGCGGTGGGGCTGGACCCGCGCCGGCTCGCGACCTCGTTCGTCGAGGCGGCGCGGCTCGCCGTCGAGGCGAGCGACGACGACCGGGCCGCCACCCGGGCACACGCCCGCAGGTACGCCCGGGACGCGCAACTGGCCCCGGCGGTGGCCGAGGTGACCGCGGCCGTGGTCGGCACGGCCACCCGGCAGTCCAGTGACGGCACTCCCTCCGAAGGCGGGCAGGCATGACCCACGTGCTCATCGTGGTCGGTGAACGGCCGCAACAGAAGTCCGTGCTCGTCGAGTCGCTGCGTCGTTTCCGCGACCAGGGGGCGCGGGTGGCCATCGTCGGCGACGTCCCGGCCGACGCGCTGGCCGTCGACGCGGACCTCGCCGACGTGCACCAGTTGGCGGCCTCCCCGAACGACCCACGTCTTCGACGGGCACTGGCCCGCACCCGGCAACCGTCGCGGGCCCTGTGGCTGCGGGCGTGGGCGGATCCCTGGGTACGGCGCCGGCTGCGGACCGCCGACGTGCTGGTCGCGCTGGACACGACGGCCGTGCACACCGTCTGGGAGTTGGCCCAGCGGCAGCCGCGTGCGGATGCCTGCAACGGGATCGGGGCAGCCGGCAGGATCGTCCGGGCCCGGCACGACGGGACACACCGGCGGACCGGCGGCGCGTGGGACGGGGTGTCCGCCCGGGCCGGCATCATCGCCCGGGGCGCCCGCCGGGCGGCGGTCACCGGAGCCCAGGAGTCGCTCGAGGCGGCCATGGCGCCCGCGGTGCTGCGCAGCCAGGTCGGCGGCCGGCTGTGGCGGACCGCGGTCGGCGCGCCGGGGCTGCCGGAGCGGGTACGGGTGGCCCTCGCGTACCGGGTGCACGTGCGCTCGGTGCAGGCGGGCAGGCCCGGCCTGGCGGCGGCCACGAGCGCCGCCGCCGCGAGTCGGATGAGTGGCCGTAAGAGCCGTGCCGAGCTGCTGACCCGGGAGGCCAACCACGAACTCGAGACGGGTCGGGTGCCGGTCTGCCTGACCGAGGCGGTCACGGCCGAGCTCGCGCTGGCCGACGAGCTGTTGTCGAAGCAGAAGGTCCGGGCGGCGAAGTCGCTGTACAAGGCGATGCGGTTGCTGTTCCACCGGGTGGCCCACTTCGACCAGCTCACCTCCCCGCTGGCCGAGCGGCCGGCCGAGTTCCTGGCGCCGCTGCGGGCCAGCGCCACGGCCCGCGTGATGGCCACGCCCCGGGGTCGGTCGACGCCCGCGGCGACGCCACCGGCGGACCGACCGCTGCGGCTGCTCATCATGACCAACGGCAACGCCCACTTCCTGCGCGAGATCCGACAGCGGTACGCCGAGACCCCCGGCGTCGAGCTGCGCTACGTGCACCTGGCCGACGACCCGGTTTCCGCGGCCCTGACGCACAGCCCGGCCGGCATCGTGGAGCACCTGGTCGCCGGCCAGAGCGAGTACGGCAACCGGGTCGAGGAGTGGCTGCGCCCGCACCTGGACTGGGCGGACACACTCTTCGTCGACTGGTGCGTGGCCGCTGCGGCGATCACCACCCTCGTCGACCCCGGCGACACCCGGGTCGTGATGCGGCTGCACAGCTTCGAGGCGTTCTCGTACTGGCCGCACCTGATCGACTTCTCCCGGGTCGACGATCTGGTCTTCGTCTCGGAGCATCTGCGGGACTTCGCCACCGAGGTGCTGCCCACGCTCACCGGGGCGGAGGCGCCGAGGTTGCGGGTGATCTCGAACGCCATGGACCTGCACGGCTACCAGCGTCCGAAGGACCCGTCGGCGCGGTTCACCCTCGGGCTGATCGGCACCAGCGCGGTGGCCAAGGATCCGCGCTGGGCCGTCGAGGTGCTCCGCCAGCTGCGGGCGACCGACGAACGGTACCGGCTGCTGCTCGTCGGCGGTGGCCTCAACCCGGAGGCGAGCGAGTCGGTGCGCCAGTACGACGCGGCGCTGTCGGCGGACCTCGCCGAGTTGGAGCCCTCTGGTGCGGTGACCCGGCTCGGCCACGTCGACGACGTTCCCGGGGTGCTGAGCGACATCGGGATCATCCTCAGCAGCTCGGTCCGGGAGAGCTTCCACTGCGCGCTGGTCGAGGGCGCGGCCAGCGGCGCCGTGCCGGTGGCCCGGGACTGGCCGTTCTTCGCGGGGCGGGCGACCAGTGCCCGGACCCTCTTCCCCGGCGACTGGGTGGTCGACTCTCCGCAGCAGGCGGCAGCCCGGATCCAGACGGCCACGGCCAGCGACGAGGTCTGGCGGGCGGAGGGCGCCGCGGCGGCCACGTACGTGACGAAGACGTGGGACTGGACTGTCGTGCGGGACGACTTCGACGAACTGTTCCTGCCGGGCGGCGACCGGCGGGGATAGAACGCAATCGCCGCCCCGTCCGACCCGCTGGCCGGGTGGCCGGGGCGGCGACAGGGCTGCCGGGCCGGTTCAGCCGGCGACGGCCACGGTGCGGTCGGCGAATGACGGAGCCAGGTCCGGGCGGACCCGACGGTAGACGCCTTCGAGCACCTCGACCTGCGTCTCCCAGGTCCAGCCCTCCAACAGCCCTGGACGGTCGTACGCGGCGCGGTACCGGCCCGGATCGGCGAGCACCGCCCGCACCGCCCGGACGTAGTCCGTCAGGTCCTCGGCGCGGAACACCTCGCCCTGCCCGGTCTCCTTGACGGTGTCCGCCATCGTGCGCACGTCGCTGACCACGATCGGCAGCCGGGCGTGCGAGTACTCCAGGAACTTGGTGATCAGCGCCAGCTCGTGGTTGGGCTGGTGGTGGATCGGGATGACTCCGGCGTCCGCGCCGGCCAGGAACGTCGGGACCTGCCAGTGCGGCACGTACGGCAGCAGGTGCACGCGGTCCGCGACGCCAGCGGCGACCGCCCGGGCGAGCAACGCCTCGGAGGCGGCGTTGCTGGCCGTCGGGTGCAGCGTGACCAGTGCTACGTGCGTCCCGGGCAACTGCGGCAGCGCGTCGATCATCAGCTCGACGCCGCGCGTCGGGTTCACCCCGCCGCAGTAGACCAGCAGCGGGGTCGCCGCGTCGATCCGGCACCGGGCACGCACGTCCGCGCCGTCGGCGAGCTGCGCACCGGCAACCGGCCGGGGCGGGGCGTTGAGCACCACGTCCGGCCGGACCGGCAGCCGGTGCGTCCGTTGCAGCAGCTCGGCCAGAGTGGCCGAGACGGTGACCACCGCGTCCGCCGTGCCGACGTACTCCTCGACGTGGGCGACCTGGGCGGGCAGCCAGCGCGGGTTGTCCGCCCGGCCGAGCACACCGCCGACGAACTCGTGCGCGTCCCAGACCAGTCTCGTGTCCAGCCCGCGGGCCCGTCCCCGCCGGGTGGCACGGACGCCCACTCCGATCATCCGGAAGTCGTTGGCGTGGATGATGTCGGGTCGCAGCTCGTCGATCACCGGCCCGAAGGCCAGTTCGTAGTCCCACAGGCCCCGGTCCAGCCGACGCCAGCTGCGTGGGCCCAGCAGTGCCTGCCAGAACCGGATGGGCGTGCGGGTGAACAGGGCGTCCGGATCCTGCTGCCGCTTGCGGAGCCGGTGCAGCTCGCCGGCCCGGAACTTGGCCCACCGGCCGAGTGCCTTCGCGGTCAGCAGGGCCGGGGGCGCCAGGAGGTCGGCCACGCGGTGCCGCAGCGACGCGCCGCCGGAGCGGCGGGCGACCGCTCGGGCCACCCGCCGCTCCTCGATCGCCGCCTGCCACGCCTTCATCCGCTGGACCCGGTAGCCGCCGTGCCGCCCGGGCGGATACGCCAGCGGCCTGCGCCACGACCGGTGGAACTGGCTCGGGTGCTGACCGAGCGACCGGGGCACACGGATCAGCCGGACCTGCGCGTCGCCGATCCGCCAACTCTCCTGCGCACCGTTGCTCAGCACACCGAGCAGCAGCACCTCCCACCCGGCCTCCGCGGCCGAACGGGCCGTCTTCTGCACCCGCGAGTCGCCCTGCACGCCGTTGTCCACGAGCATGACGATGCGACCCCGGGTGGGACGCGACGCGCTACCAGGTTCCATGACCGCCTGTTTCCTCGGGTCGCCGGCCGCTCAGGACGCGGTCGCGGCCGGCAACGGGTCGCTGTCGGACGGCGTGGCCGCCACCGTGGTCCCGGCCGAGGCCGACTCCAGCAGCGCCGCGGCGACCTGCACGGTGCGCAGCCCCTGCCGCAGCGTGACGATGTCGCTCTCCTTGCCCTCCACCGCGTCGCGGAAGCGCTCGTGCTCCACCAGCAGCGGCTCGCGCTTCGGGATCGCGTAACGGATCATGTCGCCGGTGGCGACGCCACGGAACGTCCGCAGCGCCTCCCACTCCATGTCGATGGCGGCGTTGGCATAGAAGGTGAGGTCAGCGGTGAGGGTGTCGGCGATGAAGCAGCCACGGTCGCCGGTGATCACCGTCGAGCGCTCCTTCAACGGGCTGAGCCAGTTCACCAGGTGGCTGACCATGATGCCGTCGGTGAGCTGGCCGACCGCGGCGACCATGTCCTCGTGCAGCCGGCCGCTGCGCGACACGGTCCTGGCCGACACCGAGGTGTAGTCCCGGCCGGTCACCCAGCTGGTGAGGTCGATGTCGTGCGTCGCCAGGTCCATCACCACGCCGACGTCGGCGATGCGGTGCGGGAACGGGCCCTGCCGCCGGGTGACGACCTGGTAGATCTCGCCCAGCTCACCGGCCTCCAGCCGGACCCGCAGGCTCTGCAGGGCCGGGTTGTACCGCTCGATGTGGCCGACGCCGGCGACGAGACCGGCCGACTCGAACGCCTCGACCAGACGTACCGAGGCCTCCACCGACTGCGCCAGCGGCTTCTCAATCAACGCGCTGACACCGTTGGCCGCGAGCTCCAGGCCGACCTGCTCGTGCAGGGCGGTCGGGCAGGCCACCACGGCATAGTCGATGCCCAGCGCCAGCAGGTCCTCCACGGCGGGCAGCACCGGCGCGCGGAGCTGCCCGGTCGGGTCGCCGGCCGGGTCGACGATGCCGACCAGTTCGACGCCGTCCAGGCCGGAGAGCACCCGGGCGTGGTTGCGGCCCATCGCCCCCAGGCCGATCAGACCGGCGCGCAGCTTCCGGCTCATCGGGCACCCCCGGCCAGGTTCGCGCCCTCGGCGATGCGCTCCAGGTCGTGCGAGCTCAGCGACGGGTGCACCGGCAGCGAGACGACCTCCGCGGCGGCCCGCTCGGTCTCCGGCAGCTCCCAGGGGCCAGGCTTGCCGTCCTCGGTGAGGTACGGCTTCAGCCGGTGGATCGGGGTCGGGTAGTAGACCGCGTTGCCGATGCCCAGTTCGGTGAGGCGCTTCTGGGCCGCGTCCCGGTCACCGCGGACCCGGACCGTGTACTGGTGGTAGACGTGCACGGCGCCCTCGGCCACCGGCGGGGTGAGCACGCCGTTGATGTTCGAGTCGAGGAACTTGGCGTTGGCCTGGCGCTGCGCGGTCCAATCGGGCAGCTGGCGCAGCTGTACCCGGCCGATCGCCGCCGCCACGTCGGTCATCCGCATGTTCGCCCCGACGATCTCGTTGGCGTATCGCTGCTCCATGCCCTGGTTGCGCAGCAGGCGCAGGGTGCGGGCGAAGCTGGCGTCACCGGTGGTGACCATGCCGCCCTCGAGGCTGTGCATGTTCTTCGTCGGATAGAAGCTGAAGCAGCCGGCGATGCCGAACGCACCCACCGGCGTGCCGCCCAGGGCGGCGCCGTGCGCCTGCGCCGCGTCCTCGACGACGGCCAGGCCGTGCCGTTCGGCGATGGCCGTGATCCGGTCCATCGCGGCCGGGTGCCCGTACAGGTGGACCGGCATGACGGCCACCGTGCGCGGCCCGACCGCGGCCTCCACGGCCGCCGGGTCCAGGCAGAAGCTGTCCGGCTCGATGTCCACGAAGACCGGGGTCGCGCCGACCAGGCGGACCGCGTTGGCGGTCGCGGCGAACGAGAACGAGGGCACGATGACCTCGTCACCCGGGCCGAAGCCGAGCGCCATGAAGGTGAGTTGCAGGGCGGACGTGCCGGAGTTGACGGCCACGCCGTGCCGGCCGGCGACGAGGTCGCCGAACTCCTCCTCGAAGGCCGCCACCTCGGGGCCCTGCACCACCATGCCGCTACGCAGCACCCGAACAGCCGCCTCGATCTCGGCCTCTCCGATCACCGGCCTGGCTGGGGGGATGAACTCTGCACTGGGCCCGGGCATTGGGCTTCCTCCTGTCGGTTGGAGCTCGTCCGGTCGCGATGCTAACCGGTACGAAATCAGATGGGACGGGCGGTACGGGTCGAACGGTGCGGGACAACCGTCACTACGGCTGGGGGACCAACGCCACCTCGTCCTGGGGTGGGCGGGGCAGCTCACAGGCGGCCCGGAGGGCGCCGACGACGGCCGCTACGAGGCGGGGCACGTCGGCGGGTTCCAGGGGCACCCGGGCGACCGCGAGCCGCCAGTACAGCGGGCCGACGATCAGGTCCGTGGCGACCCGGTGGTCGAGGCCGGCGGCCAGTTCGCCGCGCGCCACCGCGCGGCTGATCAGCCGCTCCCCCATCGCCTGCTGGTAGGTGTGCAGGGCCTGCTGGAGGGTCTGCCCGATCTTCGGGTTACGGGCGGCCTCGGCCAGCAGGTCCGGGATGATCTGGGACGCCAACTTGTGGCGCAGCGCGCGTGACATGATCATGAATACGAGTTCGAGGTCACCGGTGAGGCTGCCGGTGTCCGGAAGCTGGAGGCGCTGACCGGCGACCGACCCGACGATCTCCAGGACCAGATCCAGCTTCGAACTCCACCGACGGTAGACGGCGGCCTTGCTGACACCGGCCCGCCGGGCCACCGCCTCGATCGACAACCGTGCGTAGCCGACGACGGCGAGCTCGTGCATGACGGCATCCCGGATGGCGGTGGTGATGTCGTCTCGCAGCACCGCCGCGCCAGCCGGAGCGCGCCTCTTCTCGGTTGTCACGTGGAACAATGTAGCGCAGCGACGGAACGGTTGCGTCCTGACGTAACCATGCACTACCTTGCGTCCAGCGATCGGGCGGAGCGACCGGTTCCGCTCCTTCGTCCGTTGTCGCGCTCATCCCGCACACCGAAAGATCGGAGCGCCTACCCATGGCCCACACGGCGGTGGCCGACCCCGACTCAGGACTGACGCAGGCGCAACTCGCCGAGCGGTACGGCCTGAGCTTCGCCGGGGCAAGGCCCACTCTGGCCGCCTACGCGCGGCAGCTGTGGTCCTATCGACACTTCATCGCGGCGTACGCGAACGCCAAGGTCGTGGCGTCCTTCAGCACAGCCCGGCTGGGGCGGCTCTGGCAGGTACTGACACCGCTCACCAACGCGGCCGTCTACTTCTTCATCTTCGGTGTGATCCTGAACACCAAGGGTGGCATCGACAACTTCATCGCGTACCTCTGTGTCGGCCTCTTCGTCTTCAACTTCACCTCGGCTGCGGCCTCCGGCGGCGTTCAGGCCATCAGCGGCAACCTGGGTCTGGTCCGGGCACTGCACTTCCCCCGGGCCGCCCTGCCGCTGGCGGTCACGCTGACCCAGCTCCAGCACCTGGTCACCGCCATGGTGGTGCTGATCGGCATCGTGCTGGCCACCGGCGAGCCGATCACCGTCGAGTGGCTGCTGCTGATACCCGCGGTGGCCCTCCAGTCGATCTTCAACGCCGGGCTGGCGCTGGGGATGGCGCGGCTGGGCGCCAAGCTCACCGACCTCAGGCAGCTCATGCCGTTCGTCCTGCGCACCTGGATGTACGGCTCCGGCGTGCTCTACAGCATCGACAAGTTCGCCGAGAACCTGCCCAGTCCGGTGCTGGTCGAGATCGTGCACGCGAACCCCCTGCTGATCTACATCGAACTCATCCGGCACGCGCTGATGGAAGACGTCCCGCTCACCTCGTCGGCACCCCAGCTCTGGGCCATGGCGGCCATCTGGGCCGTCGTGATCGGCGTCGGCGGCTTCGTCTACTTCTGGCGCGGCGAACAGGAGTACGGCCGTGGCTGACACCAGCACCCTCAACCGCTCCGCGACCACCACCCCCGACGGGCGGCGCATCCCCACCGTCGTCGTCGACGACGCGCACGTGATCTACCGGGTGCACGGCGGCGGAGGCGGCGGCAACACCCCGGTCGGCGCGCTACGGCGCCTGGTCACCCGGGTGCCCGCCCCCACCGTGCGGGAGATCCACGCGGTCAAGGGCGTCACCTTCACCGCCTACCGCGGCGAGGCGATCGGCCTCATCGGCAGCAACGGCTCGGGCAAGTCCACCCTGCTGCGGACGATCGCCGGCCTGCTGCCGGTCAACAAGGGCGCCGTCTACGCCCAGGGGCAGCCGTCCCTGCTCGGTGTCAACGCCGCCCTGCTCAACGACCTCCCCGGCGAGCGGAACGTGACCCTGGGCCTGCTGGCCATGGGCCTGTCCCCGGAGGAGGTGCGCCGGCGGACGCCCGAGATCATCGAGTTCTCCGGGATCAACGAGCGGGGCGACTTCGCCTCGCTGCCGATGCGGACGTACTCCTCCGGCATGTCGGCACGGCTGCGCTTCGCCATCTCCTCGGCGAAGAACCACGACGTGCTGCTGATCGACGAGGCGCTGGCCACCGGCGACCGGAAGTTCCGCCGGCGCAGCGAGCAGCGGGTCCGCGAACTGCGCGAGGGCGCGGGCACGGTCTTCCTGGTCAGCCACCAGATCGGCACGATCCGGGAGACCTGCGAGCGGACCATCTGGCTGGAGTCGGGAGTGATCCGGGCGGACGGACCGACCAGCGACGTGGTCGCGCAGTACGAGGAGTACACCGCCAAGTAGCCGGGCCGGACATCCCGACACGGGTGGGGTGTCCGGTTCCGAGAGCTCCGGTTCGGCCGGGCGCTAAGGTCGTACGATCGAGCGCCCGGCCGTTGCCGCACCGCCCGACGGCACCTGCCGAACGCCCTTCCGCGGGCGGCGTCGACAAGGTTCGACGGCACCGCTCGTGACACCAGTGAGGCCCCGCATGACACAGCAACCGACGACGGTGGCGGACGCCGCTCCGGATTCGTGGCGACCCTCCCGGACCGTGGCGGTGATCCTGGCCGGCGGCACCGGCACCCGGCTCGGCCTGGGCATCCCCAAGCAGCTCCTCAAGATCGCCGGCAAGCCGATCATCGAGCACACCCTCGCGGTCTTCGAGGCCGCCCCGGAGATCGACGAGATCATCGTGCTGATGGCCGCCGGTCACGTCGCCGACGCCGAACGGATCGTCGAGCAGGCCGGCTTCCGCAAGGTCACCAAGGTCGTCGAGGGCGGCGAGAGCCGCAACGCCACCACCCGTCTCGCCCTCGACACGATCGGTCCCGCCGACTGCAACATCCTCTTCCACGACGCGGTCCGCCCGCTGGTCAGCGGCCGGATCGTGCGCGAGTGCGTCAACGCGCTGTGGACGTACGCCGCCGTCGACGTGGCCATCCCGTCGGCCGACACGATCATCGAGGTCGACGCGGACGACTGCATCACCGGCATTCCGGTGCGCTCCCGGCTGCGACGGGGACAGACCCCGCAGGCGTTCCGCTCCGGCACCATCCGGGAGGCGTACCGGCGGGCCGAGGGCGACCCGGACTTCGCCGCCACGGACGACTGCGGCGTGGTGCTGCGCTACCTGCCCGGCACCCCGATCAAGGTGATCGACGGCGCCGACGAGAACATCAAGGTGACCCATCCGGTCGACGTGCACCTCGCGGACAAGCTCTTCCAGCTCGCCGCCGCGCAGTCGCACCAGCTGGCCGACCACCGCGGCTACACCGAGGAACTGGCCGGCCGGACGATCGTGGTCTTCGGCGGCAGCTACGGCATCGGCCACGAGCTGGCCGAGCTGGCCACCCGCTTCGGCGCCCGGGTCTTCCCGGTGAGCCGGTCGGCCACCGGCACCCACGTGGAACGCGCCGAGGACGTCGAGGCGGCGCTGCGCACCGCCTACGAGGCGACCGGCCGGATCGACCACGTGGTGGTCACCGCCGGAATCCTGGAGAAGGGCGCCCTCGCCGAGATGGACGAGGAGACCATCGACCGGCTGATCCGGGTCAACGTCGTCGGCCCGGTGACCGTCGCCCGGCGGGCCCTGCCGTACCTCCAGCAGACCCGTGGGCACCTCCTGCTCTACACGTCCAGCTCCTACACCCGGGGCCGGGCCCGGTACGCCCTCTACTCGGCGACCAAGGCGGGCCTGGTCAACCTGACGCAGGCGCTGGCCGACGAGTGGGGCGAATTCGGCGTACGGGTCAACTGCGTCAACCCCGAACGGACCGCGACACCCATGCGTACCCGTGCCTTCGGGGAGGAACCGGCGGGCACCCTGCTGTCGGCGGAGGCGGTGGCGCAGGCGTCCCTGGACGTGTTGTTGTCCGACCTCACCGGCCAGGTGATCGACGTACGCCGGTCCGCCGACGACCCGGCGCGGGAGGTGCGCGCGGCGGTGGTCCCCGCGCAGCCCGGCGGCCCGGCCGACGGCACCGGCACGGCAGCGGCGGGAGCGGAACAGCATGCGTGGTGACCTCGTCCGGAAGCTGGCCGCCCGGGGCCTGGCCACGGGCCTGGCCGTGTCGGCCTTCCTCGTCCTCGCGCTGACCGGGGCGACCGGCTGGGGCCTGGGCCTCGCGGTGGCCGCCCTCGCCGCGGCCGGCTGGGAGCGCCGCGTCCGCCCCGGCGCCGACAACGTCGCCGAGACCGTCCTGGTCGCGGCGGGGGTCCTGGTCGGGTACGCCCGGCGGCTCGACGCCGGATTCGACCCCGTGTTGGCCGCCACCGCGCTGGTGCTGCTGGGGCTGGTCCTGCTCGCGGGTCCGGTGCGCGAGGCCGCCAACCTGGAGGTCCGGACGGCCAATCTGCCGGTGCGGTCCTGGACCCCGCTGGTCGCCGCGCGGCTGGGCGACGCGCTGTCGGTGCTGCTCGCCGTGGTGGCGGTGGCCGCCGTGGCAACCCTGCCGGCCGGCGTCGCCCTCGCGGCCGTCCTGCTGGTCGGCGCCGCCGCCGGCGCGGTCGCGCTGGACCTGGCGCGACGGCGGTTCCGGCCGTCGGCCGGCGGCTCGGCGGTCTCCCGCGCGCTGCGCCGGCACCAGCCCGAGTTCCTGCTCCACTTCTCCGCGCCGCCCGGCTCGGAATACCAGGTCACCATGTGGTTGCCGTACCTGGAACGGATCGGCCGGCCGTTCCTGGTGATGCTGCGCGAGCCGGACTTCCTGCCCGCCGTCGCGGCGGCCACCAGCGCGCCGGTGGTCTACTGCCCCACCACGAAGGCGATGGACGAGGCACTGGTGCCGAGCCTGCGGGTGGCGTTCTACGTCAACCACGGCGCCAAGAACAGCCACTGCATCCGGTTCACCCAGCTGACCCACGTCCAGCTGCACCACGGCGACAGCGACAAGGCCCCCAGCGCCAACCCCGTCTCGGCGATCTTCGACCGGATCTTCGTCGCCGGCCGGGCGGCGATCGACCGGTACGCCCGCGCCGGGGTGGACATCCCGGCGGAGAAGTTCGTCATCGTCGGCCGCCCCCAGGTCGAGTCGATCGAGGTACGCCCGGGGCAGGTGCCCGCCCGGGCCAACCCGACCGTGCTCTACACGCCGACCTGGACCGGGCACAACGCGGACGCCAACTACTGCTCCCTGCCGGTGGCCGAGGCGCTGCTGCGCCGGCTGCTCGACCGGGGCGCCACGGTGATCCTGCGGGCCCACCCGTACACCTCGCAGAACCCGGCCTCGGCCCGGCAGTTGGGCCGGTTGACCGAACTGCTCGCCGCGGACCGGTCCCGTACCGGCCGGCGGCACGTTTTCGGTGCCGCCGCCAGCCGCGAGCTGACCCTGACCGAGTGCGTGAACCGCTCCGACGCGCTGGTCTCCGACGTCTCCGGGGTGATCTCCGACTACCTCTTCTCGGGCAAGCCGTACGCGGTGACCGACATGGTGGACTCCGGCGACCGGTTCCCCGAGCAGTTCCCGCTCGCCGGGTCGGGCTACGTCCTGCGCCGGGACATGTCGAACGTGGACGAGGTGCTGGAGCGGTTGCTCGACAGCGATCCGCTGGCCGAGACCCGGTGGGCCACCCGGAGCCGCTACCTGGGCGACTTCCCGGCCGACTCGTACGCCGAGGGGTTCCTGGGCGCCGCCCGCCACGAGCTCGACGCCGGTCGTCCGGTGCCCGCGCCCCGGACGGCCGGCGGGCCGAACCCCGCCGCGCTCTCCCCCACGCCCTGAGCCCGACGTGCGGCCTGCCCCCGTCCGGCCCGGCCGCACGCGAGGTCGGGTGGGCGGGGGAACCTGGTTCAGCGGTACGGTTCGACGAGCTCCAGGACCGCCTCGGGGTCCTCGACGTGGGCGTTGTGCCCCAGGCCGGGCAGGGTGGCGACCGGCACGCCCAATTCCTTGAGCTGCGCGTCGGTGACCATGGGGTCGTGCTCGCCGCGGGCCAGCAGCACCGGCACGTCGGTCGCCGCCAGCAGGGCGGGCAGGTCCGGCTCGCCCACGCCGAACCCGGCCGGGTCCATCGCCAGCCGCCAGCGGCCGTCGACCTGCCGCAGCCCGGCCTCCACGACGGGATCCTCCGGGGCGAAGAGCCCCGTCAGGCCGGCCACCCGCAGGTAGCGGCGGGCCGCCTCGTCCCGGCTGGCGAACCAGGTCACCGGCCGGGCGGCCAACTCGCCCGCCTTGGCCAGCTCCGCCGGGGACCAGACCGCCTTGATGCCGATTCCGACCACGGCGTCGACCGGCAACCCGGCGCTGCGGGCAGCCAGCGCCAGCCCGACCACCCCGCCGAGGGAGTGCCCCAGCACGACGAACCGGCCCCCCGCCGCGAGCCCCGTGCCGATCCGCGCGGCCAGCTCCGGGAACGAGTACGCCAGCAGTGGCGGCGACCAGCCGTGGCCGGCGAGGTCTGGCGCCAGCCACCGCCCCGACCACCGACGCTCCAGCAGCGGCGCCCAGGGCAGCCACACGTCGCCGGTCGCGCCCATGCCGTGCAGCAGGAGAAGCACCCGCCGGTCGTCCCGGTCACCCGATTCGTCGACCATGGGCGCAGTGTGCCACCACGGGGCGGCACCGGCGAGGGCCGTGACCCGGACACGACATCGGGCGCCGGCCCCCGGGGTGGGGAGCCGACGCCCGACGGTGTCGATGTCGGTCAGGCGGAGTAGCCGCGGGTGGCGGCCCAGTTCGCCAGGGCGATGGTGCTCATCCAGTACGACGCGGTCGCCGGGTTCGCCGAGTCGGCGATCTTCACCAGCTTCCCCTCGTCCTGGTAGCCCACGACAGCGACGTAGTGGCCGCCGGGGAACGAGTGCCAGCCGCCGTCGGTGTCCGTGGCGCTGCCGGCCACGTTCACCACGACGCCCCGCGCGTCGGTGATGGCCGCGACCACGTCGGCCTGGAGCCGATCCATCTGGGCCGGGGTGGCGGAACCGCCCGGGATCATCCGGGTCCGGTACGGGTCACCCTTCACCGTCGCGTTCAGCACGCGGGTGGTGTCCTCGGCCGAGTCGGTGCCCATCTCGTCGGTGCCCAGCTGGGCGCCGAGGGCATCCTGGCTGCGCGCGATGCCGGCGGCGCTGAGGGCGTTCCGGACGGCGGCCGGACCGCAGTTGTAGAAGGTGGTCTGGGCCTGGTAGTCGTACTTCAGGGTCTTGGCCGCCGGCGGCTTCGGCGCCTCCGGCTTACGGGTCAGGTCCGGATCCGGGGCGGCGCTGGTGGCGCTGGCCGACGGGGCGGCGCTGGACGCGGCCGGGGCGGCGCTGGACGGGGCGGTCGCGACCCGGGCCTGGCTGCGCGAGGCGGCGGTGTCGTCCCGCAGCTCGGTCGCGGCCACCGGGGCCTGCGCGGCGGCGGGGGCCTCGTCGGCTCCGGCCAGCAGTGCGCCGGTGCCCGACGCCAGCACGAGCGCAGCGGCAGACGCGGCGGCCAACTGGTAGGGACGCTCGGACGCGAGACGACGTAGCTGTCGCTTGAGGTGGTGCTTCACAGTTTCCTCCACGGGCTCGGGGGTGAGCGGCCGTCGGTCCGCACCGAAGGCAGGGCGGACCGACCGCGCGGACGGCAGTCCGGACGGGTGGTGGACCACTCAGGGGATGCGCCCGGGATGCCGGGCGACGGACGGTGACCGGTGGATCAGCTCGTGGCCTGCGGGCGTACGAGCGCGGGCACCGCGGTGCCGTGGAGACGGCGGAACAACCGAGAGGTGGGTGGGTGCTGCACGAGGATGAAACTCCTTCCGACACCGCCGACCGGGTTAGCTGACGGATTCGGGCGGGAAGAACGCCCTACCACGGGCCTGCGGCCCACGGATTCACCCCACAAGCACTGGGTCCCCGGTTCGTCGTTCACGATTAGGCGGGTCGGCGCGGCGTCGCCTCTTGCGATCGGTTACCGCACCGGACGCGCCGACACTACTGGCCGTTCCACACCCCTGCCAACCCCGTCCCACCTGCTTAAACCTTGATCAGGAAACAATTTTTGCGGGCACCCGAGCACTGACGTGACTCAATGGGACAGCCGTTCTCAGAGGCGCTTCGGGGCAACAACGGGACGAGTGGCGGACATCGGCGCCGAACCCCCGACGAGAATCGGCCCACCATGCCGGAATGACCGTTTCCCCGCCACCGTGACCGGCATCACCAAAACCACCAGCCCACACCCCCGCCCGCCACCCCGCCGCGCCCCTGCCGCCCCTGCCCGCGCCCCTGCCGCGCGCCCCGCCGCCCCGCCGCCCCGCGATCTTGCACTTTGGGCCCCTGGAGTACGGCAGATGTCTTTTTTTGTCGGGGCGGAAAGTGCAAGATCGCGGAGTCTGGGCGGGGCGGCGGGGGCGCGGTGAGGGGCGGCAGGGGCGGGGTTGGCTTGCCCCGGGCAGGGTGCCAGCGGGTGGAGGGAACGCGACGCGGCGGGCACCGAGGGCTGCGCGGGAAGCCCGGTTGGTCGGAGTTCGGTCAGGATGGAGCGGGGTCCGGGCCGTCAGCGCGAGTCGACGTACGTCGGTCGGTGGTCGGCCTGCGGGTCGGCGGGGCGGGGGCGCGGCACGACGTTGCCACGCTCCCCCGCCGCCGGCCCCGGGGCGCCGGGCCGCTCCCCGGCGGCGTCCGCGCCCTGCGGCGTCGCCCGGGCCGTCCGGCGCGGGGTGAGCAGCCGCATCATCGGCGTCTCGACGAAGCGGTGCAACAGCCCGGCCAGGGCCAGGTTGACCAGCAGGAAACCGAGCACCACCGCCACCCCCCACCAGCCGGTGAAGCCGGCGCCCCAGTCGCCGGTGAGCCGCAGCACAGTGATCATCACCAGGACGTGCACCAGGTAGAAGGCGAAAGAGACCTCGCCGAGCCAGATCATCGGCCGGGACCGCCACGGCGAGCGCCGCCCGCGCACGTCCGCGTCCGCAGCCGCGGCGATGACCAGGATGTACGCCATCGAGAGCAGCGCCGCCCACAGTTCGGCGCGGACCCACTGCGCGGCGACCACCCATGTGGCCACGAAGACCAGGCTGGCCACCGGCAGGCCCGGCCCCCGCCACCGGCCGCGCCGCATCAGCTCGGCGGCGGCCACACCCATCCAGAACTCCAGCGACCGCACCGGCGGGAAGACCTGGGTGAACCACCAGCGGCTCTCCTCCGGCACCAGTGCCTGGGCCGGCCAGAGCGCCAGGATCAGCAGCGGCACCGCGACCACGACGGCCCACAGCGCCCACGGCCGGGCCCGGCGGATGAACGGCAGTGCCAGCGGCAGGCAGAGGTAGAAGAAGAACTCGCAGGACAGCGACCAGCTGACCGTGTTGATGCTGTAGAAGTAGCCCGGTCGCGGGTCCCAGGCCTGGAGCAGGAACAGGTTCTCCAGCGCGACGCCCCGACCCACGGGGTCGGCGAACCAGGCAGCGACCGCCAGGGCCGCCGCCCACAGCACCACGTGGCTCGGCCAGATCTTGGCCACCCGGCGACGCCAGAACGCCCGACGAGTGTCGGTGGGTCGGGCCGACCAGACCAGCACGAAGCCGCTGAGGATGAAGAAGAACTGCACGCCGGAGAGACCGAGGGTGAAGAACCAGTCCATCACCGCCTGGTGGCCGGGCTCGGCGATGATGCCCATCGTCCCGGCATGGAAACCGAAGACGAGCAGGGCAGCGACCCAGCGCAGCCCGGTCAGCGACGGCAGGCGACTGGCCGGCGACGCCAGCCGGACGGCCGGCGCGGGGGTCGGGGTGCCCGTCATTCCGGGATCCCGACGGTCCGCAGGGTCACCAGCACGTGCGTCTCCTCCTCGGCCGGTCGGCACTCGGCCCTCGGCGGCCCCCGGTCGGGACCGTCCCGCCGGGCACCTTACCCGGCGAACGGGGCGAGCTCGTACGTACCGCCCGTGAGGGCCACGCCGCCGGACGTCGGATCAGGGCAGCCCGCAGGCGAGCCGGGAACCGCTGAACGTCCGGCGTCCCGGCGCCGCTCAGGATCGGGCCACCACCCCGCCAGCGTCCGCTCCCGACCGCACGGGGTCATCGAAGCATGCTGATCGCTGTAGAGTCCGACATCTGGCACCGGGCGGGCCCGCCCGCCGAGTCGGTCCTGATTGGAGCATCCCTTGCGTCGGAGGAATCGGTCAGCACAACTGCTGGCGGCACTCGCGCTCGTCGCACTCACCGCGGTCCCGGGCCCGCAGGCATCGGCGCTGGCCGCCGAAAAGGGCGACACGTCGGCCACGGCGCAGGACCGGGTCCTGCGGGTCTACAACAACAACATCGAGAACCTGGTGGTGAACAACGCCGGCGGCACGTGCACCCGGATCTCCGGGCCGGAGCACCTGACCTCGATGCTGGTGGACGACAGCGGCCGGGCGGGCACCGCCGGCGTGCTGGCGCCCGACATCCTCATCGTGCAGCAGGTTCGCGGCACCGGACAGGCCGAGGCGTACGCCGACCAGCTCTCGGCGAAGTTCGGCTACCCGGCGGGCACCTACGGAGCGGTCGTGGCCTGGAGCGACCCGGAGCCGTGGGGCAGCACGCACAAGTGCAGCTCGCAGGAGCTCGGTGACCTGAAGAAGAAGCAGACCAACGGGATCATCTGGAACAAGCAGACGCTCAGCCTCGCTGCCGGTGACATCTCGAAGTACTGGAGCGCCGGCTGGCTGAAGCCGGGCACCAGCTACCAGGGCGGCGCCGGGTGCACCCTGTACAAGCCGCCGAACAGCGACCCCGACACCACCGACTACCACAAGTGGAAGCGTACGAGCGCCATCGCGGCCCGGTTCACCATCAAGGCGACCGGCACCACCGTCTTCGCCGCCACCATGCACCTGCCTCAGGAGAACCGGCAGAACGCGTGCGCGGGCGACGGCTACACCGGCATCGCCGACACCGGAATCCACCTCGGAGCGGACGCCACCAGCCTGATGAACGCCTCGACCATCCGGATCGTCGGGATCGACGCCAACCGCACGGGCATCGCGCCGAGCACGTTGAGCGGCTTCGGCATGACCGGCTACGGGTCGGCGGCGACCAGCGGATCCAGCAAGATCGACTATCTCTTCATCAAGGGCGGCGTGCAGCCGTCGCCGGTCGACCACACGGTGAGTGGCACCAGGTCCAACCACCTGGCCCTGTACGGCTTCATCACCTACTGACGCCGGGTGCCGGCGCTCCGGCACCCGGGCCACTCCACCACGGCCACGGGTCGCACACCTGTGCCAAACCAGCCGGTACGCTGGGCGGATGACCGGGGCCGCCTACCAGCCGTCGATGCTCGACCTCACCGCCGCCGAACCGTCACTCGGCCCGCTGGCCGGCGGGCTGCGCCGGCACCCGCTCACCCACGGCGCGTGGGTCGACCATCTCCCCGGCTGGGTCACCGGCTCCGACCAGGTCTTCGACGTCCTGCTGCGGGACGTGCCCTGGCGGGCCGAACGCCGCACGATGTACGACGCCGAGGTCGACGTGCCCCGGCTGCTCTGCTGGTATGCCGGGCACCGCCCGCTGCCACACCCGCTGCTCACCGAGGCGCGCACCGCCCTCACCCGGCACTACGCCCCCGAGCTCGGCGAGCCCTTCGTCACCGCCGGCATGTGCCTCTACCGCTCCGGCCGGGACAGCGTCGCCTGGCACGGTGACACCCAGGGTCGCTCCGCGCACACCGACACCATCATCGCCATCGTCTCGTTCGGCTCGCCCCGCTCGCTGCTGCTACGGCCTCGCGGCGGCGGCGAAAGCCTGCGCTTCCCCCTCGGCCACGGCGACCTCGTGGTGATGGGCGGCTCCTGTCAACGCACCTGGGAGCACGCCATACCCAAGACCACCCGTTCTGTCGGGCCCCGGGTCAGCGTCCAGTTCCGCCCCGTCGGCGTCGCCTGACAGCGGACGTGGTCACATCCACCCGGGCCACCGGCCGGGCCGGGCCGGGCCTCTGCTAGAAACGACTCCTGGGTTTCACCTGCGCCCCCGTCATCTCTTGACGACGCGAAGGGCCTGCCATGACCCAGTCCTCCACCGAGCCTCGCTCCCGATGGTCCGCGTGGTCGATCCACGGCGACGGCCGGTCCGTCCGCCCTGGCGACGTGGTCCACCCCGGCGAACGCCTCTCCTGGCCGCGAACCCTCGGCATCGGCGTGCAGCACGTCGTGGCGATGTTCGGCGCCACCTTCACGGTGCCGCTCATCACCGGCTTCCCGCCGGCCACCACGCTCTTCTTCTCCGGGCTCGGCACCCTGCTCTTCCTGCTGATCACCGGCAACCGGCTGCCCTCGTACCTCGGCTCGTCCTTCGCCTTCATCGCGCCGGTGCTGGCGGCGAAGGCCGGCGGCGACATCGGCCCGGCGCTCGGCGGCATCGTGGTCGCCGGCGTCGCCCTGGCCGTCGTCGGGCTGGTCGTCCAGCTCGCCGGGTCGCGTTGGATCGACGCGCTGATGCCACCCGTGGTGACCGGCGCGATCGTCGCGCTGATCGGCCTGAACCTCGCCCCGGTCGCCTGGGACGGCGACGGGAGCGGCACCGGCGTGAAGGCGCAGCCGCTGATCGCGGTGGTGACGCTGGCCGCGATCCTGCTCGCCACGGTGGCCTTCAAGGGCTTCCTGGCCCGGCTGTCCATCCTGCTGGGGGTGGCGGTCGGCTGGGCACTCGCCGCCGCGCTCGGCGACCTGGACCCGAAGGCGGTCGACGGACTGCGCGACGCCGCCTGGGTCGGCCTACCCGAGTTCCACGCGCCGAGCTTCAGCCTGCGCGCGGTCGTGCTGGTCATCCCGGTGATCCTGGTGCTGGTCGCCGAGAACGCCGGGCACGTCAAGGCGGTAGCCGCGATGACCGGCCGCAACCTGGACCGGGACATGGGTCGCGCGTTCATGGGCGACGGGCTGGCCACGGTGCTCGCCGGCTCCGGCGGCGGGTCCGGCACCACCACATACGCCGAGAACATCGGCGTGATGGCGGCCACCCGGGTCTACTCCACCGCCGCGTACTGGGTGGCCGGCCTCACGGCGGTGCTGCTGGGGCTGAGCCCGAAGTTCGGCGCGCTGATCCTCACCGTGCCGGCCGGTGTGCTCGGCGGCGCCACCACCGCCCTCTACGGCCTGATCGCCATCCTCGGCGCGCGGATCTGGATCGAGAACCGGGTCGACTTCCACGACCCGGTGAACCTGATGACCGCCGCCGTCGCGGTGATCGTCGGCGCGGCCAACTACACCCTCACCGCCGGCGACCTCTCGTTCAACGGCATCGCCCTGGGCACTGCCGCCGCCCTCGCCGTCTACCACGGCATGCGTCTGGTGGCCCACCTGCGCGGCACCACCCACACCCCCCACACCACCCACCACACCCCCACCGACCCCACCCCCTGACCGCCCTCCGAAACCAGCCACCCGCTTCAGGCCCCAACCCGGCCCCACCCGGCCCGGCCCCGGCCCCGGGCCGCGTCGATCATGAGGATGGCGGTGCAAGATGTCCGGTTCCGAGCGGTCAACCTCATGATCGACAGCGACATGTGAGCCGACGGGGCTGCCGGGCCGGATCGGGGGCGTGGAGACAGGAAGGGCCGGCTGCACACACAGCCGGCCCTTCCTGTTGGTGGGTCAGTCGCGTTCGATCTGGTGGCCGACGACCGTGGGGCCCAGCATCACGGCGAAGCCGGAGCCGTCCCGGCGCGGGTCCGCCGCCGGTAGCTCCACCGGCTCGCCGGTGGCGGTGGCGCCCACCGGGCGCGCCCCCACCCAGGCCACGACCACGTCGGTCTCACCCTTGAGGAAGCGATGGGCACGCACACCGCCGGTCGCCCGCCCCTTCGCCGGGTACGCCTCGAACGGCGTGACCTTCACCGTGGCGTCCGTGGAGGTGACCACCATCGGCTCACCGTGGCCCGGATCGTCGGTGCGGACCGCGCCGAAGAACACCACCCGGGCGCCGGCCGTCAGGTTGATGCCCGACATGCCGCCGCCCTTGACCCCCTGCGGCCGGACCAGCCCGGCGGAGAATCGCAGCAGCGACGCCTCCGAGGTGACGAAGGTGAGCGCCTCCGCGCCATCGGTGAGCCAGGTCGCCCCGACCACCTCGTCGCCCTCCCGCAGCCCGATCACCTCGAACTCGTCGGAGCGGACGGGCCACTCCGGCGCGCAGATCTTGACCACGCCCTGCCGGGTGCCCAGCGCCAGCCCCGGGGAGCCCTCGGCCGTCGGCCCGAGCGGCGCCAGCCCCACCACGCTCTCTCCCGGTTCCAGCGGCACCAGCTCGGCGGCGGCCATCCCGCCGCGCAACGACACCGTCCCCGCCTGCTCGGGCAGGACCGGCAGCGGCAGCACGTCGACCTTGAACGCCCGGCCGGCGCTGGTCACCAGCAGCACCCGGCCCCGGGCAGTGGAGTGCGCGACGGCGCGTACGGCATCGTGTTTGACCCGGCCGTGCCGCCGGCGCCCCTCGGACGCCTCCTCCGACTCGGCCGCCGTCCGGGCTACCAGCCCGGTGGCGGAGAGGATCACCTGGCAGGGATCGTCGGCGACCTCCAGCGGACCGGCCGGCACGGACGCGGCCAGCACCTCCTTGAGGTCCCCGTCGACGAGCGTGGTGCGCCGTGGCGCGCCGAACTGCTTCACCACCGCCGCCAACTCGTCGGAGACGACCTTCTTCAGCACCTTGGGGTCGTCGAGGATCGTGGAGAGCTCGGCGATCTCCTTGCGGAGCTTCTCCTGCTCGGCCTCCAGCTCGATCCGGTCGAACTTCGTCAACCGGCGCAGCGGAGTGTCCAGGATGTAGGTGGCCTGGATGTCCGAGAGGCCGAACTGGCGCATCAGGCCGTCCTTGGCGGCCTGCGCGTCGTCGCTGCCCCGGATCAGCTTGACCACCTTGTCGATGTCGAGCAGGGCGATCAGCAGGCCGTCGACCAGGTGCAGCCGCTCCTCGCGCTTGCGGCGGCGGTAGGAACTGCGCCGGGTGACGACCTCGTAGCGGTGGGCCAGGAAGACCTCCAGCAGCGCCTTCAGCCCGAGGGTCTGCGGCTGCCCGTCGACCAGCACCAGGTTGTTGACGCCGAACGACTGCTCCAGCGGGGTGAGCCGGTAGAGGTCGGCGAGCAGCGCCTGCGGGTTGACCCCGACCTTGCACTCGACCACCAGGCGGGTGCCGTTCTCCCGGTCGGTGAGGTCCTTGACGTCGGCAATGCCGGTGAGCCGCTTGGTCTTGTTGACCTCGTTGGTGATGGCCGCGATGACCTTCTCCGCGCCGACGCCGTACGGCAGCTCCACGACAGTGATCGCCTGCCGGCCCCGGCTGCCCTCCAGCGGGCCGATCTCGACCTTGCCCCGCATCCGCACCACGCCGCGACCGGTCTCGTAGGCCCGGCGCACCTCGTCCAGCCCGAGCAGCAGCCCACCGGTGGGCAGGTCAGGCCCGGGTACGAACTCCATGAGCCGGTCCAGCGTGGCGTCCGGGTGGTTGATCAGCCACCGGGCGGCGGAGACGACCTCGCCGAGGTTGTGCGGGATCATGTTGGTCGCCATGCCGACCGCGATCCCGGACGCGCCGTTCACCAGCAGGTTCGGGAACGCGGCGGGCAGCACGGTGGGCTGGGTCAGCGAGCCGTCGTAGTTGGGCTCGACGTCGACCGTGTCCTCGCCCAGCTCGCCGACGAGCAGCATCGCCTCCCGCGACATCCGGGCCTCGGTGTATCTCGACGCCGCCGGTCCATCGTCCGGGCTTCCAAAGTTTCCATGCCCGTCGATAAGTGGCGCGTTCAGGGAGAAGCCCTGGGCCAGGCGGACCATCGCGTCGTAGATCGCGGTGTCGCCGTGCGGGTGGTACTTGCCCATGCAGTTGTGGACCACGTAGCCCTCAGCCGCGAAGGCGTGCTCGTCGGAGTCGACCTGGATGTCGTAGGTGGTAGCGGAAGTCACGGCCTCGACGGCGACGACCCGCAGGAACGACCGCCCAGCCAACGCCTCGAGCCGGCCGGCGAGGGGCGAGCCGATGCGCCGGAGTTTGCGGACCCAACCGTCCCGCTCCGCGCGCCAGAGAGGAAACGACCGCTCCGGCAAGGGCAGGCCGTTGCGGTCCTTGCCGTACCGCACCTTGCTTCCGGGGCCTGACAGGGACGCCCGGAAGGCGTTCCCGTCCTCGTCGCGGAACCATCCACCGCCCTGATGGGCGCTGGTGAACTCCTGCATCACCGGCCGGCACGGCAGGCGGTCGTTGCCCTGTTTACCCCCATACCGATAGCCCAGCTCGACCACCCGCCGAAGGTCGTCGCTCTTGTAACCGATTCGCACCCAGGGCAGGAGCAACTCGGCGACCACAGCAGCATCCCGTCCGGTGACGGAGAGGCCGAAAAGCGGGCGGTGGCCGTCGCGCCTGCTGTTCCAGTGGTGACCGTGCACCCCCAGGTCGGCGAGCATGGAGTAGATCTGACGCACCAACACCTCGCTGGTGCTCACGAAGACGAGTTCGCGGGAACGCTTGCGGACGTAGCCATCACCGTCGAAGAAGCCGGCGAGGAACGGCGTCCACGCGGAACGATTTCCGAGCACGTCGTCGGGCACACGCTTCGCGTGACTGAGTGGCGTGCCGGCCTCGAGCAGCCCCTCGTGCCGTGCGAATGTGAGGATGTGCTGGTCGCGATGGCGCGGATTGCTTGCTTCGCGCTTGCCTCGGGAGGCGTTCAATCCATTCGCGATGGCCCACCCGTGTGCGACGTCGAGCGGTTCGACGTCGCACATGTGCAGCCGTACGCGGCCGTCCGCGTCGCGAGACCGATCGACGGCGAAGCCTTCGGCCACCACGAGCCCACGGACATAGTCGTACGGGTCGCCGCCAGATGCGGGTGCCGCCCCGCGGCGCGTCCCGTACGCGACAGTGAGCTGTCCCGTCAGGTCTCGGGCTTCCACCCACCGGACAGCCAGGTCCTCATCCACCACACGGAACCGCTGTCCGGGCGTCACGACCATGGTGTGGCCGTTGCTCCACGTGACCCGGACCAGGTCCGAGTCCGGGTTCCGATAAGCAGCGGCCACCGGGATGGCAGCCCCGTCGCCGTCCAACACGAGGTCACCGACGTCGACATCCTCGATCGGCCGCAGGCCCTCGGGCGTCGAGACCAGGGTCCCGGCGACGAAGCAGTCGCCGACGATGCGGGCGGACTTCACGTGCCCCCGGTCGGGGCGGTACCCCTGCTCGTGCATCGACCAGAGGATGCGCCGGTGCACCGGTTTGAGGCCGTCGCGGGCGTCGGGCAGCGCCCGGGAGTGGATCACCGAGAAGGCGTACTCCAGGTAGGAGTCGGAGACCTCGGTGACCAGCGGGTTGTCGAAGACCCGCGCGCCGGCCTGGTCGAAGGCGGAAAGGTCCGCCTTGGCGCGGTCGTCCTTGCGGCGTGCCATCGTTCAGCTTCCCTTTCGGCGGGCGGTGCTCATGCGTCGATCGCCTCGCGGTCGACCCGGTCGGCGGAGTCGATCAGCCAGTTGCGGCGCGGCTCGACCTTCTCCCCCATCAGCAGTTCGAGGATCCGCTCGGCGGCGTCGACGTCGTCGAGGGTGATCCGGCGGACCGCCCGGGTGGCCGGGTTCATCGTGGTCTCCCACAGCTCGTCGGCATCCATCTCGCCGAGGCCCTTGAACCGCGGGATCGGGGTGACGATCTGCTTGCCAGCCTTCTCCAGCTTGCGGACCGTCGCCTCCATCTCCGCCTGCGTGTAGGTGTAGATGATCTGCGGGTTGCGCCCCCTGGTGGTGATCTTGTGCAGGGGCGGCATCGCCGCGTAGAGCCGGCCGACCTCGATCAGCGGCCGCATGTAGCGGGCGAAGAGCGTGATCAGCAGGGTGCGGATGTGCGCGCCGTCCACGTCGGCGTCCGCCATGATCAGCACCCGGCCGTAGCGCAGCGCCGACAGGTCGAACGTGCGGCCGGAGCCGGCGCCGAGCACCTGCACGATCGCGGCGCACTCGGCATTGTCCAGCACCTGCTGGAGGTTGGCCTTCTGCACGTTGAGGATCTTGCCCCGGATCGGCAGAAGCGCCTGATATTCGGCAGATCGAGCAAGTCGGCCTGTCCCGAGGGCGCTGTCCCCCTCCACAATGAACAATTCACTGCGGTCGATTCCGATCGCGCGGCAGTCGACCAGCTTGGGGGGCATCGACGCGCCCTCCAGGGCGGTCTTGCGCCGGGCGGCGTCCTTCTGCTGCTTCTGGGTCAGCCGCACCCGGGCCGCGTCGACGATCTTCTGAAGGACCGTACGTGCCTCGGCCTTGGTCCTGCGGTCCTCCAGCCAGGCCTTCAGGTGCTGCTCGACCAGTGCCTGGATCACCTTGGTGATGCCGGCGGTGGAGAGCTCGTCCTTGGTCTGCGAGGTGAACTGCGGCTCCGGGATCCGGACGTGCACGACCGCGGTCATGCCCTCCAGGACGTCGTCCAGGGTGGGCGGATCCTCCTTGGCCTTGAGCAGGCCACGGGTGTTGCGGACGGCATCGGCGAGGGTGCGTGCCAGGCCCCGCTCGAAGCCCTTGCGGTGGGTGCCGCCGTGCGCGTTGCGGATGGTGTTCGTGAAGCACTCGACGGTGCGCTCGTAGCCGGTGCCCCAGCGGAAGGCCACCTCGACCTCGGCCCGACGCTGCACGTTGGACTGCATGACCCCGTTGGCGTCGGCGGCGTTCTCCCGGTAGGTGCCCTCGCCGGTGACCATCAGCATGCCGGAGACGGGCCGGTCGCCGGCCGGGGCGAGGAACTCCACCATGTCGGTCAGGCCGTCGGGGTAGTGGAACCGCTCCTCGGTCCGCTCCTCCCCGGTGTGGTCGCGCAGCATGTAGCTCACGCCCGGCACGAGGAACGCCGTGTTGCGCAGCTTCAACCGCACGGCGTCGGCGTCCAGCGCGGCGCCGGTCTCGAAGTAGCGCGCGTCGTGCCACCAACGGATCGAGGTGCCGGTGCGCTGGCCGCGCTTCATCGCGCCGACGATCTGGAGCCCGGGGCCCGGGGTGAACGTCGCGTCGGGGCTGTCACCGTCGAAGATCCCCGGCACGCCGTGCCGGAAGGACATCGCGTGGACCTTGCCACCCCGGCGAACCGTGACGTCGAACCGGAGGGACAGCGCGTTGACCGCCGAGGCGCCCACGCCGTGCAGGCCCCCGGAGGTCTTGTAGCCGGAGCCGCCGAACTTCCCGCCCGCGTGCAGCCGGGTGAGCACCAGCTCGACACCGGAGATGCCGGATTTGGCATGCACGTCTGTGGGGATGCCCCGTCCGTCGTCGTCGACCTGGACCGAGCCGTCGGCGTGCAGCGTCACCTCGACCTTCGTGGCGTGGCCGGCGACGCCCTCGTCCGTGGAGTTGTCGAGGATCTCGTTGACGAGGTGACCCACGCCACGGCTGTCGGTGGAGCCGATGTACATGCCGGGCCGCTTGCGGACGGCGTCCAGCCCCTCGAGGTGCGTGAGGTCGTCGGCCCCGTACAGGGTCTCAGGCTCTGCGGTCAACTGGTCGTACTCCCAGGTCTCGGCGATGTGTGTGCCGCGTCCGACGCCGTGGGTCGGCCGGCGCGCCGCAGCGAGCGTAACCGGGAGATCCGACAGGACGACGGCGCCCCGCAGCGAGGCGTACGCCTCGTCGCGGCGTGGAGCGGGCGGCGTCGTCGTGCGTTCCGTCCGGATCCGGCACGTCGGTGCCGCTGTGACCGGTTCGTGAACGAGCCGGCCGCGGGCGGGTCCACCTGGACAACAACCATGCCCTGGCCGGCCTTCCCCGACGCGCACGCCGTGGCCGGGAGGACCGCGCGGCGGAGACATCACGGGCACGGTGGTTCCAGCAGGAGCGTACGGGTTGCCGGGCAGTCGAAGGCGTTGCGGTACCGGACTCCCCCGTCGTAGCGGTTCAGGGCGGTGTCCGCCGGGCGGACCCCGCCGGCCGTCAGGTCAGTGCGTGCCGCTCCCGCCAGGGGCGCTTGAAGTCGTCGAGGCTGGCGCGGAGCACGGGACGACCGGTGGCGCTGATCCGTTCGACCAACTCGTGGCCGAAGCTCATCCTGCCGGCAAGGGCTGCTGCCAGGTGGAGATCGACCGGTACACCAGGGCGGATGTGCCCTCCATCGAAAGATCTTGTTACAACTCATTGACGCCCGTCACATCGAAGTGATGTGATCTCGCTCTCAGAGGATCTTTCATATTTCGATGGACAGATGGGGGACGTCATGTCCAGGTTCCGTCGTACCGCTCTCGCGGCGGCGCTCGCCGTCGCCACCGCCACCCTGTCGACCGCTGTCGGACTGACCGCCCCGGCCTCGGCGGCCCCACCTACCGCCGCGGTGGCACTCGGCGACAGCTTCATCAGCGGCGAGGGGGCCGGGGCGTACACCCCGGTGGCTGACGCCAACGGGGTCGCCCAGGGCTTCCCTGGCTGGACCGCCCCGAACAACAACGCGTTCTTCTGCCACCGCTCGGCGAACGCGTCACTGCACAAGGCCAGCCTGCCGGGCATCCAGGACCGGTTCAACCTCGCCTGCTCCGGCGGCCAGCCGCACGACATCGCCGCCGCCTCCTCGGCCCGGGCCAGCGGCCGTCAGGTGGCCGCCCAGCTCGACCAGCTCCGCGCGGTCGGCCGGACCCACGACATCGACCTGGTGCTGCTCGGGCTCGGCTCGAACAACAGCTCGTTCACCTTCGGCAGCGTCGCGGAGAAGTGCGCCAACCGGTTCATCGCCGACGCCTGGACCGGCTGGTGGGAGTTCTGGGCCTACCTGGGCGGGCCGGTGGAGCAGAAGCCCTGCACCGACGCCGACCTGGCCACCGCCGCCCAGTGGAACGCCGCGACCGCGGAGACCACCTCGGCCGTACGCCAGCTCCTCACCACGCTGCGCGAGATCGACACCGACGGTCAACACCGGATCGTCTTCCAGGACTACACCAACCCACTGCCGTTCGACCTCGCCCCTGGGTTCCACGAGGAGGACAGCCGGGACGACACCCGGGACAAGTTCCGCGCGCTGGGCGCCGAGCGGTACGCGGCCGGCTGCCCGATCCACCGGGCCAGCCTGCTGCCGGGGCACCGCTTCTCGCAGGGACTGGGCACCCTGGTGAAGTCCACCCGGGACACCCTGGCCGCCGAGTTCCCCGGCGCGGACCTGGTCTACCTCAACGTCCAGCGGGCCTTCGACGGCGCCCGGCTCTGCGAGTCGGCGGCCAGCCCGACCGGAGCCCTGGCCACCCCGATCCGGCTCCAGGACAACCCGCCGAACGGCGCCTTCGTCACCAGCCTCGCCGGCAAGGACAAGATCGCCATCCAGCGGATCGCGAACACCTGCGTGAGCTACTTCCAGACCTGCCAGGAGTCGTGGCACCCGAACGCCGCCGGCCACCAGGTGCTCGGGCAGTGCCTGACTGGCGCGGCCACCACCGGTACCCGTTCCGTGGCCTGCGTCCGCGCCGGGGACGGCTCGATCACGGTCTCCTGACCCCGACCGCGTCGGTGGAACCCCGCGCCGCCCGGCGCGGGGTTCCGCCGCGCCCGGCCCGGATCGCGGCCACCGGATCGCGGCCGGTGTGGCAGCCGTCGCAGAACCACGGGACGGGAGACCGTGCTGCGGGAAATCGTCACTCCTCGGACCGGGTCTGGTACGGCGCGTCGAGTGCCGGCCGGGGGCGGGGCAGGCCGAGGGCGAGCAACACCGGGCCGGTCGGCCCGTCGACGAGCCCGCCGAGGGTCACGCCGTCCAGTACGGCGAGGAAGGCGTCCCGGGCCCGGCGCAGTTCGCCGCGCAGCCGGCAGGCCGTGCGCAGCGTACAGGCCGGCTCGTCGCAGGACACCACCTCGTCGTCGCCCTCGAAGGCCCGCACCACCTGCCCGACCGTGACGCCCCCGCCGCTCTCGGCGAAGGCGACCCCGCCGGAGCGGCCCCGGATCGTGACCAGCACCCCGAGTCGCTGCAACCGCTGCACGACCTTCGCGACGTGGTTGCGCGGCAGGTCGAGCCGGTCGGACAGCTCGTCCACGGTCATCCGTCGCGGGTCCGCGGCGGTGAGCATGGCGATGCGCAACGCCATGTCGGTGGACCGGTTGAGCTTCACGTCCCGACCCTAGCCAGCGCGGTCGGGCACCCACCACGGCCCATCGTCCCCCCGGTGTGATCCGGACGACTCTCGACACGGGACCTTCGGCCCTTAAGAGGTATTTCAAATGCCTGTTTTGCTGTCGGTGTCAGAGCGTTTCAGCCCAGAAGGAGACAGCCGTGCTCTCGAAGTCCTCAGCAGCAGTGGTGACGGCGACCCTGCCCGCCGTGCAGGCGCACGGCGAGGCCATCACCGGCCGGTTCTACCAACGGATGTTCGACGCGCACCCCGAACTGCTCGACATCTTCAACCGCAGCAACCAGGCCACCGGCGCCCAGAAGGCCGCCCTCGCGTCCGCCGTGGTCGCGTACGCGGAGCACCTGACCGGCGGCAGCAGCGTGCCGTGGGGCCCGATCCTGGACCGCATCGCGCACAAGCACGCCTCGCTGGGCATCACCGCCAGCCAGTACACGATCGTCGGCCGGCACCTGCTCGCCGCCGTCGGTGAGGTGCTCGGCGACGCCGTCACCCCGGAGGTCGCGGCGGCCTGGGACGAGGTCTACTGGCTGCTGGCCTGCGAGCTGATCGCCCGGGAGGCCCGCCTCTACACGGTGGCCGGGCTGGCCGAGGGCGAGTCCGTCTGGCGGGACTGGCGGGTCACCGGCCGGGCCACCGAGGCGCTGGACGTGGTGTCGTTCACCCTGGTCCCGGCCGACGGCGGCCCGGTACCCAGCTTCGTCCCGGGCCGGTACACCTCGGTCGCCGTCGATCTGGACGGCGGGCGCGGCCAGCAGATCCGCCAGTACAGCCTCTCCGGCCGCCCGGGAGCCGACCACTGGCGGATCACCGTCAAGCGGGTCCGCGGCACCGGCGACGCCCCTGACGGCATGGTCTCCACCTTCCTGCACGAGCACGTCGGTGTCGGCGACACCCTCCGGCTCAGCCCGCCCTTCGGCGAGGTCAGCGCGGTGGCCGGGCAGGGCCCGCTGCTGCTGGTCAGCGCGGGCATCGGCCTGACCCCGGCGATGGCCGCGCTGGAGCACCTGGCCACCACCGAGCCGCAGCGACCGGTGGTGCTGGTGCACGCCGACCGGGCCGGCGCGGCGCACGCGTTCCGCAACGACCTGCCGCGCCTGCACGCCGCGCTGCCCAACCTGCGCACCGCGCTCTGGTACGAGGACCTCACCGACGGCGAGTTGGCCGGGGTGACCGCCGAGGTGGCCGCCGGCCGGATCGACCCGGCGCTGATCCCGCTCTCCCCCGACGCCCACGTGCACCTCTGCGGGCCGCTGCCGTTCATGAACACGGTCCGGGGCGGCCTGCTGCGCCGGGGCGTGCCGGTGGAGCGGATCGCCTACGAGGTCTTCGGGCCGGGCATGCTCCACGACGATCGGACCTGACCAGATGTCATCGACCGGTGACGGGCGGTGGGCGGTTCGCTCCGCCGCCCGTCGGCGCCCGCACAGCCGACCCGCCGCCACGTCCGGAGAACCCGGGCAGGCGGCGGTTAGGAGAGGAGGCCGGGGGTAGGGACTCCTGCGGCGGGGTCCGGAGGCGTTGAGGGGAAGACGCCCGGGCTCGACCGGTCTCCCGCCGACCGGGCCGGGGAGATGGAGGATGCACATGCGTATCGCGATGATCTCGGAGCACGCCAGTCCGCTCGCCGTCGGAGGGGCGGACGGGTCCGGCGGTCAGCACACGCACGTGGCGGAGCTCGCCGCCGCCCTGGTCGGCGAGGGGCACGACGTGCGGGTCTACACCCGCCGGGACTCCGCCGTCCAGCCCGAGTCGGTGGGCACCCCCGACGGCTACCGGGTGTGCCACGTGCCGGCCGGCCCGACGCTGCGGGTGCCGAGGGACGAACTGCTGCCGCACATGGGCGAGTTCGGACGCTGGCTGGCCGGCCAGTGGCGCGACGGCGACTGGACGCCGGACGTGGCGCACGCCCACTTCTGGATGAGCGGGCTGGCCACATTGCACGCCGGCCGGCGCACCGGGGTGCCGGTGGTGCTGACGTACCACAGCCTCGGCTCCGTGAAGCGGCGGCTGTCGGGCGCCCGGGAGACCAGCCCACCGGGCCGGGTCGGCTACGAGCGGGCCCTGGGCCGGGCCGCCGACCGGGTCATCGTGCAGTGCCAGGACGAGGTCGGCGAGCTGGTCCGCCTCGGCGTGCCCCGGTCCCGGATGGCGCTGGTCCCCGCCGGGGTCAACCAGGAGCTGTTCCGTCCCGACGGACCCGTCGCGCCGCGCGACCCGGCCCGCCCCCGGATCATCACCGTCGGCCGGCTGGTGGAGCGCAAGGGCATCCAGGACGTCATCCGGGCCCTGCCGGCCGTGCCGGACGCCGAGTGCGTGGTGGTCGGCGGCCCGCCGGCGGAACTGCTCCCCGCGAACGGCTTCGCCCGCCGGCTCCACGCGCTCGCCGAGTCCTGCGGGGTCGCCGACCGGGTGAAGCTCCTCGGCGGGCTGCCCCGGGAGCAGTTGGGCCGCTGGTACCGCTCGGCGGACCTGCTGGTGGCCGCCGGCTGGCACGAGCCGTTCGGGCTCACCCCGCTGGAGGGCATGGCGTGCGGGGTGCCGGTCGTCGGCACGAACGTCGGCGGGATCGCCGACAGCGTGGTCAACGGCCTGACCGGCGACCTCGTGCCACCCCGCGACCCCCGGGCCCTCGGCACCGCGGTCCGCCGGCTGCTCGCCGACCGGGTCCGTCGCTTCGCGTACGCGACGGCGGCGCTGGACCGGATCCGCAACCGGTACTCGTGGAAGCGCTGCGCCGAGCAGCTGAGCAGCGTCTACGCCACGGTCAGCACGGTCGGCCGGCCCGCTCCGGCGGTGGCGTGACCCGGCGCGGCCGGCGGTCGACGACGGCACGTGATGCCCACCACCCCACGGTTACCCACCGGTAGTACCGGGCCTTAGCCTGGGGCGGTGAACGCGACGGGGGAATACCGGCAGGAGTTCGTCGAGGTCGACGGGGCCCGCATCGGGCTACAGGTGTATCCCGAGCCGGACGGCGTCGACGACGCCCCGCTGGTGCTGATCACGCCCGCGATGGGCGTCCGGGCGCGCTACTACCGGCCGTTCGCCGCCGCGCTGCGCGCCGCCGGCCTGGCCGTGGCGGTGGCCGACCTGCGCGGCACCGGGGAGAGCACCCCGAAGCCGAGCCGCGCCTGCCGGTACGGCTATCCGGAACTGGCCGCCGACGTGGGCGCCACGCTGGCGGCGCTCAAGACCCGGCGGGACGGACGGAAGACCGTGCTGCTCGGGCACTCCCTCGGCGGGCAGGCCGCGCTGCTGCACCTCGCCCTGCACGGCGAGCACGACGTCGACGGGTTGGCGCTGATCGCCGTCGGCGTGCCGTGGTGGCGCAGCTTCCCGGGCCTGCGCGGGTACGGCGTCCTGCCGTACACCCAGGGGATCGCGGCGACCGCCCGGCTGCTCGGCGTCTGGCCGGGCTGGGGCTTCGGCGGCCGGCAGGCGCGCGGAGTCATCCGGGACTGGGCCCACACGGCGCGGACCGGCAACTTCCCGCACCTGGACGGGGTGGACGCCGAGGCGGCCCTGCGGGCGCTGCGTACCCCCGTCCTCGCGGTCAGCGTCGACGACGACCAGTACACCCCGCACGAGACGCTCGACCACCTGTGCGCGAAGCTGGCCGCGGCGCCCGTCGCCCGCGAGCGCTACACCGCGGCGCAGGCCGGCGCCCGGATGGACCACTTCACCTGGGTACGCGCGAGCACGCCGCTGGCGGCCCGGGTGGCCCGCTTCGCCACCGACCTGCCGGCCCGCTGACCCGCTCCCCGACCTGCCGGCCCGCTCCCGGGCGACGCGCCCGCCGCCCGGGAGGCGCGCTCACTCGTCGGCGTCGACGGGCACCATCTCGCCGTCGCGTTCCACCAGGATCGCGCCGTGCTCGGCCGGCGGCGGCACCTCGGCGGTGGTCTTGCTCAGATCGTTGTCCGGGTGCTTCAGCACCTGATCGGTCGAGGCGGTCTTCTCCCGGCTCTCCTCGGGCTGCGACATCCTCTTCCCCTCTCGCTCGGATCGTCCGTCCGGCGATCTACCCGCCACCGGCCCGCCGACTCCCCCCGCCCCGTCCCGTATCAGCGGGCGACGGCCGGGATTAGCCGACCGGACGGCGGGTATGCCGCACCGCCCGACACGGTGGATAGGGGGATCAGATGTCCGAACGGCACACCGCACTGCGCTCGATGCACGATCTGGGTCTGGCAGCCTGGTTCGGGGGCTCCCTGATGGGAGCCTTCGGAGTCAACGGCGCGGCGGCACAGATGAACGACTCGACCCAACGGTTGCCGATGGCCTCGGCCGGCTGGGCCCGGTGGACCCCGGTGAACGCCGCGGCGATCGGCGCCCACCTGGCGGGGGCCGTCGGGGAACTGGTGACCGAGAGCCCCCGGGTGGCCGCCCAGTCGGGAGTGGCCCGGGCCAGCACGCTCAAGACGGCGTTGACGGTCGGCGCGCTGGCCGTGACGGGCTACAGCCGGCTGCTCGGCATGAAGCTGGAGAAGGCCGGCGGGCCGCCGGTCGAGGGGGTCACCGAGCCGAACTCGCACACGCCGTCGAACGTGGCGTCGTGTCAGCGGCAGTTGCGGATGCTCCAGTGGGCGGTCCCGGCGCTGACCGGGGCGCTCATCGTGGTGACGGCGTACATGGGCGAGCAACAGAAGCCCAGCGAGGTGTTCCGGGGGATGCTGGCGCGCGTCGGCGGGATGCGGCACGCGCCGAAGGGGATGGGCGCGCTCGTGGCGATGGGCGCGGCCAAGCAGAGGCGGATGGCGAAGTCCGGCCACTGCTGACCGGACGTACCGGCGGACCGAGCAGCGAGGTGGCCATGACGGCAGGAGACGGACGCGGCGGGGACCGACGCACACCGGAGTCGGTCGCCCCGTGGGTGACCAGGGACGGACTCGACGCGGATCCGCCGTGGGGTGCCGGCGAACACGACCCCATGGACGAGGGCAGCGAGGAGACCGCCGTGCCGGAGGTGCGGCGCGGCGAGCGGCGGGCCGGCGAGCACGCGGGGCCGTCCGGACCGGCCGGGCGGCACGGCTTCGGCCCGGTCGAGACGACCCCGACCCGGCCGGCGGGCCCGGGCGCACCACCGGACCCGGCGCCGGCCCGACGGTCCTTTCCCGACGCCGCCGACGTCGAGGATCGGACGGAGGACGCGCTGCGGACCAGGGGGCGACGCTCCTGACGGCACGCCCGGTACGCGGCCGGGTCGGGCGCGGCCGGAACGAATTCCGGTCCAGGTGCCGGGGCGGTCAGGCGCTCGCTGCGGCGCGCAGCAGCCGGAGTTGCCCGATCTCGGCCGCGTTCTTCATCAACTCGGCGTTGACCCAGCCGAGCATGTGCGCCACGGTGTGCTCGTCGTCGTCCTGCCACGGGAATGGCGCGGTGCCGTCGAGGTCGGCGTCGGTGAGGCGATCGAGCTGACCGAGCCACTCGACGCGCAGGCCCCGCAGCCAGGCGACTGTCGGCTCGCCCGCGCCCGGCCATCCGACGTCGGTGCGCTGCCGTACTGGCCGTCCCCCGAGATGGTCCGAGGCCACCGTCCACCACCAGCCGATGTGCCACGACAGCCAACCGATCGTCGGGACCGGGATCGGGTCGGGTTCGGTGTCGGCCCAGTCGGGTGTCCAACCGCCGTCGGAACCGCGGCGCACCGTCCAGCAGTACGCGGCCGGTTCCCAGAGGAAGTCCGCCGCGTCAAGGCGCTCGAGGTGGTATTCGAACAGCGACCAGGTCAGGTCGAACTGCCAGCGCAGGAGCACCCGGGAGGTTACCGACATCCGGCGATCATGCCGCAGCCCGGTGGCCCGGTCGATGGAATAAGGACCCGGTCGGTCCTTCGGGGACGCCCGGGACCGGACCGCGGCCGACGATCCGCGCGGAGGGGCACCGGGGGTCAGGAGGGCGAGCCGGCTCCCGCCCGCACCGCCCCGTCGGGTGCCACCGGCCGCACCCCCAACAGCTCCGCGAGCCGGGCGGCGTCGCGCTGGGCCTGGTCGCCGCAGCAGTTGTTGAACAGCGCGTGCAGCTCGCCGGCCTGCCCGGCCAGTTCGACGAGCAGCTCCGACCAGCGGCGGAGTTCCTCGTCGCCGTACGCGTAGCGGAACTTCTCCTGCTTGTCCCCGGTCGCCCAGGCGGCGCTGTGCCCGTGGAAGCGGACGACCGCCAGCTGTGCCGTGGCGAACAGGATGGGCGGCACCGACGACGGGTGTCCCTGCGGCATGTCGACGCAGACGAATGACAGCCCGCGCTCCCGCAGGAACGCGAGCGTGTCCAGCGCCGCTGTGCCGTCGAACCAGGACCCGTGGCGCAGCTCGACGGCGACCCGCCACGGCCGGCACCGCTCGGCCAGCTCGGCGATGCGCCGCTGGGCGGCGTCCCCACGGGCCAGCCACGGCGGGAACTGGAGCAGGACCGCGCCGAGCCGGTCGGCCGCCGCGATCGGCGCCAGTGCCGCCCGGAACCGGTCCCACAGCTCGTCGTACGTGGCCGCCGGGAGGTCCCGGCGGCGGATCCGGTCCGGGCCGCCGGCCGGGCGCAGGTCACGAGGCAGCGCCGCCACCGGTGTCGGGTGCCCGGTGAAGAGACTGAACGCCTTGACATCGAAGGTGAAGCCCTCGGGGGTGGCGTCGACCCAGCCCCGCGTCGTCTCCGGCACGGGCACCGCGTAGTAGGAGGTGTCCACCTCGACCAGGGGGAACCGTCCGGCGTAGAAGTCGAGCCGGCCGGCCGGGGTGCTCGCCGCACGCGGATACCAGCCCGAACTCAGCAGCATCCGGTCCGCCCAGGACGACGTGCCCACCTTGATCACACCCATGTGACCCAGTGCACCGCGGACCGGACGAATCGGCAACCGCTGACGGAGAACGCCCGTAGCGCCGCTGTTGACGGCGGTCCGCACCGGCGAGTTGGCCGGGGCGGAGGTTGCCATACGGGCCTACCGGCCGACCTGGGCCGGGTGGACGGACGACCCGGCCGGAGGCGTCACCGCAGCCGGCGCCGGGAACTGCGCTCCCCGGCGCCCCGATCCCGGCCGTACGCGTCGGCGAGCCCCCACCGGCCCGGGACGTCCAGCAGCTCGACCCGGCCGAATCCCGCCGGCAGGGCCGGATCGACCAGCAGGTTGTCGCCGCACGGTTCGAGGCCGAGCAGGGTGCCCAGCAGCATCAGCAGCGCGCCGGAGGACCACGCCTGAGGGCGACCGGCGACCGGAAGCCGGACCGGAAACGTGGTCAGCTGCCGCGGATAGCCGGCGATCACCTCCGGCACCGGACCGCCGATCGTCCGCGCGACGTCCAGCACGCCGGCGGCGATCCGGGTCGCCTGCTCGTCGCGGCGGTAGCGACGCAGCCCCGCGACGATCAGCGCGTTGTCCGACGGCCACACCGCCCCCAGGTGCGAGCCGAGCGGGTTGTACGGGCGCTGGCCGGCCGCGACCGTCCGCACGCCCCAGCCGGAGAAGAGGTCCGGGCCGACGAGGTGGTCGGCGACGGTCCCGGCCCGCTCGTCGTCGACGATGCCGCTCCAGAGCAGGTGCCCGACATTGGACGTGAGCGTCTCGACCGGCGTGCCGTCGGGCTCCAGCGCCAACGCGTAGTACCCCCGGTGGGGCAGCCAGAAGTCCCGGTTGAACCGCTGTCTCAGCTCCGCGGCCTGGCGTTCCAGCCGGTCCGCGTACGCCGGGTCGTCCCAGAACTCACGGGCCAGCCGGGCACCGCGACGCTTCGCGTCGTACGCGTAGCCCTGGAGTTCACAGGTGGCGCGGGGGAAGCCGGGCTCGCGGCCGTCGCGGTGGACGATCGCCCCCGGGGAGTCCTTCCAGCCCTGGTTGACCCTGCCGTGGCGGGTGTCGCGGCACTGGTAGCGCAGGTAACCGTCGCCGGTCAGGTCGCCGTACTCGTCGATCCAGTCCAGCGCCATCCGGGCCGGGTGACGCAGCTGCCGCACCAGCTCGGCGTCGCCCGACCAGCGTTCGTACTCGTCGAGCAGGATCACGAACAGGGGCGTGGTGTCGGCCGCGCCGTAGTAGAACGCGCCCAGTTGCTCGTCGAACGCGGCGGCCTCGCCGTAACGCAGCTCGGCCAGGATCTTGCCCGGCTCCTCGTCGTGCCCGTCGTCGAGCCGGCCGCCTTGGAGCAGGGCCAGCAGGCGCAGCGTCGGGGGCGTCAGTTCCGGGGTGAACGGCAGGGTCTGCAGGCAGCTGATCATCGCGTCCCGGCCGACCAGCGTCATGGCCCAGGGCAGGCCGCCCACCGGGACCAGGGCGGTCGACGACAGCGGCTCGTAGCGCAGCGCGGCGAGGTCGGTGAGGCTGTTGCGGTACAGCGCGGTCAGGACGTCGTCCTCGGCGACCAGTCGTGGCGCCCGGGCCAGCCAGTCCCGCAGCTCGTCGCGCATCCGTACCCGGACGTGCTGCTGGTGGGTCGTGAGGTCGGCCCGCATGTCGTGCCCGTGCTCGCCCAGGCCGACCATGGTCACGTGCAGGTCGGTCTCCCAGTGCCCGTTCGGCTCCACCCTGATCCGGAACGTCATGCCGTTGCGGTCGATCTCGGCCGGGGCGGTGCTGGAGATGACGGTGTCCCGCCCGAACCGCTCACGCCGGTAGCGCAGCCTCAGCTGCCACCGCGCCCGGTCGATGTCGAACGCGATGTCGCGGCGCCGGGGCTGACGGATCTCGGAGATGTCCGCGAAGTCGTTGCCGATTTCCATGCGGACGGTGAGCTCCGCCGGCTGCGCCGAGTGGTTGAGCACGGTGAGCCGCTCGTTGAAGCTGTCGTCCAGGGAGCGGTGCCGGATCACCGAGACGTCGGCGTCGATGTAGTGGCTGGCCGTCCCGGGGACGAGGAAGAAGCGGGTGTCGAAGTGCGTCATGTCGTCCCGCGAGAGCGTCTTCAGCCGCTCGCCGTCCACGGTCAGCAACCAGCGGGACAGGAACCGGGTGTCGAACGAGAAGAGCCCGACCGGCGCCTGCGGGTCCGGCTCCATGTCCCCCTGCGCGTCGCTGATCGCGAAGGCGTTGCCCGCCAGCACGTACACCCGCTCCTGCCTCACCTGGCGGCATCCTCTCGTCGGGCGGCCTCCCGCGGGTGCCGCGCGTCGGGCGGCCCGGGGAAGATACGCCGCAGGAGCATGAACAGCCGGAAGTCGCCCCGCACGGTCAGTTCGTTGCGCATCAGCGCCGTCGCGGGGTGGATCCGCCCGGCGGCGAGCTGGTCGAGAACCCGGCGGTCGGCGCGGACGACCAGGTCGGCGTCCTCATCCGAGCGGGTCACGTCGACGTGCTGGTCGGCGACGGTGAGATACCAGTGCTCGGTGCTGCTGCCGGCGTCCCGCACGTCGAACCGCAGGGTTCCGTTCGCCGTCTCGGGCAGGTCCGGGCGGCGGCCGGAGCCCAACCCCCGCAGGTACTCCGTCACCGACACCGTCATCGTCCCTCCCCACCCCTGGCACGCTGGCATCACCCGGGGTGAGACCGGCTCACCCGGACCGGGTGAACCGGGGGTACGCCGACGGGCGTTTGACCTGCGGCTGAGCGGGCAGCCGAAGGACGGACCGGAAGCCGGAGAACAGGAGACGTCCCGATGCGCGCACTGCGGTTGCCGAAGTGGAAGTCGGAGCCCGAGCTGGTCGAGGTCGACGAACCGACGCCCGGCCCGGGTCAGGTGGTGGTGAAGATCGGCGGATCCGGCGCCTGCCACTCCGACCTGCACCTGATGCACGACTTCGAGACAGGCTCGGTGCCGTGGAACCCACCGTTCACCCTCGGCCACGAGAACGCCGGCTGGGTGCACGCGCTCGGCGACGGGGTCACCGGGCTGACGGTGGGCCAGCCGGTGGCCGTGTACGGGCCGTGGGGCTGCGGCACCTGCGCCCGCTGCCGGGTGGGCGTCGACACCTACTGCGAGAACGTCGCCGAGGCGCCGGTGCCCGGCGGGGGCGGCGGCCTCGGCCTGGACGGTGGCATGGCCGAGTACATGCTGGTGCCGCAGGCCCGGCAGGTCGTGCCGCTGCCCGACGGGCTCGACCCGGTGCTCGCGGCGCCGTTGACCGACGCGGGGCTCACCCCGTACCACGCGGTCCGCCGTTCCTCGGCGAAGCTCGGCCCGACCAGCACCGCCGTGGTGATCGGCGTGGGCGGGCTCGGACACGTCGGCGTGCAGATCCTCAAGGCCACCACCGCCGCCCGGGTGATCGCGGTGGACACCCGCGAGGATGCGCTGAAGCTCGGCACGGAGTGCGGCGCGGACCTCACCATGCTCTCCGGCGAGGACACCGCCCAGGAGATCCGCCTTGCCACCGGCGGCCGGGGCGCCGACGTGATCCTGGACTTCGTCGGCGCCGACGCCACCCTCGCGCTCGGTGCCGCCGCCGCCCGCACCGTAGGTGACCTCACCATCGTCGGCATCGGCGGTGGCACGCTGCCGGTGGGCTTCTTCTCGGTGCCGTACGAGGTGAGCATCCAGACCACGTACTGGGGCAGTCGGCCGGAGCTCATCGAGGTGCTCGAACTGGGCGCCCGGGGCCTGGTGAAGCCGAAGACCAGCACCTTCCCGCTGGAGAAGGCGGTCGACGCGTACCGCAAGATGCGCGAGGGCACGCTGGAGGGACGGGCCGTCATCGTGCCGTGACCACCGCGCCCCTAGGCTGATCATGTGGTCGCCGCGCTGGAGCTCTACCTGGACACCGACGCCACCCGACGGATCCGGGTGCTCTGGGACGCGCTGGAGTCCGAGGGCGTGCAGAGCATGCGTTCGCTGCTGGAACAGCGTCACCGGCCGCACGTCTCGCTCGCCGTCGCGCCCCGATTCGATCCGGAGCGGGTCGCGACGGCGCTGCGCGGGACGGTGGTGGCGGCGCCGCTGCGGCTGAGCTTCCAGCACGCCGGGCAGTTCGTCGGCCGGGTGCTGTGGCTGGGCCCGACCCCCACCGCCGAGTTGCTCGCGCACCACGCGCGGGTGCACGGCCGGCTGGCCGAGGCGGGAATCGGGCTGGTCGAGCACTACCAGCCGGGGCGCTGGGTGCCGCACTGCACGCTGTCGATGCGGGTGCCGAACGCCCTGATGGCCGCCGCGGTGCGCCGCTGCCTGGAGGTGCTGCCGCTGGAGGCGACCGTGGTCGGCGCGGCCCTCACCGACCACGCCCGAGGCATCTCCCACCCGCTGCCCTAGCCGGCCCGCACCGGTGGACGCACGCCGAGGATGTCGGTGCCACCCCGTACGGTCTGCGGTCGTGAGTGAGATCAGCGACCCGTTCGACTTCCTGGCCCGGGGTGACGTCGCCACCACCGTGGCCACGGTCGATGCCCTCGACGAGCAGCGCCGCCGACGGTTGGGCGCCGAGCTGGTGGCGCACGTGCGCCGGCGGCGCGACACCTGGTGGGCGGACGACGAGGCGACGGCCCTGGCGGTCTGCGCGGTCGGCTGCCTGCCCACCGCGGCGAAGGCCGCCGAGCTGTTGGGCCGGCGGTCCGTGTTCCTGCGGTCCGCGGACCCGGCACCGGTGATCGGGATGGCCCGGCGGCGGGGAGCCACCTGGCTGCCGGAGCTGGCCCGCCGGCTCGCCGACCGGCTCGACCGGACGGACCCGGCGGAGAGCTGGTCCTTCGTCGCGGATCTGCTCACCGCCGAGAACGTTCCGCCACCCACCGACGACCGCTTCGTGGAGGGCTGGCTAGCGACGATGGCGTGGCCGGCGGAGCGGTTGCAGCCGCTCCCGCTGCTGGAGCGGCTGCGCGTGGATCCGTTCCTGGTCGCGATGGTGCCCCGACTGTTCGAGGTGGACGGCATCGGTGCCCGGATGCCGGCCCCCGATTTCCGAGGCATCGAGGAGACGGGCCTGCCGGGTGCGCTGGCGCGGCTGGCCGGCGAGGGCCGGTTGGCCCGCGCAGAACTGCTCGACGGGTGCGTCAACCGGTTCCTGCGGGGCGACCGGACCGCCGCGCTGCGACCGTTCGTCGCGCTGCACGCCCTGCTCGCGCCCACCGCCGCCGAGATCGGCGAGCGGCAGGCCAGCTACCTGCGGCTGCTCGCCGACGCGCCCACGCCGGTGGCGACCCTGGCGCAGAAGGCGTTGCGGGGACTGGCCGACGTGGAGTTCGACGCGTTCATCGAGGCGTCCCGGGCCGTGCTGGCCCGACCGGACAAGACGCTGGTCCGCACCCAGCTCAGCTGGCTGGACCAGGTCGCCCGCCGGCATCACGACCGGGCCGGGGAGGTCGCCGACGTGTTCGCGACGGGAGCCGAGCACCCCGTGGGCGACATCCGCGACCGGTCCGGCGCGCTCGCCGTCAAGCACGGGCACCGGGCCGCCCCGCCCGTCGTGACCGCCCCGGTGGGCGAGAGCCTCCCGCAGCCGCCCCCCGTCGCGCCGGCGCCAGCACCGATCACCGACCCCGACGAGCTGGCGGAGGAGGTCGTCGCCGGCGCCACCCGTTCGGCGATGGCGCTGGAACGGGTCCTCGACGCCGTCGTGCGTCTCGCCGGGGAGGACCGGCAGCGCCTGGGCGCGGCCCTCGCCCCGGTGCTTCGCCGCGAGCCAGGCCGTTTCGGAGGCGGGGAACACCAGTGGGACCCGTGCTGCCTGTGCGGCCTCATCGGCGACGTGCTGCACGCGGCCACCGACCCGCTCGCGGCGGACGCCCGCCGGGACCGGTGGACCGCCCCGCTGGCGGCCTGGCCGGGCACCGTACCCGGCCCGGCGCCCCAGGCCACTCCCCCGGGCCCGCCCCCCGTCGATCCCCGGGTGCCCACGCCCCAGCGCCTCCTGCGGGCCCGGCTCGCCGAGATCGGCAGCCTGGTCGGCGCACCGCACGCGGGCCTACTCGCCGCGCCCACCCTGACGAGCGGCGCGCTCGACCCGGTCGCCCTCTACGAACGCCTGGTGCGCCTCGGCGACCGCGACCCGTGGTCGACGGACCTGACCCAGGCGTTGCTGCGGCTGCCCGCCGTCGTCGACGAGCCGCTCGCCGCCCGGGCGGCGGCACTGCGCACACCGGCGGGCGACCGGCTCGCCGCCTGGCTGCGCACCGGCGGGCTGCCCCGTCCGACGCAGCGGGTCGTCACCGTGCGCCGACAGCTGCCGCCCGACTGGAAGGCCCGCGGGCTGCCGCCCCAGCGCACGCATGTGGAGCTCGCTCCGCCGGAGGGCTTCGCCGATCCGCTCGGTCTGCTCACCGTGCCGCCGCCGACCAACACGTGGCACGGCGACTGGGTGGCGTTCTGGCCGGCGGCGCTGCCGGGCTACCGGGGTCTGGTCGCCGCCCACGTGCTGCCGACCGTCGCGAGCGGCGTCCGCGACGACGCCTCGGGCACCGCCGCCGTCCTGCCGTTGCTGGCCGAGGGCACCGGGACCGGCGGCCCGGCCCTCGACCTCGCGCTGGCCTACGGGCTCGGCGCCCGGCACGAGGCCGACCAGGTCGCCGCGCTGGACGCCCTGCTCCTGCTGGCTGGCAGCGGTGACCTCGACGCGACCGCGGTCGGCGCGCACCTCGGCACCCTGGCCGCCGACGGCGTGTTCCCTCCCTCCCGGGCGCTCCGGCCGCTGCGGGACGCGGCGGCGGCCGGCGCCCCGCTGACCGTCTGGCATCTCCTCGCCGCGGCCCTGCCCGCCGTGCTCGCCGCGTCGCCCGCGCCGCGCGGCACCCCGGACCTGCTCACCCTGGCCGCCGAGACGGCCGGCGCGACCGGCGTACGGATCGAAGTGCCGGGCCTGGCGGACGTCGTCGCCCGGCGCGGGTCGGCCCGCCTGGTCACCGAGGCACGCCGGCTGGCCACGCTCCTCGACCGGTAGGCGACGGCCCGGCTCCCGCTGCGACGGCCGGGCCGGGCCGGCCCCGGCCCGCGCCGCGTCCACCGCACGGCGGACCGACAGCACCCCGGGCACGCCCGCCGGGACGCCGGGGCCGCACGTGGAATCCGGCCCGCCGCTTGTCCGCGTCACGCCCGAGGGTGGATCCTCTATGGAATCGACAGAGACGAATTCATGGAGGTTCGATGCGTCGTCTCCCACTCCCCCTGCTCCTGCTCGCCGCGCTGCTGCTCGGCCTGCCGGCACCCGCCCACGCCGCCACCGACCACGGCGAGTCCACCCCCGACCACGACGCCGGCCGCGCCGCGGCCACGCTCGCGGAGATCCGCACCGCCGGCACCGCCTGGGGGCTCGACCCGGCCACCGGACGGATGACCCTGACCGTCGACGACACCGTCTCCGCCCGGGACGTGGCCGCGCTGCGGGCGACCGCCGCCCGGGCCGGCGCGCTGCTCCGCCGGGAGCCGGGTGCACTACGCATCCTCATCGCCGGCGGACAGGCGATCTACGCCGGCGGCGGGCGGTGCTCCCTCGGCGCCAACGTCCGCAGTGGCACCACCTACTACTTCGTCACCGCCGGCCACTGCACCACCGTCGCGTCCACCTGGTACGCCGACGGCGCGCAGAGCACCGTCCTCGGCACCCGGACGGGCAGCAGCTTCCCCGGCAACGACTACGGGCTGGTCCGCTACACCGGCCGGATCTCCCACCCCAGCGCCGTCTACACCTATCCCGGCCTGCTCACCGTCAACGGCGTCGGCAACGCGTACATCGGCCAGGCGGTCTGCCGCAGCGGTGCCACGACCGGAGTGCGCTGCGGCACGGTCACCGGGCTCAACGCGACCGTCAACTACGCCCAGGGCAGCGTCTCCGGCCTGATCCGGACCAACATCTGTGCCGAGCCGGGCGACAGCGGCGGACCGCTCTACGTCGCCGCCACCGGGGTCATCCTCGGCATCCTCTCCGGCGGCAGCGGCAACTGCACCAGCGGCGGCACCACCTACTACCAGCCGATCACCGAGATCCTGGCCGCGTACGGCGTGACGATCCCCTGACCTGGCCACCCGCGGGCCTGGCCCGACCCGCACGACGGGCCGGGCCCACCGGGGCCAGCCCCTGCCGGCTCGGAAAGGGGTCAGGCGGCCTGCGGGGTGAGGAGGTAGTCGTCGGCTTCGGCGCTCCACCGCAGGTCGACGACCCCGCTGGTGGCGGCCGCCTTGCAGAACTGGAGGAAGCTGCGGTAGCCCAGCTTCTTCTCGCTGAAGTCGGGCCGCGCCCGGCGCAGCTGGTTCTTGAGGCCGGAGAGGGCCACCGCCCCCTCTTCGCCGGCCAGGTCCGCCACCACCGAGCCGAGCAGCCCGAACGCGACCTCGCGGTCGCCGTGCTCGGGCAGGGAGACCTCGGGATCGCCCTTGGCGGGCCCCTCCGCCAACTCGACGACGTTGTGCTGGGCAAGGTGCCGCAGGAGTTCCCCGAAGGTGCGGAACCCGTAGTCGGACTCGCTGAACGTCGGGTCCTTGCGGAGCAGGGTGCGCTTCAACGTCGAGGCGGTCACCTCGCCGCTGGAGCTGCCCTGGAGGCCGGCGACGGTCTGGGCCACGAGCACGGCGAGGGTGTCGACGTCCCGGGCGGCCTCCTCGGCCGCCGGCTGCGGCTCGGGCTCCTGCTCCAGCCGCGGTACGTCCGGGCTGGGCAGCCGGGCCGGGCGACCCCGCCGGGCGCGGGCCGGCGGGATGTCGACGCCCTCCAGCCGGTCGTAGTAGAGGAACTCGTCGCAGGCGGGCGGCAGCAGCGCCGAGGTCGACTTCTCCACCCCGACGCCGATGACCCGCTTGTTCAGCTCGCGCAGCTTGTGCACCAGCGGGGTGAAGTCGCTGTCGCCGGTGCAGATCACGAAGGTCGAGATGTAGCCCCGCTCGAAGGCCAACTCCACCGCGTCGACGGCCATCTTGATGTCGGCGGCGTTCTTGCGCGACGCCCCCATCCGCTGGGGTATCTCGATGAGCTCGACGTGCGACCTGGTGAGCATCCGCCGGTCCTCGTCGAAGTACGACCAGTCCGCGTACGCCCGGCGCACCACCACCCGGCCACGCTCGGCGAGGGCGTCGGCGATGGGACGCAGGTCGAAGGCCGCGCCGTCGAGATGGTCGCGTGCCCCCAGCGCGAGGTTCTCGTAGTCGAGGAACAGGGCGATTCGGTCCTCTTGATCCACGCGACCACCCTACGCCGCCGCCGGGCCGACGACCGGCCACCCGGCGGGCCGCGGGCCGTGATTCTCCTGCTGGCCGGGCCGTCCGGGGCGGTACCGGGGGTAGTGCTGGGTATACCCCGGGACTACGCCCAGCCGGCTGGGGCGGCGATCCGGCCCGGACTAGCGTCTGCGGCATGACCACAGCTCCACCCCCGCACCTGGCCGAGGCCCTGCGCCGGCCCGGCTACCTGCTCTCCGGCTGGCCGTGGCGGGCGCTCGCCTACGCGGTCACCACCGTGCCGATCGCGGGTGCGCTCTCGGTCGGGTTGCTCGTCGTCGGGGCACCGGTGCTGGTGGCCGTGAACTCCGTACGGCAGGGCCGTCCGGTCGAGCTTCCCCTCGTGCTCTTCCTGACCGTCGGCGCGCTGATGATCCTGGTGTCGGCCCCGATCGTGAGCATCGCGGTGACCACGGTCGAGCGACAGCGTCTGGGAATCGTGGATCCGCGCCCGGTGCCCGCGTACCGCTGGCAGGGCCTGGCCGCGCGGTACACCACCGCCGCCGCGTGGCGGGAGGTCGCCCACACGTTCTGGCTGGGCGGTCTCGTGCCGCTCGGGTACGCCGTGTTCACCCTGCTCGTGCTGCTCGACCTCACGCTGGTCGCCAGCCCCTGGCTGGCCAACGTCGACGACGAGGTCATCGTGATCTGGAACACCATCGACACGCCCGGTCAGGCCGTCCCGTACGCCGTCGTCGGGGTGCTGCTCCTCCCGGCGCTCACGTACGGGCTCGGCGTGCTCGCCGCGGTCCAGGGCGCGGTGGCCCGGTGGCTGCTCGCCCGGCCCGCCGACGGAGCGGCGCTGCGGGAGATCAACCGCTCGCGGGCCCGGCTCGTGGACACGTACGAGGCCGAACGCCGCCGCATCGAGCGCGACATCCACGACGGCGCACAGCCCCGGCTGACCAGCCTCACCCTCCAGTTGGGCCTGGCCCGGCTGGACGTGCCCGAGGACTCCCCCGCCGCCGCTCCGCTCGCTGTCGCGCACGACCAGGCCAGGAACCTGATGGTCGAGCTCCGACAGATCGTGCAGGGCATCCGCCCACAGAGCCTCACCGACCTCGGCCTGGCCGGCGCGGTACGGGAGTTGGCCGGCGAGGCGACCATCCCGGTCACCGTCCACGCCGACCTCGGGCAGCCACTGCCCGAACTCGTCGAGAGCACCGCCTACTTCGTGGTGTCCGAGTCGCTGAGCAACGTCCTCCGGCATTCCGGGGCGACCCGGGCCGAGGTCCGGCTCGCCCTGGCCGGCGGCGAACTCGTCGTGGAGGTCTCCGACGACGGTCACGGCGGCGCCGACCCGGCGCGGGGCACCGGCCTGACCGGTCTCGCCGACCGGGTCGCCGCGGCCGGCGGGCGGCTGCTGCTCGCCAGTCCGCCCGGCGGCCCTACTCTCGTACGCGTGGAACTGCCGTGCCACCGATGACGCGGGTCGTGCTCGCCGAGGACGAGGTCCTCCTGCGCGAGGGCCTCGTCGGCCTGCTGGCCAGGTTCGGCTTCGAGGTGGTCGCCGCCGTCGGCTCGGCTCCGGCGCTGCGGGAGGCGGCCCGGGCGCACCAGCCCGACCTGGTGGTGACCGATATCCGGATGCCGCCCGGCCTCCACGACGACGGCCTGCGCGCCGCCGTCGCCCTGCGCGCCGAGCGTCCCGGGCTCGCGGTCATGGTGCTGAGCCAGCACGTGCAGGCCGAGTACGCCTCGGCCCTCCTGGCCAGCGGCGACGGCCGCGGCGTCGGCTACCTGCTCAAGGACCGGGTCGCCGAGGTGACCGAGTTCGCCGGCCAACTGCGCACGGTCGCCGGCGGCGGCACGGTCGTCGACCCCGACGTGGTACGGCGACTGCTGCACCGCCCGCGCGATCCGCTCGAGGCGCTGTCTCCCCGCGAGCGGGAGGTGCTGATGCTTGTCGCCGAGGGCCACTCCAACGCCGCCATCGCGGCGAAGCTGCACGTCACCGAGGCGGCCATCGGCAAGCACATCGGCAACGTCCTGGCCAAGCTCGGCCTGCCGCCCAGCGACGACACCAACCGCCGGGTGGTGGCGGCTCTGACCTATCTGGGGGCCGGCGGATCATTCGCGACCGGTACCGGCGGGAGTCCCGGCCCGTCCGGCGGCCCGGGGGCGTAGACCGGTCGCGCCGAAATTTGCGCTCCCGATCTCCCGGCGTTCACGCCCGCACCGCTAGCATCGCTGCTCATGAATACGAAGAGCAGTATCCGCTCGGGGCCCAGAAGGCTGGCGATGGCGTTCGCGCTGGTCGTCGTGCTGGTGGCCCCCGTGGCGGTGACGGCGGCGGCGTCAGCCGCCACCACCCTGACCGTCGCCCAGGCGCTCGCCGCGCAGGACGGTCGGAACGCGACCGTGACCGGCTACGTCATCGGCCAACCGACCAGCGCCACGACCGTGCTCAGGTCAGGCTTCACCTCGGACACCGCGATCGCGATCGCCGACACGGCCGCCGAGACCGGCGCGAGCAGGATGCTCTACGTCCAGGTCAGCGCCGCCTACCGGAGCACCTTCGGGCTGCTCACCAACCCGGGCCTGCGGGGCCAGCGGATCACCACCACCGGCACGCTGACCGCCTACTTCAGCCACGGCGGCCTGAAGAACCCGACGGCGATGACCCTCGGCGGCACCACGCCCTCGCCGAGCCAGTCGCCGACCCCGGTGCCGACCCAGTCACCGACGCCGGTGCCGACCCCGACCACACCCGGTGGCGACTACGACTCCACCTACTACGCCACGGCGATCGGCAAGTCCGGCACGGCGCTGCGCGGCTCGCTGCACTCGATCATCAAGGTGCAGACGAAGCTCTCCTACGACCAGGTGTGGGAGGCGCTGCGGGACACCGACCAGGACCCGGCCAACAGCAGCAACGTCATCCTGCTCTACACCGGGCGGTCCCAGAGCAAGACCAGTAACGGCGGCGGCGTCAACGACTGGAACCGCGAGCACGTCTGGGCCAAGTCGCACGGCGACTTCGGCACCGCGACCGGCCCGGGCACCGACGTGCACCACCTGCGGCCGACCGATGTCTCGGTCAACTCGACGCGCGGCAACAAGGACTTCGACACCGGCGGCAGCCCCGTCGCCGAGGCGCCGGGCTGCTACACCGACGCCGACTCGTGGGAGCCGCGCAACGCGGTCAAGGGCGACGTGGCCCGCATGATCATGTACATGGCGATCCGGTACGAGGGCACCGACGGCTGGCCCAACCTGGAGCTGAACCAGTCGGTCAACAACGGCAGCGCGCCGTACCACGGCAAGATGTCGGTGCTGCTCCAGTGGAACCAGGCCGACCCGCCGGACACCTTCGAGAAGCGCCGCAACCAGCGGATCTACGAGCGCTGGCAGGGCAACCGGAACCCGTTCGTCGACCACCCGGAGTGGGCGACCGCAATCTGGGGCTGATCCGCCACACCGAGGTGTCGCCGCCGGTCCTCCCGTTGGGGGGACCGGCCAACCGGGTAGGCGGTTCCGCTGCCACGCGTCGTCGGCGGCGCTCCAGAGCCGGGTCGCCAAGCTCGCCCAGCGTCGTGACTTCGTCCTCGAACCGGGCCACACGGGCCGTCACCCACGCGGCGGACGCCTCCGGTGACGGTGGGGTGTAGCAGCGCCCCGAGGGGGTATCCCGCGCGGTCAGGATCCGTCGGGCAGGGAGGTCGCGGTGGAGAGTCGGGCCAAGGCACTGGGCCACGGGATCCATCCCATGATGATCGTTTTCCCGCTGGGGCTGTTCCCACGGCGGTGATCTTCGACATCCTGTACCTGATCACGGACCGCGCCGGATTCCAGATCTCCGCCGCGTACACCATCGGCGCCGGCGTCATCGGCGGCCTCGTCGCCGCCGTCTTCGGCTTCACGGACTGGCGGGGCATCCCGGCCGGCACCCGCGCCAAGCGGGTCGGCGCGATCCACGGCATCGGCAACGTCGTCGTCGTGCTGCTGTTCGCGGTGAGCTGGTTGGTACGGGCGTCCGCGGTGAACTGGGAGCCGAGCGTCCTGGCCCTGGTCTGCAGCTTCGCGGGCATCATCCTGTCCGGGATGACGGCCTGGCTCGGCGGCGAACTGGTCGAGCGGCTGGGCATCGGGGTCAGCGACGACGCCGGCGTCAACGCGTCGAGTTCCCTGTCCCGTCGTCCCACGGGCCGCGCCCGCGCCTGACCGGTCCGCCCGTGCCGGCCGAGGAGGTCCTGGCCGGTCAGGTCGGTCGGCCCCGGGATCGTCACCGCGCACCGGTGGGTGCCGGGACGAACGGCAGGTTCCTCGGTTCCACCGGCTCGGGCCCGCCGGCCGGGTGTCGCCACAGCCCGCGCTCGCGCAGGATCGGCAGCACACCCTCACCGAACCAGTACGCCTCCTCCAGGTGCGGGTGGCCGGAGAGGATGAACTCGTCCAGGCCGAGCGCGTGGTACTCGGCGATCCGGTCGGCCACCTCCGTGTGGCTGCCGACCAGCGCCGTGCCGGCGCCGCCCCGGACCAGACCGAACCCGGCCCACAGGTTGGGCGCGACCTCCAGGCCGTCGCGGGAGCCTCCGTGCAGGTCGAGCATCCGGCGCTGTCCCTCGGACTCGCTGCCGCGCAGCCCCTCCTGGGCGGCTCGGAGGTCGGACTCGGCGATGCCGTCCAGCAGCCGGCGGGCCTGCGCCCACGCCTCCTCGGCGGTGTCCCGGGTGATGACGTGCAGCCGGATGCCGAAGCGCAGCTCGCGGCCGGCCTGCGCGGCCAGCTCGCGGACCCGGTCGAGCTTGCCGGCCACCTGGGCCGGTGGCTCGCCCCAGGTGAGGTAGACGTCGCTGTGCCGCACCGCCACCGGCAGCGCGGCTGCGGAGGATCCGCCGAAGTAGATCGGCGGGACCGGGTCGGGCAGCCGGCTCAGTCGGCCTCGCTCGATCCGCAGGTGCCCGCCGGTGTGGTCCACCGTCTCGCCGCGCCACAGCGCCCGCACGATGTGCAGGAACTCGTCGGTGCGCGCGTACCGGGCGTCCTTGTCCAGGAAGTCGCCGTAGGCGCGCTGCTCCTGGGACTCGCCGCCGGTGACCACGTTGACCAGCAGCCGGCCGCCGGAGAGCCGCTGGAACGTCGAGGCCATCTGCGCGGCCAGCGCGGGCGTGAGCAGGCCGGGCCGGAAGGCGACCAGGAATTTCAGCCGCTCGGTCACCTCGGTGAGCATCGCGGTGCTCAGCCAGGCGTCCTCGCACCAGGCGCCGGTCGGCGTGAGCGCGCCGACGAAGCCGAGCTGCTCGGCGGTCCGCGCGATCTGGCCGAGGTAGGCGACGGTTGCCGGACGGGCGCCGCCGGCCGTGCCGACCGGCACGCCGTGGCCTCCGCCGACGATGTCCCGGCTGTCGCCGTAGGTGGGCAGGAACCAGTGGAAGGTGAGGGCCATCCGGATCTTTCCTCCAGTACGCGGCGGAAGCGGGTGCGGCGGGGCGCCCGGCGGGCAGCCGGACGCCTCCTGAGGGGTGGGACGATTGCGGGGACAGCCTACCCATAAAACCTATCGGGTTAGTAGGCTTCATTCTCGCCGGCCGCTGTCGGAGCCGTCACATCCCCAGGCCCATCCCCGTAGGAGCTGTCATGCGTACCCCTGGAACGGTCTTCTCCCGCCGACACCGCCCGGTGACGGCCCTGCTCATCGCCCTGGCGCTGGTCGCGGCCACCGGGGTCAGCGCCTGCGGCGGCGGGAGCGCGAACGCCGGCGACGGCGACACCGGACCGCTGCGGATCGGCTACCAGCGATTCGGCGGACTGAGCCTGGTCAAGGCCCGCAACGCCGCCCCCGACGTGGAGTGGGCGCTGTTCGAGAGCGGGCCGGCGCTGACCGAGGCGCTCAAGGCCGGCTCGATCGACATCGGACAGGTCGGCGAGGCGCCGCCTGTCTTCGCCGCGGCGGGGAAGATCCCGTTCTCCGTCATCGGCACCTCGGCACCCGTCCCGCAGGGCGAGGCGGTGCTGGTCAAGGACGCCAGCGGCTACCGCAGCTTCGCCGACCTGAGGGGGAAGACCGTGGCCCTCAACAAGGGCTCCAACGTGCACTGGCTCCTCGTCCGCCTGCTGGAGGCGAACAAGATGACGTTGGACGACATCAACGTCAAGTATCTCAAGCCCGCCGAGGGGCGGCCCGCGTTCGACAACGGGCAGGTCGACGCCTGGATCATCTGGGACCCGTACTTCGCCCTCGCCGAGCAGCCCGGAGTCCGGGTGCTCGCCGACGCGACCGGCCTCGCCAGCAACCGCGAGTACGTGTTGGCCTCCCCGGACGCCGTGCGGGACCGGCCGGACGACATCCGGGCCTTCCTGCGGACGTACCGCACCGTGACCGACTGGGGCATCGCCAATCCCGACGAGCGGGCCCGCACCCTCGCGCCCGAGTTGAAGATCGCGGAGGACGTCACCGGCCGCGCCCTGCTCCGCAGCGCCAAGCCCCTGGCCCCGGTCACCCCGGCCATCGGCGACGAACTCCAGGCGATCGCGGACGGCTTCGTCGCGCTGAAGCTCATCCCGGGGCCGGTCGACATCCGGGGCCGCGTCGACGATCGCTTCAACGAGGTCCTCCAGTGAGCCGTACGACGCTGGCCGACACTCCCGTCCCCGTCACCGTGACCGCACCGGTGACGCCCCCGCGATCCCGGCGGCCGGCCCGCCGGTGGTGGCGGCTCGTCAGCCCGGTCCTGCTGGTCCTGTGCTGGGAACTGGCCGCCCGGGCCGGGCTGCTGGCGCCCGAGAAGCTGCCCGCGCCGAGCGACGTGCTGGCCACCGGATGGCGGCTGTCCCGCGACGGCACCCTGACCACCCACCTGCTCGACTCGCTCACCCGCGCCGGCGCCGGCCTGCTCGTCGGCGGCGGGCTCGCGCTGCTGCTCGGCACCGTGGCGGGACTGCTACGGCTCGGCGACGACCTCGTCGACCCGCCGGTGCAGATGGCCCGGATGCTGCCCCACCTGGGCCTGGTCCCGCTGCTGATCATCTGGGTCGGCATCGGCGAGTCGCTCAAGATCAGCCTGGTCGCCCTGGGCGCGTTCTTCCCGATCTACTTCAACACCTACGCCGGCATCCGGGACATCGACGAACGCCTCGTCGAGGCGGCCCGGACGTGCGGGCTGGGGCAGGCGGCCCGGCTGCGCCACGTGGTGTTGCCCGGCGCGCTGCCCGCCCTCTTTCTCGGCCTGCGGCTGGCGATCGGGGCGGCCTGGCTCAGCCTGGTCGTCGGCGAGCAGGTCAACGCCCAGACCGGGATCGGCTTCCTGATGATGGAGGCGCGGGAGTTCAGCCAGACCGACGTGGTCGTGCTCGGCCTGCTGATCTACGCGCTGCTCGGCCTGGCGTCCGACCTGGCGCTGCGGGTCGCGGAGAGGAGGACGCTGACATGGCGTCGCGGACTGCGGGCGACCTGACCGGCGCGGCGCCGGTGCTGACCGCCCACGCGGTACGCCGGGCGTTCGGCCCCACCGTCGTGCTGGCCGGCGTCGACCTGGCGATCTCCCGGGGCGAAGTGGTGGCCCTGCTGGGCGGCAGCGGCTCCGGCAAGAGCACCCTGCTGCGCATCCTCGCCGGCCTGGACGGCGAGGCCACCGGAGGAACCACCGTGCACGGCACGGCCGCGGTGGTGTTCCAGGAACACCGGCTGCTGCCCTGGAAACGGGTCGCGGAGAACGTCGGGCTCGGCCTGTCCGGCCCGGACACCGACCGGCGGATCAGCCAGGCACTGGCCGAGGTCGGGCTGGCCGACCGACGCCGCGCGTGGCCCGCCGAACTGTCCGGCGGCCAGGCCCAGCGGGTGGCCGTCGCCCGGGCGCTGGTCCGCGAGCCCGACCTGCTGCTGCTCGACGAACCGTTCGGTGCCCTCGACGCGCTCACCCGGCTGCGGATGCAGGGGCTGCTGCGCCGGCTGCGCGCCGAGCACGGCTTCGCCGCCCTGCTGGTCACCCACGACGTGGAGGAGGCCCTGCTGCTCGCCGACCGGATCCTGCTGCTGGAGGCGGGCGTCATCGCGGAGGAGCTTCCCGTCGACCTGGGGCACGGCCGTACGCCGGACGATCCGGCCTTCGGGGCGCTGCGTCGCCACCTGCTCGACCGACTCGGCGTGCCCGCCGCCTGACCGCCACCACACCCCGACGACTCCGGCCTCGGCCCCACACCTCGGTGGCGGCCGGGGCCGGTCTCGCCGCCCCGGGCCCGAGCGGTGCGCCTGACCCGGCTCGGTACCGCGATGGGTGCGCTGGCCGCCGCCGCGGCCGGTGAGCGCGACCCGGTCGGCGGCCTGGACCCGGAGTACGTCACCGGCGGGGTGAACCTCGGCCGGGTACGCCGGCCCCCTGCCGATCGGCAAGGCCCTCGACGACGTGCTGCTCGCGTACGAGATGAACGGTCGTCCGCTGCCGCCCGACCACGGATTCCCGGTGCGGGTGGTCGTGCCGGGCTGGATCGGGATCTCGTCGATCAAGTGGGTCGGCCCGGTGGAGGTCTCCGCGACCGCCCTGTTCTCACCGTGGAACACCCGGTTCTACCGGATGTTCGGTCCCGGCTACCCCGACGACGGTGGGCTCCTGACGACCCAGGCCGTCAAGAGCGCCTTCGAGCTGCCCTGGGACGCCCGGATACCAGCCGGCGTGAGCGTGCTGCTGCGCGGCCGGTCCTGGTCCGGCAACGGCCCCGTCCGGCAGGTCGAGATCAGCACCGACGACCGGGACGACTGGCGGCCCGCCGACCTCGTACCGGACGACGAGGGCGGGCCGTGGCAGCGGTGGACGGCGCTGTGGCGCCCGCCGGGGCCGGGCCGCTGGACGCTGCGGGCCCGGGCCACCGACAGCACCGGAGCCGGCCAGCCCGAGCTGGCCAGGCACAACACCCTCGGCTACATGTTCGACGGGATCGTCCGGCACCCGGTCACGGTCGGCTGAGCCCGCCGGCTCCCCGTCGGCGGGCCCGACGGGGAGCCGGTTCAGGCGGTACGCCGGACCGCCCCGGCCGCCAGCCCGGCGTACCGGCCCTGGTGGTGGAGCAGGGGCGAGCCGGCGTCGGCGTGCCGGAGAAGTTCCGGCTCGGCCAGCACGACGGCGTGGTCGCCGACGGGCACCCGGTCGACCACCCGGCAGAGCAGCCAGGCCAGGACACCGGCGAGGATCGGCACCCCCTCCGGTCCGGTACGCCATCGGGTGGGTACGGCGAACCGGTCGATGCCGCTGGTGGCGAACGTCCGGGCCAACTGCTGCTGGTGTTCGGCGAGCAGGTGAACCGCCACGTGCCGGGCACCGGCCAGGGTGGGCCAGCTGGACGAACCGACGTTCACGCAGAACGACACGATCGGCGGCGCCAGCGACACCGAGGTGAACGACGTGGCGGTGAAGCCGACCGCCGGAGCGCCGGGCGCGGTGACCACGGTGACGGTGCTGGCCTGGTGGCGCAGCACCGTCCGCAACGCGTCGGCGTCGGCCGCCCAGCCGCTGTCGATCCCGTCCTGCCACCCACCGATGAGAGGGTCGGTGTCGTGCCGCGCGATGACCATCGGAACCTTCCGGAGGAGTCAGGCAACGAAATCGTGGAAGAACAGCGTCGCCAGCCCGAGCGCCAGGGCCAGGTTGAACACGGTGGCCCCGGCGAAGACCGTGACGGGCCGCCACCCGGCCTCCCGAATCGACGCCACCCGGACCTCCAGGCCGATGCTGACGAAGGCCAGGATCAGGAACCAGACCCGCAGGTCGTTGACGACGGCGATGGTGGCCTTGCCGTCCGCGCCCGCCGCGTCCAGGTACCAGGTGGCGATCACCGAGGCGGCGACGAAGCCGAGGACGAACTTCGGGAACCGGCGCCACAGCTCCCCCACGCCGGGCCGGGCTGCCCCCGGCCGGCGCTCCACCCGCAGGGTGAAGTACGCGGTGAGGGCCACCGCCACCACCCCCATCAGGGCGTTCTGGGTGACCTTGACGATGCTGGCGATCTGCAGGGCCTCCTCCCCGGCCAGCGCCCCGGCCGCGGTGACCGCCGCGGTGGTGTCGATGTTGCCGCCGATCCACGCGCCGGCCACCGCGTTGGAGAGCCCGAGCAGGTCGGCCAGCCACGGCAGAATGAAGATCGACGGCAGGGCGAAGACGATGACCAGGCTGGCCGTGTACGCCAACTGCTCGCGGCGGGCCCGCACCGCGCCCGCGGCGGTGATCGCGGCGCTGACCCCGCAGATCGACACCGCCGAGGCGAGCAGCGCCCGCAGCTTGTCGTCGAGCCCGAGCCGGCCGGCCAGCCACCAGGTGAACAGGAACACCCCGCTGATCAGCAGGACCGCCTGGGCGAGCGCCGGGCCGGCGGCACTGGCGATCACCGCCAGGTTGATCGAGGCACCGAGCAGCACCAGGCCGGTCTTGACGAAGAACTCGGTACGGAACGCCGCGGCGATCCGGTCGTGCAGCCCGAGCCGGGTGACCGCGACGTTGCCGAGCAGCCCGAGCAGGATCGCGTACACGGGATACTCGACCGCCGCGGCGACGTCCTCGACGGCGCTGCCCTCGGCCCAGGCCGGGACGTTCTGCTCCAGGATGCGGGTGAGCGCCGCGAGGACCAGCACCACGAGCAGGCCCAGCCCCGTCCAGGCCCAGTACGGGCCGGACCTGGCGGTGCCCCCGGGCGGGGTGTGGACCGGTTCTTCGGCCGGCGGCGTGGGGGCCGGTTCTCCGACCGACGCGGCGGGGTCGGTGGCGACGTTCTGCCCGGCGGCCGTCAGGGCACCGGACCGGGCGGGATCCTGCCCGGCGGCCATCAGGGCACCAGCCCGGCGGGAATGGCACCGACCAGCACCAGGCCGACAAGCACGAGGCCGAGGACGGTGGCGGCCCAGTCCTCGTTGAACGCGAGCCGGGACTCGTTGTCGGTGGGTGTGGTCTGGGGTGACGGATCACTGCTCATGGCGTTCCTTCGTATAGGGCGGTCGACCGTGCGCGGGCAGGGTCACCTGAGGAGGGGCGCGGCCGTGCCGCGGGAGTGAACGGAGACCCCGCGGAGCCGGCGCGCGACGGCGGGGAGTGTGTGGGCGGCGCGCAGCGCGTGCGTGACGCCTCGGGTGGGCTCGGCAGCTGACCCGGATCGCGGTGGCGCTGGCGGTGAACGCGCCGGCTCAGCCTGTGCCCGGGTGTGGCAGCGGACGGCCGGCGAGGCGGAACCGGACGGTCAGGCCGTCGGGCGCGGGCCGGGACAGAGCTGCGAGGCGACCCGCATCAGGTCGATGACCCGACGGGAGGTGAGCACGCGAGCGGCCAACATGGCCCCAGTTTCCTACTTAACCAGTAGGAATACAAGACCCTTTCACCCTTCGATTGCCGGGTGCGGCCGGCGCGATGCCCAGCGCCAGCGCTGCCGCGATGCGATGCGGCGCGATGCGATGCGGTGCGGTCCTTCGGCGGTGCGGTTTGCACAAGCGGTGCGGTGCGGTGCACCAGCGGTTGCGGTTGCGGTGCGCCGCTCAGCGGCGGCGGGCGTACGCCAGCGGCAGCGGGCTCGGCTGGCCGCTCCAGGTGCCGGTCAGCACCGCGCCGTCCGACGCGGTGCCGCCGTCGAGGCGGCGGACGACGGCCAACTCCACGGAATCCGTGACGATGAGGGTGAGATCGTCCCCCACCACGTCCCGTACGGTGCCGACGGCCGGGACGTCGGCGCCCCGGGGGCCGCTACCGGCGATGGCCATCGTCGGCTCGCGGTGCTCCCGCCGGCCGTCGACCTCGAAGAACACCTCCGCCTGCCCGGCATCGGCGAGCACGGCCGCCGCCAGCGTCGCGGCGTAGACGGGGTCTCCGCAGGCGTCGTACACCCAGCGGCGGCCGAGCACGGAGTGCTCGGTGGTGCCGACAAGGAAGTCGTCGCCGCCGTCCAGGGGTGCGCCACGGTATGTGAGCGGGACCTGGTGGATCGGCCCGTCGCCGACCCTGACGAGCAGCGTCTCGACGCCCACGGCGCCGGCCGGGTCATCGAACCGGTAGGCCGCCACGCCTGCGAGATCGGGGGCGGCCGGCCCCTGGTACCACGCCCGGGCGGGCAGCCACGCCGCCAGGAGTGCGAACTTCGTGGGGTGCATTTCCGCCCGGTGCAGCAGTGCCATACGCCGCATCGTAGGCGCACGGCCGCGCCCCGCGTCGACCCGACCACCCACGGCGCGCGCCCAACGCCACGGTGGACCCGGCACCGCCCAGGTCACGCGGTGGCGCAGCAGCGCAGCCCGTCGACGTCACGCGGTGGCGTAACAGCGCAGCCCGTCGACGTCGGCCCGGGTCAGGCGGCTCTGCGCGACCAGGAGTTCCAGGTGTGCCGCGGTCTCGGTGACGGCGAGCATCGCGTTGAACACGTCGAGGTCGGCCAGCCGGTGTTCCCGCCGGGTCCAGCGCAGCTGCGCGGCGACCTCGTACGCCGACCCGGCCCCACGGGCGACGGCGGCCTCCGTCTCGTCGAGCCGCGCGCCGTGGTGCGCGATCAGTTCGTCGACCCGCGCGTGCACGCTCGGGGTCACCGGCCCGTGCGCCGGGAGCAGTCGGGCGTCCGGTCGCTGCCGGACCAACGCGAGCGACCCCAGGAAGTCGCCGAGCGGGTTCGCGGAGAGCACGGCCTCGAACCCGATCGAGGGCGTGATGGTGGGCAGCACGTGGTCGCCGGCGAACAGCAGGTGTGAGCCGGTGTCGTGGAAGACGACGTGGCCACGCGTGTGGCCCGGCGTCTCGACGACGTGCAGGGTGTGGTCGCCGTGCCTGATCTGCTGACCGTCGTGGAACCAGTCGTCCGGCATTTCCCAGTCCTCGGTGCTCAGCCGCGCCCCGGTCAGCCCCGCAAGGGTGTCGGCCAGCTCGCCGGCACCCAGCAGCCGCAGGCGGCCGAGCTGCTCGGCGAGCGGGTTCCGGTGCGGCGTCATGGACACCGCCAGGCTCTCGCGTTCGCCGGCGCCGAGGCTTACCCGCATGCCGTACTCGCGGCGCAGGTGCACGGCCTGCGTGTAGTGGTCCCGGTGGACGTGCGTCACGAGGAACCGGCGCACGTCCCCCAGTGAGCAGTCCAGCTCCTTGAGCGCCGCGTCGAGCGCGGTCCTCGCCTCGGCGATCGCCCAGCCGGAGTCGACGAGCACGAGGCCGTCGTCGTCGCGCAGGACGTACACGTTCACCGCGCGCAGGCCGTCGTTGGGCAGCGGCAGCGGCACGCGATGGACGCCGGGGGCGACCTCGAACGTTCCGGGCCTGGTCCAGTCGTCGCGGTCGCCGCTGTCCGAGGTCATGGCCCGACCATAGTTCCGGCCCGTGCCCGTTGCGCCGCCGGTCCTTGCCGCATGATCGGGCGAGCCGCACCCGGTGTTGCCGACCCAGCGGGCGTGTGGTTGGTTTCGGGGCAGGCAGATCAGCAGCACACCGAGGAGACGCGCGTGGACGATCCGGTTCTCGTCGAGCGGGACGGTGCCGTGGAAACGTGGACGATCAACCTGCCGGAGGCCCGCAATCCGATCTCCGGCGACGACGTGATCGACGCGTTGGTCGCCCGGGTCGACGCGGTCAACGCCGACCGGGCGGTCCGGGCGGTCATCCTCACCGGCGCCGGCAGCGCCTTCTCCGCGGGCGGCAACGTCAAGGACATGGCGGACCGGGTCGGCCTCTTCGGCGGCGCCCCGCACGAGCTGCGCGACAGCTACCGGCGCGGCATCCAGCGGATCCCCCGGGCGATGTACGCGTGCGACGTGCCGCTGATCGCGGCGGTGAACGGGGCTGCGGTCGGTGCCGGCTGCGACCTGGCGCTCATGTGCGACCTGCGGATCGCCTCGGAGCGGGCGTTCTTCGCGGAGAGCTTCGTCAAGCTCGGCATCATCCCGGGCGACGGCGGCGCCTGGCTGCTGCCCCGCGCCGTCGGCGCCGCCCGGGCCGCCGAGATGGCGCTCACCGGGGACCGGGTGGACGCGGCGACCGCGCTGGAGTGGGGGCTGGTCTCCCGGGTCGTGCCGCACGGGGAACTGCTCGCCGAGGCACGCCGGCTGGCGGACCGGGTGGCGGCAAACCCCCCGCACGCCGTACGGATGGCCAAGAAGCTGCTGCGTGAGGCCCAACACCAGAGCCTCGACAGCATCCTGGAGCTCTCCGCCGCGATGCAGGCGCTGGCCCATCAGACCCGGGACCACGAAGAGGCGGTGCGGGCCTTCCTCGACCGCCGCGATCCGCACTTCACCGGGGAGTGAGCGCAATGGGCAGCCGGCTGGTGCCGCCGGTGACACCGGAGCCGCCGGACCTGGCCGCCCTCCGGACGCGGGTACGCGACTTCCTCCGCGAACAGATCGCGCGGGGCGTCCTCACGCCGGGCGTGGACACCTGGCTGACCCGCTGGGACGAGGACTTCACCCGCGCCCTCGCCGCCCAGGGCTGGGTGGGCATGACGATCCCCACGGAGTACGGCGGGCACGGCCGGACCTTCCTGCACCGGTTCGTCGTCACCGAGGAGTTGCTCGCGGTCGGCGCCCCCGTCGCCGCGCACTGGGTCGCCGACCGGCAGATCGCGCCCACGCTGCTGAGGTTCGGCACCGAGGCGCAGAAGCGGCGGTTCCTGCCGGCGATCGTCCGGGGCGAGTGCTACTTCGGCATCGGGATGAGCGAGCCGGACTCCGGCTCGGACCTGGCCAGCGTCCGTACTCGGGCGGTGCGGGTGGACGGCGGCTGGCGGCTCACCGGCACGAAGGTGTGGACCTCCGGGGCACACCGGGCGCACGCGTTCTTCGCGCTGGCCCGGTCCGCGCCGCTGGACACCGCCGACCGGCATGCCGGGCTGAGCCAGTTCATCGTCGACCTGCGCGGCCCCGGGGTCACCATCCGCCCGATCACCTCGATGAACGGCGCCCACCACTTCAACGAGGTCTTCCTCGACGACGTCTTCGTTCCGGACGACATGGTCCTCGGCGAGATCGGCGCCGGCTGGCGGCAGGTCAACTCGGAGCTGGGCTACGAACGCAGCGGGCCCGAGCGGTTCCTCTCCACGGTGCCGCTGCTCGCCGAGACGGTGGCGGCGATGCGCCAGGGCCTCCTGCCCCGGCACACCGACACCGGGCGGTACGTGGCCCGGCTCACCGGGCTGCACCAGATGTCGCTGGCGGTCTCCGGCGCCCTGGAACGCGGCGAGCCGGCCGACACCGCCGCCGCACTGGTCAAGCTGCTGGGCACGGCAACCGAGGGCGACATCGCCGAGTACGCCGACCAGCTCTCCGACGACCGGGCGGAGCTGTCGGAGCGGTTCACCGACCTGCTCACCGCCGGCCTGCTCCAGCGTCCCGGATTCACGCTCCGGGGCGGCACCAACGAGATCCTGCGCGGCGTGATCGCGCGGGGGCTGGGGATGCGACGATGACCGGGCCGGAGCGGGTCGACCCCGCCCTCGTCGACATGCTGGACTCGGTGTTCGCGGCGCACCGCCCGGCGCGGACCGAGGTCGCCGCGACGCTGGACGTCGAGCTCTGGAAGCTGCTGGAGTCGCTGGGCCTGACCCGGCTCACCGGCGCCGAACCGTACGGTGCGGGCGCCGGCTGGCCGGAGGCGGCGGCGTTGCTGGCGGCGGCTGCCCGGCACGCGGTGCCGCTGCCGCTGGCCGAGCACGACCTGCTCGCCGGGTGGCTGCTGGAGCGGGCGGGGCTGCCGGCCGACGGGGCCCTGCGTACCGCCTGCGTGCTGGACGCGGACGGGCGGGCCCGGGCGGTGCCGTGGGCGCACGCCGCCGCCCGGATCGTGCTGCTCTTCCCCGCCGCCGACGGCTGGCGGGTCGCCGACGTGCCGGCCGCGGCGGTCGCGGTGACCGAAGCGGACAACGTCGCGGGTGAGCCCCGCGACGCGGTCGCGGTCGACCTCGCCGGGCTCGACGGGACGCCGGTCGACGCGGATCTCGCCGAGCGGCTGCTGCTGCGCGGTGCGCTCGCCCGGGCGGTGCAGATGTGCGGCGCGATGGACCGGGTCCTGGAGCTCTGTGTCGCGCACACCACCGCCCGGACGCAGTTCGGGCGTCCGCTGGCGGCCTTCCAGGCGGTGCAGGGCCTGGTGGCGGACATCGCCGCCGAGTCGTCCCTGGCCCGCGTCGCCACCGACGCGGCGGTGCTCCGCGCGGCGGAGGGTGACGACGACGGCCTGGCCTTCGCGGTCGCGGTGGCCCGGTCCTGTGCCGGTCACGCGGCGTCGGTGGTGGTCCGCAACGCCCATCAGGTGCACGGCGCGATCGGCACCACCCTCGAACACGAGCTACACGGGCTCACCCGGCCGGTGCTCGCCTGGCGCTCCGAGTTCGGCTCCCTCCAGCACTGGGACGAGCTGCTGACCCGGGCCGCCCTCGATGCCGGCGGCGACGGGGTCTGGGCGCTGATCAGCCAGGGCACCCTGCCGACACCGCGCCGCTGACGCCGGTCGCCCACCTCGGCCCCGGTAAGGAAGGGTCCCTTCCTATCGCCTATTGCATAGGAAAGGGACCCTTCCTTCAGGCCAGTGCGCGTCGCGCTGGGCGCGGGCCGGCGGTCAACGCTGGACACGCGCGCCGGCGCCCCGCACGAGCGCCTCGACCTCCCGGAGGCTGGCCATCGAGGTGTCGCCGGGCGTGGTCATCGCCAGCGCGCCGTGGGCCGCGCCGTACTCGACGGCCATGGCCAGGTCACCCTTCTCCAGCAGTCCGTAGATCAGGCCGGAGGCGAAGCTGTCGCCGCCGCCGACCCGGTCCATGATCTCCAGGCCGGGACGGTGGGTCGCCTCGACGAACCGGCCGTCGGCCCAGGCGATCGCGCCCCAGTCGTTGACGGTGGCGGTGTGCACCGTACGCAGGGTGGTGGCGACGACCTTGAAGTTGTCGTACTCCCCGGTGGCGGCCTCGATCATCCGCTGGAAGTTGGCCACCTCCAGGTGGGACAGCGCGGCGTCGGTGCCGGGCACCTCGAAGCCCAGCGAGGCGGTGAAGTCCTCCTCGTTGCCGATCATCACGTCCACGTAGCGGGCCAGTCGACGGTTGACCTCCCGCGCGCGGTCCTGCCCGCCGACCGCCTTCCAGAGGCTGGGCCGGTAGTTGAGGTCGTACGAGACAACGGTGCCGTGCCGGGCGGCGGCGGCCATCGCCGCCTCCATCGTCTCCGGGGTGGTCTCGGACAGGGCCGCGTAGATGCCGCCGGTGTGCAGCCACCGCACCCCCAGCGTGCCGAACAGGTGGTCCCAGTCCACCTGGTCGGGCCGCAGTTGACTGGCGGCGCTGTGGCCCCGGTCGGAGGTGCCGACGGCGCCCCGGACGCCGAAGCCGCGCTCGGTGAAGTTGAGGCCGTTGCGGACGGCGCGGCCGACCCCGTCGTAGGGCAGCCAGGTCACCAGCGAGGTGTCCACCCCGCCCTGGAGCACGAGGTCCTCCAGCAGCCGGCCCACCTCGTTGTCGGCGAACGCGGTGACCACGGCGGTCCGCAGCCCGAAGCAGCGGCGCAGGCCACGTGCCACGTTGTACTCGCCACCGCCCTCCCAGGCCCGGAAGGTGCGGGCCGTACGCACCCGGCCCTCGCCCGGGTCGAGCCGCAGCATGATCTCGCCCAGCGAGACCAGGTCGTACCGGCACTCGCCGGCCGGACGGATCGACAGCATGGCTCAGGCCTCCCCGGTGGGTCGGGCGGCCTCGACGGCCGCGGCGGTGCGGGCGGCGACCTCGTCCCAACGCCCGGCGGCGATCAGGTCGGGGGCGACCATCCAGGTGCCACCGACCGCCAGCACGGCGGGCAGGGCCAGGTAGTCGGAGAGGTTGCCGGTGTTGACCCCGCCGGTCGGGATGAACCGCACCGAGCGGTACGGCGCGGCCAGCGCCTTGATCGTCCCGACGCCGCCGAGCTGCTCGGCGGGGAAGAACTTGACCGTGTCGAGCCCGGCGTCGAGGGCCATCTGGATCTCGGTGCCGGTGGCGACGCCGGGGAAGACGGGCACGCCCAGCTCCTGGCAGCGCCGGACGACCGCCGGGGAGAACCCGGGGGTGACGACGAACCGGGCACCGGCCTCGACCGCCTGGTCGACCTGGGCCGGGCTCAGCACGGTGCCGGCGCCGACGAGCAGGTCGGGTCGCTCGGACATGACGCGGATCGACTCGGCGGCGGCGTCGGTGCGGAAGGTCACCTCGGCGCAGCGCAGCCCGCCCCGCAGGAGCGCGTCGGCCAGCGGAGCGGCGTCGCGGGCGGCGTCGAGCACGACGACCGGCAGGATCCGGGCCGCACCGACGGCCGCAACGGCCGCATGTCTCTGTTCATCATCTTGTACGCCAGTCACATATGTGACCATAGCCGGGTCAGCCTGGCTGTCAACCCCGCTAGAGTGGCGGCCATGACGCTGCCCGGCGGGTTCCAACCCGTGAAGTCCTCCACCCGGACGCTGGAGGTGCTCGAGGCGCTGGCCGCCTCGCCGCAGCGGCGTTCCCTGGTCGACCTGGCCCGCGCGCTGGACATCCCGAAGAGCAGCCTGCACGGCATCCTGCGCACCATGGCCCAGCGCGGCTGGGTGGAGAGCGATCCCACCGGCACCCGGTTCGGGCTGGGGGTGCGCGCGCTCCAGGTCGGCGCCGCGTACCTCACCAGCGACGACACCGTGGGCCTGCTGGGCGGGGTGCTCGACGACCTGTCCCGGCAGTTCGGCGAGACCGTCCACCTCGGCCGCCTGGACGGCGCACACATCGTCTACCTCGCCAAGCGCGAGTCGGTGCACCCGCTGCGGCTCTACAGCGCGATCGGACGGCAACTGCCGGCGCACGCCACCGCCCTGGGCAAGGCGCTGCTCGCCGAGCGCCCGGACGAGGCGCTCGACGGGGTGCTGACCTGGCCGCTGCCCGCGCTCACCCCGCACACCGTCACCGACCCGGACGCGCTGCGCGCCGAGCTCGCCGCCGTCCGGGAGCGCGGGTACGCGGTCGACCGCGAGGAGAACACCGAGGGCATCGTCTGCTTCGCCACGGCCGTACCCCTGGCGCTGCCGGCGACCGACGCGATCAGCCTGTCGGTGCCGGTGGCCCGGCTGGATGCCGCCGGCGAGGACCGGATCGTGATGGCCCTCCGTCGGGCCGTCGACCAGGTACGAGCAGCGCGCGGCCTGCTCTCCACCGCCTGACGCCGGGAAGCAGCAACCGACAACTTTCTTGACAGAAACCTGACACATCGACAGACTTCAGCGTGAGAGCGCTCTCTTGAATGCGCTGCCGCCCTCGCCGCACCGGGAGGAACCTCTTGTCTCGAAGACTGCGCGTGCTCGTCCCCGCCGCCGCCCTTCTGCTCGTCGGCCTGACGCCGTCGGCGGGCCAAGCGAGCGACAGAGCCCCCGACGCCCCGGCCCCCGGCCCGGCGGCCACCACCGGCCCCGCCCCCGCCCTGGTCGAGGCGATGCGCCGCGACCTCGGCCTCACCGCCGCACAGGTCGACGAACGCCTGCGCACCGAGGCGACGGCACCGGTGGTCGAGAGGCGCCTGCACGCGAAGCTCGGCCCCGCGTTCGCCGGCGCGTGGATCCCGCCCGGCGCGCAACGCCTCACCGTCGCCGTCACGGATGCCGCGCTCGCCCCGGCCGTCCGCGCCGAGGGCGCCGACGTCGCGGTCGTCGCCCGCAGCCAGCGCACCCTCGACGCGGTCAAGCACGCCCTCGACCGGCGCACCGCCGCCGCCGATCCCCGCGACGTCCACGGCTGGCACGTCGACGTCGCCCGCAACAGCGTGGTCGTGACGGCCCGGCCGGACGCCGCCGCCGAGGCGGTCGCGTACGCGAAGGCCAGCGGCGTCCCCACGGACGCCATCCGGGTGGTCACCTCCCCCGACGCGCCCCGCCCGCTCTACGACATCCGTGGCGGCGACCAGTACGTCATCAACGGCAACACCCTGTGCTCGGTCGGCTTCGCGGTCGTCGGCGGTTTCGTCACCGCCGGCCACTGCGGAGGCGTCGGCAGCCCGACCCTCGGCTTCAACAACGTCTCACAGGGCACGTTCGCCGGGTCGTCGTTCCCCGGCAACGACTACGGATGGGTGCGCACCAACGGCTCCTGGACGCCGCAGCCGTGGGTGAACAACCACGCCGGTGGGAACGTGACGGTGGCCGGCTCGCAGGACGCGGCGATCGGCAGCTCGGTCTGCCGCTCCGGGCGCACCACCGGCTGGCGCTGCGGAACCATCCTCGGCCGCAACGAGACCGTCAACTACCCACAGGGTGCGGTGTCGGGCCTGACCCGCAGCAACGCCTGCGCCGAAGGAGGCGACTCCGGCGGGGCCTGGATCTCCGGCAACCAGGCCCAGGGCGTCACGTCCGGCGGTTCCGGCAACTGCTCCACGGGCGGCACGACCTGGTTCCAGCCGGTCAACGAGATCCTCGGCGTCTACGGGTTGTCCCTGGTCACCACCGGCGGCGGCGGGAGCCGGCTGATCAGCAACTGGAACAACCGGTGCATCGACGTGCCGAACTCCAACTTCTCCGACGGGATCCCCCTGCAGACCTGGACCTGCAACGGCACCAACGCGCAGGCCTGGAGTTTCACCGGCGGCACCCTGCGTACCCAGAACAACATGTGCGTGGACGTGGCCTGGGGCTCCACCGCCAACGGCGCGACGATCCAGATCGCCACCTGTAGCGGCAACCCGGCGCAGCAGTTCGTCCTCTCCGCAGCCGGCGACCTGGTCAACCCCCAGGCGAACAAATGCGTCGACATCAGGGACTGGAACAACTCCGACGGCGCCCGCCTACAGCTGTGGGACTGCGCCGGCACCGCCAACCAGAAGTGGCGTCGCGGCTGAGCCGGCACCCGGCCGCGCCGCCCCGCCCCATGCCGATCGGCCGATCGTCCGCCGCGAGAGACCTCGCGCCGGCGCAGTTGCCAAGGAGGTCCCACATGTTCGGAGTACGTAACCGTCGCCGGCGACGGGCGCTCGCCCTCGCCGCGATCGCGATCATCGGTGCCACGGTGGCCCTCGTCCTGCCGGTCCGGCCCGAGCCTGCCGAAGCCGCCATCGGGGGATCACCTGGCAGGACGAGTTCAACGCGCCGGCCGGCACGCCCGTCGACCAGAGCAAATGGCGCTTCGACATCGGCGGCGGCGGTTGGGGCAACAACGAACGGCAGTACTACACCAACAGCACGAGCAACGCGGTGCACGACGGCCAGGGCAACCTGGTGATCACCGCCCGCCGGGAGAACCCCGCCAACTACCAGTGCCACTACGGCCGGTGCGAGTACACCTCGGCCCGGCTGCTCACGGCGGCGACCTTCACCCAGGCGTACGGCCGCTTCGAGGCCCGCATCAAGATCCCGCGCGGGCAGGGCATCTGGCCGGCGTTCTGGATGCTCGGCAACGACATGGGCAGCGTGGGCTGGCCGAACGCGGGCGAGATCGACATCATGGAGAACATCGGCAGGGAGCCGAACACCGTCTACGGCACCATCCACGGCCCGGGCTACTCGGGCGGCGGCGGCATCACCGGCAGCCGCACGATCGGCCAGCCGCTCGCCGACGCCTTCCACACCTACCGGGTGGACTGGGAACCGAACTCCATCATCTGGTACCTCGACGGCGTCGAGTTCCACCGGGTCGACCCGGGCCGACTGGGCGGCAACCGCTGGGTGTTCGACCACCCCTTCTTCATGCTCCTCAACGTGGCGGTGGGTGGGAACTGGCCGGGCTACCCCGACGCCTCCACCCAGTTCCCCCAGCAGATGCTCGTGGACTACGTACGGGTGTCGGGCTACACCTCCGGCGGCAACCCGCCGACCGGCACCACCCGGCTGCGGGGCGCGCTGAGCGGTCGCTGCGTCGACATCCCCAGCGCCAACCCGGTCGACGGGGCCAAGCTGCAGATCTGGGACTGCAACACCACCGCCGCGCAGGCATGGACGTTCGCCTCCGACGGCACCGTCCGGGCGATGGGCAAGTGCATGGACCCGGCCTGGGCCGGCACGGCGAACGGCACCGAGGTCAACCTCGTCACCTGCAACGGCAACCCGGTGCAACGCTTCACCCTCAACGCCGCGGGCGACCTGGTCAACCTCAGCGCGAACCGCTGCGTCGACGTACGCGACCGCAACCCCGACAACGGAGGCAAGCTGCAACTGTGGGACTGCTCCGGCGACGCCAACCAGAAGTGGTCCCGCGCCTGACCCGTCGGGGAACCACGCGGGCTTCGCCCACTGAAGTTCGTCCGACGAGGCCCGGCGTGAGGCGGGCTCGGGTCTGCCGCTGGCTTAGTCTGGCTTGGTGACTCACGCGGCTGATGGCAGTCCCGGGTCGACCCGAGCGGTCTATCCAGGGACGTTCGATCCGTTCACGCCGGGTCATCTGGATGTTGTCGACCGCGCGCGCCGCATGTTCGATCAGGTCACAGTCCTCGTTGCCGTCAACGACGGCAAGCAGCCGTCTGGGACGACTGTTGCGCGGGCGAGGGAGATCCGGGGCCTGCTTCCGGCGGGCTGGGAGAACGTCACGGTGGCCGCGTGGCATGGGTTGACCGCCGACTATTGCCGGCGGAATGGGTGCGGGCTGATCATCCGCGGGGTCAGGAACTCGACCGATTTCTTGCGTGAGTACGAACTCGCCACGATGAATGAGGCGCTGGGCGTCACGACGTTGTTCATGCCTGCCCGGCCGGAGTTGGCGACGATGTCGTCCACTGCGGTGCGGGCTCTGCGAGCCTGAGCTGCTCAGGACGGTCGTCGAGCCGGTCGACCCGGACCGGACCCGGCCGCCGCTGCGCCGCTGGCAGTGGGCCGGGTACGGGCAGAGCCGACCGTACGAGCTGGTGATCCCGCTCGCGGGCATGACGCCCGGCCGGGGCGTACTGCGCCGCGAGCTGGCCCGCCGGCTGCCCGGCCACGCCGCTGGCTCCCGATCCGTTGTGTGACCTGACCGCCCGGAGGATGTCGTGCCACAAAGCGGCTTGCCGGTGTACGCGAGCTTCGCTTACCCTCGTCGGACACCTCCCGGTGCGCAGGCAACGGCTACTTCCGCTTTCAACGGGGAGACGCGGGTGCAAATCCCGCCGCCGCCGAAAGGCGGTGTCGATCAGCAGCCCAGGTCACCTTGGCCCGCGAGGGCCGGTCTCCGTTGCCGTTCTGATCTCGGAAGGGGTGCCACGCCGCGTACCCCGGTGCGACGGAGACAGCTACTTCCTGGCTTGCAGCCTGGCCCGCGGTGGGAATCCGCGAAGCTGTGTCCGACCTTGATCTCGGGTACGTGGCGTCGCCCGTTTCCGGCCTCCGTGACCATGGGCCGGCAAACTCCGTTGTCCGCCTGTCGCCGCCACCGCTACCGTCGTGCCCGCACCTCCCGGTGCGAAGGCGACGGTTACATCTTGGAGGGGCGCACGCCCCGTTGAAGAGCCCGTCCGTCGCCGGCTCAGATCTCGGGAGGCGCGACCACACCGGTATCCGGTGCGCAGGCAACGGTTGCTTCAGTGATCCCCCATGGGGGTCTCGGTCCGCCGGACACCCACGGGTGGACGGCAGCCACCTCCGTCGCCGACCTCGGTCTCGGATACCCGGTGCGGTCGTGCCTCCTACCGCTCGACGGCATGTGGGGGACACGATGGCCAAGTTCAACCTCAAGCGGGGCAACCAGCAGGACGTCGTCACCGCCGAGGGCGCGCCCGGTTTCACCCGCGAGCCGCGCACCGAACTGTTCCTGCTGGGTGTGTCGAACATGGTCGGTGAGGACACCTTCTACGAGGGCGTCGCCGACCGGGACGCCCGGTTCCGTGAGCTGGTCGCCGCCGTGGCTGTCGCCGACCCCGACTGGTTCGCGCGCTTCGTGCGTTGGCTGCGTACCGGCGCGATGCTGCGTTCGGCGTCCGTCGTGGCCGCCCTGGAGGGCGCCCGCGCCCAGGTCGCCGCCGGCATCCCGGGCTCCCGGGCCGTGGTCGACTCCGCGTTGCAGCGGGCCGACGAGCCGGGCGAGGCCATCGCGTACTGGCTGGGCCGCCACGGGCGGGCGATGCCCAAGCCGGTCAAGCGGGGCATCGCCGACGCGGCGGTGCGGCTGTACCACGAGCGGAGCCTGCTCAAGTACGACGCCGACGGCAGCGCGGTACGGTTCGGCGACGTCATCGACCTGACCCACCCGACGGCGCGGGACGAGCGGCAGGGCGACCTCTTCCGACACGCGTTGGACCGCCGGCACAAACGCGACAACCCGTTGCCGCAGTCCCTGACGGTGCTGGCGGCCCGGGCCGAGCTCATGGCGTTGCCGGTCGAGCGGCGCGCGGAGGTCACCGACCCGGCGGTGCTGGGCGCGGCCGGCATGACCTGGGAGGCCCTCGCGGGCTGGCGGCAGACCGCGATGGACGCCGCCGCGTGGGAGGCGGTCATCCCGAACATGGGCTACCTGGCGCTGCTGCGCAACCTGCGCAACTTCGACCGGGCCGGCGTCAGCGACGCCGTCGCCGAGGCGGTGGCGGCCAGGCTGGCCGATCCGGACGAGGTCGCCCGGTCACGCGTGCTGCCGATGCGGTACCTGTCGGCGTACAACGCGGCACCGAGCCTGCGGTGGGCGTACCCGTTGGAGAAGGCGTTGCGGCAGGCGCTGGCGAACGTGCCCGCCCTGGACGCGCGGACCCTGATCCTGATCGACACGTCGGGGTCGATGAACAGCGCGTTCAGCAGGGACGGCACGCTGCGCTGCTGGGACGCGGCCACCGTGTTCGGCCTCGCGCTGGACGCCCGAGCGCGGGAGGCCACGGTGGTGTCGTTCTCCAACGCCAGCGCGGTGTTCCCGGCCGTCGCCGGCGAGTCGGTGCTGGCGGCGGTGCGCCGGTTCAAGGAGGGCGGCTTCTTCTACGGCCGCGGGACCGAGACCGGGAAGGCGGTACGCGAGCACTACGACCGGCACGACCGGGTGGTCATCCTCACCGACGAGCAGGCGCACTGGCAGGGCGCACATGACGTCACGGCCGCCGTGCCCGCGCGGGTTCCGGTGTACACCTGGAACCTGGCCGGATACCGGGTCGGACACGCGCCGACGGCCGGCAACCGGCACACGTTCGGCGGCCTGTCCGACGCCGCGTTCGCCATGATCCCGCTCATCGAGGCGGGGTCGCGCGGCCACTGGCCCTTCTGACCGGCGTCGCGGCGTCGGGCCGGGGCCAGCGCCGTGGCACGGGCCGGTGGGCGGCGGCCATTGACGACGATCCACGTACGTTGCAAGATGCGAGCGCACCGTCGTGGTGTGAGGATCCGGTGATCCCTGGCGTACGCGATCAGGAGGCCCAGCCGTGAATACCGGTTTGTCGCTTGTGCTCTTCCCCGTCGCGTTGGGCATCGTCATGCTCGGACTCGGCCTCACCCTGACCCTGGCCGACTTCCGCCGCGTCGTCGCTTATCCCCGGGCCGTGATCGTCTCCCTGGTCTGCCAGATGCTGGTCCTGCCGGCCATCTGCCTGGGCCTGGTGCTCGCCGCCGACCTGCGTCCGGAGTTGGCCGTCGGGATGATGCTGCTCGCCGCCTCCCCCGGCGGCAGCACGGCCAGCCTCTACAGCCACCTGTTCAAGGGCAACGTCGCGCTCAACGTCACCCTGACCGCCATCAACTCGGTGCTCGCCCTGTTCACGCTGCCCCTGATCGTCAACCTGTCCGTCACCGCGTTCATGGGTTCGGACAGTTCACTCGGCCTCCAGTTCGACAAGGTGCTCCAGGTCTTCGCCCTGGTGCTGATCCCGATCGTGGTCGGTATGATCGTCCGCCAGCGTCGTCCCGAGTTCGCCGCCCGTATGCAACGACCGGTGAAGATCCTCTCCATCGTGGTCCTCGTTGTCGTGATCATCGGCGCGGCGCTCGGCGTCAAGGACGAACTCGCCGCCACCATCGGCGCGGTCGGCCTCGTCGCTCTGCTGTTCAACCTGCTCAGCCTGGCCATCGGGTACGCGGCGCCGCGCCTGCTGCGCGTCGGGCACCGGGATTCGGTCGCGTCGTCGTTCGAGATCGGCGTCCACAACGCCACCCTGGCCATCACGATCGCGCTCAGCCCGGCCCTGCTCGACAACACCGACATCGCCATGCCGCCCGCGATCTACGGCATCCTGATGTTCTTCACCGCTGCCGCCTTCGGCTTCGTCGCCGCACGCCGTGGCAGCGCCTCGGCCGAGCCCACGCACCAGCCGACCAGGACGGTGTGAGCGGCGCGGCCCGGGGCCGGCCCGGCGGCGACGCGAAGGAGGCGTACACCTTCCGGGCGCTCGGCTCCAGCCGGAATCCGCACCAACTTCCCTGCCTCGGGGGATGGACCGGCGGGTCACCGACGGTGACCATTGGTAGTTGGTCGAACGCTGTGGGTTGATGGGGTGGCGGCGGGACGTTCCCGCCGCCCGCCTTCAACGACCTCGGTCGCGACCGGCAACCACGTCACCGCGCACCGAGGAGGCACGTCCGTGACCCGAGCCGAACGGGACACCACATCGGACCAGCCAGCCCCAGCCCCAGCACCGACGGAGTCGGTGCTCCCGGAGCTGCGGACCATGTTCTGGGAGACGGGAATGCAGGCGCGGGCGGAAGCCGGCCTGTTCACCGTGTTCGCCGAGTTGCCCAGGCTGGTCTGGGCGGCAGTCCGGATCAGCTGGCGGGCCGACCGGCTCCGGACCTCGGTGGTGGCCGCCGCGACGCTCGGCGGCGGGGCGATGGCCGCCTTCGGGCTGCTGGCCACCCAGCGGGTGCTGGTGGAGCTGTTCGCCGGTGGCCCCACCGCGGACAAGGTGGTCGCCGCACTGCCCGCGCTCGCCGTACTGGCGGCGGCGACCGCGCTGCGCGCCGGGATGGGCATCGCCACCGGGTACGCACAGAACGGACTCACCCCGCGGGTGAGCCGGGAGGTGGAGCGCGGCCTGTTCGAGGTGTCCACGGCGGTACGGCTGGAGGCGTTCGACGCCGATGCGTTCGCCGACGACATGGAACGGGCCTCCCGGGGCACCGAGTCGACAGTCTCACTGGTGGAGGCGTCGATGAACCTGCTCGCCGGGCTGGCCGGCCTGCTCGCCGTGGCGGTCGCCGTCGTCCTCATCCACCCGTTGCTGCTGCTGGCGCTGCTGGTGGCGACGTTGCCCAAGGCCTGGGCGTCGCTGCGGGCCGGGCACCTGCGGTACCGGACCTACACGGCGGGGTCGGTGCGACGGCGGCGGTTGTGGTTGCTGCACCGACTGATGGCCGAGCGGGACTCCGCGCCGGAGCTGCGCTCCTACGGGCTGCGCCGGTTCCTGCTGGACCAGTACGACCGGGTGATGGAGGTGGAGACCGACATCGAGCTCACCCTCGCCCGCCGGGTCACCACGACCACCACCGTCGGGGCGGTGATCGGCGGAATCGCCACCGGCGTGGTCTATCTCCTGCTCGGGCTGCTGCTCATCGACGGCCAGATTCCGCTCGCGGCGGCGGCGACCTGCGTGGTCGCGGTGCAGTCCGCGCAGCGCTCGCTGTCCGTCGCCACGTTCCAGGTCGACCGCGTCTACACCGAGGGCCAGCACTTCAGCGACTACACCGGGTTCATGCTCCGGGCCGCCGCCTACCTGCCCGATGCGGCCACGAGCGCCACGGACGCCGCACCCGGTCCGCTGCGCGAGCTGACCGTACGGGAGGTCAGCCTGCGCTACCCCGACCGGGACACGCCCGCCGTCGACCGCGTGACGCTGACGATCGCGGCGGGGCAGACGGTGGCCTTCGTCGGCGAGAACGGCTCGGGCAAGACCACCCTCGCCGCGATGATCGCCACCCTCCGCGCCCCCACCGAGGGGGTCATCTGCTGGAACGGGCGGCCCCTGCCCGAGTGGAACCTCGCCGGGCTGCGGGCCCGCATCGCGGTGGTCACCCAGGAGTATCACAAGTGGCCGTTCACCGCCGCGACGAACATCGCCGTCGGCGATGTCGAGAGCGAGGCCCGGCAGGACCGGATCGAGGCCGCCGCCGCCCGCGCCGTCGCGCACAACATGATCCAGGACCTGCCCCACGGGTACGAGACGCTGCTCGACCGGACCTTCGCCAAGGGTCAGGACCTCTCCGGCGGCCAGTGGCAGCGCATCACCGCCGCCCGTGGCTTCCTCCGCGACGCCGACCTGCTGGTCATGGACGAGCCGTCCTCCGCCCTCGACCCGCGCGCCGAGGACGCACTGTTCCAGGCCATCCGGGACCGGCAGGGTCGGGCGACCACCATCCTCATCACCCACCGGCTGGCCAACGTCCGCCACGCCGACCGGATCTTCGTCCTGCATGACGGCGCGCTGGTCGAGGCCGGCAGCCACGACGAACTCGTCGCCGCCAACGGCCGGTACGCCGAACTGTTCGCCCTCCAGGCCGCCGGCTACGACGACACGCACAGCGACCGCGGCCCCGCACCGCGGCAGCGCCCCCTCACCACGCCCTGACGGCCGGCACCGCTCGGCGGCACCGGTCCGCGGACGGTCGGCCCGCGCCGCGAGGTCCCACCGGACGGTCGGGCCGCCGGGGTGGTGTCCCGGCGGCCCGAGCGGTACGTCAGTGGATGATGACGGGAGCCTTGGCCTGCCCCGCCTGCTGGTCGTCGAGCAGGTGTGACGGCTCGCGCCGCCGGGGCAGGAACGCCGCCGGGATGAACGTGACCAGCACCAGCGCGAACGCGACCCAGAACGTGGTGGCGAACGAACTGGCGGCGTAGTCGAGGCCACGGGAGATGAGCGACGGCTCGACCGGGAACTGCTGGGCCAACTCCGGCTGCTGCTGGACGGCGATGGCGAGGCCGGCCTCGGTGATCGGCTCACCGCTCGGATCGGTCGCCCCGGGGATCGGCCGGGATCCGTTCAGCTCGTTGGTGAGGATCACCGACATGATCGCGGCACCGACCGACCCGCCGATCTGCTGGATGATGTTGACCAGCGTGGAGCCGCGGGCCACCTCGTGGGCCGTCAGGGTCTTCAGCGCCGAGGTCATGATCGGCATCATGGTGCCGCCCATGCCCAGGCCCATGACGAACAGCGACCCGCAGAGCAGCACGTACGACGTCTCCGGGTCGACCTGGGTGAAGGTGAAGAACCCGAGGGCGATGAGTCCCAGCGCGAACGGCACGGTACGGCCGACGGGCATCTTGTCGGCCAGCATCCCGGCCACCGGCATGGTCACCATCGCGCCGAGACCCTGCGGCGCCATCAGCAGGCCGGCGGTCAGCGTCGACTCGCCGCGGACCTGCAGGAAGTAGCTCGGGAACAGCAGGCCGGCGCCCATGAACGCGATGATGAACACGAACATGGTCACGGTCGCGATGGTGAGGTTGCGGTTGGCGAAGAGCCGCAGGTCCAGCAGGGGGTGCCGGGGCCGGAAGGAGTAGAGGACGAAGGCGACGAGGAGCGCGCCGCCGACCAGCATGGGCGCCCACACCTTGGTGTCGGCGAACGTCCCGGTCTCGGGCAGCGAGGAGATGCCGTAGAGGAAGAGGGCGAGCCCCGGCGAGAGCATCAGCATGCCGATGAAGTCGAACGACTCGGACGGCTCGGGGTTGTCCTTCGGCAGTGCCAGGGCGGCGTAGACGAGCGCCACGGCGCCGATCGGCAGGTTGATCAGGAAGATCCAGTGCCAGCTCGCGACGTCGATCAACCAGCCACCGAGGATCGGGCCCCCGATGGGCCCGAGCAGCATCGGGATGCCGAGGACGGCCATCAGCCGGCCGATCCGGTGCGGCCCGGCCGCCCGGGTCATGATCGTCATGCCCAACGGCATGAGCATGCCGCCGCCGAGACCCTGGAGCACGCGGTAGCCGATCAACTGCCCGATCGTGTCGGCGTTGGCGCACAGCCCCGACCCGATCGTGAACAGGGCCAGCGCGATCATGTAGAGCCGCTTGGTGCCGAACCGGTCGGCGGCCCAGCCGCTGAGCGGGATGACCGTGGCCAGCGACAGGGTGTAGGCGGTCATCGTCCAGGCGACCTCGGCGTAGGACGCGTCGAACTCGCGCTGGAAGGTCGGCAGGGCGACGCTGACGACCGTCACGTCGAGGATCGACATGATCGCGCCGATGACGACGACCCCGGCGATCTTGAGGACCGAGCCGTCGAGCCTGTCCGAGGCCGCAGTGGATTGCTGTGTCACGAAGTCTCCTGAAATCCCCGTTGTGGCCGGCGGGTGCCGCGCCTGGACTCGTCACGTACCGAGCAGTGTCCGCAGGCAGACTAACGACCGGCACCGACGATCCGCGTCAGGTTTTCCGACCGGCAGAATGTGGGATACGCCATGATGCCGTGCGCCGATCGGGGTGGGGTCGGGATCCCCAGTCATCCGGTGAACGAGCCGGCGAGTTCGAGCCGGCTGCGTACGCCGAGCTTGTGGTAAGAGCGCTGTAGGTGGTTCTCCACGGTTCGTACCGACAGACGCAGCCGGTGGGCGATCGCGGTGTTGTCCAGCCCGGTGGCGGCCAGTTCGCAGATCTCGCGTTCCCGGCCGGTCAGCGGGCTCGGCGCGGACTCGACCTGCCCGCACCACGCCGGCCAGTACGCGTCGCAGCGCCGCCGCAGCTTCTCGGCGCGCGCGGCGTGCGCATTGGCGGCGCGGTGCTCGCCGCGCCCGCGCCGGGCCGTCCCGGCGGCGACGGTCGTCTCCAGCACCAGGGTGGTGTATCCCCCTTCGTCGAACGTTGCGGCCAGCCGCTCCAGCGCGTCGGGGTCCGGCCGGGCGAGCGCGGCGGCCAGGTCGGCGTGCAGACGGAAGAGCGGGCTGTCGCAGGCGTCGGCGACCTGTCGCAGCTCCGAGGCGGCCGACGCGGACGGCGACACCCGGGAGAGCAGGTGCAGGGCCTGCGCGGCGATGGTGAGCACGCCGTTCTCGCGGGCCCGCGCGGCCAGCGCGACGAGCTGCCCGGCCGCGACGGCGAGCCGCCCCTCGGAGACGTGGGTCCAGGCCTCGGCGAGGCCCCAGAAGTCGGCGGGCCCGCTGTGCGTGGGAAACCGCCCACCCAGCTCGTCGCGTACCTCCCTGACGTCGCGCGCCTCACCGGCCTGCGCGGCGAACCACGCGCCCACCGACAGGACGTAGCCGCGGATGGGAAACAGCGTCCGCCCGTCGACGAGGGCGCGGGCCTCGCGCAGCCAGCGCAGCGCGTCCCGCAGCCGCCCCCGGTGGTAGCGGCAGTTGCCGACCATCAGGGCGAGCAGGGCGACGCCGTCGGACGAGCCCCGGTCGACCGCGTCCAGGTAGTAGGCCTCCGCCGACTCCGTCGCCTGGGTCAGGTTTCCGGACATCACCAGCGCCTGCACGTGCAGGGCCTGGGTGGCGGCGCGCATGGTGGGCCAGGCCTGCGGGAAGGTGACCTCGGCTCCGTCGAACATCGCCGCGGCGCGGGCCGGCTCGCCGGAGAAGACCAGCAGGTAGGGCAGGAGCGGGGTGCCGGCCATGCCCAGCAGCGGGTCGCGCGGCGGATGCTGGCCGAGGCGGGTGACGGCGTCGCGCCCCTCGGCTGTCCGGCCGTCGAAGACGGCCATCGCGGCGACCGCGGTCAGCAGCCCGTCGTGCACGGCGGCGGGCAGTGCCGCCGCCGCGTCGGCGAGCACAGCACCGGCGGCCCCGGGGCGGCGCAGCCCCCAGAACAGGTTCACCGCCCGCAGCGCCGCCGTCTCGGCTCGGTCGCGCGGGTCGTCCAGCGTCTCGTACGCCCTGCGCAGGTGCTCGTCGGCCTCCTCGCCGCGACCCTGCGCGACCAGGGCACGGCCGAGCTGGCGGGCGCCCCGGGGCGAGGCGACCCGACGGGCGAGCCGTTCGGCGAGGCGGGCCCCGCGCCGCAGCAGCGCCGACTCGGAGGCGGCCAGCAGGTCCGCCTCGTCGACCGCGAGGTCGGCCTCGCACCGCCACGACACCACGCGCAGGTGGTCCTCGTGCCGCGCCGTGGAGGTGGCTTCCAGGGCGTCCGCCAGTTCGCGCAGGATGCGGCGGGTGCGCAGCGCACCGGTGCTCGCGCGGGCCGCCTCGGCGTAGAGCGGATGCGTCACCCGGACCAGGCCGCGCTGCTCGCCGGTGGTCAGTTCGATGAGTCCCCGCTCCTCCAGCCGCTCGGCGACCTGTGCCGGGACGAGTCGCTCGATGACGGGCAGCGGCGCGGGCTCGCCGTGCGCGACGTACTGCAACGCTTCGATCTCGTCGGGGCCGAGCAGGCTGAGCGTCTCGGCGATGAGATCGTTCAGGTGCGGATGCTCCAGCGGGGTTCCACGCCAGGTCCACACGCCGCGTCGCCGGGCGAGGGCGCCGGTCTGTTGCCCGCCGCGCAGCATCTCCCGCAGGAACAGGGGGTTGCCGCGTACGGCCTGCCAGATGGTGGCGAGGGTCAGGCCGTCGGTGGGCCCGCCGAGCATCGCCTGGACGAGTTCGGCTGTCTCCTCCTGGCTCATCGCCGCCAGTTGCACGCGCTCGACGGGGCCCTGGCGACGCAGGGCGGTGACGGCCGGGCTGGCGACCGCCTCGCTGCGGGCGCTGGCGAGAACCCGTACCGCCTCGCCGGCCACCAGCCGCTCGAGCAGCGCCGACGAGGCGTCGTCGAGCCAGTTCACGTCGTCGACGACGACGAGGACCGGCCGGTGCCCGGCGATGGCGCGCAGCCTGGTGGCGATGTCACGGAAGGCCTCGGCGACCGAAGGGCCCACCGGCTGGGCGACGAGCTGGGCGAGCACCCCGAAGGGCACACTCTGCCAGCCCGGCGTCGCCGTCACGCGCAGCGCCAGGAAGCCCCGCCGTTCCGCCTCGCCCAGGACCTCCGTGGCCAGGCGGCTCTTGCCGATCCCGGCCTCCCCGGTGACGAGCGTGCACCGGGTCACGCCGCCGGTCAGGCTGTCGGTCAGCCGGTCCAGCTCCCGCCGCCGCCCGACGAGTGGCCATGATGTGGACAACGGTTCCCTCCCCCACAAGACGGTCTGCCGTGACAGACGCTGTCAGCGGCGCGCGAGGTTGTCGGCGGGGATGACGGTAGGGCAACCGCGATCGTTGAGTACCGGGTTCTTCCGGCCCTGAGTAGCCCCGCCGACCACCACGTACGCATGCCGACCTGCGCATGTAGCTAATTTTCAGGGAAGGCGCCATCTCGCGGCGTCAGGTTTCAGACACCGTCGCCCGGGTCGCGTCGCGAACCCGGCGGTGACTGTTTCGCGACTGCGATGGAGTACCGGCTACTCACGCCCCGCCCCCTGCGCTCGGCGAGTCTCAGATGGACGGACCGCGGCACCCGGCCGCCGGTCGCCACCGAGGAGGAACCAGATGTCGATCACCGATGTCGTCCGCGCCTGGAAGGACGAGTACTACCGGGGCGAGGCGTCGCCCGACCACCCCGCCGGGCTGGTCGAGCTGAGCCGCGAGGAACTGGAGACGGTCGCCGGCGGCATGGCGCCGATCGACGGGCACACCGAGAAGTGCTGCCACTGCATGTCGCCCTGCTGACCTGTCCATCACGGCGACTGCGCCGGAGCCCGGCCACCGGCCGGGCTCCGGCGCACCGCCCTCACCCGAGGATCGGCGATGACTGTTGGGTTCCTACCCGCCCTCTCGCTCACCGAGCGCGTCCCGGTCGACGGGGCCGGCTCGTACCCCGTCTCCGACCGCGCGCGCTGGCGGCTCTCCCGGTGGCGCGGCTCGCAGGCCTTCGCCACCGCCGGAGCCTGGCAACGCCGCCTGGCCGCCGACGCGTGCGACGAGGACGCCCTGCTGCGCCTGCTCGACGAGCCCGCCGCGCGGATCGCGGAGCGGCTCGCACACCCCCCGGACTGGTCACGACGGTTGCAGCGCCTGTACTCCGGGCCGGCCGCGGACGACTGGCGCCCCGAGCGGCTGCCGGGACGGCCGCTCGACGACGCCCTGATCATCGCCGCCCCGATCCTCGCCGACGCCCGCCGCCGGGTCCGCGAGGCGGCGGCGGAACTGGCCGGCCCCGCCACCCCCGTCGATCCGCGGACCGCTGACACGCTCGGCATCGCCGACCTGCTCGACGAGCTGGTCCGGCTGCTCAGCCGCGCGAGCGTGCTGGAGCTGAACGTCGCCCGCGTGCGCGGCGAGCTGACCGGGCAGACGCCGGCGCAGCGGTTCGCCGCCTTCTTCGCCGGGATGGCGCAACCCTCGGCCGCCTCGGAATTCCTCGCCGAGTACCCCGTGCTGGCCCGCCAACTCCTGGCCGTCGTCGACGCCTGGGCATCGTCCACCATCGAGTTCCTGCGGCGGCTGCACGCCGACTGGGCCGCGATCGCGCCGGCTCTCGACATGGATCCGCGCGTGCGGCTCACCGGGCTCACACCCGCCGGTGACGCCCACCGGGGTGGTCGCCGGGTGTGCCTCGCCAGCTTCGACGACGGTTCACGGGTGGTCTACAAGCCCCGCGACCTCGGCGTGGACGCCCGTTTCCAACTGCTGTTGGGCTGGCTCAACCGGCGGGACCCCGACCTGGGCCTGCGCACCATCGCGGTGCTGACGCGCGACGGCTACGGCTGGGCCGAGTTCGTCGCCGCCACCGAACCGACGGCCGTCTCCCGCTACGCCCGCCGCTACGGGAGCCTGCTCGCCCTGCTGCACACGCTGGGCGCCAGCGACTGCCACCCCCGCAACGTGGTGGGTGCCGGCGACACGCCGGTGCTCGTCGACCTGGAGACCCTGTTCACCCCGGCGCTGACGCGCGGTTCCCGTGACGCCGCCGCCGGCGAGGCCGTCGCCGCCTCCGTGCTCGCCGTCGGCCTGTTGCCCGCCGCCGAGCAACCGGCGGGCGAGGCCGCGGCGTGCAACTGCGCCGAATGGCTCGGCGCCGGCACCGACGAGATGCAGCTGCACGTCCCGGGCGTACACATCGGGCACGGGACACCGGCCGCTCCCGAGGGCGTCCGACCCGCCGACCTGCGCGCGCACGAGGCCGACGTCGTCGCCGGCTTCCGCCACGCGTACGACCTGCTGCACCGCCACGCCGGGGTGCTGGCCGACCGGGTACGCGCCTTCGCCGGTGACGAGATCCGAGTGGTCCTGCGCCCGACGCGCACCTACGCCCGGCTCCAGGAGGCGCTGCTGCACACCGACCACCTGCGCGACGCGCTCGACCGGGACCGGCTGCTGGACTGGCTCTGGGTCGGCGTGGAGGAGCTGCCGGTCCTCGCCACCACGATCGCCGCCGAGCGCGCCGACCTGGCCGCCGGGGACACGCCGCTGTTCACGTCCAGGGTCGGCTCCCGCGGGCTGTGGACCGGCGACGCCCAGCAGTTGCCCGGCGCGCTGGCCCGCTCGGCGTTGGACGAGACACTGCGCCGCATCGCCGGCCTGGGCGAGGCAGACCAGGAACGCCAGGTCTGGCTCATCCGTGCCGCGTTCGCGTCGCTGGCCGAGCTGCCCGACGCCCCGCACGCCGAGGTGCGCTGGCGTCCCGGGCCGGTGCCGGTCGAGCCGTCCGCGTTCCGGCCGTTGCTGGCGCATGCCGCCGAGGTCGGCGAGCGGGTCGCGGCGATGGCCCACGGCGGGACCTGGTTCACGTTCGGCCCCACCGTGGGGGCCCGCTGGGCGCCGGTCCCGATGGGCGCCGGCCTCTACGACGGCCTGTCGGGCCTGGCCCTCTTCTACGGTTACCTGGGAGAGACGACCGGGCACGAGGACTTCACCGACCTGGCCGCCGGGATCGCGCGAAGGCTCGGCGACCGGCTGCGCGCCGACGGGCTCCCCACGACCGCCGTCGGCGCGTTCAACGGCTGGGGCGGCCTGTGCTACGCGTACGGTCACCTGGCCACCCTGTGGGACGACGACCCGGGCATCCGCTCCGGCCTGGACCTGGCGCTCAGCCGGTTGGAGGCCCTCGCCGACGACGCCGACGACGCCGACGTGGTCAACGGGCTGGCCGGCGCGGTGCTCGCCGTGCTGGCGTGCGGCGCGGACCCGCAGCGCACGGTCGACCTGGCACGCCGCCTCGGTGACCGCCTCCTCGCGACGGGCCCGGCGCTCCGGCTGGGCGGCCTGTCCCACGGCGCCGCCGGGGTGGCGGCGGCGCTGTTCGAGTTGTGGAGCGTCACCGGTGAGGACCGCTACGCCGAGGCGGGACGGTCCGCGCTGGAGTTCGACCGCTCGCTGTTCGACCCGGCCTCGGGCAACTGGGCGGATCTGCGCCGGCCAGGCCTGCTCAGCAACGCCTGGTGCCACGGCGCGCCCGGGATCGGGCTGTCGCGGGTGCGGATCCGGCAGGCGCTGACCCGCCGCCCGCTGCCGCTGCTCGACGGCCTCGACGCCGAGATCGCGGTGGCGCTGGGTACGACGTTCACGCACGGCTTCGGGCGCAACCACTCCCTGTGCCACGGCGATCTCGGCAACCTCGACCTGCCGCTGCTCGCCGGGTCCGACCCGGCGGCGGTCGGCGCGGTCGTCGACGGCGTGCTGCGCGACGTGGCCGCCCACGGGTGGCGCTGCGCCAATCCGGCCGGGCTCGACTCGCCGGAGCTGATGACCGGGCTGGCCGGGATCGGGTACCAGTTGATGCGGCTGGCGGAGCCGGAACGCGTGCCGTCGCTGCTGACCCTGGCGGGCACCCCGTGAGGCGGCGCCGCCGGGTGCCCGTCGTCCTGCAGATGACCGACGCCGACTGCGGTGCCGCCTGCCTCGCGATGGTCCTGCGCCATGCCGGCGTCCGCGCCTCGCTCGCCGGGTGCCGCGAGCACCTCGGCGTGGGCCGCGACGGGGTCAGTGCGCTGGCCCTGCTGGACGCGGCAGAGGAGATGGGACTGCGCGCGAGCGCCTACCGGGCGGCCCCGGAGGATCTCGTGTCGCTGCCGATGCCGCTGATCGCACACTGGGAGGGCTCGCACTTCGTCGTGGTGGAGCACCTCACCCGGCACGGGTTCTCGATGGTGGACCCCGCCCTGGGCCGCAGGACCGTCCCGTTCGCCGAGGCGGCCGAGTTCCTCACCGGCACCGTGCTGGTCTTCACCGGTCGTACGACGACAGCCGGCCCGGCCAGGCTCGCCGCGGGCCCCCGTACGCCGTGGCTGCGCCGCGGCTACCGGATGGCGCGCGCGTTCCTGCCGGCGCTGGGGACGGTCCTGTCCGTCTCCGTGGTCCTGCAACTGCTCGGGCTCGCCCTGCCGCTGGCCATGTCGACCGCCCTCGACGCGATCCTGCCCGCACGGGAGACCGGGCTGCTGCCCTATCTCGGCCTGGCCGTGCTGGCGCTGGCCCTGACCCAGTTCGGCCTGGCGCACCTGCGTTCGATGCTGCTGGTGAACCTCCAGTCCCGGGTGGACCGGGAGCTGATGACCCGGCTGTTCGCCCACCTGATGAGCCTGCCGTTCCGCTTCTTCCAGCAGCGCTCCAGCGGGGACCTGATGCAGCGGCTGGCGAGCAGCGTGCTGCTGCGGGAGATCGTGACGACGCAGGTGCTGACCGCCGTGATCGACGGCGCGCTGGTGGTCGGGTACTTCGCGGTGCTGTTCGTCGCCGACACCGGGTTCGCCACGGTGGCGTTGGGGATCGGTCTGGTCCAGGTGTGTGCGGTCGCGGCGGTCAACCGCCGTCTGCTGCACCTCAACCACCGCCAGCTCACCGTGCAGGCGGAGGCGGAGAGCGTGCTCATCGAGGCGCTGTCGGGTATCGCCACCATCAAGTCGATGGGCGCCGAGAAACACGTGTACGACCACTGGCTGGGCCGTTACTCGGCGGCGCTCGCGGTGGATCGCGCGCGCAGCCGGCTGTCGTCGACCGTCGACAACGTGGCGGCGACCGTACGGCTCGTGGGGCCGCTGGCCCTGCTGTGGCTGGGCATGTACCGGATCTTCGCCGACGGCATGAGCCTGGGTGACGCGATGGGCCTGCAGATGCTGGCGCTGGCCGCGATCGCCCCGCTGGGTTCGCTGGTCGCCAGCGCACAGGTGCTCCAGTCGGTCGCCTCGACCGTGCAGCGGCTGCGTGACGTGTTCTCCGCCCGGCCCGAGATCGAGGACACGTCGCAACTGCTGTCACCGACGCTGCGCGGAAGGGTCGAGGTACGTGGGCTCAGTTTCCGGTACGACGGCACCGGCCCGTACGTGCTGCGGGACGTCTCGTTCACCGTCGAGCCGGGCCGGACGGTGGCGGTCGTCGGCGCCTCGGGCAGTGGCAAGAGCACCCTGGCGATGCTGCTGACCGGGCTCTACCGGCCCACCGGCGGCCGGATCCACTTCGACGGGGTGCCGCTGGAACGCATCGGCCCGGACGCCCTGCGCCGCCAGTTCGGCGTGGTGTTCCAGGAGAGCTACCTGTTCCGGGACTCGATCCGGCGCAACATCGCCCTCGCCCGGCCGGACCTGCCCCTGGCGGACGTGCGGCGGGTCGCCCGGCTGGCCGCCATCGACGCCGACATCGAGGCGATGCCGATGCGCTACGACACCCGGGTCGCCGAGCGCGGCCAGGCACTCTCGGGCGGGCAGCGACAACGGCTGTCCATCGCCCGGGCGCTCGCCGGTGAGCCGGCGATCCTGCTGCTGGACGAGGCGACGAGCCACCTGGACGTGGCCACGGAACGACGGGTGAGCCGGGCCGTCGCGGGGCTGCGCTGCACCCAGATCATCATCGCGCACCGGCTGAGCACGGTGCGGCACGCCGACGAGATCCTCGTGCTCGACGGCGGCACGGTCGCCGAGCGCGGCGGCCACGACGAGTTGCTGGCGCTCGGCGGCAGGTACGCCGACCTGGTCCACGCACAGCTCGACACCCAGGCCGACCCACAGACAGACGCACAGGCCGACGGGCCGCCGGAGCATGAGCCGGCCGTCGCCGGAGGGAGTCACCGATGAGCGTCACGTTGCCGTTCGAGCGGGTCCTCGTCGCCGCCTGCGGATCAAGCGGCGCCATGTCGCTGCCGCAGTCGCTGCTGGCGATGAGGCACGCGCTCGGTCTCGAGGTGCGGGTGGTGATGACCGAGGCCGCCTCGACGTTCGTGACCCCCACGGCCCTCGCGGCGATCACCGGCCACCCGGTGACCGTCGAGGAGGCCCATGGGCAGCCCGGGGTTCCCCACCTGGACCTGACCGAGTGGGCACAGCTGGTGCTCGTGCTGCCCGCCACCGCCAACACCCTGGCCAAGGCGGCGCTGGGCATGGCCGACAACCTGGTCACGGCGTGCGTGCTGGCCTCGGCGGCGCCCGTGGTGTTCGTACCCGCGATGAACGTGCGGATGTGGGAGAAGCCCGCCGTCCAGCGCAATGTCGCGCAGTTGCGCGCGGACGGGTACGGCGTCGTGCCCCCCTCGCGGGTGATCGCGCTCAGCTCCGGCACGGCCACCGGCATCGGCGTGCCCGGCATCGAGACGGTGCTGGAGTGGACGGTGGGCCACCTGACGTCGACCGGGTCCGGTGCGGGCGTGGACGGGGCGGCCTCCGATGGCTGACCCCCTCGGGCGCGAGGCGCGGGCGACACGGTGGGTGGCGGGGCTGATGGCGCTGCTGGGCGTCGGCCTGCTCGGCTGGGTGGCGGTGCCGGTCGCACGGCAGCGGCTGGCGCCGCCCGCGCCGATCGCGTCGTTCGGGGTGGCCGGGACGGCGGCCGGCTGCGATCCGGAGCTGACCGACCCGGTGTCGGGCAAGGGGGTACACGTCGGGCGTGGGGCGCGCGTCGCCTACCTGACGGTGCCGCCGTCGTCCGGGCCGCACTACGAGCTGCCCGCGCCGATGCGCCGGTTCTATCTCAGCGGTGACCGGCCCCCGGTGGAGGTGCTGGTGCACAACCTGGAGCACGGCTACACGGTGGTCTGGTACTCGGACGACCTGCCGGCGCCCCAGGTGGAGGCCCTGCGCGGCCTGGCCGCGAGGCTCGGCGCCGACGAGCGGACCGCCAAGTTCGTCGCCGCGCCGTGGGACGAGGCCTACGGCCGGTTCCCGCCGGGGCGCCGCGTCGGCATCAGCCGCTGGGGCGCCACCGCCGGCTACCGCCTGCTGTGCGAATCGGTCAGCGGCGCCGTCATCGAACGTTTCCTCGCCGCCCACCCGCCGACCGACTCGCCCGAACCGGAGGGGGCGTGACACCACGGCGTCCCACGCGCGAGCCCGGCCCGGTGCGCCCTCCGCCTCCGGTCAGCCCACCTTGGGTACGGCCCGGGAGATGATCGCGGTGAAATCGACACCGCGGGGCAGCGTGCCGTACGCCTGGCCGTGGTCGCCGCCGAGCCGGGAGACGCAGAAGGCGTCGGCGACGGCGGGGTGGCCGTGCCGCACCAGCAGCGAGCCCTGAAGAACCAGGGCGAGCCGTTCGACGACGCGGCGGGCCCGCAGTTCGAGGTCGTCCTGGTCGGACAGGTCGGCCCGCACCTGGCGTACGGCGGCGTCGAGTCGCGCGTCGGTGCCGGCGGCGGCGGTCACCTCGGCCTGGAACGCCGCCATGACCTCGGGTTCCCGGGTGAGGGCGCGCAACACGTCCAGCGCGGCGACGTTGCCGGAACCCTCCCAGATCGAGTTCAGCGGGGACTCGCGGAACAGCCTCGGCAGGCCCGACTCCTCGACGTAGCCGTTGCCGCCCAGGCATTCGAGGGCCTCGGCGGCGTGTCCCGGCCAGCGCTTGCAGACCCAGTACTTGCCGACGGCGAGGGCGAGCCGCTTGAACGCGGTCTCGCCGGCGTCGCCGCGCGCGGACCGGTCGGTGGCTCCGGCGAGCCGCATCATGAGCACGGTGGCGGCCTCGGACTCGACCGCAAGGTCGGCGAGCACGTTGCGCATCAGGGGCTGGTCGACGAGGTACCGGCCGAATGCCTGCCGGTGGGCGGCGTGGTGGGCAGCGGTGATCACGCCCTGGCGCATCCCGGCCGCCGCGCCGATGACGCAGTCCAGGCGGGTGAGGTTGACCATGTCGATGATGGTGCGCACGCCACGCCCCTCGTCCCCGACCCGCCAGGCGACCGCGTGCTCGTACTCGACCTCGGCCGAGGCGTTGGACCGGTTGCCGAGCTTGTCCTTGAGGCGCATCAGCCGCATCGGGTTGCGCGTGCCGTCCGGCAGGACGCGCGGGACGAGGAAGCAGGTGAGCCCGCCCGGCGCCTGGGCGAGGGTGAGGAAGACGTCGCACATCGGCGCCGACGTGAACCACTTGTGCCCGAGGAGCCGGTAGGTGCCGTCCGGCTCGGGGTGGGCGGTGGTGGTGTTGGCGCGTACGTCCGAGCCGCCCTGCTTCTCCGTCATCGACATGCCGGCCAGCAGTCCCCGCTTGGCCAACGGCGGGCGCAGCCCGAAGTCGTACGTGGTGGCGGTGAGCAGCGGCTCGTACGTCGCGGCCAACTCCGGGGCGTGCCGCAGCGCCGGCACGGCGGCGTAGGTCATCGAGATCGGGCAGCCGTGACCGGCGTCCGGACGCCAGGTGTAGAACTTGGCCGCCCGCGCGACGTGGGCGCCCGGCCGGTCGTCCGCCCACGGCGCGGCGTGCAGGCCGTGGGTGACCGCGACCCGCATCAGCTCGTGCCAGGCGGGGTGGAACTCCACCTCGTCGATGCGGCGGCCGTGCCGGTCGTGGGTGCGCAGGACCGGCGGGTGTTCGTTGGCCAGCCGCCCGTGGTCGATCGCCGGCTCGGCGCCGCCGAGCCGGCCGAGCTCGTGCAACTCGGCGGCGGCCCAGCCGGCGCCCTCGCGTTCGAGCCCGTCGAGCAGTGCCGGGTCGTCCGCCGCGTCGTAGCCGGCCAGCGGGGGAACCTGGTTGAAGACCTCGTGCGTCGTCACGGCGACACTCCCAACGCGCGGTGGAGAAACGTGATCAGGTGGGCGTTGGTGTCCGGGCCGGCGACCCCGGCGGCCAGGGGGCCGACCATGGCCTCGGCCAGGGCGCCGACCAACGCGGTGGCGGTCAGCTCGGGATCCTGCGGGGGAAGCTCGCCGCTCGCCACCCCCTCCGCGACGTGACCGGCGATCAGCTCGGCGTACGCCCGGCGGAAGACGAGCCGCTCGGCGTCGACCGCCGGATCGGCCGGCTCGGCGAGCAGCGCGTACGCCAGTCGTGGGGACCGCAGCGCCCGGCCGGAGAACGTCTCGACGATGGTGGACACCCGTTCGGCGACGGTGGTCTCCAGCGCCGCCGCACGGGCGACCGCGTCCACCTCGCGCTGCGAGGCCGTGCGGAACACCTCGGCGACCAGGTCTGCCTTGGTGGGGAAATGCCGGTAGACGCTGCCGGTCGCCAGCCTGGCCCGCTCGGCGACGGCGACGACGGAGCAGCCGGCGTACCCGTGCTCGGCCATGAGCTCCAGCGCGGCGGCGATGATCCGCTCCCGGGAGGCGCTCAGCCGGGCCTTCACGCGATCGGTGCTCCGGTAGACCACGCAAGGATTGAACCATCATTCAATCCTTGCCGGCAAGACATCGTCGTACGAGCCGTCAGGGCTTGGCGCCGCTTCGGTTACTCAGCCGGCGCCTGTCCCGGGTGCTCCGCCATGCCGCCGGGTGATCCGCGCCCGGTGGGGCGGTGGTGCTCGCCGGGCCGGCCGGCGGGCGAAAGCGTCTCGTACGACGCTGTCGAGCTGAGTCGTCTGCGACATCAGGCGGTCTGGGCCGCTGTGGCACCAGACGGCGGTGAATCGTCTGCGACATCAGCTCGACAGCGTCCCGCGTGCGGATCCCCCACCGGCCGACACCGAGCAGAAAGGCCACCTCCCGGTCTCGGAAGGTGGCCTTCGAACTGCGTTGGCGACACGTGGATCCGCAGGCGGACCAGGATGGTAGTGGGTCAGCAGCCCTGGCGTCGGCTGAAGATCTGGTGGCGCTGGCCGGCCCAACCGATGTAGCCGACCGCCTCGACGCAGTAGTTCGCCGTGCCGGTGACGCCGACCGGGCCGGCGTGGTAGCTGAAGTCACCCGAATCGGTGTCCGCGGCACCCGAGCGCGTGCAGTGCGCGCCCTCACCGGAACGCTCCGCGCAGCGGTAGATCTGCACGAAGGTGGGCGCCGACTTTCCGTAGGCCGCGCCGCGGTGGTAGAAGCACGCGCTGTTGGTGCCCCCGTTACTGCTGTTGTAGTAGATCACCAGTTCGCCGAAACCTGACGACTGCACCTGGCTGTAGATGATCGTGCCCGAGCAGGAGCCGGCCGCCTGAGCGGCAGGCGCGCCGACCGTCATGACCGTCGCGGCGGTCACCAGCGCCATCAGCATCGAGAACACTCTTCTCATGGTCACAAGATCCAATCCACACTCGACTGTCGTACGTTGTGGATCATGATCGCACGACGTGGACCCTCACGCTCCCGCGCCCCGAGTTGGGCAGGCTGAGCTGCCACGGGACGTACACCCGACTCCCGCACGTCACGCGGCGGTCTTGACCGCCCGGCGGGCGGCGGGTCTACTGGTGGCTGTGTTGGATCGCGGCTCAGGCCGAAAGCCGGAGGACACGACCGGGGGAAAGCCCCATCCCGGGTTCTCGGCAGAGGAATACCTCGCCGAACGGCTCGCCCAGTACCAGTCCTGGTACGACAAGAAGGCAGTCAGGGCAAAGGCCACACACCTGCGGACGCGCACCGCTGCCGTCGTCGGCGGCTCGCTGGTCCCGGTGCTCGTCAACCTTGACTTTCCCTACGCGCAGGCAGTGACCACCGTGGTGAGTCTCGTCGTGGCCGGGGCCGTGTCGCTGGAGAGCGTGTTCCGCTATCGGGAGCAGTGGAAGAACTACCGGTCGACGGAGCAGACCCTCGGGCACGAACGGGTCTACTTCCTCACCCGGACCGGGATCTATACCGGCATGGATGAAACAACGGCGTTCTCCACCCTGGTCGAGCGGGTGGAGGCGACGATCGCGAACGAGAACGCCGCGACCCTGAGCGTGATGACGCAGGTCGGCTTCGCCGGCGACGACGGGCAGGCAGCGGTCGAACACCGAGGCAACAGGTAGCAGAACGCCCGTGCCCAGGCGTCCGACCGGTACGGGAGCCGTCAGGCGATGACCGGAAGACGCCGCGCTGCCGGGGGAACCTCGTTGATGCACGCCACCGGATGCCCGGCAGCGCGCCGGACCAGGGCGGGTTGCTCCTCGGCGCAGGCGTCGATGGCCTGCCAGCAGCGGGTCCGGAACCGGCAGCCGCTGGGCGGGTTCACCGGACTGGGTGGGTCGCCCCGGAGCAGGATCTGCTCACGCTCGTGGTGCGGGTCCGGCACCGGCGCGGCGGACAGCAACGCCTTGGTGTACGGATGTGCCGGGCGGTCGAATATCTCCGCCACGGTGCCGGTCTCCACCACCTTGCCGAGGTACATGACGGCGACCCGGTGCGAGATGTGCCGCACGACGGACAGATCGTGGGCGATGAACACGTACGCCAGACCGAGGTCCCGTTGCAACCGCCGGAGCAGGTTGATCACCTGCGCCTGGACCGACACGTCGAGCGCCGACACCGGCTCGTCACAGACCACCACCTCGGGCTGCAACGCCAGGGCACGGGCGATGCCGATCCGCTGCCGCTGGCCGCCGGAGAACTGGTGCGGGTAGCGGTTGACGTTCTCGGGGTTGAGTCCGACGGTCTCCAGCAGCTCCTGGACCCGCCGCCGGCGCCGGTCGGCGGTGCCCAGCTCGCCGTGCACGGCGAACGGCTCGGCGATGATCTGGCCGATCGTCATCCTCGGGTCGAGCGACGAGTACGGGTCCTGGAAGACGATCTGGATACGCCGTCGCAGGTCACGCAACTCCCTACCGCGCAGCCCGGCGATGTCGGTCCCCCGGTAGTGGATCTGCCCGCCGGTCGGCTGGTCCAGCCGGGTCAGCAGCTTGGCGAGGGTGGACTTGCCGCAGCCGGACTCACCGACGATGCCCAGCGTCTCACCGGCCCGGAGCTGGAACGAGACGCCGTCGACGGCCTTGACCACACCCGCCGCCCGTTTGACCAGGTTCCCCCGCCGGAGGGGGAAGTGCCTGGTCAGCCCGTCGACATCGAGCAGCACATCGGGGGTCATGCCGCGCTCCCCCGGGGGCGGCCGATGACGAACCCGAAGTTGTACGGATGCACCGGATGGCTGCGCGGAACCGACAGCAGGATCCCGTCGCCGGGCGACCGGTACTCCTCGATGACGGTGAGGTCGACCGGGGAGATCAGCCGGCCGAGCAGCTCTCCCCCGGTGGTGGCGGTCAGCAGCCGGTCCTCGGTGATCTCGGGTACCAACATGCCGCCGTGCCCGGGCCGCAGGTCCCAGGCGACCTCGACGTCGGTGACCGGCCGGGGCGGTGCCGGCTCGTCGAGCATGCCCAGATGGGCCATCACCCGGCGGACGCCGTCGACGTTCCGGGCGATCCAGTCGTTCTCGCTGCGCGAGCCGAAGCCGAGGCCGCCGACCTCGATGCCGATGGCGGACACCCCGGCGGCACTGGCCGCGTCGAACACCGAGTTCGGGAACGCGACCGCGGCGTCCTCGCCCTGGATGTACGGCATACCGAAGGCGACGGCCAGCTCCCGGCTGGCGGCCGACAGCGGGCCGGTCGCGTCGTAGAGCACGACGCCCCAGGTGGTGCCCCACGGGCCGGGGTGGAAGTCCAGCAGGTGGGTGGAGCGGTCGACGATCTGTTCGACGAGCACCTGGCCGGTCCGTCCGGTGATCGACTCGGTGTCGCGCAGGATCGCCTTGTTCATGTTGACGAAGCCGACCTGCTGGATGTCGTTGGAGTAGCGGGTGACGGTCCGCAGGGCGTACGGGTTGGCGGCCGGCACGACCACCAGGGTGCCGCGCAGCGTCGCCGGGTCGGTGCCGGCCAGCACCGCGCGCAGCACCGCGTGCGAGAACCACTCGTTGCCGTGCACCCCGGAGATCAGGGTGAGCGTCGGCCCGTCGGCGGTGCCCGTCAGCACGTGGGCGTGGATGGCCAGTTCCGAGCCGTCCAGATCGGTCAGTACGGGGAACCGGAGGATCTGGCGTTCCCCGGCACGGGTTCGCAGCGGTACACGGGAGGTCATGTCGTCACGGCCTTTCGGGGATGGACGAGGTGGTGGTCTCCGGCAGGGCATCGCCGGGTGGGGGCAGGAGCAGGCACGCCGCCAGGTGGCCGACGGTCACCGGGACGAGGTTCGGCACGGCGGTCGAGCAGTCGGGCGTACGGAGCCCGCAGCGGGGGGCGAACGCGCATCCGGCCGGCAGTGCGGTCATGCTCGGCGGTGAGCCGGGGATCGCCCACAGCTCCTCGTCGGCGGGCCGGTCGAGGCGGGGCACGGAGCCCAGCAGACCCTGGGTGTAGGGCATCGAGGGGTTGTCGAACACGTCGGCGGCGGTGCCGACCTCGACGAGGCGGCCGGCGTACATCACCGCGATCCGGTCGGCGATCTCGGCCACGATCCCGAGGTCGTGGGTGATCATCAGGATCGCCGCGCCGGTACGCTCCCGGACGGCCCGCAGCGCGGCGAGCACCTGGGCCTGGACGGTGACGTCCAGGGCGGTCGTGGGCTCGTCGGCGATGATCAGATCCGGGTCGTTGGCGATGGCCATCGCGATCACCACCCGCTGGCGCATGCCGCCGGAGAACTGGTGCGGGTAGTCGCCGAGCCGGTTGCGGGCGTCCGGGATCCCGACGGTGTCCAGCAGCTCCACGGCACGGGCCCGGGCGGCGGCCCGGGAGCAGCCCTGGTGTACGCGGACGGCCTCGGCGACCTGGTCACCGATGGTGTGCACCGGGCTCAGCGAGGACATCGGGTCCTGGAACACCATGGCGATCCGGCTGCCTCGCAGCCGCCGGAACTGCGGCTCGGCCAGTCCGACGAGTTCCTGGCCGGCGAAGTGGACCGAGCCGCTGACGGTGGCGGTGGGCGGCAGCAACCCCATCAGCGCCGCGGCGCTGACGGACTTGCCCGAGCCGGACTCGCCGACCAGGCCGACGACTTCGCCACGGCGCAGGTCCAGGTCGAGGTGGCGGACCGCGGGCACGTCGCCGCCGTCGGCGGCGAACACCACCCGCAGGTCGCGGACCGACAGCAGCACGTCGTCGGGTACCGCGTCGGTACGGGCCGCCGGCTGGGCCAGGTACCGGCGGCGGCGCGGGCCCCTGGTCTGGGTCGGGTCGAGGGCGTCGCGCAGCCCGTCTCCGACGAAGTTGATGGACAGGGCGATGAGCAGGATGACCAGGCCCGGGAAGTAGAACAGCCAGGGCCGGGTGGCGACGGCGGACTGCGCGTTGGCCACCAGCAGGCCGAGGGAGGTGTCCGGCGGCTGGACACCGAAGCCGATGAACGACAGCGCGGTCTCGGCGAGGATCGCGGTGGCGACCAGGATGGTCACCGACACGATGATCGGGGCGGCCACGTTGGGCAGGACGTGCCGCAGCATGATCCGGACATCGGACGAGCCCAGCGCCCGGGCGGCGGAGATGAACTCGCGTTCCCGCAGGCCGAGTACGACACCACGGACGACCCGGGCGACGCTGGTCCACATCAGCGCGGCGAGTACGGCCGCGATGAGCATCCATCCGCCGCCGCTGCCGGCGAAGTTGTGCCCGAGTACGGCGGCGACCGCAATCGTCGGCACAGTGAGGAAAAGGTCCACCAGCCGCATCAGCAGTGCGTCGGTGCGACCACGGTAGTAGCCGGCCACGATGCCGATCACGGTGCCGACCACCGCCGCGCCGAACGCCACGGTGAGCGCGATAAGCAGTGACTGCTGGGTACCGCGCATCACCTGGGCGAGCAGGTCGTGGCCGAGCGAGTCGGTGCCCAGCGGGTGGGCTCCCGACGGCGGCTGCGAGTTGTCGGGTGTGATGTCGTCGTGACCGTAGCGCCACAGCAACGGGCCGACGAACGCGAACAACGCGACGAGCACGAGGACCACCAGCGCGGCCGCGGCGAGCCGGTGCCGGCGGAACCGGGCGAGGACACCGCGCCATGGACCGGGCGCGGCGACGGGTGCGGACACCGGTGGCGATTCAACGGACACGACGGATCCTCGGATCGAGAGCGGCGTACAGGATGTCGGCGAGCAGGTTGAACAGGACCACCGCGACCGCCGCCACGAGCAGCCACGCCATCACAGCGTTGACGTCCCGTCCGTTGATGGACTCCAGCAGGTAGTCGCCCATGCCCCGCCACTGGAAGACGGTCTCGGTGACCACCGCCCCGGCGAAGACGGCGGTGAAGTCCAATGCGATGACCGTCACCAGTGGGGTGAGCGCCGTACGCAGGGCGTACTTGCGTAGTACCGTGCGCCGTCGCAGGCCCTTGGCGGTGGCCAGCTTGACGTAGTCGCTGCCGAGCACGTCCAGCATCGAGGAGCGCTGGAACCGGCTCCACGCGGCGAAGTTGATCAGCACCAGCGTGATGGTCGGCAGCACCAGGTGGCCGGCGAAGTCGGCGATCCGGCCGCCCAGGGTGGGCGGCGGGATCACCGAACTGTCGCCGACTGTGTAGATCAGGGTGCGGCCGGCGAGGGTGTTCAGTTCGATGCCGCCCTGCTTGAGCAGTACGGCCAGCCAGAAGGAGGGCATCGCCAGGAACAGGAAGCCGGTCGAGGTGAACAGGTAGTCCAGCCAGGAGTACTGCCGGACCGCGCTGACGACCCCGACCAGGATCGCCAGCACGGCCGCGATCAGCATCGCGATGAGGACGAACCGCATCGTGATGCCCAGGCGCGAGCCGATCTCCATGCCGATGTCGGCGTTGCGGTCGACCGACGGACCCAGGTCGCCCTGGAGGACCCCGGTCAGCCAGTTCCAGTACCGCTGTAGCACGGGCTGGTCCAGCCCGAGCCGTGCCTCCTCGGCGGCGATCGTGTGTGGCGGCACCGGTGGTTGTCGCTCCCGGAGTTCGGCCAGCGGATCACCCGACTTGGCCACGGCCAGGAATATCAGGAACGTCGACACGAACAGCACCGGAATGGCGACGAGCAGCCGCCGCAGGGCGAAGCCCACGATCTCCATGAGGAACCTTCCCGCGCCCGCTGCCGGCTAGCCTTCGCCGCCGGTGATCTTCCGGAGGCGACCCCAGTGCCAGAACGGGATCCGGAAGTCGACCTGGTCGGCCCAGCCGAAGAACTGGTCGCTGCGCAGCAGGTAGATGCAGTACCAGAACAGTGGCACCACGCTCGCGTCGCGGGCCCACACCTCCTGGAGCTGCCGGTAGTGCGCGATCCGCTCGGCCATGTCGGTGGTGGACCGGGCGGCGACGTAGCAGGCGTCCGCGTCGGGATTGGCGAGCGCGAGGTGGTTGCGCTGCCCGCCGCCCGCCAGCCGGCTGGCGGTGATGTCCGGGTCGGGCATCATGTTCCCGCCGCTGATGGTCAGGTCGAAGTCGCCGTCCCGGCCGATCTGCCGCGACCACGTCTCCGAGTCCAGCCCGGCGTACTCGACGTGCACGCCGATCGCCGCGAGGTCCTCGGTGACGCTGCGCGCCAGCCCGCCGTGGCCGTCGAAGGTGGCCATGTAGTACATCCGCAGCGACAGCCGACGACCGTCCGCGCCGCGCGGGTATCCGGCCTCGTCGAGCAACTTCTCGGCCGTGGCCGCGTCGTGGCCGACCGCCGTGACGTCACGGGCCACGCCGAAGCTGTTGCCGGGGAAGAAGTTGGCCCACGGCTCCGACCAGCCCGGCTCGGCGAAGCGTTCGAGGCGGCTGCGGTCCACGGCGTGCGCGAGCGCCATCCGCAGCCGGCGGTCGGCCCACCGCTCCTGCCGGTAGTTGAAGCTCAGCAACGCGACGCCGGGACCACGCTCGCGGTACACGCTGGCGTGCTCCGACCCCTCGGCCAGCGGCAGCCGCTTCATGGTGAGCACGTCCTGCGGCGCGTAGTGTGCCCTGCCGTCGGCGATCATGCGTACGCACTCGTCGAGGTCCGGTTCGACGACGATGGTCACCTGGTCCACGCCGGCCGGCGGTCCCCAGTACCCGTCCCAGGCCTCCAGCACGATCCGCCCGTTGGGCACCATCTCGACGAACCGGAACGGGCCGGAGCCGACCGGCTGCTGGTTGTACGGGTTGGTCGCCCAGTCGGTGCCCTCGTACAGGTGCTTGGGCAGGATGTGGGTGGCCGCGAAGTTTCCGAGCTGGGTGAGGAACGCGGCGTTGGGCTGCTCCAGGTGGTATTCGACCAGGTGGTCGTCGAGCACCTTGATGTCGGCGATGCCGTGCAGGAACGACGCGGCGTGGTACCCGTTCGCCAGGGCGGTCAGGTGGGTGTAGGCGACGTCGTGGGCGGTGACCGGCCGGCCGTCGTGCCAGCGGGCGTGCCGGTTGAGGGTGAACCGCCAGCGCCGGGCGCCGTCCAGGCATTCCCAGTGCTCGGCCAGGTCCGGGTAGGACGCGGCGCCACCGACCTCGGTGACGACGAGCCGGCTGAAGATGTTGTTGGCGACGAAGTAGCCGGCGCCCCCGACGAAGTTGCGGTACGACTCGTTGATCTCGGTCGTACCGTTGGGTACGACGACGATGTACTCGTCCAAGACCTCTCCTCGGTGATCAGGGCGGGGATTGCCCAGGTGTCCTACGGATGGATGGAAGGGTCAGCGCACGGGCCGGATCCGGCCCCAGTGCCAGAACGGCACCCGGAAGCCGACCTGGTCCGGCCAGCCGAAGAAGCTGTCGCTGCGCAGGTAGTAGGCCGCGTACCAGAACAGCGGCACCCAGTCGACGTTGCGGGCCCAGACCCGCTGCAGTTCCCGGTAGTGCTCGCCGCGCTGGTCCCGGTCGGTGGTGGCCCGGGCAGCCGCGTAGCAGGCGTCGGCCTCCGGGTCGGAGAGCCGGGCGTGGTTGCGTCCGCCGCCGGTCTCGAACCGGCTCGCGGTGATCTCCGGGTCGGGGACCATGTTGCCGCCGCTGATCGTGAGGTCGAACGCGGCGTCGCCGGCCACCTGGCGGGCCCAGGTCGGCGAGTCGAGCCCGGCGACCTCGACGTCCAGCCCGACGGCACGCAGGTCCTCGGCGACCGCCGCGGCGATACCCGCGTGGCCGGTGAAGTTCTTCATGTACGCCAGCCGCAGCGTCGGCCGGTCGGCGCCGGCCGACGTGATCCCGGCCGCGTCGAGCAGCCGGACCGCCTCCGCCGGGTCGAAGGCCGGTGCGGTCGCGTCATCGGCGTACGCCCAGTCCACGCTGCGCGGCAGGTAGTGGGCGTACGGCTCGGACCAGCCCGGATCGGACAGCGGGGCCAGCCGGCGGCGGTCGACCGCGTGCGCGACGGCGGCGCGGGCCCGTCGGTCGCCCCACCGTTCCTGGGTGTGGTTGAAGCCGAGCACGGCGATCCCCGGGCCGCGTTTGCGCCACACCGACGCGACCTCGCTCCCCTCGGCCAGGTGCAGCCGGGGGAAGGTGAGCACGTCCTGGACCATGTAGTGGGCCCGCCCGTCGGCGACCTTGCGGACGGCCTCGTCGAGGTCGGGCTCGATGTCGAGGATGACCCGGTCGACCTGGGGGCGGGGCCCCCAGTAGCCGTCCCACGCCTCCAGCACCACCCGCTCGCCGGGTACGTGCTCGACGAACCGGAACGGGCCGGAGCCGACCGGCTGCTGGTTGTACGGGTTGGTCGCCCAGTCGGTGCCCTCGTACAGGTGCCTGGGCAGGATGTGGGCGAACACCAGGTTGCCGAGTTGGGCGAGGAATCCGGCGTTGGGCCGACGGAGCACGTACCGCAGCTCGTGCGGGCCGAGCACCTCGATGTCCTGCACGTCGTGCAGGAACGACGCGGCGTGGTATCCGTTGGCCAGGGCGGTCAGGTGGGTGTACGCGACGTCCTCGGCGGTCACCGGCTCACCGTCGTGCCAGCGGGCCTGCCGGTTGAACTGGAACCGCAGCGTACGGGCGTCGGGCGCCATCTCCCAGTGTTCGGCGAGGTCCGGGTATGCCGCCGGGGATCCGGTGTCGAACACGACGAGGCGGCTGTAGATGTTGTTCGCCACGAAGTAGCCGGCCGAGCCGACGAAGTTGCGGTAGACCTCGTTGAATTCCACGGCCGGGGACGGGACCTCGACGATGAAGTCCCGGCCGGGCCGGTGCTCACCCGTCATTCCTTGACCCCCCACTCCTGGGTGTTGTAGCTGGTGCCGAAGCGGGTCGGGTTGACCCGGATGTTGCCGAGGTCGCTGCGGTACGCGACCAGGGTCGGGGTCTGGTAGATCGGCAGCGTCACGGCCTGCTCGCTGATCCGGGTGTCCACCTTGTTCAGCAGGTCGACGACCTGCTTCGGGTCCAGGGTGCGGGCGGCGTCGGTGAGCCAGCCGTCGATCTCCTGGTCCTTGTAGCCGGTGTGGGTGCCCTTCGAGCCGAACACGGACTGCGCGGTGGCGGTGGGGATGACGTCGAGGTTGGTGCCGAAGACGATCAGGTCGAAGTCGCCGGTGTTGACCGTGGTGCCGAGGCTGTCGGTCTCCTGGAGCTGGAGCGTGACGCCGAGCTGCTTGAGCTGGTTCTGGACGAGCACCGAGGTGTCCAGCCGGACCTGGTTGCCCTTGCTGTAGCGCATCCGCAGCGGCGGTACCGGCTTGCCCTTCGGGTCGGTGAGCTGGCCGTTTCCGAGCACGTAGCCGGCGTCGGTGAGGATCTTCTTCGCGGCCTCGATGTTGCCGTCGCCGAGCCCCGCCGAGGTCACGTTGTCGGTGTAGGCGTCGACCCCTTCGAGCTTCTGGCCGGGCATGAAGTTGCGGTTGCCGAGCGGCTTGGTGCCGGCCGCGAACTGGCCGATGGTCTTGTCGATGATCGCCTGCCGGTCGACCGCGGCGAAGATCGCCCGGCGCAGGGCGACGTCGGCCAGGGCCGGGTGGGCGGTGTTGATGTCCAGGTGCTCGTAGACCAGGCCGGAGGCCAGCGACGTGGTGACGTTGCTGATGCCCTTGAGCTGCTGGACGAGGTCGAGGGTGGGGCGGGGTACGACGACCTGGATCTCGTTGTTGGCCATCGCGGTGACGGCCTGCCGCTCGTCGGTGAGGATCCGGAAGACGAGCTGGTCCAGGTGTGGGCCGTCGCCGTACCACTTGGGGTTCTTCTTCATGGTGACCGACTGGTTCGGCACGTACTCGGAGATCACGTACGGCCCGCCCGACCAGGTCGGCACCGTGCTGCTGAAGTGGTCGTTGAACGAGGTGGCCAGGTCGCCGTGCTGGGCGGCGATGTGCGCCGGCAGCAGGTGCGGGAACATCAGCCGCCACGGCTGGTAGGTGTTCTTGAACTCGACGGTGACGGTCTTGCCGTTGTCGCTGCCGTTCACCGAGGCCACCTGGTCGTACCCGGCCTGGGTGGCCGGCTCGCAGGTGGGGCACTGCTGCGGGTCCTGGACCTGCCAGGTGTACTTGAAGTCGTCGGCGGTGATCGGCGTCCCGTCCGACCAGGCGGCTTCCGGCCGGATGCGGTACTCGACGGTCTGTGGCGAGTCCTTGACGACCTTGACCTCGGTGACCAGCGCGTCGTTCTTGGCCATCGTGAAGTCGGGCTGGGAGATCATCGCGTGTGGCAGCACCGGGTTGAGGATCTGCCGGTAGCCGAAGACGTCGCCGGTGGCGTGCAGGATGTTCCAGTTCTTGACGTCGACCTCGATCGAGTAGGCGAGCGTTCCGCCGTCCTTGACCTTGGCCTGGTTGGCATCGACCTGGCCGGCCTTGATGCCGTCGCCGACGTTCTCGTCGCCCCCGCCGGTGCTACAGGCGGCGAGCAGTAGGGGCAGCAGGGCGAACCCGGCTGTCGCAGCCCGCAGGCGGCGGTGTGGTTTGCGGTGAGACACGGATGACCTCCCGGTATGTGGACGTTCGTCGTGCTGCGCGGGGTCAGGGGGTTCAGACCGCGATGCGCTGGTACCGGGGGCCAGGCTGGCCAGCCGGCGTGGCCCCGACATGCGCACCAGGACCAGGTGGCGTGCATCGACCGGAGCTTCTTTCCACAGAGTGGATAGTAGTATCCGCATCGCGCACGTCAAGTGTTCGTTCGGAGGATCTGATCTGACCGGGCGGATACGCCGCCACCGGCACCGAACGGCAGGCGGGTGGCTACAGCGCCGACACCGCCGCACGGCATACGATGTGCGCCGCGCTGGCATCAGCGGAGGATCACGGCAGCACGGGAACGAGGGGGCATGGGGCGCGAAGGCGACAGCGGAGGAGGCGGCGTCCAGTCCGTCATGCGGGCATTGCAAATCATGAATGTCATTGCCGACACCGGGGCGCCGTGCGGGCTGTCCGAGCTGGCGACCGCCACCGGCCTGCCGATCGCCACCATCCACCGGCTACTTCGGACGCTGATCAACGCGGGCATGCTGCGGCAGGAGCCGGACCGCCGATACGCCCTGGGCAGCGCCCTCATCCACCTCGGCGACCAGGCCCTGACCATGATCGCCCCACTGATCCGGCCGCACCTGGCCACGCTGGTCGAGGCCCTCGGGGAGACCGCCAACGCGGCACGGCTGGAGGGGACCCACATCGTCTACCTTGCCCAGGTCTCCTCCCGTCACCAGATGCGGATGTTCATCGAGGTCGGCCGGCGGGTGGAGGCGTACCGGACCGCTGTCGGCAAGGCGATGCTCGCCCAACTCGACGACCGGGTCATCGCCGACGTGTATGCCAACACCGAGTTCGTCGCGGCCACGCCGACCAGCATCACCAGCCTGGACGACCTGCTGCGGGAGTTGCGGGCGGTGCGGACGAACGGCTTCGCCACCGACGACGGCGAACAGGAGATCGGGGTGCGATGTGTCGCGGTGGCCGTTCCCGGTCCACCCGGCACCCTGGCCCTGTCCGTGTCGGGGCCGACCGCCCGGATCAACGACAGCCTGGTCGCCCAGGCCGTACCGCTGCTGCAACAGTCGTCGTCCATGATCGCCGCGGCGACCCGCGCCGCCCACACCGGACTGCCGGCCCCTCGGGCACACCGTTAGACCGGTTCCCCGGCACCTGCCCGGACCGCCGGGCATTACGCCCGACGGTCCACGCTCGCCGGCCGGGCAGCTCAGTCGTCGAGCAACCGGTATGCCGGCAGGGTCAGGAAGTCGACGTAGCTCGTGCCGAGCGCGACCTCCTCGAACACTTCACGCGCCACTTCGTACCGGCTCGCGGCGAACCGCTGCTCGCCCAGCTCGGCCCGCAGCGCGGCGATCTCCTCGGCGATCAGGCCGCGGACCAGGTCCACTGTGACCACCGCGTCGGTGTCCAGCACCGTCCCGGTGCGTACCCACTGCCAGACCTGCGAACGGGAGATCTCCGCCGTCGCGGCATCCTCCATCAGGTTGAAGATGGCCACGGCGCCGGTACCGCGTAGCCACGCCTCGACGTAGCGAAGCCCGACCGCGATGTTGTTGCGCAGGCCCGTTTCGGTCACCGCGCCGGGGGTCGACGCGATGTCGAGCAGGTCATCGGCCGTGACCTTCACGTCCTCCCGCTGACGGCCGACCTGGTTCGGCCGGTCCCCGAGGACCGCGTCGAACACCTCCCGGCAGACCGCGACCAGGCCCGGGTGCGCCACCCAGGAACCGTCGAAGCCGTCGCCGGCCTCGCGCTCCTTGTCCGCCCGCACCTTGGCCAGGGCCGCCCTGGTGGTCTCCGGCTCGCGCCGGTTCGGGATGAAGGCCGCCATGCCCCCCATCGCCACCGCGCCGCGCCGGTGACAGGTCGCGACCAGCAGGTCGGTGTACGACCGCATCATCGGGGCCGTCATCGTCACGGAGTTGCGGTCCGGCAGCACGAATCCGGAGCCGGCATCGCGGAAGGTCTTGATGATGCTGAACAGGTAGTCCCATCGTCCGGCGTTCAGGCCGGAGGCGTGCTCGCGCAACTCGTAGAGGATCTCGTCCATCTCGAAGGCGGCGGTGATGGTCTCGATCAGGACGGTGGCACGGATCGTTCCGGTGGGGATGTCGAGCGCCTGCTGCGCGTACCGGAAGACGTCGTTCCACAGCCGGGCCTCCCGGTGGCCCTCCAGCTTCGGCAGATAGAAGTACGGTCCACTCCCGGCCGCGATCAACCGGCGGGCGTTGTGGAAGAAGTAGAGCCCGAAATCGACAAACGCACCGACCGCCGGTGCGCCGTCGACGAGCAGGTGCCGCTCGTCGAGGTGCCAGCCACGCGGCCGGACGACGATCGCCGGCAACTGGTCGCCGGTGAGCCGGTACTGCTTGCCCTCGGCGCTGGTGAACTCGATCCGCCGCTCGATGGCGTCGGTCAGGTTGAGCTGACCACCGACGACGTTCGCCCAGGTCGGCGCAGTGGCGTCCTCGAAGTCGGCAAGCCACACCTGCGCACCGGAGTTCAACGCGTTGATCGTCATCTTCCGGTCGGTCGGACCGGTGATCTCCACCCGTCGGTCGCACAGGTCGGCCGGTGCCGGCGCGACCCGCCAGTCGGCCGCCCGGACGTCGGCCGTGTCCGGGAGGAAGTCCAGACGCCCGGCGCCAGCGATCTCAGCACGGCGGCGTACCCGGTCGGCGAGGATCCGGTCCCGGTCGGCGCCGAACCGGCGGTGCAGGTCGGCGACGAAGGCGAGCGCGTCCGGGGTGAGCACCTCCGCACCGCCCACGACGGCCGGTCCAACGATCGTCACCGAGGCATCCGTGGCCATACCCCAACCCCTGTCTTTCGCATTGTGAATAATGATTTCCGCATTGCGGAAGTCGGTGGGTACCATATCATCGGTGCGGGCCATCCGGTACCGCGACCAACACCACGAGGGGAGCCTGGGTGCCGCAGGAAGCGCCGACCGGCCGGTCCGGCGTGCAGTCCCTTCAGCGCGCCTTCGACCTGCTCGAACACCTCGCCGACGCGGGTGGCGAGATGGGGCTCTCCCAACTCGCCGCCGTCGCCGGTCTCCCCCAGCCCACGATCCACCGGCTGATCAGGACCCTCGTCGAGCTGGGTTACGTGCACCAACAGCCGTCCCGCCGTTACGCACTGGGCGCCCGACTCATCCGACTCGGCGACACCGCCAACCGGCACTTCGGCCAACGGGCCCGCCCGATACTCGCCGACCTCGTCGCGGCGACCGGCGAGACGGCCAACCTGGCGACCCTGGACGGCGACCGGGTGGTGTACCTGGCGCAGGTGCCGTCACCGCACGCCATGCGGATGTTCACCGAGGTGGGCCGAAGGGTGCTGCCGCACTGCACCGGAGTGGGCAAGGCGCTGCTGGCCCAGCTACCGGCGACGGAGGCGCACCGGATACTCGCCCGCACCGGGCTGCCGGCGATGACCGCGCACACCATCACCGACCTGGCGGAGTTCGACCGCGAACTCGACCGGGTCCGCACGTCCGGATACGCGATCGACGAGGGCGAGCAGGAGGTGGGCGTCCGATGCGTCGCCGCACCGGTCGTCGGGGCGCCCACGATGACCGCGCTCTCCGTCTCCGGCCCGGAAGGACGGCTGACCCGGCAGGCGGCCGAACGGATCGCACCGTTGCTGCGTTCGGCCGCGCAACGGCTCGCCGCCGACATCGCAGCCGGCAGCTGACGGCCTGCCCGGGGCTCCGGGGCGAGGCCCGATCCCCTGCTCGCGCCGCCAGGGCCAGCGGCCCCGTGTTGCTCCCTCCCGAAGTTCCCGATCCGGTGAACTAGCGTGGGCGGGGTGCTGTTCGAGGAACGTCTGGAAGCGCACCGGGTAGAGCTGACCGGCTACTGCTACCGCATGCTCGCCTGCGGCGCCGAGGCCGAGGACGCGGTGCAGGAGACCCTGTTCCGTGCCTGGAAGAACGCTGATCGGTTCGACGAGGGCAGGGCGGCTCTGCGCACCTGGCTGTACCGGATCGCCACCAACGTCTGCCTCGACATGACTCGCAGTGTCCAGCGGCGCGCGCTCGCGATGGATCTCGGCCCGTCCTCACCCGTCGGGGGTCTCCTCGGTGCGCCGGTGGGTGCCGCCGCCTTCGTGCAACCGGTCCCCGACCGGCTCGTGCTGCCCCTGGAGGGCGACCCGGCCGAGCTCGTCGTCGCGCGTGACACCATCCGGCTGGCGTTCGTCGCGGCCCTGCAACACCTGCCACCACGCCAGCGGGCCGTGTTGATCCTGCGTGAGGTGCTCTGCTGCTCGGCGGAGGAGGTGGCCGGGCTGCTGGGCAGCAGCCCGGCCGCGGTCAACAGCGCCCTGCAACGTGCGCGGGCCACCCTGTCCGCGTGCCGCTCACCGGGCACGGGCGGCGAGGTCGACGAGGACCTCCTCGACCGGTACGTCGAGGCGTTCGCCGCCGACGACGTCGACGGCCTGGTGGCGCTGCTCCAGGAGGACGCCACGATGTCGATGCCACCGTTCGCCTGGTGGCTCGACGGCCGGGCAGCGATCCGGGACGCCCTGCTCGGCGCGGCCGGTGTGTGTGCCGACGACCGGCTGGTCCGCACCGCGGCCAACGGCTCACCGGCGTTCGCGCAGTACCGCGACGGGAGGGCGTTCGGCCTGGTCGTCCTGGATGTCCGGGACGGGCGGATCGCGAGCACGACGACGTACCTCGACCCGTCGCTGTTCGTGTCGTTCGGTCTGCCGATGAATCTGGAGCGGGCATCCCGTATGTAGTGCATGACCGACATCGTTGATATGTGGTACGACGAACGCGGGGCTGGTGATCCCGTGGTGCTGCTGCACGGCGGGCTGACCGACAGCCGCTGTTTCACCGGCAATCTCGACGGGCTCGCCGACACGTTCCGGCTCTACCTGCCTGACCGACGCGGGCACGGCCACACGCCTGACGCGCCCGGCCCGATCACCATCGAACTGATGGCGCAGGACACGATCGCGTTCCTGGAGAGGACGGTCGGTGGTCCGGCCCGGTTGGTGGGCTACAGCGCCGGCGGCACGGTAGCCCTGTGGGTGGCGATGCACCGCCCCGATCTCGTCGAGCGTCTCGTCCTGATCAGCGCGGTCTACGACGTCGACGGACTGGTCTTCAAGCCGCAGGCGGGTGGCGAGATGCCCGCCGCGATGGTCGACGACTACGCCGAGGTGTCGCCCGACGGCCGGGACCACTTTCCGGTCGTCATCGGCAAGATCGCCGAGGCCGCCGCAACCGAGCCGAGCCCGGACCCGGCCGACCTGCGCGCGGTGACGGCCCGGACCCTTGTCCTGGCCGGCGACGACGACCTGGTCACGCTCGACCACACGGTGCGGCTCTTCCGGGCGCTGCCCACCGCCGAGTTGACCGTGCTGCCCAACGCCAGCCACCTGCTGCTGATGGAGCACGCCGAGACGGTGCGTGCCATGATCCAGAAGTTCCTGACCACGGAGGCCGCCCCGACGTACCTGCCCATCGCACGTGCCCGTCGAGGAACCCCGGAGGCGGGATGACGACCGGACGCTGCGGCGCGGAATCCGGCGTCCCTGCTCGTCGGTGCCGGACCGGACGCTGAGTCGACGTACGCCTAGGGTGGGCGCTATGGCGAGCCCTGACCCCTCCTCGGCCCAGAACCCGCTCACCCTGCTCACGCTGGACGAGCTCCGGCAGCGCAGCAGCGTGAAGTGGCGCCTGCACGCGCCCGACGTGCTCCCGCTCTGGGTCGCGGAGATGGACGTGCCCCTCGCTCCCCCCGTGGCCGAGGCGCTCCGCCGCGCGATCGACCTCGGCGACACCGGTTACCCGTACGGAACGGCGTACGCCGAGGCGCTCGGCGACTTCGCCGCCCGGCGCTGGGGCTGGCACGACTTCCGCGTCGAGCACACCACTGTCGTACCCGACGTGATGATGGGCGTCGTCGAGGTGCTCCGGCTGGTGACCGACCCCGGGGACGCGGTCGTGGTCTGCTCCCCCGTCTACCCGCCCTTCTACGCCTTCGTCAGCCATGCCGGCCGGCAGGTGATCGAGGCCCCGCTCGGGCCCGACCTGCGGATGGACCCCGCCGCGCTCGAAGAGGCCTTCCGACGGGCCAGGACCCACGGCCGCCGGCCGGCGTTCCTGTTGTGCAACCCGCACAACCCGACCGGGGTCGTCCACCGACGCGACGAGCTCGAGACCGTGGCCGAACTGGCCGGCCGGCACGGCGTACGGGTGATCTCCGACGAGATCCACGCCCCCCTGGTGCTGCCCGGGACGCACTTCACGCCGTACCTCACGGTGGCCGGCGCCGAGGACGCGTTCGCCCTGGTCTCCGCCTCGAAGGCGTGGAACCTCGCCGGCCTCAAGGCGGCGCTCGCGGTCGCCGGGCCGCGGGCCGCCGCCGACCTCGACCGGATGCCGGAAGAGGTCAGCCACGGGCCTAGCCACCTGGGCATCATCGCGCACACCGCCGCGTTCCACGCTGGTGAATCGTGGCTCGACCTCCTGCTCGACGGCCTCGACAGCAACCGCGCGCTGCTGGCGACGCTGCTGGCGGAGCACCTTCCGTCCGTCACGTGCCACCGCCCCGAGGGCACCTACCTCGCCTGGCTGGACTGCACCGGGCTGGGCATCGCCACGGAGCATCCGGTCGGCGGAACCGGCGTGGTCAGCGACGTCGCCGGGCCCGCGAAGGTGTTCCTCGACCACGCGCGGGTGGCCGTCAGCTCCGGGCACGTCTTCGGCACCGGTGGGGCGGGCTTCGTACGGCTCAACTTCGCCACCTCACCCGCGATCCTCACCGACGCCGTCGCGCGGATGGGCCGGGCAGCCGACGCGCACCTGTCGGCGAGCTGAGCTGCCACAACTGAGCCCGTGAGCAGGGGCCCGCTCAGGCCCCTGCGTCGGGTGATCCGGACAGCGGCAGCGGCAGTTCGACGGCGGCCACCGCATCGACCCGCACGGCGGAGTGCTCCGGCGGTAGCCGGTCGGCTCGCGGCGAGCGGCTGTGCACCCGGCCCTGGCCGGTCGGGTCCGGCCGCCTGCTCACCTCACAGGTCACCATCCGGATCGGCGGCGGCGGCGCGGTGAACCGGCCGGTACCCCAGCGCAGCCAGAGCACGATCCGCCCCGCGTCGGCTTCGGCGACCAGCTTCTCCCAGGTGCGGCGGCGCGTACCGTGATCGACCTCGACGACGACCGGCGGCCCGTCCGGGCGGGCACACGCCACGTCGAGCACCGACTGCTGTGCGGACATCGGCGGGGGCAGCGGCAGCACGCTGGCCGCCCGCCGGTAGACCCGCCAGCCCCGCTCTCCCGCCCAGTCGACCACCGCGTCGATCAGCCGGGCAGTGACCTGTTCCGTGGTCAGGTCGGCAAAAGTGACCGCGTCGAGCCGGTCGGTCAGCGACGCCGCCAACCGCTCCCCGTCCTCACCGACCACCACCGCCGCAGGGTAACCGCGCAACCGGCCGTCCTCGCCAGCGGGGCAGCGCGGAAGCAGGCGCGGCGACGGCTGACGCTGCCCGGAAATCCGTCCGGCGGGCACAGTTCGCCCTACCGCTCCCGTCACCGACCGCCAGGCGCCCGACCCAGAGCCCGCGCCGCGTTGTCGGTGGCCACCTGCCGGGCGTAGTCGGCGCCCCGGTGCGCCACCGTGGCGGACGGAGCGTCGGTGCCCATCGGGAACGGCCAGTCGCTGCCGAGCACCAGCCGGTCCGCGCCGAAGACCGACACCGCCAGGTCGACCACCTTCGGGTCGTGGGCCAGATTGTCGACGTAGAGGGCGCGCACCGCCTCGGCCGGGGTGGGCGACAGCACCGGTACGCCCGGCCGGGTGGTGGTGTGACCGCGCTCCCAGCGCCCGACCACCGCCGGCACGCAACCGCCACAGTGGACCAGCACGAACCGGATCCCCGGGTGCCCGCCGAGCACCCCGCCGAAGACGAGCTGGGCCACTGCCACAGTCGTCTCGACCGGGTTGCCCAGCAGGTTGGCCAGGTAGTAGGGCTCCAGACGGGGGTCCGCCGAGTGCGCCGGGTGCAGTTGCACGGTGCGCCGGTCCACGTCGAGACGCTGCCACAGGGGATGCAGCGCCGGGCCGTCGAGCGGTCCGGCGTCTCCACCGGCGGCGCCCACCACCCCGGCCCAGCGGTCGGCGGCGGCGATCCGGTCGTACTCGGCGAGGGCCACTTCGGGATGTTCGAACGGCAGGTACGCCAGCGGGGTGAGCCGGGGCCGGTCGGCGACCACGGCGAGCAGGCCGTCGTTGACCGCACGGACCCACGCCGCCGACTCCGGGGCGGACAGCCCCTGACGGTAGAAGGGCGGCGGAACGCTGACGATCGCCTCGTCCAGCCCCGCCTGGTCCAGGTGGTTCTCGAGCCGGTCCGGGTGGTACAGGTCGGGCGGGCCGACCCGTCTGCCGCCGAGAACGGCGACACCGTCACCGTCGACCGCGACCCCTGACAGATCGGCCGAGCGCAGGTCGGGGGCGAGGTGGGCGTGCATGTCGATGCCAGGCAACGGGGGCTTCCTAACGGTTGGCCCGACCGGCGGTCACGACAGGACGCGCCGACGGTACGGGGTGGTGGCTGGCGTGGCCGCTCACCCGACGGCGGACAGTCCGTCGGGGCAGAGGTGCCCCGACGGTTGGAGGACGGCGCCCCCACGCGGTGACGCCGGCGGTCAGCAGCCGGTAGGCGCGGGCCCCGGTGCCCGGGCGGCAGGCACCGCAGCGGCGTCGGTGTTCATCTTGCCGATCACCCGGTCGGCCGCGTGCTGGATGTGGACCTGCACGGCGGCCACCGCCGCCGCCACGTCCCCCGCCACGCACGCGTCGAGGATGGCCCGGTGCTCACGGAACCGCTCCTCGTGCTGCCCCGTCGGGGTGACCGTCGCGAACCGGTACCGCTCGCTGTTCTCCCAGACCGGTTCCAGACCGCGCAGCAGCCAACGCGATCCGGCCGCCCGGTAGATGGTGAAGTGGAACTCGGTGTGTGCCCGGCGGGCAGCCGTGGCGTCGCCACGCGCGGACGCGGCGACGTGCTCGTCGAGTGCCGCCTCGGCACGCCTGGCGTCCCGGGCGGTGAACCGGGTCGCCGCCCGTTCGATCAGGGCCGTCTCCATGGCGATCCGGGTCTCATGGGTGTCGACCGCGTCCTCGACGGTCAGCGGCATGACCCAGGCGCCCTTGTGCTGGACCACCTCGACCAGGCCCAGCGCGGCCAACCGGCGGATCGACTCGCGGACCGGGCTCATGCTCATGCCGAGCAGGTCGGCCATCTCGTTGAGCCGCAGCGGGGTGCCGGCCGGCAACCGACCGGTGAGGATCGCCTCGTGCAGGACCGCGGTCGCCGAGTCGGCGAGGGTGCGGTGCTGTCCGTCGGCTCCACCGGCCCGGCCGTCGTCGTTGGCGTCGCTCAGGACGGATCGACGATGCGTTGTTACCACGGTTTGCCTCCGGATAGAGCCGCTGGTGGATGCCGTGCTCGTCCCGTTCCCACGGGACATGATCCATGGTTCATGGGTGCTCGGGTGATCCCACAAACGCATCAGGGCCCTGGAAATGGTACCAATTTCGTCGCTGTGGAATGGTGCGGGCCGGCGCCGCGCCGCGCCGCCCCGCACCCGTCGCGGGGTCAGTGCAACTTCGTGAGTCGCACCCGGTTGCGCAGCTCACCAAGCGCTTCCACCCGGGTCACCACCAGATCCCCGTCCTTCAGGAACACCTGTGGATCACGGGCGTTTCCGATGCCACTCGGCGTACCGGTGAGCACCACGTCGCCGGCCCGCAGGGTCATCCCCCAACTCAGTTCCGCGATGATGCGGGCGAATGGGAAGGCCATCTGCCCGGTCGACGCGTCCTGGAGCAGCACGCCGTTCACCTCGCACTGGATGCGCAGGTTCGCCGGGTCCGGCACCTCGTCCACGGTGGTCAGCCACGGCCCGAGCGGCATGGTGGCGTCGATGCTCTTGCCCTTGAGCCACTGACCGCCGTGCGCGCGTTGCAGGTCGCGCTGCGACACGTCGTTGGCCACACAGAACGCCGCCACGTACGACAGCGCGTCCGCCTCGCTCACCGAACGGCAGTCGGCACCGATGACCAGTGCCACCTCCGCCTCGTAGTCCCACTTGGCGGAGATCTGCGGGTCGTACGCGATGTCGTCGTACGGGCCGACGACCGTGTCCGGGCCCTTGGTGAAGAAGGTCGGGTGCTTGGGCGGTTCCGCGGGGTCCTGCCCTTCCCGCTTGCCGCGCGACTCCTCGAAGTGGTCCCAGTAGTTCCAACCGGTGCAGAGGATGTCCCGGTTGAACCGGCGCAGCGGCGCGTCGAGCCGGACCTCGGCCAACGGCACCGCCACGACCTGCCGCGCGGCGGCGCGGACGGCCTCCAACGCGTCCGCGCCACCTCGGATCGCCTCGTCGAGCTCGCCCAGCTCGGCGGGGAGCACGGCGATGGTGTCACCGTCCACCACGCCGATCCGCCGGCCGGTTCCGGTGCGAACGCTGGCGAGCTTCATCAGGCGTCCTGCTCGTCGTCGATCACGCCAATCGCGTTGATCTCGATGAGATAGTCCTTGTTCACGAACTTGGAGACCTCCACCATCGTCGAGGCCGGCGGCTCACCGGTGAAGTACTGCCGGCGCACCTCGTGGATGGCCTGGAAGTCCTCCATGTTGCGGACGTAGACGTCCACCCGCACGATGTCCTCCAGCGACCCGCCGGCAGCCGTCATCGCGGCGCGCAGGTTCTGGCAGACCTGGTGCGTCTGGGCGGCGACGTCACCGACGCCGGTGACCCCGCCCTCGCGGTTGCGGGCGGTCATGCCGGACACGAACACCATCCGGCCCCGCGCCCTGATCTGGGTGGCCTGGGCGAAGTGGCCGTTCGGGACGGCCAGCTCTGGGGAAACAATCTGCTGCTTGGGCATCGTCATCTTCTCTTCTTCGAGGTGGAGCTAGTGGGCGTCCGCCGGGTCGGTGTACCAGTCCGGCTGGGTCGGGTAGTGCGGCCCGTCGTAGATCTCCAGCAGGACGCTCTCCTCTTCGGCGAGCGTGGGCCCGTGCAGGCTGCCCTTCGGGTTCCAGTAGAAGGAGCCCGGCGTGAGGGTGAGCCCGGTGGGCACGTAGGTGTACCGGCCGCTGAGGCAGAACATGAACTGGTTGGACGCGTGCGAGTGGCGCAGCGGGATGCCGGCGCCCTTGCGGAACCGGATCAGCGAGATGGACGCCTCGGTCTCCTCGTTGCGCCACAACGCCTTGTGGGAGAGGCCCGCCAACGTCTTGTCCGCCCAGTCCAGCTCGTCGGTCTGGAGCAGGATCTCGCGGAAGCGGGCCAACACCGCGCCGTCCGGGCCGGGCACCAGTTCCTCCCGCGAGCGGTCGGCCGCCTCGCCGCCGTAGTTCGACGGCTCGGAGAGGTTGTTGGCCCACTCCTGGCCGTCGACGCCGGTCGGCACCGGCGGGGTCGGTACGAGCGGCTGCTCGCTCACCGCTCGCCCTGACCGGACACGAGGTTCTCCCCCAGGCACTTCAGCTCGACGAGGCGGCTGCGGTACCGGGTGGTGCCGTTGTTGGTGAGCATGTGGACCTCACCCGGCTCGCGGTAGACCACCCCGCCGATGGCCTCGTGCACCAGACGGGGGTCGCCACCGGCGAGCGCGTCGATCCGGTTGTCGGCGGCTTCCAGCGCGATCACCATGTACGGGTTGAGGTGGTGGTGCCAGGGCTGCTGCTCGCCGGGCGCCAGGTTGATCTCCCAGACCCGCACCTGGTCGTTCTCGAAGACCACCTGCTGGCCGACGGCACCGAGCTCGACCTGGGTTCCGTCCGGGGCGGTCGCGTGACCATAGTTACTCATTGTCATCCCTTTCGCAGACGAGGGTGTTGTCGGACCGGGTCACGGGCGGTGGACAGCCGGTGACCCGGGCGTATAGCTGGGCGGCCGTGTCGATGCCGGAGACGGGGTCGAACGGGACGATCGCCGCCACGTGCCCGTCCGGGCGGACCAGCACCAGGGTGTCGTTGTCGACTCCGAAGCGGCGCCGTACCCGGTCTCCCGGGTCGAACAGTGCCCGGTCCCGCAGCCCGGAGTCGTGCGGCGCGTCCCACCGGCTCACCACGTAGTGCCGCAGCGCGGGCGACTCCTGTGGCGGCAGCGCCGGGCCCCGGCGCGGGTCGGTGAAGTAGAGCGCCACGAAGGCGTCGGCGACCAGGTCGTGCAGGTGCACCGTGCCGGTCTGACCGAACAGCGGCAGGTCGGGGCTGCGCGCCCCGGCCAGCACCGGCAGCGGCTCGTCGCCGGCGGCGACCATCGACCAGTCGCCCGTGCCGCCCACGTCTAGGCGTACGCCGAGCATGGCGCGGGTGAACGCGTTGCCCCAGTTGCCGGCGGTCATCACCCCCGGGTCGTCGGCGCGCCGGGCCATGTAGGCCCGCGCCGCCGCGGCCATCGCCGCGGAGCCCTTGGTGGCGACCGGCTCCTGCTCGACCTGGTAACCGTCGAGCAGGCTCGGCTCGGCCCAGCCGCGCAGCACCCAGGCCATCCGCCAGGGCAGGTTGGAGGCGTCCAGGACCCCGGTGTTCAGGCCCAGCGCCCACATCGGGGTGATCAGGTGGGCGGCGTCGCCGAGCAGGAAGACCCGCCCGTCCTGCCAACGGTCGGCCACCCGCTGGTGCACGTTGTAGATGTTGGTGCCGACGATCTCCAGGGTCTTGGTGTCGCCGATGAACCGGCGTGCCTTGTCGACCAGCTCATCCCGGCCCGGCTCGGCCTGCCCGGCCGGCAGCGGATAGAGGAAGCGCCAGCAGTGCGGCTGGCGGACCAGGATCATCCACTCCTGGGGGTCGCCGAAGTAGGCCAGGTACGGGTAGTCGCGCGGGTTCTCCACGTCCAGGTCGACCTTCAGGTCGACCAGCATGTAACGCTCCTGGTACGTCTCGCCCTCGACCCGCGCGCCGATCTGGTCCCGGACGGCGGACCGACCACCGTCGCAGCCCAGCAGGTACCGCACCGGAACGGTCCGCTCCCCCTCGGCGGTACGCAGCCGCACGTCCACCCGGTCGGGGTGCTGGACGAAGTCGAGCAGCCGGTGTCCCATGTGCAGCGCGCCGGGGGCGGTGGCGTCGAGCCGCTGCTGCAGGATGGGCTCCAGCTCGTGCTGCGGGATGTTGATGACGAACGGGAAGCGGGTGTCCTCGGTGAGGTCCCCGGTCCGGACGCTGAGGGTCTGGGTGTTCGTGGCCCGGTCCAGCTCACCGATCTCGTCGATGCGCAGCGACCCGGCCAGCACGTCGTCCAGGGCGCCGTACCGGTGCAGCACCTCCAGGGTGCGGGTGAGGACGGTGCCCGCCTTGGTGTCCAGCGACAGCCGCTCGTCCTCCTCGAAGATGACCACCGGCACGCCGTAGTGGGCCAGGCCCAGCGCGGTGACCAGGCCGACGGGCCCGGCGCCCACGATACCCACCGGCAACTGCTCTGTCGGGCTGCTCATCGCTCTTCGCTCCTCGGGTACGCCCGGTCACGGGTGAGAGTGGATCCGGTCATGGTCGCGGCGGGCGAGAGCAGGAACATCAGCGGACCGACCACGTCGGCCGGCATGCCGATGCCGGTGGCCCGCGCCCAGTGCTCCCGTTCGCCACCGGTCGGGTTGGCCTGCTGGAACTGCGGGGTGTCCACCACACCGGGGAAGACGGTGTTCACCCGGATCCGGTGCTCGGCGACCTCGGCGGCGAGCGACTTGGCGAAGGCGATCAACGCCCCCTTGCTCGCCGCGTAGGCCGACGCCTGCGCCCGGCCGGCGGTGGCCAGGCCCGAGGCGAAGACCAGGATCGCGCCCGACCGACGGGCGATCATGTCCGGCAGGACCGCCTGCGCGCACCAGACCACCCCGTCGAGGTTCACCGCCAGCGTGCGGCGCCACTGCTCGGGGTCCATGTCGACCACGTCGCACCGCGGCTGCACCGCCGCTCCGGCCACCAGAGCGTCGATCCGTCCGTGCTCGGCGAGCACCCGGGCGACCGCGGTGTGCACCGCGTCCCGGTCGGACACGTCCACCCGGTGCTCGTGCACCCGCCCGCTGGGGTGCGGCTGGCCCGAGGTCACGTCGAACACGACGGCCGTGCCCCCCGCGTCCGCGTACGCGTGGGCGAGGGCGGCGCCGATCCCGTTGGCGCCCCCGGTGACCACGAGCACCTCGCCGGTGGCGTCGAAACTGGCCTGCATGTCTTCCTTCCTCCTTCGTCGGACTCGACCGGGGTCAGCCGACGCTGGCCGGTGACTGGAGCGGCACGCCCAGCCCGGCGGCGACCTCCACCAGTCCGGCGAAGACCGACGGCTGGAGCGCGACACCGTCGCGCGCCGCCCGGTCGTACCGGCCGGCTTCGATGTCACCGGGCAGGTGGACCCGCTCCGTGCCGGGTGCCAGCGCGGAGCCGAGCACCTGGTCGGCCAGGTCGTCGACCCGACGGGCGAGCTCCTCCGCGTCCTCGGCGAACGCCTCGGCGTCCAGGGCGAGGAAGAAGTGCGCGCAGTCGTTGGGCACCGACACGTCGGCGTAGAGGCCCTGGACCCCCTGGCCGTACGCCCCGCCGGACAGCACCCCGGTCAGTACGTCGATCATGAGCGCGAGACCGTATCCCTTGTGGGCGCCGGAGGGCAGCAACAGTCCCTTGAGCGCGGCGGCCGGATCGGTGGTGGGCCGCCCCTGCGCGTCGGTCGCCCAGCTCGCGGGGATCTCACGGCCCTCACCGGCAGCCAGCCGGACCTTGCCGAGCGCTGCCTCGGAGAGCGCCACGTCGAGGATCACCGGCTTGCCGCCCGCGCGGGGTACGCCCACCGCGAGCGGATTGTTGCCGACCACCGCCGAGGCGCCACCCGGGGCGGGCATCAGCGGGCGGGTGTTGGCCGCCGCGATGCCGACGCATCCGCTGTTCGCGGCGAGGTCCACGTAGCGGAACGCCCCACCGAAGTGGAACGCCCGGCGGACGGTGACCACGCCGACGCCGTACGTCTGCGCCTTCGCCACCGCCAGCCGCATCGCCTGGTCACCGGTGAGCTGACCCAGCGCGTGGCCGGCGTCGAGCACCGCGATGGCGCCCTTGTCCCGGACCGCCTCGGCCCGCTCGGCCCGGCTGACCGAGCCGGCCCTGATCCGGTCCACGTACATCGGCAGCAGCATCACCCCGTGCGAGGAGATTCCTCGCATGTCGGCGTCCACCAGGGAGCCGGCGACCAGACCGGCCGCCTGCTCGGAGTAGCCCAGTGCGCCGAAGACCGAGGCGACAGCGTCGGTGAGCCACCGGACCGGGACCGTCGGCGGGAAGTCCGGCGCGCTCATGACCGGTCCGCCCACGGTACGAAGAACCGCTCGATCGCGGCGAGCAGGTAGAACAGCACGACACTCATCACCCCGAGCAGGATCATCGCGGCGAAGGCCAAGGCGGTGTCGGCGCTGGCGCCGGAGGCGACGATCGCATAGCCCAGCCCTTCGGTGGCACCGACGAACTCGGCGATCACCGCGCCGATGACGGCGAGGGTGATGGCGAGCTTGAGACCGACGAAGAGCTGCGGGATGGCGGCCGGCATCCGGATCATGCGGAACGTCTGCCACCAGTTGGTCTTCAGCGACCGGCCCAGCTCCACCAGGTCGGCCGGGGTGGAGCTGAGGCCGGCGGCGGTGGAGATGACGATCGGGAAGAAGCAGACCAGGAAGACCAGGAAGACCTTGGGGAACTGACCGAAGCCCATCCACACCACCAGCAGCGGCGCGACGGCCACCTTCGGTACGGCGTTGAGCATCAGCAGCAGCGGGTAGACGGTCCGCTCCAGCATCCGCGAGGCGGTGACGATCAGCGCCAGCGGCACCCCGACCGCGATGGCCAGCAGGAAGCCCAGCAGCGTCTCGGTGAGGGTGACCAGGGTGTTGTCCCACAGGTAACCGGCCTGCTCGACCATGCTCTGCGCCACCTGCACCGGGGACGGCAGGATGAAGCTCTCCACCTCGAAGACGACCGTGATCGCCCACCACAGGGCGGTGGCGGCCACGACGCCGAGCACGGGCGGGAGTTGCTGGACCAGGCGGCTCCCGGCGCGTGGCTTGTCGCGGCCGGTACGACGGGTTTCGGTGACCGTCACCGTGCCACCTCCTCGGGGGTCATGAGCAGATCGTGCAGTTGGGCGCGCAGCACGCCGAGTTCGGCCGAGTGGCCGTCGCGTCCCAGCGAACGCGGACGAGCGATGTCGATGTCCACGATCTGCCGCAGCCGGCCCGGTCGCGGGCTGAGTACGACGACCCGGTCGGCGAGCAGCACGGCCTCGTCGACCGAGTGCGTCACGAAGAGCACCGTCGAGGCGTGCTTCATCTGCAGGCGCTGGAGTTCGACCGTGAGGTCGGCGCGGGTGAGCGCGTCGAGTGCGGAGAACGGCTCGTCCATCAGCAGCACCCGCGGCTGCTGGATGAGGGCCCGGCACAGCGAGACCCGCTGCTGCATCCCGCCGGAGAGTTCGTGCGGCAGGCGCTTCTCGAAGCCGTTCAGCCCGACCAGGTCGAGCAGTTCGTGCGCGCGGTTACGGGCGTCCCGTCGGTCCTGCCTGAACACCTCGGTCGGCAGCAGCACGTTGTCGATGACCGACCGCCACGGCAGCAACGCCGGGCGCTGGAACATGAAGCCGATGTCCCGCCGTGGCCCCCGGATGGGGGTGCCGGCGACGGTTATCTCGCCCGAGGTGGCCTCCTGGAGGCCCGCCACCAGCCGCAGCAGGCTGGACTTACCGCACCCGGAGCGCCCGACGATCGCCACGAACTCGCCGTCGGCGACCTCCAGCGACACATCACGCAGGGCCTCCACGTCACCGGCCCGGGTGCGGTAGATCTGCGAAACGTTACGAATTCCGATCATGGTTTCGCCCCTCGCGGTGCACGCGGCAACCAGCCGCGCGCACCGCCGTCGAAGAGGAAGTTATGGCTTTGCGATGTCGTAGACGCCGAGGTCATCGGCGCTCGGCGTCGACTTGAGGGTGCCGGTGCCGGCGAGCAGCTTGATCATCGCCTCCACCCGCGCCCGGTCGAGCTTCCCGGCGGTCCCGCCGTCGACCAGGACGTACGGCCGCATCTCGGTGAGTTCGGCGGCGGCGACCTTCTCGTCGGCCGTCCGGTCGTGCTTCTTGAGCAGCTGGGCGGCTTCCTCGGGGTGCTCCACCGCATAGATCAGGCCCTTGACCAGCGCCGCCGTGAACTTCTCGACCTCTGCGCGGTCGCTGTCCAGCTTCGTGGCGGAGACCAGCAGGCCGTTGCCGTACAGGTCGGGCAGCTTGTCCGCGTACGGCAGCATGGTGACGGTCTTGCCACCGGCCGCCTTCTCCAGCAGCGGCTTGCCGGCGGCGAACTGGCCGATCGCGTCCACCGAGCCGGCGGCGAGCAGCTGCGGCAGCGACTGCGGCGAGGACGGGACGAACTTCACCGACTTCGGGTCGATGCCGGCCGCCTTGGCGTACGCCGGGAAAATGATCATGTTGGTGGAGCCGGAGCTGTCCGCGATGCTGGCGCCGGGCAGCTTCTCCGGCGAGTCGATCGCCTTGTCCAGCGAGGCGATGCCGGCCATCGACCGCTGGTGGATGGCGGCCACCGCGCGCACCGGCATCTTCTCGTTGGCCATCGTGGTGATGACCCCGGAGAGGTCGCCGGTGCCGTAGTCGGCCTGCCCCGACCCGATCAGCTTCATGACGTCGACAGTGCCGGTGCCGGGCTTGATGGTGACGTTGAGCCCGGCCTCCTTGAAGTAGCCCTTCTCCAGGGCGACGTAGGCGTACGAGTCCCGACCGAACGTCCCGAAGGAGGTCAGGTAGGTGACGGAGGCGGCATCGGGGGAAGAATCGGCCTCCTCCGAACCACCACAGCCGGCGACGGTGAGGGCGAGAGCCGCTGTGGCAACGGCCGCGACGAGACGGGTACGAGCTGACATGAGACCTCCTGCATCGGCGGGATTTATCAAATGTCAAACTTCCCGACTCGTCAAGACCTTGTTTTGGAAACACCGCCCCACCCCGGCGGCCCCAGCCCGGCGACCTCACCCCCACCAGGCCCACTGACCTGGCCGTACGCAACCCCGCCCTGGCGGCAACCACCTTCCCGGTTGGATCAAGTCACGCTCCCACCGGCGATCCCGTCGTCGCACGACTCGGCACCGACCCGGTGGTTTCAAGCTGTGCTCGGACGGCCGGTTGCATCGGAAACCGTTCGACAGAGGACTTGTACAGACTTACAATTTGTATCCATGTACAGATTTGACCGAGAGATGACATCGTGCGGGCCATGAGTCGGGACGAGGTGCGGGGTGCGATCGCGAACCTGGACGTGGTCGAGAGCAAGGTGCGTCTGCCGGCCTGGTTCGACGAGATCGCGTGGGGCAAGCTCGACTACCTCGGGTGGCGGGATCCCCGAGCGCCAATGCGCGCCTACCTGGTCACCGACATCGACGGTACGGCGTCGGGCGCAATGCTCCGCCAGAGTCCGAGCCGGGCTGAGCTCGGCGGGCGAGCGGTCATGTGCTCGCTGTGCCACTTCATGCGCCGCTTCAACGAGGTCGCCCTCTTCGCCGCACCGCGCCCCTCTGCGGACAAGCGCCAGCGGCTGAGCACGCTCGGCATCCTCGTGTGCACCGACCTCGACTGCGTCACGAAGGTGCACAGCGCGCCCGTCCTCGGGCCGCTCGACCCACCGGTCGACGAGATGATTCAGGCGCGCAGGGAGGGGCTGCGGGTGCGTACCGTCTCGTTCCTACGCTCGGTGTCGAGCACTCCGCGAACCGTACGAGGGAGGGGATGATGGCGTACCTGGCGCGTGCAGAACGGCGACGCTCGATCGTGGAGGCGGCGGCCACCGTCGTCGAGCGCGATGGCTTGAGTGCGGTGACGGCCAGAGTCGTGGCGGACGAGCTTGGTGGGTCGCAGGGCCAGATCCACCACCACTTCGCGTCGACCGACGAGCTCGCCGGGGAGGCCTGGCGACACTACGCCGCGCAGCAGATCGATGAATACGAGCACGAAATCGACGGCCTCGATGCGTACGACGCGCTCGTGCTCTTCTTCGCCGACCTCGTCAGTACCGACGGGGACGGGCACGCACTCGCGCGGTGGGCCGAGGCGAACGCACACGCGCAGCAGCGTCCCCTCGTCGCGAAGAGCTACGTCGAGACGCTCACCCGGCTGACCGACGTCCTCGCCTCCGTCTTGGCCGGGGACTCCGACGCCGCGCGTGCGCGAACGGCCGCCTGGCGGATCCTCATGCTTGGGGTCGGGCTCGCCGGGCTCACCCGCATCACCGAGGACTCACCCGTGCCGGCCCGTGACGTCATGCTGTCGGCGATCCGAGCAGAGACGGATTGACGTCTCGCCTGCGGCGGGAGTTGCAGTGCCGATCAGCGGTACGGTTCGGGCGTGCTTGCCGTCGGCACGCGTCCGCCGATCTTTGTCGACATCGATGGTGTGCTCCTTCCGTTCCGGATCCGTCCGACTGGCGCGGATCGCCGTTCGAGCGTTGGCGCGAGCGCCGCTCCCGACCACTCCGGCAACCCGCTCCTGGAACGACTCGACCCCGGTGACGGGAAGCGTCTGCTCGGCCTGCCCGGCGACCTGGTCTGGGCGAGTACCTGGATGGCCGAGGCGAACGAGGTCGTCGCGCCCAGGCTCGGACTTCCCGCTCTGCCGGTCGTCGATTGGCCCGATGCGCGTACGGCACCAAGACCGGCATTCGGGCGGTCGCCGGGTCCGCCCGGCACGATCACGGCGAGGACGACGTCCGCCCGCGCTCGTGTGGTGTCCGGCTGCGGCGCCTGTCCGCAAACGGGCGCCGCGGGGCAGGTAGCGCGATGGTGGCGGATAGCCGCCGGGCGACCGCCTGCGATCAGTGCGCTACCGCCGGGCGGTGGCGGCCCGCTGGCGTGCCGATTCGTACAGCACGACAGTCGCGGCGGTCGCCGCGTTCAGGGAGCTGGCGGACCCGAACATGGGGATCCGGACGAGTTGGTCGCATGCCTCGCGCCACCCGGAGCTGAGGCCGGTGGTCTCGTTGCCGATCAACGTCAGGGTGGGTTGTGTGAAGTCGTACTCGGCGGCGTCCAGGATGCCGTACTCATCTGTTCCCATGATGCTCATGCCGATGCCGTCGGCGCGGACGTCAGCGACCCAGGATAGAACGGCCTGGTGGGAGGGCACCCGGACCACGGGCAAGGCGAACAGCGAGCCGGTGCTCGCCCGGACCGCCTTCGGGTCGTACACGTCGGCGGCGTGGCCGGTGACGATGACGCCGCCGGCGCCGAAGGCGTCCGCCGACCGAACGAGGGTCCCGATATTGCCGGGGCTGGTGGGCCGATCGAACACGACGGTGAGCATGGTCGGACCGACCGGGATACGGCGCAGGTTGTCCTCCCGCAGCGCGACCACGGCCAGCAGCTCTGGAACCGTGTCTGCCTTACCTCCCAGTTCGTGCATCAGTTCACGCGAGACGGCGAACTTCTCGGCCCGGACTGTGTCCAGGGCCTCGCGTGCCCAGCTGGACAGCTGCGCGCTGGTGTCGTAGAGCAGCTCCCGGATCTGCCAGCCGTGTTCGACGGCCATGGTGATCGGACGCACGCCCTGCACGAGGAACTCGCCGCGTCGCTGCCGCTTGGTCCGATTGCCGAGGAGAGCTTTCCACTGCTGGAACCGCGCATTGCGGCCACTCACTCGCAGAACCACTGCCAACCCGCCTCCGTCGCACGTAGCCCGCCCATGCCCTGCCTGCCACACTTCACCGGCCTCTGGCTCCCCGAGGTTTCCGACAAGGCCTTCGGCCAGGCGCTCAGGAACGGACGGGGCTTGTCGCCCCGGCGCCGCGGTCGGTGCCGTCTCCGTCCGGACCGAGGGCGTCCTGTCCGAGACCCTGACGGATCGCGATCTCTACGGGTGAGTATGCCCCGTCGGCCCGCTCCAGTTCGTACGGTGCGGCTGGCATCAGCGGCGGTTGGGCCATAAAGCGAGGCCGCGTTCCGTGGTGCGGTTGCGCCGCGTGCACCAGGAATGGGTGGCACAGGAAGACGTCGCCCGGAGATCCGGTGGCGAGGGCGAGCGGCCGGTGTTCGGACGCCGCCACCAGGTCGGGCGCAAGGGCCAGTCCGCTCGCTCCGTCCTCCCCGTACTTCTCCAGCACCTTCGGCACGTCGAGGTGTGAGCCGACCCTGATCCGGGTCGGGGCGTCCTTCTCACCGACCTCACTGAACAGGAACAGCATCAGCAGTGCCCGGCCCCGGGAGCGCACATTGGTGAAGTACCAGCTCTCGCCCTCCGGCAGATAGCTGCCCTCGATGTGCCAGCCCGCGTCGTTCGGCTCCTCTTCGTGCGGGAAGCGCAGCGGGAATGTGCCCAGCGAGTAGCGCGGCTCCCAGCGGCCCGCGCCGACGAGCAGGTCGTACGCGTGATGGAGGAACGGGGAGTTGGGAGCGGCGACGAACGGCCCCTGCGCCATGCCGGGCACCCAGTGCACGGGCTGCGTCCACGTCGCTGGATCGTCCGGGTCGCAGCCCGTCTCCCGCCACAGCAGCCGCGCGCAGTCCGCTGCCACGCGCGGCGCGACGGCGCCCTCCAGCTTCACGAAGCCGTCGCGAAGAAAGCGGGATACCAAGGTCGTGTCATCCATGCCCCCATCGTGCGGCGGCGCCGGTCTCGATCACCCGACATTTTCCGCGCCGCTTTTGTCGGGCGCTGCCCGGTGCGCTGCGACCAAGGTTGACGTCGGACAGAGGCTTGATGATCTCGACTCCGTCTGACCGTCGAAGGGAGCGAACACGTGGACGCCCGCATCGTCGACCATCCCGAGTTCCGGCTCGTGGGGCACGCGGCCCGCGTCCGGCTGGTCCATCAAGGCATCAACCCGCACATCCAGCGGCACATCACCGCACTGCCGACCGAGGAGCACCTGCGCTTGAAGGCTCTCGGCAACACTGAGCCGAGCGGCCTGCTCGCGGTCAGCGACGACCTTGACCCCGACTACGCCGAGGGCAGCGAGCTGACCTACCTTCACGGGGTCGCCGTATCCCCGGGTACGCCGGTCCCCGACGGCCTCGACATCATCGAAGTTCCGGCCGGCAGATGGTTGATCATCCGGACCACGGGCCCGCATCCGCAGACCCTGCAGAAGGCCTGGGCCACGGCCGCAGCCGCGTGGTTCCCGTCCAACCCGTGGCGTCTGCGGCCAGGTCCGGAGATCGTCGCGGCGCTTGAGCCTACGAACGACTTCAGCACCGCGACCTGTGAACTCTGGCTGCCCGTCGAACCGGCGTAACGATCTGGCGAGCATCCAGACAGCATCAGGGGTCCGGCCCGGCGGCCAACAGGATGGCCCAGCCGCGGCAACCGAGCGCGAATATCCGGATCTGCCGCCGTCCGTGCGCGCACACTGATCGCGGTTGTGGTCACGCTCAGTAGCTGATCTTGAGCCGAGCAGGCATCCTGATCTACCGAGTTGAGTGCGTTGGTTTTCCGGACGATGTAGGGTTTTCTGTCGGTTTAACGGAAGGCGATCACCGTTCCGATCGCGGCGGTGGCTGGTACGAAAAGCTCTCCGGATGCTGCTCGACAGAGCGGAACCTTATTGGTTTGGAGGAGGTCCTTCGTCGCGGCTAGGTCGCGGACTTCGACCGTGTAGGCAACGAGGGCGGGCAGTGCCGGTGGTTGCTGTCCGGGCAGAGCCTCGGCGAGGCGGGATGCCTGCACCAGGGTCAGTGTTGCCGCGCCTAGATCGAACACATACCCACGCCCGTTGGCCCTGGGTGTGCGGTCAAGGTAAGCCTCGTAGCGTGTCCGGACAGCGTCCAACCCAGAGTCGGCGATGCCGAGCGTAGCGTCGACGAGACCGAAGGCGCCGTTGGGATGGTCGGCCGCGCGGGAGCTCTGGATTCCGGGATCCAGATCCGCGGCGACGCCGATCCTGCCTTCTGCCTCCACGCCAGGTTGGACGCCGTCGATCTCCAGATATCGGACTGTTTCGACTCGGGGGCCTACTGGGCGTCGCACGGTGTTGACCCCGCCGTGCTTTATCCCGGAGTTCGTTAGACGAGCTGCCGTCGCCTCGATATCGGACGAGGACAGCATCAGGATGTGCAGGCCCTCGTACCGGTCCAGGCAGTCGGACAGGTTCGCGCTGGTGGCGTTGATCCGCTCCATCAGCGATGGCAGCACGCTGGGCGGGGCGTTCAGCGGGACCAGTCGCGCGTCGGCAGGCACTCGACTACCTACGCCGTCGACGTTGACGACGGTCACCAGTTCGACGAAGTCCTGAGGAAAGTCGGCGTGGGTGTTGGCTGCGCCGAACGGCTCGAGTGTGCCTCCGTCCTGCGGCACGATCGCGGGATAACTCGGCGTGGGCAGCGCGAACCCTAGCCGTCGATACAGCTTGAGCGCGGCGGTCATATCGCGGACCACGTGACCGATGTGGTGCAGGCGGGTGATCTCAGGAGTCATGTCGACCACGCTAGAAGTAGCCTGACCGTATGGTCAAGCTACTTTGGGGGTGGGTACCCTGAGACGAATGAGCGCGCAGCACGTAGACGGCAGGCGTCTGCGTTACCAGCACCGGCGGCCCGAACTGCTCGATGCCGTGGTCAACTACGTTCTCGCGCATGGGTTAGCGAATCTGGCGATGCGGCCGTTGGCCGAGGCAGTAGGGGTCAGCCACGGGGCTCTGCTGCACCACTTCGGCACAAAGGAGGCCCTCCTCATCGAGGTGACCGATGTGCTTCGCCAGCGGTTGGCCGACGCGGCCGGCCTGGCCGACTCATCCGGCAGCCTGGCCGACCTCGGCTCGTGGTGGCGGCGGTCGATGACCGCAGACCGCCTGCCGGTCTATCGCTTGTTGTTCGAGGTCTACGCTCAGGCCACACGAGAGCCGGAGCGCTACGAGCGTTTCCTTCAGCAAGCAATGCACGACGCGCTTGGGCTCGTACAGCGGCTAGTCTTGGCAGAAGGATGCCCCGGCGAGCAAGCGCCCATGGTCGCATCGATGATCGTGGCCCAGGCACGCGGCCTGCAACTCGATCTCCTGGCTACCAACGACCGCGAACGCGTCGACCACGCCTTCTCTGTCTTCATCGGCCTGATCGACCGCCTGAGGCAAAGCTGGACCGGCGAGCAACCACCAACGCAGCCGCGCTGACGAGGACCGCGAACTCCCACCCCCTCCTCCGAGATCGCTTCGCAGTGCACGCTCATGGCCGCGGGGTGCGCGTTGGACCGCTCGCCGATGTCCGCTAATCCTCGAAGTCGAACGCGAAGGTGCCCGCCTCGATGCGGTCGATGAGTTCGCCGACATCATCGGCTTGTCGGATGGCGTTGTCCCATCCGCTGCTGGTGATGTCGACCAGCAGTACCGGTGCGGGGTCGCTGCGCAGGTCGAGCACGAGCTGTTCACGGGATCCGTCACCGCCGATGATCGCGATGCCGGGGTGCGCGTCGGTGCTCTCGTCCCATGCGTGGTGCAGCTCAAGCATCTCGCGTGGCGTGTTGAGCCAAACATAGGCTCCGCCTGTCATCCACCCTCGCCGGAACCACGACGCACCTTGCAGGTAGGCCCGCCACGCGGCCGGTAGCGCTCTGCCCAGCGCGTGGTGGGCGTCGGTGAACTCCTGGTCGCCCACGGGACCGCGGTAGTCGGCTTCCTCGATGATCGCGCCGACGATGTGGGCGTTGAGGTCGGCAAGCTCCTCTGCGGGGATCCAGTACTCCAGCACGTCGCGGCCACCGACCTGATGAACCTCGTAACGGTCCAGGTACGCACGCTGGACCTCGAACCGGGTCACGTAGCCGACGCCACCGGCAGGAACGTTCCACTCGCGGGCGATCTTTGTGGCGTACCAGCGGTTGAGTACCGGATAGAAGATCGGCTGGTCCGGCAGGCGGGGTGGCCAAGCCCGCCATCCGGACGCCGCGACAAGGTCGAGTTCGGCCTGCCCGGTGGGCCGCCACAGGATGATCGTGTCAGAGGCGTCGATGGGCCTGCTCCCCGCATTGATGGTTATCGCGCGATCGTGGCGAGCCACGCCTGCAACTTTCTGATGCTGTCGGCCCCGGACGTTACCGCGGCCAGTTCGGCCAGGGTCGATGACACATGGAACCCAGGCACGGATCTGCCGCAGCCCGCGCGTCGTGGAGCGCAGCCGGCCGACGGAGGGCAACGCGCAACCGTGTCGTTGACAATGCACAGGTCCAGCCGGCGGCTTGCCGGCAGCCATCGGATGTCGTCGGCGCTAGTCGCCGGGCCGGGTCTCGGGCGGCGAAGGCGAGAGTGCTGCGCTGAAGCGGGCCGCGACCGTGGCCACGGCGGCATGGAGTTCGGGGCCTTCTTCCACAGAGAAGTCGAAGGGGACAACGGCCAGCCACTCCTGGGCGTACATCGCCGGGTTTCGGGTGCTGCCGACCAGTACGCACCGGTCGCCGTCCGGCTCGAGGCGGCCCATCGGTGGCCGGATCCACGGTGCCACCTTTTCCCACGACGCGTGGAACCGCACGCGGGTGCGGTACTTCCATCCTGCGCCGAGGTTTTCCTCAAGTGCGGCAACCGGATCCAGGTCGTCGGGCGGTGTGAAGCCGTGCGGCAGATGCCGCACGGCCCGAACCCGGTCGATACGGTACGTGCGGATCGCGTCCGCGCGGTACGAGTGGCACAGCAGATACCAGCGCCCGTACCGCACCACGACCGCCCACGGGTCGACCTCGGCGTCCCACTCCTCGCCGCTCTTGCCTCGATAGGTGACCAGGACGCGGCGCCGGTCGGCGACGGCGGCGACCAGGGCGCTTGTGGTGGCGGCGTCAGGACGGGCCGAATGTCGGTCAGGGGTGGCCGAGGCGTACGCCCGCAGCGCCGCCGCCTGCCGTCCGACGCTGTCGGGGAGAGCCCGGATGACCTTGCTGAGTGCCGAGCCGATCAGGTCGTCGGCGTCGATCGCGGCCGGCTGCCCGTCGAGCACGGCCATGACCAAGCCGAGCGCCTGCTCCTGGGTGAAGACGACCGGCGGTAGCCGGGTGCCGCGGCCCAGCCGGTAGCCGCCGTACGGCCCGCGGATCGATTCGACCGTGATGCCGGCCTCGCGAAGGATCCCGACGTAGCGGCGCGCGGCCCGCTCTGTCACGCCCAGGAGGGAGGCGAGCTGGTCGGCAGTAACGCCGGGACGTGCCTGCAGGATCTCGAGCGCGCGCAGGGCCCGGGCGGTGGGGCTCGGACCGGTTCGCACAGCGGAGAGAGTAGCGGAAGTAGAACGTCCGGAATCGCCTCTAGGTTGATTCCATGACTGCAGAACAGATCGTGCTCGTGGGTGGCCTGTGGCTCGACGGGTCGGTGTGGACCAGCATCGCATGCGAGCTCGAAGAGAGGGGCCGCCTTGCGGTGCCGGTGGCCCTACCGGGGCAGGGCGACGGGAACATGGCGGCGACGCTGGCCGATCAACTGACCGCGGTGCTCGCCGCCGTGGACGCGGGTCCCGGCAGGTCGGTGGTGGTGGGGCACTCCGCAGCCTGCACCCTGGCCTGGATGGCGGCCGACGCGCGGCCCGGGCGCGTGGCCAAGGTCGTGCTGATCGGCGGGTTTCCCTCAGGCGACGGGCAGCCGTACGCCGACTTCTTCGAGATCAGCGACGGTGTCATGCCGTTCCCAGGCTGGAGACCGTTCAACGGGGCGGACGCGGCCGACCTGGACGAGCAGGCCCGGCAGGCCTTCGCGGCGGCGGCGATCCCGGTTCCCGAGGGCGTGGCCAGGGGCGTCGTACGGCTGACAGACGAGCGGCGATTCGACGTTCCGGTCGTGGTGGTGTGCCCGGAGTTCACACCTGCCGAGGCGCAGGAGTGGATCGCCGCGGGAGACGTACCCGAGCTGGGCCGGGCCAAGCACATCGGCCTGGTCGACATCGACTCCGGACATTGGCCGATGATGACGCGGCCCACAGAGCTGGCGCGGATCCTCGCCGCGGTCTAGCGGGATACGGGACCGTATGTGCGGCGTCGTGGTCTGCTGCCGGCTCTATAGAGCGTGGACTCTGCTAAAACGCGGCATCCGAATCTGCCGCTGACCGTGCACCGGTCAGCGTCCGCTCCTGCCGATCACCGGATGCAGGGGATTCAACCGGACGGAAGTGCCGAGCAGCGATGGATCTACGGGCCGCTCGGCGATGCGGTTGTCCGTGCTTCGTCGCGACGAGGCAGCCGGTCAGGCTCAGGCAGGGAACGAAGCAATGCCGGCAGGGCGCCAAACACGAGGGGAAGGCCACCCAGCTCGCTGATCCTGACCCATGCGATGTCGTCATGCTCCTCAGGTGCACGGTTGGTGGGAGAGCCGACCCAGTCTCTGATTTGCCAGACGCCCACGTGGACGGCGTCCTCGCCACTGCCGGCATGCAGGTCGCCCAACCGTGACGAGGACTCCGTCACAATGTGAACCCCTAGCTCCTCGTGCATCTCACGCGCGAGGGCCTGTAGTTCAGACTCACCCGCTTCGACGTGCCCCCGGGCAGATCCCAGAGATCCGGGTATGCCCGGCGGGTCGGGCTGCGGTGTACCAGCAGGACCGCGCCGTTCTCCACGAGTGCGCCGCAGACGACGACATGCATGACGGGATTAGAGCATAGGAGTAGGACAAGCCCGCTCCAGCCAGAGGGCACGCGCAGACATCCGGCTCTGCCACGCGGCGTGTGCGCTGGCCGTCGGGGCAGCGCCCGGCTGGCTGCTGCCTCCGGCGTAGCGACTCTCGGCGGTGTGCCAGCTGGGGCATTCGCCATGGTCACTGACGACGGGGCACCAGAGTTCGGGATGGGACGGAGGTTCAACCTGCCGGTGTCCTGACCTGGCTGTGAGTCGCACAGTCGGTCCCGACCCGGCAGCCCTCTTCGAGCACAACGGCACCGTAGAGGGCTGTGAAGACGCGGTCCCGCAGGATCTCGTACTGCTGGCGGCATCGCCGAGGTGGGCCCGGCGGGCGTTGCTGGACTTGACCGCCGACAACGACTTCCGGTGGCTGGAACTGGTCAGCTGTCAGGTCGACCTCGCGGCCGTCGGCCAATCGATTCCAGTAGTGGTAGCCGACCTTGACGTCTCCGGCGAGGACCTCGCCGAGGATCAGCTCTCCGCCGAGCAGGTCCTGAATGATCAAGGCAGTCACCCCGCATTGGCCACGGGCTGCGTTGCTGGCGTGCCAATCCTGCACATCGTGCGGGTCGCAGGTATCCGCTCCCCAGCCGTCGCGCAGTACCGGCCGCAGCATCTCCAGGTCAATCGCGAGAGGGACTGATCGTTGGTCGCGCTTTTCATACGTCACCCAGGAAGGGTCAGCCCTCCACCGGGTCGAGAGTCAAGAAATACCCCGCCTCGGGTCCTGGCCGGCCGAACGGCGCCACTAGCGGGCGCGCTCATCTGCCGCCGACCGCGGTGCGATACCCCGAGCACACACTCATTTGCCGCCGACAGGGCGTTGAGGTACGCGTCATGTGAGCGGCTGTGTCCGGTGCACGGTCGTGCCGATGACAGAGTGGTACCCGTGGGCAGTGCGACCGAGGTTGAGATTCGCTGGGTTGAGTCGACCTGGCAGCGTCGGATCACCAGGGTGCGGCGTCTCACGGGTGGTTGGACGTCCACCATGCTGGGCCTGACCGGACACGACGGTGAACAGGCTGTACTCCGGCTGGTGACGAAGGAGCCGTGGCGTCGACACGCTGCCGGACTGCTTTCCAGAGAGGCGGCTGTCCAGCGGCAACTGCAACGGTCATCGATCCCGGTGCCTCGAAGTATCGCCCTGGATCTGTCCGGGGAGACCGCCGGGGCACCGGCACACCTCATGTCCTGGCTGCCCGGGCGGCTTTGCTTGACCTCTGCCGCGGACGGCATCCTGGAGGCAATGGCGCAGGTTCTCGTTAGCATCCATCAATTCGCTCCTGGGCAGGACAGGCCACGGCAGTACCAGTCGTGGGCTGCGCCGGGCAAACGAGTCATGCCACCGTGGGCGCAGCGGCGACAGCTATGGCATCAGGCGTTCGAGCTGCTGGAACAACCCGTGCCGGCCTATGCCGGTACGTTTCTGCACCGAGACTTTCATCCGGGAAATCTACTGTGGTCGCACGGGCGTATCAGCGGCGTAGTGGACTGGGTCGAGACATCGTGGGGACCGGCGACCCTGGACGTCGCACACGCCGCGACCTATCTGGCCATGTTGCACGGCATTGAGGCTGGGGCCAGATTCACGAACGCGTACCGTCGCCGGGTCGATGGCCGGCACGACGAGGACGAGTTCCGGTACTGGAACGTCATGGACATTGTCGGCTACCTGCCGGACCCAGCGAAAGTCGTCCAGCCATGGCGCGACTCCGGACTGGACATCAGTGACGACCTCGCTCGCAGCCGACTCGAACAGCGGCTTGAGCACGTTCTACGAGCTCACTGACGACCCAACTGAATCCTGCTCGGTGCCTGAACCCGCCCGCCCACCAAGGCTGCGACGCTGACGTGACGCCGACGAACGGGTCTGAGGTGAGTGCGCGGATTTGCCGCAAAGCGCGCGGCACCGAAGGTGACGTCAGCGCCCGATCACTGGTGTCCGAACAGCGACAACACTCGGGTCGTGCTGCTGAGCGCGGAGGCCTTCGCCGCCCGGCAACCAGGCGACGGCCTGCTGGAGATGGAACCAGCCACCTGATCGTCGAGGTCTCGGACTACTAGCTGTTGCGGGGCAGGGGGTTGTTGACGGATCGATCGCGACCAGCCGCAGGCCCCTCGGGCGCCCTGATGCTCGGATCGTCTTCTCCGAAAGCGCGTTGGGTGAGGATCCGTAGTGCGTCTGCCGAGGAGGCATCGTTTGGGGTGTAGATCTCGAGGCGGTGATCGGGGCTGTCGGGCTGTAGCCAGACTTGGTAGGCGATGCTCGCCGCACCGACCGTGGGGTGTTGGAGATGCATGTCGCCGGTGGTGCAGTCGGCGACTTCACCGGTTGCCCACAGGGAGGCGAACTGGTCGCTGCGCATGGTGAGTTCACCGATGAGGTTCGCTAGGCGCGCGTCGGTCGGGAACCGTCCGGCGGTGAGACGCAAGTAGGCGACGTGGACCCGGGCGAGTTCGTCCCAATTGCGGTGCAGATCCCTGGTGAGAGCGTCGAGGAAGAACATCCTCGGGATCGAGGGACGACAGCCCGGGTCACGGGGCGCCTCGAAGTCGACGTGCTCGGCGAGCAGCGCGTGTCCGGTGCGGTTCCAGGCGAGGACGTCGCCGCGGCGGCCCAGCACGATCGCCGGCGTCGCCTCGGCCAGTGATTCGAGCAGCGCGAGGACGCGCCGGTGGGGCTGCTCGACTGGTGGTTCGGCGAGGCCGGACCGGGAGGGCTGGCGGGCGAGATTGTGAAGGTGTACGACCTCCACGTCGTCCAGTTCCAGAACTCGTGCGAGGGCGTCGAGAACCTGTTCGGAGGCCGTCTCCGCCTGGCCCTGCTCCAGCCGCGTGTAGTAGCCAGCGCTGACCCCTGCCAGGTGGGCGAGCTCCTCGCGGCGCAGCCCCGGAACTCGGCGGGCGCTCCCGTAGGTGCGTAGCCCGATCTCGTCTGGGGTGACCCGGTCGCGGCGGCTCTTCAAGAATGCTCCGAGGCTCTCCATGACATCGAGACTAGGCGCCCGTCGCGGATGGCTGGGTGTACCTGCTGGGTGTACCCACACCAGGTGGCTAGCTGCTCCCGGCTCTGCGCTGGAGCGTTGCCGGCATGACGCAACACACCTCACGCACGACCAACGTCCGAGCTTGGCTCGGTCTGCTGGTCGTCCTCGGCCCGGTGCTCTTGGTCTCGATGGACGGGTCCATCTTGTTCCTCGCAATGCCACGGGTCAGTCAGGCTCTCAATCCCAGCGCTGACCAAGCGCTGTGGATCCTGGATGTCTACGGCTTCTCGGTCGGCTCCCTGCTTATCGCATTCGGAAATATCGGCGACCGCTACGGGCGACTCAAGCTGCTCATGATCGGCGCGGTCTTCTTCGGCATCGGTTCGGCCGCCGCCGCGTTCGCGCCCACACCGGCGCTACTCATCGCCGCCCGTGCCGTGATGGGGATCGCCGGCGCCACCTTGCTTCCGTCCGCCTTGGCGGTGCTCAGTGAGCTGTTCACCGACCCGAAGCGTCGGGCCCAGGCCATCGGCATCTTCGCTGCGGCCTTCGCCGCGGGATTCGCAATCGGGCCGGCCATCGGTGGCGTGCTGCTGGAACGCTTCTGGTGGGGATCGGTGTTCTTGATCAACCTTCCCTTGATCGCGCTGTTCCTGTGTTTCGCACCCATGTTGCTCAGCGAGGTGCAAACCACCCGCCCCGGTCGAGTCGACCCGATGAGTGTCGTGACCTCTGCGGTCGGTCTGCTGCTAGCGATCTACGGGCTCAAGCACGCTGCCGCCGAGGGCCTCTCCGTATCGGCGGCGCTCGCCGGGCTCATGGGGGTCGCCGTGCTGGCATGGTTCGGCGTCCGTCAACGACACCTGGACCATCCACTCATCGACTTCTCTCTCTTCCGGGATCGAGTCTTCACCATCGCGGTGATCACCGGGCTTCTACCGTTGGCCGCGTGGTCAGCAGCCGCCTACCTGGCTGGCATCTACTTGCAGTCCGTCCTTGACATTCCGGTCCTGCAGGCTGCCTTGCTGGCGTTACCGGGAGCCGTTGTGCTCATCACGACTTGCATCATCACCCCTGTGGTGGTCGATCGCGTCGGGAAACGCTCCGCGCTGCTTGTCTGCCACTTCTCCATCGCCACCGGGCTGCTCCTGCTCTTGCCCACCACCATCACTGGCGGGATCGGCTGGTACGTCGCTTCCACTGCGATCGCTGGCATCGGCTATGGCATCTCCTTCGCAGTCGTCGCTGACACCGCCGTCGGCGCGGTCCCGTCCGAGCGAGCAGGCTCAGCAGGCGCGATCGCCGAGACCAGCAACGAGGTCGGTAACGCCCTGGGCATTGCACTGCTCGGCTCTCTGGCAGCACTGCTGTTCCGGCTCCAAGGGCCCGACCTCGCGCCGACCCTGGACGAAACGCTTCAGCTCACCGGCCTGACACAAACGTTGATCACCGACGCCAAGTCAGCCTTCCTCACCGGCATGCACGTGGTCGCAGCTACAGCCAGTTTGTTGCACCTCGTACTCGGCCTCATAGCACTCCGCTGGCTACCCCGTCCCGCCAGGGACGACATCCCGGCTGATGGCAAGCACGGCGAGGCGGTCGAGGCGCGATGACCTGGCAACAGGCGGTTGACGAGGCATTGTGCTTCGGTTGGATCGACGGGCAGGCCCGCAAGCGGGATCAGGAGACCTCTTGGATCCGGTTCACCCCGCGCCGGCACCGCAGTTCCTGGTCACAGCGCAACGTCGCCCACGTGGCCCGGTTGGAGACGCAGGGGCGCATGCTGCTCTCGGGCCGCGCCGCAGTGGAAGCTGCGAGGGCGGACGGGCGGTGGGCGGCTGCCTACGCTCCGCCGTCGGAAGCTGAGGTGCCGGCCGACCTCCTTGCCGCGGTCGCCGCCGACCCCGCCGTCCAGGCCATGTTCGACGTACTCACCAAGACCAACCGCTACGCTTTCATCCACCGCGTCGGCTCCGTCAAGCGGGCTCAGACACGCGAGCGAAAGATCGCCGAGTTCGTCGCGATGCTGGCCCGTCACGAGACGATCTACCCGCAGAAGGCCAAGCCTTCGAGCCCGCCGCAATCGGCACCCTTGATGATCAAGCGCGTGCTTTGCCGCGTTCGAGGATGAGCACGTACGAGAACAGGCCCGGCCGCTGCCGGTCACCCGCTCGTGGGCGGCACGGAAGTGCCGTTCACAGGGGACTCCTGTGTGGCAGGAGGTCAGTGGGGAAAGGTGCGGGGGTGCCGTCGGTCGGCTGGCCCCGCCACATCCGCCAGATCAGTGGCCCTTCGGTGGGCAGGTGGATCGGGGCGCCCTGGCGGTAGCCGAGGCGCTGGTACAGGTCCCTGTTGCGGGTGTTGCTGGCTTCCAGGTACGCCGCCCGGTTGGCCGCGTCGAGGGTCTGGTGGGCGTTGGTGAGCAGCGCCGTTCCGACGCCTCGGCCCTGGTGGCGTGGGTCGACGGCGACGTAGGCGAGGTAGTCGTGTGGAGCATGTGGGTGGTGCGTTTCGAAGATGGCGTCGAGCAGCAGGAACCTCGGGGCGTACCTGCCGGTGGCCCGTTCCACCTCGTAGTAGTGGCCGGTCGATTCCACCAGTGGAACCTGGTCGCGGGTGTACCAGATCGCGACGGCCGACTGGTCGTCGGTGGTGTCCACGCGTCCGTGCTGAAGTCCGTGGTTGAAGACGAGCTTGAAATAGCGGAAGTAGACGGTGCGGCGGTTGGCCGCCACCGCAACCCCACGAGCGATACCACCCACCGCCACCTCAGGCATCATGGCATCGGCCGGAAACGCCGTTGCCGCAGCAGCCTCCGAGAGCAGGGTATCGGCGGACCCGGCCCCGCCGCAGCGGCATCAACCCGCTGGTCGCCACCACCATCCTAGTTACCGCAGTGATGGCCTCATTCGTTGTGTGCGTGTTGGAACCGGTGGTCGGCTGCCCGCTGCTGGCGGTGGCGCTCGCCGTGTACGGGAGTGTGATCGTTGCCAGCCGGCGAGGCAAACCCGGGCGCCGAATCCTCTGAGGCCACCACCGGATGGTGCCGTAGCCGCCACCATCCGGCCACAACCGCAGTCGCCTACCCGACAACGGTGGCGACACCACCCCCGCCCGCCACCAGCATCAGCCAGGCCAAACCGCATCCGAGGAGCCACCTTGACCTACCCGCAGCCCGGACCGCCGTACGGCCCGCCGCCGATCTCCGGCCCGCCCACCAGTCCCGGCTATCCGCCCGCCGGCTACTACCCGCCGCCGCAGGTGATCGTCGCCCAGGTGCCGCCAGCGTCCGGGCTCGCCACCGCATCCATGGTGTTGGGCATCATCGGGGTGCTCGGCGGCTGGTGCCTGTTCGGGCTGCCATGCCTTGCCGCAGTGGTCCTCGGGCATATGGGGCTGCGGGACACTGCGGACGGCCGGAAGTCGGGGCGGGGCATGGCGGTGGCTGGTCTGGTGCTCGGGTATGTGTTCGTTGCCCCGATGATCGTGTTCACGGTGATGATCTTCATGGGTGGGGTGATGGGGGCGGTTTCGCCTACCCCAACCGCAACGCCCTGACAGGTCCGCAAGCTCAAGCCGCTGCTGAAAGAAGCCCGCCCCTCCGCATCAAGAACCACCCGAAGGAGCAGCATTGACCGGGAAGCTCACCCAGGCCGACCAGTACACCGTCATCGGCGACGGACTCGCCGTCGGCTGCCTCGACCTCGGCGTCACCGGACTCACCAGCCGGAAACTCGAACTCGAACTCTCCTTCAACCACGCCTGGCGAAACTTCCCCCTAGCCGCCCGGTTCCCCCAGGTCAAAGCCGACCTGAACCGCTGCGACATCCTCACCATCCTCAACCGCAGCCCCCGCCGCCGCTGGTCCCGCGGCAGCTGGATCCAGAACCGGGCATGGTGGGAGCCTCAACTGCCGGACTCGTACGACGATGCTGGCGAGGTGGCGGAGGACATCGCCAGCGTGTACGGCATCAGCCGGGACCAGTGGACCAGCCTGGCGCGACCACTGGTGGAACGCCTCGGCGACGACTGCGTCCGACGGCAGTGACCTGACGTCCTGCTAATCCATATGCAAAGAAGACCCCGGTCAAGCATCAGCTCGACCGGGGTCTTCGCCTACCCGGCAAGGGAGCGTCAGCTACCCGACACCGTTCACCCGCAGCAACAACCCGCCACTACCGTCCATGCGGTGAGCACCGAAGGTGTCGCCGGAATTGTCGGACTCGTCGCCGTCATCGGCATCGGCTACGCGTGGTGGAACCGCGACCGCGGCGACAGCCACGACGACGGCGAGTACGAAGAGGTGTGGTACGAGGAGTGGCATTACGAGGAACACTGGCGCGAGGACTGAACGCCCCAGGGGTGCTACTCGCACCGGTCTTCGGCGCCCCGCCCGTACAACTCGCAGCAGTCCGGCCGGTGCCGAAACACGGGCAGGGTGCGGCCGTGGCGTTCCTCGCGGTCGCCGGTCCGCTCGTACAGGCACGCACCCCACACGGCCGTCTCGCCGTGGCCGTCGACCACCTGCCCGTCACCGGGACCGTCCCGCAGCAACACCCTCACGCCGGCGACGCTACCCGCGAACGCCCGCGGGTTGCCGCAACTCCCGCAAGGCGCTGAGGCCGCCCAACCTGGCTGGGTTGGGCGGCCTCAGCCATCCCCGCTGGTGGATAGCCACTCGACAGGAAGCGGATTGGCCATGCCGTAAGAATCGGATAGCCTATCCGCCCCTTGCGACCTGGACTGCCGCATAGCAGGTGCTACAGCAGATGGGTAGCAAGTGCCATGGCGTTTGCCACCCGCTTGCCACCAGCGGGCCCGCTAGTCCTCGCCGGGCTCCCAGCCGAACAGGGCAGCCTGCCGGCGGGCATCCGCACGAGCCTTCGTCAGCGCGTCGATCATCGCGCCCATGTCCTCATCCGACAGCAACGACCGGCACGAAAACACCATGTCGTAGTCCCCGCCGGTCACCTGAAACCTCAGGTTGGCGTACGGGCTGTCGCAGCTCGGATCATCGAACGGCACAGCCTGCACCTCCAACACCGGCCCGTGACCCATATCCAACTCCACTCGGTAGGCGGGATGCTTCTCCGGCGGCTCCACGACGTCGCTCACGCCCCAGCACCGCCCGCAGGGTGAGCCGGTAGTCCACGCTGTCCCCGTTGCCCCGGGTCGCCAGCAGACCCGCCGTCACCAGCTCGAACATGAACACCGACAGGGTCATCGCCGAGAACCGGTCGTAGGTGAGCTTCCAGCCCGGGTCGTCGTCCTCGTCGCGCATCGCATCCGACAGCGTGCCCTCGTAGAACTCGTTCGGCCGGTAGTCGAGGATCAGCCCTTCGCCGTCAGCAGCGAGAGACAAGCCATCCGTGAGCGACTGAAGGTAGAAGTGGCGGCGGTTGATGTAGTCCAACCGGTGCTTATCCACTCGTTGGGGCCGACGAAGCGGGCGCCTGTGCGGTAGCCCCACCGGTCGGAGTCGGTGGTGATGTCGTCAGGGGTCAACGGCACGGGGGATCTCCAAGGGTTCCCGGAAGGGTTCCCGGAAGGGTCCCGGAAGGTTCCCGGAAGGTTCCCGGAAGGGTTCCCGGAAGGTATCGGCGGAACTGGTCCCGCTGCGGAACCAGTCTCCGTGTCGGACTAGTCCCGCTGCGGGACCACTACGCGGGCTCCAAACCGAGCGTCAGCAGCCAATCCTCAACGCCGTTGTCAGGGTCCCGCTCGGCCATGCCCTCGATGTACGCCCCGGAAACCCGATCGGCTTCTTGGTGCTCTTGAGCTTGCGAAACGCGTTGTAAAAGGCATCCACCGTCCACACGCCCTTCCCGAAGGTGGTGCCGTCGGAGCGCAGGTGTCCAGCGTTGATGAGGCTGAGGAACGTCGCCCGATCGTCGATTCGCTGCTGGGTAAGCTTCTTGGCTGTGCTGGGTTGCCGCTGGGCGGGAGGATTCCACTCGTCGGCAAAGCGGCTTTGCGTCTCGTCGGCCCCGGAGGGCGAAGCGACCGGAGGGGAGGCTGCTCTGGTCTGATCTTTGGTCTAGTTCATGTTCATCTAGTTGTAGTTCTTCTAGTTCGGGTGCGCTGTGGCTCACTAGGGTGGTGTTCTTCAGCGCACTAGGGGTGGTGTGCTGTGGCGCACCACCCCTAGTGGCGGAGTCTTCGGCCACGACACCAGCAGCAGCGTGTACCGGTTCGTGTCGTTGGCCTCGCCTTGCGTCGCCGCTCTGTCTCGATGAGCCCCGCGGCGGCTAGCTCGGTGAGATAGCGGTCAACCGCCGCGTATTCTTGAACTGCATCCGCTTGGCGAGGTTGCTGCGAGATGGCCAGACGTGGGCGTCGCCGCGCGTGTAGTTGATGTGCCTCAGCAGCAAGCCGTACAGCCAGGCCGCATGGATGGTGAGCTTCCCCGCGGCAACGAAATCCTGGATCTCGGTGGGGATGCGTAGGTGAGAGGTCTCATCGTCGGTGGCGCTCATCGCACACCAGCCGTCGCACAGACGTGCGGGCAAGGAAGACTTCCACCCTAGACATGGGTCGCCTCCTGCTAGGCGATCAGGGCCCGGCGCAAAGGTGCTACCAACACCTGCCGGCCCGTTCTGTATTTGTGCCCCCATCCTACCGTGTGTCCGGATCATGCTGACCGGGGCCGATGGGTCGCAGGCAACGATGAAGCCTCCACCGCGAGCAGGGTGGAGGCATCATCTGCGTCAGGGTGTTACCGCAGCAGACGGCGTCGCTGCGGGCGTGCCCGACGGCGAACCGATGGGCTGACCGTGACCGCCGGAGTTGCAGGCGGCCCCAACGGGGCAACTCCTTCGGCTTACCCGAGACGCACGAGTCCACGAAGAACGCCTCCACCTGGGCGATCCACTCCTCTTGGTCAATGGAAGTTCCCCAACGCCCGGGGCGTCGTCATTGAGAGCAATGTGTGCGGCCTTGCACCGCTCCGCGTCCGGCTTGCCCTCCGACGATGCGATCAGGCTATGCGTCTCCGCGCCCCGGAACGCAACCGTGCGCAGGTAGTCGCGCCTGTCGTCGTAGTCGAGGGAGCAGCCGGTGAGGGTGAGGGCAACAAGTGTTCCTGCCGCCACGGCACGTCCAAGTTTCATGACCGCAGAGCGTAAACCTAGCAGTGCCAAGGGTCATCATACGGCAGGCTGGTTACGTGCCGGCTACGGCATCAGCAGATGTTCACGCCACAGCCACGCAACTCAAGGCACCCGGCCCCGGCGGGTGCGAGACGCCCCGCCTCGCACGCCGGCTTCGGTGAACGGGTACCGCTCGGCCACCACCTGGCCCTCATCGTTGCGGTCCACAAAGTCGGCGGCCAACTCGTCGAACAGGTCGGTGTCGATGACGAGCACCGTCAGGATCTCCCAACCAGAGTGAGCAAGTCCAGGGCGACCCCGAGACAGGCGACCCCGCAGGCGCCCGTCGGCACGCGCCTAAGCCCGACGCTCATCCACAGGTTTCGAGCATTGCTCGGCAGCGGAATCGTGGAGGGGCGATCGTCTTACCTGGAGCTTCGCCTCATCGATACCCGGGCTCGCCGCGCACCCTGAGCTGCAATATCAGCTCGGAAAAGAACTCGCTCCCTGCCCCTTCTAACGTATAGCGCACAGGGGGGCTTGCGACAAGACCCGGGTTGTGCCGCAGAATCGGCGGCCGGACCAGCACCGACGAGGAAATCGGGGGTACGACGTGGGTGCGTTGTCGATGGTCATTGCGGTACGGAGCACGGCTGCCGCGGAGGTATCGCAATGACCGAGCGGTACG